>CAZDDI010000002.1:142831-184206 GCA_964504195.1 uncultured Anaerolineales bacterium
ATAAGGCGTTCCCTGAGCTTGCCGAAGGGGAAGCCTTCGACAGGCTCAGGCAGCGAAATTTGGCCTTTTCAAGCCTCCAATACCCGCGTGCGATACTGCAACGCCTCCGCCAGGTGATGCGCCTGGATGTCGGCCACGCCTTCGAGATCGGCGATGGTACGGGAGACTTTGAGGATGCGGTGATAGGCGCGCGCGCTCAGGTGCATCTGCCGCATGGCGGCGCGCATGAGCGCCTGCGAATCCTCGCGCAGCGCGCAGAACTGGCGGATCTCCGCCGGCCCCATATCGGCGTTGCAGACGAGCGCCGGGTTGGCGGCAAGCCGCGCATGTTGCCGTTCGCGCGCCCCGGCGATGCGTGCCGCGAGTGTGGCGGATGTCTCATTGCGTCGCGCCGAGCTCAGTTTCTCGTAGGAGACGCGGGGAACTTCAATGTGAATATCAATCCGGTCGAGCAGCGGGCCGGAGATCCGTTTGCGATACCGCTGGATGATGCCCATCGAGCAGGTGCAGGCGCGTTCGTTGTCCCCGAAATAACCGCATGGGCATGGATTCATCGCACAGATCAGCGTGAAGTTGGCCGGGAAGGTGAAGCTGCCTTGCGCGCGGCTGATGGTGACGAGCTTGTCCTCCATCGGTTGGCGCATCACTTCGAGCACGCGGCTGTTGAACTCCGGCAGCTCGTCGAGGAAGAGCACGCCGCGATGGGAGAGGCTGATTTCGCCGGGGCGCGGCCAGTTGCCGCCGCCCACTAGCCCGGCGTTGCTGATGGTGTGGTGCGGCGACCGGAAGGGCCGCTGCTGGATGAGCGGGGTATCGGCAGGGAGCATATCAGAGACGCTGTAGATGCGAGTGACTTCGAGCGCTTCTTCCAGCGAGAGGGGCGGCAGGATGCCGGGCAGCGCGCGTGCCATGAGGGTTTTGCCCGCCCCTGGCGGCCCGATCATCATTAGATTGTGTCCACCGGCGGCGGCGACTTCGAGCGCGCGCTTGGCGTGCTCCTGGCCCTGGATTTCGGCGAAATCTACAACGGGCGGCGGTGGTTGCGGGGCCATCCGCGCCACAAAGGGCAACGGGGTGATGCGCTCGAAGCCTTGTAGATGCGCCACGAGTGCCTGCAATGATGTCACCGGGTAGACCTGCACATCGGGGATGAGCGCGGCTTCGGGGGCGTCCACAGCGGGGACGTAGAGCTCGGTCAACTGCTGGCGGCGGGCCATATCAGCTACGGGCAGGACGCCGCGCACATGGCGCAGCGCGCCATCGAGCGAGAGCTCGCCCATGACGATGGCGTGTTCCAGCGCGGCGGGCGGTAGCTGCCCGGTGGCGGTCAACACGCCGACGGCGATGGGGAGATCGTAGGCCGGGCCTTCCTTGCGCAAATCGGCGGGGGCGAGGTTGATGGTGATACGCTGGTTGCCGGGGAAGTTGAGGCCGCTGTTGCGGATGGCGGCGCGCATTCGTTCGCTGCTCTCGCGCACGGCGGCATCGGGCAGTCCCACGATGGTGAGCGAGGCCATGCCGCGTCCGGCATCTACTTCCACTTCGATGGGGACGGAATCCAATCCCAAGACAGCTGCACTTGTGATTTTTGCTAGCATTATGCAATTACTCCTTGTCCATGGGTGTTCAGCTGCACGCGGATCTCGAGCCAGCGCGTGTGCTGCTCTTTCCAGAGCGCACGGTGGCGCCGGGGTTGCGCCCAGGTGAACGCGGCCCGGTCGAACGCGCGGTAGTATGCGCCCAAGTCATGCCAGTGTCCCGGCTTGCCGCTGAACAGTGCCGTCCAGCGGGTGACGCCGCGCAGGGTGGCGTAGGTCAGCACGGACAGCTCGGCCTTGTCGAGCTGTCCGTGCTCGCACAGACGGCGGGCGTAGCGTGTAACTTGCTGCCCTTCCCATAAGAAGGCGGCGATGCAAGCGATGAATGCACAGCCAGCCAGCGTGACGAAGAGGAGGGCTGGTAACAGTGCATAGAAGTTGCCCCGGTTGCCTGCCACAGTGGCGAGCAGGTTGTGCCCGCCGTGCGCCAGCACGCTGAGAGCGGCTCCGGTCGCTCGCCACAGCCACGCCCACCCGGCGCGGTGCGCGCTATCCGCGTGAGCAAGTCCCAACCCCAGCGCACCGGTGTAAAGTGCATGGTTCAGCCCGAAGACGCCCGCGCGGGCGACGGCCCCGCGGAAAGTTTGCAGCCAGGGCAGCGCGGCATAGCCAGCGGTGGTGTGCAGGACGGTTTCGGCAAGCGTAAAGCCCAGCCCAATCCAAGCGCCGCAGAGCAGGCCGGTGAGTGGGCTGGGCGGGTCGCGGCGCCAGAAATGTAGTGTCAACAGTAATCCCAGCCCTTTGGCGATTTCCTCGATCACGGGCGCGAGCCACGCGCGTGTGATGCCGAACACTAGGCCTTCCAGCGCGTAAGCCAGTCCAAAGGCGGGCAGTGCGCCCCAGAGCAGGCCGGTCAGCGCACGCGCTGGGGTGATGCGGCGATAGCGATCCAGCAGGCGGAAGAGTAGCGCGTAGCCGCCGAGCCAGAGCAGGCTGGTCGTCAGGATAGCGGTCATGCCAGCCGTTTTTGTACTTGGGCGAGCCGCGCCTCATATTGGGTGAGGTCAGTCTGGGCATGCGGACGGCCTTGCTCCAGCCGGTGGGTGGCGAAGGCGGCTTTGGTGACGAGGTTGTAGAACTTCCCCAGGTCACGCCAGCGTTGGAGATCGCCCGCGAAGAGTGCTTGGATGCGCGCCCCCCAACGGCGGCGCGGCGAGAGCAGCAGTTGCTGCCCGGCTTTGCTCAAATGGCCGTTTTGGACGTGGTTGTGCAGGTAGCGGTGAATTTGCTGCCGTTCGTGGTAGAGCGCCCACACGGCTACGACAAGCAGCACCAGCACGCCTCCCCAATCGGCGATAACTGCGAGCAGCAGGGGGATGTCGCCGGTGACGTAGCCCCAGACGGTGGCGAAGGCGTTGTGCAGAGCGTGTGCGCCCACGCCTAGCGCAAATCCTAGCACAGGAAAGAGTAGTTTTTTCCACAGTTGCTTGCTATGTAGGGCCAGGGCGATGCCCACGCCGGTAAAGCCGGTGTACATAGCGTGGTTGAGGCCAAAGAGTCCGGCGCGTAGGAAAGCCAGGAAGAAAGTACCGAACACGCCGCCTTCCATGTATGCGCCGAGCAGGTAGAAGAAGTTTTCAACCATCGCAAAGCCGAACCCGGCCATGCCGCCGTAGATGAGGCCGTCGAGCGGGCCGTCTATCTCGCCGTACTTGAAAATCCATAGCATGGCGACCATGAGTAACAGACTGCCGGCTTTGGCACTCTCTTCGATCAGCGGTGCAGAGACGGATGCGCCGAGCAGTTCTGTGACCAGTTGGGGCGAGCCTAGCGCCACGATGGGTATATCAAAGAGCAGCTCAAAGATGATGGATAGGATCACTGCCGGGATTGCGCCCCACACGAAGGCCAGGACGAGCAGGATGAAGGGTTCTTTTTCGTAGCGATCTAGCCACCACAGCAGCCAGGTGTACAGCAGGGTGGGGAGCAGGCTCAGGATAAAGGCGAGAAAGAATCCCATGGCGATCTCCTTAGAAAATCTGCAAATCTCAAATCAACAAATCTCAAATCTGTGTAGAAGTGTAACGCGAACTTTAGCTCATTCTTAGGGCTATATTGTAGATTCGGTGTAACGACTCAGGTTCAGACTTTATCTGTCATTGCGAGCTGTCTGCGGCATCCGTTCGCAAGCGAACGGCGCAATCTTGTTCATAGTTGAGATTGTGCCATTCGCAGACGAATGAACGCCACGGAGACGTGGCTCGCAATGACAAGGCTGAGTAGTTACGATTCGGTAACATTTTGTGAGTGAATCAGCGAATGAGATTTGCGATTTGCTATTTGCCCGGTTTGTTTTTGAGCAGGGCGGCCAGCCCGCCGAGGCCCAGGAGCGCGCCGCCGGCGAAGGCTGCGCCTTGCAGGACGGTTTTGGTCTCGACGCTGGGGAGCACTGCGCCTTCAAGCCCGGCATCCGCGCCGTAGCTGTTGAAGAGCTGCCCCCAGGGGGTCTCCAGTGCTGCCTGGACGCGCTTACGCCCCACCACCGGGTACCAGTAGACGTTGTGGTAGAAGTTGCTGGCGAAGTACGACCAGGGCACAATCGGCCCACGTAGCAGCAGCTCCTCGAAGGGCTTGAGTGCGCCGTGGTAGATGGCCTTTTGTCCCCGGCTGGCGAAGGTGTCTTCCTGGATGAAGTCCCAACGCTCGCCGGCAGCGTCCACATCGCCGACGAACTCGATGTCTTGTGGGTTGCCCACGCCCAGACCCAGCTCGTGCGCGATGCGGAGGAAGGGAATCGCCATCGGGTCGAAACCCTGGAGCATGGCGGAGGCCGCGTCAATCGCCACCTGATCGGCTGAGGCCATGAGGATGTTTTTCTCGTGCCAGTGCATCGCGCGGGGGCCAGGGCCGTCGCCTGCAAACGTGCCATCCATCACGGCGAACAGGCCGGAGTGGATGTCCTGCTGGATCATCAGCAAATCCACCAGTGTCTCGTGGATGACACTGTGCGTCCAGTGCCGCTTGCGGCCTAGCAGGCCGCCAAAGGCATTTTTCATCGCACCGGTGATGGTGGTGAAGACGTGGGTCTTCACCGTCGGCATTTGGATGATGTTGTTCCCAATCAGCACTTCGGGGATGGTGACGCCTTCGGGGTAGATGCTATCCAGCACGAGAAAGGGTGTTTTGGGCTGGTAGGGCACCCATTTGGCCTCCGGCTTGTAAATGTAGGTGCAGGGGACGCCATACTTATCGGTGACGTACTTCTGCTTGTTGTTGCGCTCGCCGTCGCCGGTATCCACCACAACGGTATCGTTGTGGACGCCGACGAGGTCGGTGTAGCCATCGGCTTGCAGCTTGCGGATAACGCCTTCGAGCTGCCAGGGGGTGGTGGAGCAGGCGGGATACCAGGTCTGCCACGAGATGTTGATCTTGAGCAGCGTTTTGTGTTGCTGCGGCAGGATGGTGCGATAGTCGGCCAGCTCCATGAGCCGGGCGTAATCTTCGAGCACGGTCTGCGGGCTGGTGCGCACGATGGCGACCTTGCCGCGACCAGGATAGGATTTGTGGGTCATAGTGCCTCCTTAAAAAAAATCTGCAAATCAGCGAATCAGCGACTGCTGTTTCCAAGTATACCGGGATTGGGGGTTCTGTCCAGTGGGGAAACGTAGTCCATCTGTGTGTCATTCCCGCGTCTTTGCGCGCCGGTGGAAGTTTGGAAGCCACAGGATTATTTCTGCGTGGGGGCGTTGCGCTACAAGTACAGCAGGAATGCCGGGGCGGGCAACCTTTTGACTTTTGCTTGACCCGCGATACACTGGATTCAGTAATAAAGTGTCAGCTGCTTCAACCTTGCGAAGGTTATGCAAACACTTTTTTGGGCATAGGATTACGTTTTAGATATGCGGGGGTAGCTAAGTTGTATGTAAACCTTCGCAAGGTTTTGCAAAGGTTGGGCGTGGGCGGGGGGGGGTATGGGCGAAGGTTGGGTACAAATAGTACAGGGGTTACGCGAGCAGTTGGGGACGCAGGTGCAGTGGCGTCTGGCGATTTCGATTTTCATCATTGTTGGCGTGTGGCTCTTCACCTGGCTGGGGCTACGTTTGTTGTGGAGCAAACGCCATGACCCGGTCACTCGCTATCGCTGGCAGAAGACGTTGCACTACTTTGCCGTGGTGTTTGTTGTAGTATCTTTGGGTATCCTCTGGCTGGAAGGGTTGCAATCGCTGGCGACCTTCATCGCGTTGGCCTCCGCTGGTTTGGCGGTGGCGTTGCGCGAGCTGTTTGTGGACTTTACCGGCTGGCTGTTCATTATCTGGCGGCATCCCTTCGGGGTGGGGGATCGCATTCAGATTGGGACGTGGGCCGGGGATGTGGTGGATATTCGCTGGTTCCAGTTCACTATTCTCGAAATCACCAATTGGGTGGATGCTGACCAGAGCACCGGGCGGGTTGTTCACATCCCCAACGGTATGGTCTTCCGCGAGCCGCTGGCGAATTATACGCGCGGCTTTGCTTACGTGTGGAACGAGATCCCCGTGCGGCTCACGTTCGATAGCGATTGGCGCAAGGCTAAGGCCATCCTCTTGCAGATTGCCGAGCCGCACTCGCACGAGGCCGCCGCCGAGGCGGAACGGCACTTGCGCGAGGAGGTGCGCGAATACCTGATCTTCTACAACAACTTCGCCCCGGCGGTTTACACGCGCGGGCGCGAGTTCGGCATCCTGCTCACCTTGCGCTACCTGTGCCGTCCCCGTCAACGGCGCGGTACGGAGCACACGATATGGGAGGAGATTCTCACCGCCTTCGCCGCCGAGCCGGACATTCACTTCGCCTATCCCACCTGGCGGGTGGAGATGGGGGATGTGCAACGTGATTTGCCACTGAAACAATGAACAAGGCCGCCCACTGACACTGCATGCAGCGTTAGTGGGCGGCCTTCAAACGGCCCTTAGAACAGATTACAGATTTTTCATCAAGCATCCGAGGGCTAAGAGTACAAATCCGGCTACCAGTAACCATACCGCGTAGATGGACAGGCTGGCAATGATCCCTTGCGAAGCAAGAAATCCCAGCGTTGCAAGTACCACGGCAATCCAAAAAGTGGCAACTTTAGGTGCGTTGAGTCTCATTTTTCAGTTCCTTTCCTTATTCCGAGATCAATGTCATTAAGTTAAGACTTGGCAGGTTTCGCAGCAACTGTGGTTAGTAGTATTTTATTGGTGAACAAGAGTTTGCTCTAGCGTTAAGCCTTTCAAACTTGCCAGGTCTGTAGGTTAAACTTAATGACATTGATTCAGTGATTACAGTTATATTACGCCAAGCAGGTTCAAGATGACGAGGATGACCACAATGACGATCAGCGTGTGAACGCCATTGCCGATTTTAGGGAAGCTGGAAGATACGCGCGGCCCGAAAAAGCCGAGCAACCACAGTACCAATAGAATGATGATAATTGTCCACAACATGGTAGTTCTCCTTTCAATGAGTGTTAGTGATATGTAACTATTCAATCTTTGTTATTGCGCCGTTCGTCTCCGAACGGCGCAATCTAAAGCACGAACGAGATTGCTTTGCCGCCCTGCGAAGCGCCCCTACATGATTAGGTATGGACGGCTTCCCCCAAATCTTTGAGACTTTGGCTCAAATGATCCCGCTGTTCATCAATCACATCTTGGCCGCGTTGCTGTAGGTCTTCCGCGTGCTCCTGTACATTGTCCGTGATCTGGCGGGCTTTGATGCGTACTTGCGCCGTTGCGTCTTCCACACCCTTGACCATTTGATTGCGCACTTTGATGCCCTTGCGCTGCAGGTTGGCGCGGGTCTTTTTACCGGATTGTGGCGCCAACAACAGCATCGTTGCTGCCCCGGACAAGCCCCCTAACAGAAACCCGGCCAAAAAGTTTCCCAATTGACTGGCGCCGTTCTCGTAATTTTGATCTGACGTATTCATGCTATTTTCTCCTTAGTTATGTGATGGTAATTTGAATCATTGGAATGGTTCGTTGTAACACGGCCTGGCGCTTAACTGCTTTGGGTCGTGTGGGTCGTGCGCTCGACGCCCGCGTTGGTCTGTTCTCGCGTGGAGCGCGTGAGCGTGCGCGCACTGGGGCGCTCCGCAACGATGCGGATGACATACACGATGCCCCAAAAGATCAGCGCATAGATGCACATCGCAATGAAGGTCGTCACTTCAAGCACCATTCCCCCGCTTGCAGGCGTCCCTACCAATAGGTCAAACGGTGCTACGAACAGGTTCGTAATCCCGTAAATGAGCTGGGCAAAGCCGCTGATGGTATTGGCACCAATGAGCTTCAATATGAAGCGCAGTCCCAACAAAATCTCCAACAGCCCTAGCACGCCCCAGATAATCTGGACGGCCATAGAAAACCCTTGCCGCCGCTCAGCGGCAACATCGCGGGTCACTTGTTCCGTTGCCGCGTATCCCGGCTGTTGTGTGGTCACGGTTTCCTCGCGGCGATCTACAGAAAGTTCAGTGAGCGGTTGGTTGATAGTCATGTTGCCTCCTTGTAGGGCTCAGCATAATGCAAATTATTATTTCACCCAAGTTGCTACCTGTTGGACATTGACCACCCACAGCAGACTACAATTGGCTTCCCAAAAGTCGTTAGTGGGTCGTCATCTATGTTCAAAATGTGTGTAAATTCTTACTAAAACAGGCTTGCCACCTAGGGTTTGTAGTGACGGCTTTAGGCGTTCCAGTGGCGTAAAAAGCAGCTTAAGCCGCCACTACCAGCCCCTCGTGGTCCTAGAATAGCCTATTGACTTAGCGAAAGATGTAAGGTAGCAACTTGGGTTACTCACTCGAATGCTGGTCAGCTTCTTAGAGCGACCTTACGGTTAGCGCCGCCGTCGCCCGCGGAAGAGCCGGACAATCGCCAGCAGAATGATAGCCCCCAGCAGCGTGACCAGCATCGTGGGAACGGTGATCGTATCGTTGATGGTTCCCACCCCAAAGATGGGGCTTAGAAAGTACCCGGCCAGGAATGCGCCGACAACAGCCACGACGATGTTGAGCAGCAGATTTGAGCGATCACGCATGATTTCTGTTGCTACCCAGCCGATACCTGCCGCCACGATAAGGTAAATTAATATGTTCATGATCTGTATCCCCTTTGAAAATAGACGTATAACAAGCCTTTGGCTTGTGGTTAGCGCAAGCCAGAGGCTTACGCTACATTTTCATTCAACCGCAAGAACAGGGCGCTTACATTGACAGGGGTGGGAAGGCCATCGGTGGCATGTCGGGATCATATATAGCTACGTGCGGGTTCATGTCTGCTTCTGTTGGTTGGGTTTCCCCCGCTATTACCTGGCGATTGGCTTCCGCCTCTTTTTCTTTGGCTTCATGCTCCGCCATGCGCTTGTCAATTTCGGCTTCGGTTTGTTCGCGAGTATAGCCATACTTTTCCTGAATCGTACCGACAAATTGGTCATACTTGCCGCCGATACGCTCCACGTCGTCATCAGTGAGCTTGCCCCACCACTCTCTAACCTGCCCTTGCACTTGCTTCCACTTGCCTTCAAAAATATCCTTGTTCATTGTGACCCTCCTGGTCGTTGAAATAAGCTGCCCTATTGATGATGGCTAACGCTCCGCGAGCGTTAGCGCGCCCAGCATCCATTTGTATCTGCGCCTTTCAGCGCATGCGCTGTATCTTGCGCTCGCTCGGATTGTCCCAAAGCGCTTGGCGTCTGATTAGACTATTCCAGGCTCTCCGCTGTTCGCGTTCGACGACATCGCGCAATTCAAACACCGTGATAGCCTCTAATATGCCGGTTAGGAGCGCCCAGACAACAATAAAAGAAAACAGCACCGGTGCTGTGCTGTTTGGGCGCAGGCTGGCGAATCCCCCAATGGCAATTCCTGTCAGTCCTTTGACCTGGAACGTCCATCTATGATTGAGATTGTTGTGGTCAAGCCAGCTTGTGATGAGCGCCCAGAGACCGTTTGCCAGTGCATAGATGCCAAACAACAGCGTCAGTGTGGTTAGAGAGTCGTCTGACAGGAACGTCGCCAGCCCAAACAGTACGGCGATCACGCTGTGTAATGCTAACCCCCGTCCGTTGTGACGAGTGAATTGCGTACCCATGCGACCCTCTCTTACCTTAAACATGAACCGAGTTTTTGCCTTTTGATTACTCTTAGCATACCTCTTTAGAGGCGCAATAGCATCGGTGTTCTGTGGACTTTTATCTACACGTTCAGATTAGGGGTTACTGTTTCTCTGTACTAGCGGGAGGTAGAGGTTCATTTTGAACGTGGCCGTGATAGCTTTGTTGGCGTCCATGGTTATCTGCGTGGGGTTGATGGTTCCGCTCAGGTCGCCCGACCAGCCGACAAAGTACCAGTGCATATCTGATGTTGCGGTGAGGGTGATCACTGTGCCCTCGACGAAGATATAAGGCACAGTGGTGAAGGGCGCTGGTGTCACGCTTCCCTGGCCTATAATGTTGACCGTCAAAGTATAAGCCGGCGTGTTAGTGATGGGGGGCGAGCCATTTGTGTCCATAGTCACTGCGCCATGGAGCGCCAACGCTCTACCCAGCAAACCCGCGCCGGTATCCAAAGAAATGCTTTGATCTGCGACAATATTTCCACTGAATCGCGTAGTGGTACCGAGCGTCGCCGAGCTGCCGACTTGCCAGAACACGTTGAGCGCCTGCCCATCATTGATTATATCAACAGACGCGCCGGAAGCGGTTGTGAGGGTGCTTCCAATTTGGAAAACCCAGACAGCATTGGCATCACCCAGCGCATCCAGCACGAGATCGCCCGTCAACTGCGCGGATGTATCGAAACAATAGACGCCGGGTTGGAGCGTCATACCGCCCAAATCTTGATCCGTCAAATCACTATTGCAGAGTCTACCTGCCAGGTTGTTGTACGCTGTCAGGGCGTCAATCTGCGCCTGTAGCGCAATCCCGTCAGCGGCATGGATGGCGCCATTTCTAACTTCGCCGGGAGGAAAGCCGATGACTTCGTCGCCAGGGCTGACCCCCACATTCCCATAATAGACGCCGGAGCCGGTATTGGTGAATGTCGAACCTGCCAGACCCACAAAGCTTGCCGCGGCGCCTAAATCAGGCAGCTCAGCGCTGAGGCTGGCCGCGACGTTGGACGCGGGGTTGCTCGCTGTGGCAAACACTATGGACATGATGAGCAAAAATGTTAAAATTTTGATTTTCATCGTATTCTCCTAAATTTATCAGATAGCTACCAGTATAGATGTAACCGCATTAATCGTCATTGGTGTAGTGTGGATTTTTAGCTCCACATTCAACTGGCGTGAGTCAAGGTCTGCTCCACCGGATGCGGAGCATTCACATTCCCTGCAACTTACCTGGGCCAACTTCAAGGACGGGTATTGGGTCCGCTGTTTCTCGTTGTTGTTGTTTGCGCCGGTAAGTAGCCGCGCTCAGGTAAGCGCCAAAGAGAAAAATGAGGCTGGTCAGATAGGCCCAGGTCAGGAAGGCGATGATGGCGGCAACTGAACCATAGACCAGGTTCGAGACGGAGATGTAGGTGGCGACAAATGACAGGAATACTTTCTTCGCCAGCTCCCAGAGCAGGCCGCCCCCAATCGCGCCGGGCAAGAGCTCCCGCCAGGTAGCCCCGCCGTGCGGGAGCAGAAGGTAGAGCGTCATAAACGCAGCGATATCGAGCACGAGCGCCAGCGCCAGACTGATGCCGCCCTTAATCCAGAGCCAGGAGTCCGGTAGCCAGGGGCGGAGGTCCGCAATCATGCTGCCGGCAAATGCCACCAGGAAGAGCGCCGGGCCGACGAAGGTCAGGACAAATAACAAGGCCAGCCCCCGGCGCTTCCAGACTGCGCGCCGGCGTTTGATGCCCCATATTTCGTTCAGGGTGAGCGTGAGCGTATAAAAGACGGTGGAGGCTGACCAGATCAACCCCACCAGGGCGACGCCGGTGACAGGCCCGCGCGTTTGGATGATGGCATTGATGTTATCGCCCAACAACTGGCCCAGGGCGGGCGCGATAAACTCTAGCCTTTGAATGATGAGCTGTTGTTCAATCACCGGGCCGAGGCTGAAACTGGCAATCGCGATGCTCAAAAGCGTGATGGGGAAAAGGGAGAGCAGCGCGTAGTAAGCAATCGCCGCAGCCATAATGCCCGTTTCGGGACGGAGCGCGGCCTGGGCTGCGCCTAACACTATTCCTAACCAGCCGTAGGTGCACGCATTCAGCCGCTGCGCGTCGCGGACGCCTCGCTGCCAGAGCGCCGCTGCCGGTTTGCCGATTCTGGGGATGTTCAGTTTCTTTTTCATGGTTCTTAGCGACCTATTAGTGACTCTGCTGAAATAACTCCTAAAAATCCGATTTTTTAGAAATCTGATACTAGATGTAGGCTTTTTGCGTTAGGATTCCCTATATGTAGTAGGTCATGTGTGGAAAAAATCGGATTTTTACCTTTTTGCAGGGGAGTCATTAGTGAGGCTACTGAAAAACTAGATTTTTTACCACAGAGGCACAGAGGACACAGAGATTTTTTACTGGATAAAATGGATAGCTTGGATGCAAAAATAAGCTTTATCAAAGTGAAAATTTTGCTACCGTACACTTGTAGATTTTTGCCACGAATTCACTCGAATTAACCCGAAAACAATAAGAAATTCGTAAAATTCATGCTAATTCGTGGCTAAAACTGAATGCACTTGGAAAATGTACGGTAGACAAGTGAAAATAAAGAATTCTCTGCACTCTCCGTCTCTCTGTGGTGAATTTTTTCTTTTTTCAAGTAGAGTCATTTAATGTAACTGTGTCTCTCCGGTTTGCAGGAGGGGTTCCGCTTGCTCCAGCAGTTGGGTGAGCCGCTCTACGGTGCTGGTCACTAAGGGCGGCGGTTCATCTATCCCTGCGATAGTCGCCTGCACCCGCGCCAGCCGCTCCTGGAGATCTGGCAGTCGCCTCGCAGTCCCGGCTGCCGCGCGATGGCTGACCAGGCGATGCCACAGGATTTGGCAGACGATGGACAACGGCGGCGCGACCAGGATGCCGAGTAGCCCGAAGACATCGGCCAGGGCGACGAGCAGGAGCACGGTCAACATGGGATTATGCAAATCACGCTTGAACAGGCGCGGTTTGACCCAGAGCTCCACGGCTATCAAAACGGCGAGCGTGTAGCAGCCGGTCAACAAGCTCACCTGCACACTGGTCAGCAGCCCCACCAGCACCGGCGTCAGCAGCGCCAAGGGTGCGCCCATCACGGGAATCAGGCAGAGCAGCGCGCCGGTCAATGCCAGGAGCGCCGGATAGGGCGACCCCAGCAGCCAGTAGCCCACGCCGAAGAGTAGCCCAACCAGCAGGCTTTGAACCACTTGACCGCGCAGGTAAGCGCCAATGTCCTGCTCAATCGTCCGCACAATATCCCGCACCTGCTTGCGCTGTTCCGCCGGCAGCAGCGAAAGCCAGAGCCGTTCAAAATGGATTTGATTGCTGCTCCAATACAGGCTCAAAAGCAGCACAACGAGCGCCCCGCTCACCACGCTGCCCAACCCCTGCGTCACGCCGAGGAGGGTCGGCAGCACCAGCTGCCCCTGGTCGCCGGTAACGGCTGCGAAGAGCTGGCTCGGCGATGGCAGTCGCGCCACCAAGTCCAGTTGGAACGCGCTGCCTTCCAGCCAGGGTGGTAACTGCCACACATCCTGCGCCGATACTGTGCGGGCCAGCTGTTGGATTTCGTTGATGATGGTATCGCCGGTGGAGAAGAGCAAGAAGCCGCTGCCGCCCAACGCCACCAGATAGAGGAGCAGCCAGGCCCCGCGCACTGCCAGGCGTCCCTTGACCAGGCGATTTAGCACTGGGTGCAGCGCGGCCGCCAGCGCGAGCGAGAGCAACACATAAATGACGACCCCACGGAATTGCCACAGCGCAATCAGCGCCAACAACGTGGTCAGCACTGCCGCACCGAACCGCGCCAGTTGTCTGGTCATGGCGCACCTCCTGGCTGACTCTGGGCCAGCAAAGCGTCCAGGTCGGTGGTGAGGGTCTCGATTTCATCCATCACCTGATCAATCTGCGCGATTTTGAGGGTTGAGCCGTCTTTGGTGAGCCGCGCCTGCTTGCGCAGGTCTTGCGCCAGGTCTTGCGCCGCATAGCGCAGCCGGCTGGCAGCATCGCGGCCCGAAGTCTCCTCCGCCTCCGGCCCAAAGACGAAGCGATTGAGCAAGAGCTGGAGCATCGCCGCGATGGGAATTGCCATCAACGCGCCGGCAATGCCGAACAAAGAGCCAAATGCGAACAACGCCAGCAGCGAAACGAACGGGTTGACCCCGACGGCCTTCCGCATGACGCGCGGCACCAGCAGGCTGTTTTCCAGCTGTTGGATCACCACCGAGGCGAGGACGACCCAGACCAACTTGGCCGGCGCGATGGAGAGGCCTACGACTGCCGCTGGAATGGCCCCCAGCAGCGGCCCTATCATCGGCACGGCCTCTAGCACACCCGCCACGAGCGCCAGCACCAGGGCGTTGGGCAGGCCGATGAGCAAATAGGCCACCAGCGATAGCAAGCCGATCACCAGGCACAGGACGCCTTGCCCGGCAATATAGAAACCTACCGTAGTTTCCATGGCCGTAATCAAGTCGCTCATGCTCTCGCGCCGATCCTTGGGCAGCAGCAGCAACCACGCTTGCAGCGCGCGCGGCCCATCCAGCGTCCAGTGAAACGTCAGCAACAGGATGACGATGGCAAAGAAGACGCCCTCAACCGCCCCGGTCACATACCCCAACGCTTGCCCGGCGGAAGCAATCATTTCCGACCCGGTTTGCTCCACTAACCCCAGGCTGGGCAGCGTCTCCGGGAGGAATGTGGTTAATTGCACGATGAATTGATTGGGATAGCTCCCCAGCCACACGTGCAGATTCTCGTAATAGCCCGGCACTGCGGCGGTGATCGTGATGCTTTGCTCAACAATCACCGGAAAGAGCAGCAGCACGAAGCCCACCAGCAGGGCGAGCAGCAGGCCGTAGACCAGCAGCACCCCAGCTACCTTGTGAATGCCGCGTCGCTGCTACCAGGTCACCAGTGGCCTGATCACCGTCCCCATGAGGATGGCGATAAAGAAGATAAAGATGACCTGGTAGAACCGGTAGAGCAGCCAGAAGCTCAGTGCGACCGCCGCGAGGACGAGCGTTGCCCACACGACCCGTCGAAAGGGCCAGGCAGCGAATTGTGAAGGGGGGTACTGTATCATACTGCTCCTCCAAAAATCTCAAATCACAAATAGCAGAATTACTTGTGTGGTAAATGTAGTACGAACTTTAGTTTGTGTGTGGCAGAACACAAACTGAAGTTTGTGCTACATTCAACTGACGTTCCCCAGCACCACAGTGACCTGGTGCTCATTCCCATCGTCCAGTAGCGGAATCGCGTTGTCGTGCAAAACGTTGCCGTCCAGCGTGATGCGCTTAACGCCGCGTTGGACGCCCGCTGGATTCTCCACGCTGATCTGAAAAGTCGTTGCGCCCACGCGATAGGTCGCTTGATAACCCGGCCACGTCTGCGGAATGCACGGCTCGATGACTAACGTCTGCCCCTTGCGCTGGATACCTAGAAGCGCTTCGAGGCCCACCCGGTACAGCCAGCCGCCGGAGCCGGTGTACCACGTCCAGCCGCCGCGCCCGACGTGTGCCGCTGCGCTGTACACATCGGCGGCGATCACATACGGTTCCACCCTGTAGCGCGCGGCTTTTTCCGGCGTGTCGCTGTGATAGATCGGATTGAGCAGTCGGAACAGCGCTTCAGCGCGATCACCCTGGCCGAGTTCGGCAAACGCCCACACCCCCCACGTCGCCGCGTGTGTGTACTGCGCGCCGTTCTCGCGGATGCCGGGCGGATAGCCCTTGATGTAACCGGGATCGCGCGGCGTTTGATCGAACGGCGGCGTGAGCAGGAGCAGGATTTGCTCCTCTGAACGCACGAGCCGCTCGGCGGCCGCTTCCATCGCTTGTGTCGCGCGCTCCGGGTCACCCGCGCCGGACATGACCGCCCACGCTTGCGCGATCAAATCAATCTGGCAATCCTGGTTTGCCGCCGAGCCGAGCGGTGTGCCGTCGTCGTAATACGCGCGCCGGTACCACGCGCCATCCCACGCGCTCGCTTCGATGGCTTGCGCCAGTGCAACGGCCTGCTGCCGATAAGCCGCCGCCTGCGCCTCACCGCCCCGGGCCTCGGACAACCGAGCAAAGCGGGTCAATGTCGCGCATAAGAACCAACCCAGCCACACACTTTCCCCGCGCCCTTTGATGCCGACCCGGTTCATGCCATCGTTCCAGTCGCCGCTGCCCATCAACGGCAACCCATGCGCCCCGGCGGTGCTGCCCTTCTCCAGGGCGCGGCGGCAATGCTCGTAGAGCGTATAGGTCTCAGTGGTAAGCGCGTACTGAGCGTAGCGTTCGTTCTCATCCGGTTCCAGGGGCGCGCCGGTGCGGAACGGGATACGCTCATCGAGGATCGTTGCATCGCCGGTCGCCGTAACATAGTGGGCGACGACAAACGGCAGCCACAACAGGTCATCTGAATACCGGGTGCGCACGCCTGCGCCGGCTGGCGGATGCCACCAGTGCAACACGTCGCCGGCATCGAACTGGAACTGCGCGGCGTGTACGATGTACGCGCGGGCGAGTTCCGGCGCAGCATGGACGAGCGCCATGACATCTTGCAACTGATCGCGGAAACCATACGCGCCGGACGATTGATAGAAGGCCGCGCGCGCCCACACCCGGCACACCAGGGTTTGATACAGCAGCCAGCGGTTGAGCAGCAGGTTCATCGCCGGATCAGGGGTCTGCACTTGCACCGTCCCCAACAATTTGTCCCAGCCTGCGGTCATCTGTTCCCAGGATGCTGCCATCTGGTCTGCCTGTTGATAGCGCTCAACCAGTTGCAGGGCCTCTGCGCGATTCGCGCCCTCGCCGAGTAAGAAATAGACGGTTTGTGTTGCGCCCGGTTGCAGATCAATGTGGAGTTGCAGGGCGGCGCATGGATCGAGGCCCGGCTCGATGACGCTCGCCAGGCCAATGCGACCGAGCGCGGCGGGTTGCCGCACACTGCCTCCACGCCCCAGAAATTCGGTGCGATCCGCCGTTAAGCCGTGGAGCGGCTGGCTCGCCGCAACGAACGCGACGCGCTCGCCAAATTCAGCGTTGTAGCTATTGCGCGCCAGCAGCGCTTGATGCTCGCTGTCATATTCGGAGACGACATACTGCGCCGTATCGCGCGCCACCCCCAACACCCATTCGACATAAAACGTCGCAGTGATGCGCCGCGTGTGCGCCCACAAGTTTGTGAGCCGCAATTCCACCACCTTCACCGGCGCATCCGCCGTTGCGAAGAGGCGCAAGTGCTGGGCCAGTCCGTGACTGTGATGCTCAAAGATCGAATAGCCAGCGCCATGTCGAATAAGATAGGGTGCTGCGGCAGGACACGGTAGCGGGGTGGGCGACCAGACCTCAGCCGTTTCTTCGTCGCGCAAATAGAGCGCTTCGCCCGGCGGGTCGGCGACCGGATCGTTCGACCAGGGGGTGAGCCGGTTCTCGCTGCTGTTGCCAAACCAGGTAGTGCCCGCCCCGGTTTCGGACACCGTGAAACCAAAATCGGGATTGGCAATCACGTTGATCCACGGCGCGGGCGTCCACTGTTCCGGCTCCAGGTACATCACATACTCGCGCCCGTCGGCGCTAAAGCCGCCCAGGCCGTTGTCGAAGACCAGATCGTTGGGCCGCGCCAGCGGCGGTGTGGCTTCGGGCATGGCATCGCCCGGCATAGCTACAAAGGCTGGCAGCGGCGGTGCGGATGTGTGCAGTGCCTGCAAGTGCTGCGCGAGTGAGCCTTGCGCCCCGTCGAGCACCACGCGCGCGGCGGTTTCCAACAATGCCCGGTCGGCGTCGCTCAGTTGATCGGCATAGAGTGCAAAAATGCCGCCGCGCCGATTGAATTGATCTTCGCTATTGTGACGGACGAGGACGCGCTGGAGTTGCCCGCGCAATTCTTGCCCGTAGGTCGTCCCCTGCTGATTGAGAATGACCAGATCAATCTGGATGCCGCGCTTGCGCCAGTAGGTATGCGCCTGGAGCGCCTGTTGCACCAGCGTCAGGTCTTCCGTGGTGTTGATTCGCACCAGCAGGATAGGATAATCGCCGGAGATGCTAAAGCGCCACAGGCTCGACTGTCCCTTGCGATTCGCGGCGAGGCTGGCGGCGTTGGCGCGTAAGGCGGCTCGTGGATAGATCAAGGCTGATAAGAGCTGCTCGATCTGTTCCAGCTCTGCCACCGTCAGCTCGAGCTGCGTCAGTTCCAATTCAGCGCGCCCCCGCGCCTGCTCAAAGGCCCGCTCGATTGTGGACGGGTCTTGATAGCGCTGCGCCAACGTCACAGCCTGATCGCGCGAGCGCGTTGTCAGCGTGATAAAAGTCACCTGCGCCGAAGCGTGGGGTTGCAGTTCAAGGGTCTGGCCGAGCGCCATGATCGGATCGAGCGTTGCGCCGGTTGTGCCGGATAGCGCTCCCTGGTCTCCCAGGGCCGCCGGCGCGCGCAACGCTTGGCCGCGCCCCAGAAAGTGCGCCCGGTCGGTCTCATACGCGCCGGTGAGGCGGTGTCCCGGCGAGAGCGTTACCGCGTGCGCCAGGTAGATGGGGGTTTCTTTTGCCGAACGGGGTCGCCGCCAAAAGAGCAGCGTGGTCGCGTCCGGCAGGTAGGCGCTTTCGATGAACAGTTTGTTGAAGGCGGGATGGCGCGCATCCGCTGCTTGCGGCGCGAGGATGATTTCGCCGTAACTGGTGAGCGCGATGCGCCGGACGCGCTCGGTGTGATTCGTGAGCGAGATGCGGCGTATCTCCACATCGTCTTCCGGCGCGACGGTGATTTCCAGCGTCAGGCCGATGCCGTAATCGCTGCGCCGAAATTCGGCCTTGTGCGGATAGAACTGCACGCTTTGGCTCTCAGGCATTGCGCCTGTCGGTTGCGCGGTGGCCGACCACAGCGCGCCGCTTTCCAGGTCTTGCACATAAATCCAAACGCCGCTATCCTCGCGGGTCGTGTCGGCGCGCCAGCGCGTGAGGGCCAGGTCTTGCCAGTTGCTAAAGCCGGCCCCCGCGCTCGTAATCAGCACGCCATAACGCCCATTCGACAGGAAATGCACCTGCGGTGCGGGCGACTGCGCCGCCACGCTCCACGGCGTCGCGTTGACCTGCTGCCGAATCGGGTCTTCGCGGGTGGCCCGCTCGTCTTCCGGTTGCACCACTTCGAGGGGCGCAGCGTAGGGCACTTTTTCCTGCAAGAGCAATTCGACGCTCCGCACGACCGGATCGGCGTGGAAGCGGCGCACCATGATGTTATCGTGCAAGTAGTTGACCAGCGAGAGCAGGATCATGCCCTGATGATGCGCCATGTGCGAACGCACGATGGCGTGCGTTTCGCCGAGCGCCAGGCGGGAGGTCGAAAAATCAAGCGCCTCGTAGAAGCCATGCGTGCCCAGCATGTGCAACGCCTCCAGGCGGGCGATATTCTCCATCACCTGGCGCGGGCGCAGCGTCAGCGCCAGCAGCGAAGCGTAAGGGGCAACGACCAGGTCGTCGGTTAGATTCCGCTTGAAGCCCAGACCCGGCACGCCAAAGGTGCGGTACTGATAATTCTGATCTGCATCGAACGCATAATAGCCCGATTCGGAACTGCCCCAGGGCACGCGCTTGTGTTTGCCGTAAGCGATTTGCCCATCCACCGCGGCCAGACAGCTGCGCTGTAACAGCGTCCCGTCGTAATTGCGTAGCAGCAGGGCGGGCATCAGATACTCGAACATCGTGCCGCCCCAGGAGAGCAGCGCGCGGGCGCCGTCTACCTGTGTCAGCGGGCGCCCCAGGTGCAGCCAATGCGTGGGCGGCACTTCGTTCCGGGCGATGGTGACCAGGCTCGCGATGCGCGCTTCGGAGGCCAGCAAATCGTAGTAGTTGTTATCCAGCCGCTCGGCGGTGGCGTTGTAGCCGATGTGAAACAACTGTCGCTGCTCATCGAACAGGAAGCGAAAGTCCATGGTCTGGATGTGCTGCGCGGTTTGCTGCTCCACAGTTTGCAAATCGCGCAACAACTCGTTAGCGACCAGCCGGGCCGCGGATAAGGTCTGCGCGAGGTGCGTACACCAGTCACGCGCTTCGGAATCAGAATCGGCCAGGTCGCGGAGACTTTGCAGGTGTGCCAGTCCGGTGGTGCAGACGGCGTCAATCTCTTCGAGCAGCGGGGCAGTGGGCAAGGCGGCGCACAGCGTTTGCCAGGCCGTGTGGATTGCAGGTGGCCCGTCGGCGCGCGTGAACAACGCGGGCGGTTGGCTCAACAATGCGAGCCAGGGCGCGAGCTGCGTGAGCTCGCGTTGCATATTGTACACATGATGCTGTGTGCGATCAGCCGCGAGATTGAGCAGGTTGAGCGCGTCCGTGTCCAATGCGCCAGCGTTAGCGGTGATGAGCGTCATCAACGCCTGGTTGAGTGTGTTCCACTGCTCGCCGAGCAGCTGCTGTAACAGCGGCAGCCAGGCTTCAGGAGCGTCGCGCGCGGCGATGATTTGCTGCCGCATGTGTGCCAGCGTGGCCTGGAACGGCGCGACGGCTGCGGCGGGTAGATCGCGCCCGACATCATCGAACAGGCTCAGGGTATCGAGCAGCCCCTCCCAACTCTTCCACCGCCAGACCGGTTGACGCCGCAAGGTTTGCACCCCTTGACCCAGCGCGCGGAGACAGGCGACCAGATTGCCGCTATCCACGGTGGAAACGTAACGCGGCGGCAGCGGCGCGAGGGAGCGGGTATCGTACCAGTTCAAAAAATGCCCACGATATTTTTCGAGCTGGGCCAGGGTGTCAAATGTCGCTCGCAAGCGGGCCGCGACATCGCTCAGGCCGATGTAGCCCAGATCATACGCGGCCAACGTCGAAAGCAAGAGCAGCCCCAGGTTAGTCGGCGAGGTGCGGTGGGCGACGATGCCACGCGGCGACTCCTGAAAATTATCCGGCGGCAGCCAGTGGTCTTCAGAGCCAACGAACTGCTCGAAAAAATACCAGGTGCGCCGCGCCACCATGCGCAGCCGCATGGTCTCGGTGGCGGATAGCGGCGCGGGGGCGGTGTCCAACGGGCGGCTGATCCAGTCGGCGATCCTAGGCGCGAGTAGCCACGCGATCAACAGCGGCAGCGCCGCGAAAAACGCGGCGGGATTGCGCCAGAGAATCAGCCCGGCCAGCGCGCCGGACGCCAACAGCGCCGCGAACTGCTGCTGCAACGTCACACCGCCGGAAGCGGTGCGGATCGTATCCGCGTAGCTCGTCCATTCGAGCAAATGTTTGCGGGTGACGAACAGGCGCGCGAGCGTGGTCACGACGCCGCCGAGCGTGAGAAGGGTCTCGTAGAGGATGAAGGTCAGCGCCAATAGCCAGCGCGCGAGGCCGCTTTGCAGCGCGCGGAAAACCGGTCGCCAGGGAGCGCCGCTGACGACTTGCGCCAGTCCCAGCACGAAACTGGTGAACACCGGCACGGCGAGGGCCAGCGCGCCCACGAGCGTCCACACCCACGGCGCGCCGGGCAACCACAGCCAGCCAGCCACAAATAGCGCGAGCAGCGCGGGCGATAGCAGGCTGCGGCGCAAGTTGTCCAGAATTTTCCAGCGCCCGATGATGGAGAGATCGTTGGGGAGCGTGCCTTTGCCCGCCGTGGGCACACGCGGCAAAAGCCAGGGCAACAATTGCCAGTCGCCGCGAATCCAGCGGCGGGAACGGCGCAGATACACCGCGTAATGGGGCGGATAGTCTTCGTACAAGACGATGTCCGTGACCAGACCGACGCGCCCGTAAATCCCTTCGATCAAATCATGGCTGAGGATCGCATTTTCCGGCATCCGCCCGGCGAGACTGCGCTCGAAGGCGTCAATTTCATAGATGCCCTTGCCCACATAACTGCCCTCGCCAAACAAATCTTGGTAGGCGTTCGACACCGCGCGCGAGTACAAATCCAGGCCGACATCGCCGGCAAAGATGCGCGTAAAGCGCGAGCAGTTGACGCTGGTGGACGTGATTTCGATGCTGGGTTGTAGCAACGTGTACCCGGTGCTGACGGCGCCGCTGCGCGGGTCGAACTCGGCGCGATTGAGCGGATGCGCGAGCGTGGCGACCAGGCGGCGCGCGGCTTCGCGCGGCATCAGGGTATCGGCATCCAACGTGATGACGTATTTGATCTCACCCAGCACCGCCAGATCGCCGGTCTGCACGCTGAACGCTGTTTTTGCACCGCCGCGCAGCAACAGATTGAGTTGATGTAATTTGCCGCGTTTGCGCTCCCAACCCATCCATCGCTCCTCGTTTGCATTCCAGCGGGGATCGCGATGAAAGAGGTAAAACGGCCCTGACGTGGCGCGGTGATATTTCTCATTGAGCGTGCAGATACCGGCGGTGGCTTGTTCCACTAATGGATCCGCGCCGGATTCTGGCGGCTGCCGCGTGTCGGGCAAATCGGTGAGCAGCGCAAAATACAGATGCGGATCTTGGCTCCGCAAAAAGTGCAATTCCACTTGTTTGAGCAGCGACTTGACTTCGGCGGCGCTCGATAACATTGAGGGGATGACCACCAGGGTCTTGCTCTCGGCAGGGATGGCATCCTCAAAATCCATCTTGGGCAGCACGCGCGGGGGAATGCCCTGCGTAATGAGCCAATTGATCAGAGTGACGGCTATCGTGAGCGCCGGGATGAGCAGCAGCAATCCGACCGCCAGCGTTTGCAGCAGTGTCGCGCCGGCCCCTTGCGCGTAGAGGACGCCGCCGAGCACAACGCTAAATGTGAGCAACACGACACCGCCGAGATACACCGGCGTCGGATGATCCAGAGCGCCCCGGCGCACGCGCGAGCTCAGGGGCGCGCGATAGCCCACGCGGGCATCGAGCTGTACGCGACCCACATCAAGTAGATAGTAGCCGACGTGTGCGGCGCGTGGCGTGTCTGTCGGCGAAGCGGCGTGAGCCAAGTCTACCACTTGGCGCGCGATGGCTTGCTCATCCTGCCCGGTGGCGCGCGCCATTTTTTCGATCACCTTGCGATAGCGGTCGCGCGTTTCCCGATCCATCTGGGCATAGACGCGCGCCGGATCAGTGCGCAAAATGACTTCGACCTGGCTGACGCTTTCAAAGAAGTCCTGCCAATCCTGATTCGCCAGCAGGCGCAGACTCATAATGCAGTTGGCGACCGTCTCATTGCCGGTGAGCGTTTGGGGCAAGGCCAGCGTAGGGAGCACCTCGGGCCGGGGCAGCGCGGTGATGCGGCTGATGCTTTGCGCCAGGAACTCGACCAGTCCCAGGCGGAGCATCACGGGCAGCGCCCACAATTCACCCGATGTCAAGGGCGCGAATGTCTGATAGCGCTGCACAAAGCGCGTGATATGCTCCATATCGAGCCGCGCCTGGCGCATCACGATCAATTTTTGGGCCAGGGCATAGACCCGTGGATAACCCTGTAGCGGCCCGGTGTCGCGTTGCGGCAATTGACGATAGAAACTGGCCGGCATATCCTCGCGGATTTGGCGACAGGTTTGTTGGACCAGATAGAAATTATCGGGCAGCCACTCGGCAGCTTCGGTAAGCGATTGGGGATTGTCCCGAGATTGCAGCTGCCGCGTCGCGGCGCGAAAGAGCTCTGCCTGCGCTTTCAAATACTGAGGCAACGGAAAGGACGATTTAGCCATGCGTTATTGCCCTCTGGGTGCGACGCTCACCTCTGCGTTGGGGGTGGTTGGGGCTGGCGAGCTATCCTGTAGGATGATCAACGGCGTCGTGCCATAAGTAATCAGATTGGTGACCACATCGCCATACAGCCCGCGCGTTTGGCTAGAGATTCCATGCGCGCTGAGCAGCACCAGGTCAATGCTCTCTTGCGCGACCCATTCATGCAACGTGGCCGCGAAGTGTTCACTGACACTGACGCGCGCCTCCACGTTCCCGCTCAGCCGCGACCGCAGTTGCTCCAGATATTGGGTGGCTTCGGCCTGATTATGTTCCACCAGCCGGTTAGCCAGCGCGATATCCTCGCGGCTGGCCGGCGTTCTGCGGGGCAGGGCCGGCTGCTGGACGAGGTGGCCTAAGACGATATGCGCGTCATGGGCGCGCGCCAGGGTCACGGCGGCGGGGAGGGCGGTTTCGGCGCGTGGGGTGCCATCCAGCGGCACAAGGATGCGCTGATAGCGCAAGCCGGTTTCCGCCGTCGTCACGGGCTGTGCCGCGCGCACAATCATCACCGAAGTGGTCGCACGCTGCACGATTTTCTGCACGACGCTGCTTACGCCCCAGTCGCTCAAGCCGCTCAGCCCATGACTGCTCAGGATGATCAATTGGGAGGCGTGGGTGTCCGCAAAGTCAATGACTTGTTCCGCCGCAAATCCTTCGAGGATATGCGTTGCGGTGGGCAAGTCAGCGGCTTGCAGGCGCAGGGCCACTTCGTCCAAGTACATTTCCGCTTCGGCTTTGCGGATTTGCCAGTTGAGCGGATCCATGGCCTGCCGCCAGCGCGCTTCATGCGGCGTCTCCATCACGCTCAGGAGGGTGATTTGGGAGCCGCACGCGCGCGCAATGGCGATTGCATGTGGCAACACGCACTCGGCCAGCGTCGAGCGATCCAGCGGGAGGAGAATTTGGTCAAACATGGGCTTACCTCATTTACTCAAGACTCGGGCATTGCCTCTTTGCGGTGGCCGTATTTAAGTCACCGCAAAGAGGCGTATTCATGCCCTGCGATTGCGAAGCACATCCCGGGCCGTCCACACACGAATACGATGGATCGTAAACGCAACTGGAATTCGCGTTATACTGCATGCGGGTAGGTTTTGGTTTTTTCATAAACGTAATTTCAATTGTTGCTTAGGTTGATTCAGAGATTTAGGACACGGATTTTACGGATCACACGGATTTTTTCTTTTTTTCTGATTCTTATCCGTAAAATCTGTGCAAATCCGTGTCCTATAAGCATTCTAGCGGTCAGGTAGCAACTTTTGGGTAAATCTCATTGCGCGTAATAAAAAGTCCAAATTCAGCCCGCACGGAGTATGGTTTTGCTCGTGCATCCACCCGACGCCCCAGTTTATCAGCTTGCTTCAGACGGGGGTCATGCCAATGTTCGAACAGACTTTTCCCGATCCCATTGACGTGTTTTTGCCGCTGCAATGAAGGCTGCCTGGTCGTTGGCCTCCACGATGCCCGCGTCTTGTCCGACATTCGCCTTTCGCAACAGGGCCTGCCCCCCTTGATCCACCGCAATGGCTTTGAGATGACCGAAAGCATCCCGCACAAAATCTATCGCGGCGCTTTCCTTTGAGAGCGTCGTGGCACCTTCTGCGGAGAGGACGACGGCGACCGCATCGAAAAGCACGGAAGGCGTACCTGCCAGTTGCCCGTCAGCTGCCTGCATGGAGCCGTCGGCCAGCTTGGCGCCGCCTACCTTGGGCGCGATGATCTTTACGGCCGCCCCCGCATCGGTTGCAGCCTTTTTAATGGCCTTGATGAGGGTACCGTCTGAACCGTCCGCGATCAGAATGCCGACCGCGCGCCCCATGAGCGTGTCTTTCATCTTGCCGATGAGCTGCACGGCGGGTGAAAGCTGCATTTTTTGCACGGGCACGGCGAGCGCCGGCGCAGCCGGCATTTTGTCGAGCGCAAGACCTACAGCGACCCGTTTGGCGAGGTCTTCTTCGATATGCCGCAGGTGAGCGACTATCGCCTCACGGATATGGAGATGTTCGACCTTGGAAAGCTCAAACACCAGGGCTGAGGCGATGTGCGCCTGTTCGTGGGCGGTTTGGCTGAGATAGAACTGTCGCGCCTGGCTGTAGTGGTCGGCGAAACTCTCGGCGCGGATGCGGCTCTTCTCGCCGGTTTCAGGGACCGCAGCGCTACGAAAACCCTGGGTCGGTGTTTCGCGGGGCGAGGTTTCTGACAAGGAGTTAGGCTCATACGCAACCCGGCCCGCCTGTAGCGCCATCTGCATGTGGCCGTCGCGTTGATGATTGCCGAATGGGCACTTGGGCGCGTTGATCGGGATCTGGTGGAAATTGGGTGATCCCAGGCGTGAAAGCTGCGTGTCGATATAGGAGAACAGACGGCCTTGCAACAGTGGATCGTTCGAGAAATCAATGCCGGGCACGATATTCCCGGGGCAGTAAGCCACCTGTTCGGTTTCAGCGAAGAAATTGTCCGGCCAGCGATCCAACACCATGCGGCCAATCACTTTCAAGGGCACCAGCTCTTCGGGAATCAGCTTGGTCGCGTCCAGGTGATCGAATGGGAATCTGTCTGCTTCCTCCTGGGTGAATAGCTGAACTGCGAGATCCCATTCCGGGAAATTGCCAGCCGTGATGGCGTCGAACATATCGCGACGATGGAAGTCAGGATCAGCCCCGGCAATCTTAACGGCCTCATCCCAAATAGTGGATTGCAAACCGAGTTTTGGACGCCAGTGGAATTTGACGAAGGTTGATTCCCCGGCGGCGTTAATCAGCCGGAAGCTATGGATACCAAAGCCTTCGATCATCCGCAGCGAACGCGGAATGGTGCGATCAGACATGATCCACATTACCATGTGCATGGATTCAGGCGTGAGCGAAATGAAATCCCAGAAGGTGTCGTGCGCGCTTGCCGCTTGCGGGAAGCCGCGGTCGGGTTCCATTTTTACAGCATGAATCAGGTCGGGGAATTTGATGGCATCCTGGATGAAGAAAACGGGAATGTTGTTGCCGACCAGATCCCAGTTGCCTTCCTGGGTGTAAAACTTGACCGCAAATCCGCGTACATCACGTGGGGTGTCAACCGAACCCGCGCCGCCCGCAACGGTTGATATCCGCGTAAACACGGGAGTCTTCGTACTTACCTCGGTCAGAACTTTGGCGGTGGTGTAGGGTTTCAAGGAAGTCGTCAGTTCGAAGAAGCCATGCACTCCCGTCCCTCGCGCGTGAACGATCCGCTCCGGAATACGCTCATGATCGAAGTGCATGATTTTTTCGCGAAGGACGAAATCTTCCAGCAGCGTAGGGCCGCGCGGATTGGCCTTGAGCGAGTTTTGATTATCGGAAAGCGCGACGCCCTGGTTCGTGGTGAGCGCAGGGTGTTCGCCACCGGCAAGCTGATGCAGCTCGCCGCCGGCAGCCCGGTGTGCGCCTTCGTGATGACCCAAGTCCTTTTCCAATTTACTTGCCATCTCTTCTTTGCTCATGATTGATCTCCTTTGTGGGTAATGCCCGCCAACTGGCGGCTAATGTAAAATCGGGTCACTATTCCGTCGTTTTACCGTCGAAGTGTTCGGTGTCCTTCTCCGCCTCGGCACTGGTATGGTGGACAATGCCGTCCTGATGGTTCGGCGGCGCATAGAGCGTATACAGCTTCAATGGAACACTGCCGGTATTAATGATGTTGTGCTTCGCTCCAGCCGGGACAAGCACGGCGAAACCTGCGCTGATCGCCGTGCGAACGCCATCGAGGATGGCCTCGCCCGTTCCTTCCTCCACGCGAAAGAACTGATCGAGTTGGTGTACTTCCATCCCGATCTCTTCCTTGGGCTTTAACGCCATGACGACGAGCTGACAGTTCTTAGCCGTGTATAGCACCTGGCGAAAATCTTGATTCTCGACAGTGATGCTTTCAATGTTTTTCACATAGCCTTTCATAGCGATTTCTCCAGTTTATGTTTTTTGACCCTTCTTGAAGTGTTCGTTGCCCTCCCCTGCTTCGGTGCGAGTAAGGTGGCCCACGGCATCCGACCAATTCGGCGGCGAATAGGTCGCAGCGAGTTTTATGGGCACATGGCCGGCCTTGATGAGGTGGTGAGGCGTCCCACTTCATGCTGAAGCCGGCGCTGTCTTGCGCATAACCATTCATGGTTACTTCTCCACTTGACGACTTTAACATCGTCTAGTTAGATTGCCTCAAATACGAGGTACTTGTTATGACGCCAACACTCAGGCTGACAGGCCTGCTGCCTTTTTACGTGTGTCTGCCAACTGATTGAACCTGGCCTGATGTTTCGCTGGTAGTGTGCCAGACCCTCTATGACCAGGTTATGACGGATGCCGAATTACCCGCCGAGTGTTTGATCCTGATTTTTAAACCAGGCGAGCGCTTGCTCAAAATGTTGTGGCTCAAAATCTGGCCAATATTCATCTCTGACATAAAAATCCGCATAAACCGATTGCACCGGGAGAAAGCCGCTCAACCGGCGTGCGCCTCCCCAGCGTACAATCAAATCCAGACGTGAAACTTCACCTGAACGTAGCCCGCCGTTTTTAAGACCGGCCAGATCCCATTCCCAGCCATAGTTGACGAGTAGATTCACCTTCATCCCCACACCCTGGCGCTGCCGGAATTCTTTCAAGGCAGCGGGGAATAGCGGAGAGGTTTCATCGCCGACAATCAGCAAAGCCGCTCCACGGCGTACAATCTCGAAGGCGAATGCAACGGTGGCCTCGATAAAGGCCTGTTTCTGGATGGAAGGCCGCTTGGTGTTATCCTGGGTAAAGCAATAGATGGAAACTTCTTTGATCCCGTATTCTTTGCATTTCTCGTACAATAGAAATCCAGGGTCAATGCCGTGGGCATATCCAGATTGTTTCGACAGACCATGATCTACAGCCCAGCGGCGATTTCCATCGGGAATGAAGCCAACGTGACTGGGGATTTTGTTCTTTGCCATTGAAAACCTCACTCAATACTCTCAAGTTTTAAGGAAGGCCAACAGGTCGGCGTTGAGCTGATCCCGGTGCGTGTACGCAATGCCATGGGGTGCGCCGGCGTAAATTTTTAGGGTCACGTCCTCGACCAGCTCCGCTGAGCGGAGAGCTGCGGCACCGATCGGTACAATCTGGTCGTCGTCGCCATGAATGATCAACGTCGGCACATCGAACTTCTTGAGGTCTTCGGTGAAATCCGTCTCGGAGAACGCCTGGATACAGTCGAAGGTGTTTTTGGCCCCGGCTTGCATGCCTTGCAACCAAAACGAGTCAATCATGCCTTGTGAGACCTTGGAACCGGGCCGGTTGGCCCCGAAGAATGGGCCGCTGGCGATATCCTTGTAGAACTGCGAGCGGTCGGCGGTAGATCCCTGGCGGATCTCATCGAATTTCTCCATCGGCAAGCCATCGGGATTGGCCGCCGTTCTCAGCATCAGCGGCGGGACGGCGGAAACCAACACGGCTTTGGTCAATCGTTTTGTGCCGTGGCGGCCGATATAGCGGGCCACTTCGCCGCCGCCTGCGGAGAAGCCGATTAGGACGGCACCTTTCAGGTCGAGCTTCTCGATGAGTTCCGCAAGGTCATCGGCATACGTGTCCATCTCGTTACCATTCCAGGGCTGGCTTGACCGCCCATGGCCGCGACGGTCATGGGCAATGCAGCGATAGCCGTTGGAGGCCAGGAACAGCATTTGAGCCTCCCAGCTATCCGCATTGAGGGGCCAGCCGTGGCTGAACACTACCGGCTGGCCTGTGCCCCAGTCCTTGTAATAGATCTGCGTACCGTCTTTCGTCGTCATCATGCTCATTGCTTGTCTCCTTTTTTATCGGTGGGGGTTGTCGTTTGCTCATATCCATCCAATGACGAGTGCCGCTGTCCCTAATGTGCCCGCCATTAGCTGGCGTTCTGTAGGGCAAATTCCCAGTTGATCAGATTGTCGAACGCGCTTGAGTTGTGCCGATTGTGGGTTAGCAAATACCCCCACAGTTGAGTGGTTGTGGCCCAAGTCACTTTCAATTAAAGCCAGGATTAGCAATTCGGCACGAACGATTTGTTGGGCGGCCCGTTGGGAAGTAAAGGCCATATAACCAACGTGATTCCCAGCCCCAACAGCGCGATGGCGGCATATCCTGGTTTAGCACTTTCCTATCCGGATGTTGGCCGTTCACAACGGCCTTGCGGAAAGTCTCCGCGTCATATTCGCTGTGACCGTCACTGTGTTCATCTGATTCGCTTGATTCGCTCGATAGCGGTAGTAATCAATCGGCAGATGTAGCCAGGGTCAAGTTAACTGCTCGCGGCGCAGCAGTTGCGCATTGAGGGCAACGATGATCGTACTCAGCGACATAAAAACCGCCCCGATCGCAGGCGATAGCAGGATGCCCCAGGGAGCCAGGACGCCCGCTGCCAGTGGCAGCGCGATGATGTTGTAGCCTGCCGCCCACCACAAGTTCTGGACCATCTTGCGGTAACTGGCGCGGCTCAGTGCGATGATTTTCACCACATCCAGCGGGTTGCTATTGACCAGGATCACCCCGGCGGATTCAATGGCTACGTCCGTGCCGCCGCCAATAGCAATGCCGACATCGGCTTTGGTGAGGGCGGGAGCGTCGTTCACGCCGTCGCCGACCACAGCAACGTGTTTGCCCTGCGCCTGCAAGTCGGCCACTTTCTGGACTTTTTGCTCCGGCAGCACTTGGGCAAAGACGTGGTCAATGCCTAGTTCGGCGGCCACAGCCTGGGCCACCTCATGGCTGTCACCGGTCAGCATAGCGACCTCAACGCCCATTTCGTGCAGTCGGCGGACGGCTTCTTTGCTTTCGGGACGCACGACGTCGGCCACGGCAAAGGCTGCAACGATCTGCTCATTTGTGGCGAGGTAGATTACGCTTTGGGATTTCTTGCCAGCCGATTGGGCAAAAGACTGGAATTCGCCAGAAGGAGTCAGGTTAAGCATTTCCAGCAGGCGTGGGCCGCCCATATACACGGTTTTACCATTCTGCATGGCTTGCACACCGCGCCCTTTCAGGGCCGAGAAATCACTCACGGCGGGTAGAGACAGTTCTCGCTCTCCTGCCGATTGCCGAATGGCTTGGGCGATTGGGTGTTCCGAATCGCCCTCAATGGCAGCGGCCAGTGCCAAGGCGCCATTTTCCTGCCAATCATCCAGTACCTTCATATCCACTACACCGAACTCGCCCTTGGTCAGTGTGCCAGTCTTGTCGAAGACCACCACGTCAATCTGCCGAGCGGCTTCCAGTGACAAACGATCACGCACCAGGATGCCGTTGCGGGCACCCAACGATGTAGTGATCGCCACCACCAGCGGGACAGCCAGCCCCAGAGCATGTGGGCAAGCGATAACCAGCACGGTCACGACCCGTTTCAGCACTTCCACGTTGAAACCGATGGCGAGCACCCAGACAACTGCCGTCAGGGCGGCCACGGCCAGGGCGATGTAAAACAACCAGCCTGCGGCTTTGTCCGCCAGCACCTGTGTGTGTGATTTGGACTGCTGCGCCTGCTCGACGAGGCGCATGATGCCCGCCAGGGCGGTCTGGTCGCCGGTGGCAGTGACGCGCACGCGCAGACTGCCATCGCCGTTAATCGTTCCGGCAATCACTTTGGCACCGGGGGTTTTCTTGACCGGACGCGATTCACCGGTAATCAGGGCTTCGTTCAGACTGGATTCGCCCTCGGTCACTTCGCCATCCGCTGGGACGCTGGCCCCAGGGCGTACCAGAAGCAAGTCACCCGTCCGGAGCGCCGTGGCGGAGACGGTCTCGGTGGAGCCATCTGGCTGAATGCGCTCCGCCGTGTCTGGTATCAGTTTTGCAAGTTCGTTCAAGGCCCCCGAAGCCTGGCGCACGGAGCGCATCTCCAGCCAGTGACCGAGCAACATGATGTCAATCAGCGTGACCAACTCCCAGAAGAAACCTTCGCCGATGTTGGTCAGTTGTGCCAGTAGACTGTAGACGAAGGAGACAGAAATTGCCAGCGAGATGAGCGTCATCATGCCGGGCTTGCGGTTGCGGATTTCCGGAACCGCCATTTGCAGGAAGGGCACGCCACCGTAGCCGAAGATGACCAGTGAGAAGGCGAAGGGAATCCACGCGCTGCCGGGGAAGATGGGCGCGGTGAAGTGCAGGGCGCGCTGAATGAGTGGACTGTAGGCCAGCACTGGAATGCTTAACAGCAAGCTCCACCAGAAGCGGATGCGGAACAGCTGCTCGTGTCCGCTGTGGTCGGTGCGGTTTTTACCGTGCCCGGCGTGGGCATCATGTCCAGATTGAGACATGTTCATAAGTTCCTCCGCAAATCGTGTCTATTTTTTATCCCTGTATCCAAGCATTGCCGCCCAATACGGCATTAACGTAGTTTGTGCCTGTAATCAGCTTGTTCAGATTGTCCACATAACCCTGGCGATGTTTCCTACAATGAAAACTAAGCATGTTGGCAGTTATCACCGGTTTGAACGGGTTAAGGTCAAAATTTGGCTACCCTAAGCATAAACGAAAAAGGATTGGTTGTCATCGGCGTTGTGTGGATTTTGATCTCCACATCTTGGTGGTCTGGTGCAGGATCATTTAGGTGTGTTTCATCTTGAGTTGAGAGGGGGCGGTTTCCGACCGTGCAGTCTTCATTCCATAACTGAAATTAAACACACTCTATTCATTTTTCCTCCTATACAGCGACGAACGTGCCCCGTAGTTCTGCGTGCAGCGGGCGATGCCCGACCAGATATGCCCTCAGCGCCTCTATGCTGCGCTCAGGGTGCTGTTGGCGATTGCGCCCGTACTTCTGCGCCACGCCTTGTGCGGTGACAAACGCCGTGGGGTAATAGCTCTCAGGTTGCAGCTCTTCATCGCCAACAAAAACTTGCTGCACGCGCTGTCCGGGAGGATTTTCGATTTTGATGTAGGCATTGAAACCAAGCCCCCGTTTGACGTACCCCCCCATCTGGTCATACGGATCGCGCGCAAACGTCCGTTCCAGATTTTCTTCCAGCATCGCAACAATTTCCTCGCCCGTCAACTCAACCGTTGAGATTGGCGGGTTCATCGGGATCATGTTGTAGAGGGCATTCAGCGTGACCGTTCCCGGAATAATCGGTGCGCCATAGCGCCAGCCATTCGAAAATGCTAAGCGCGCGCCCGTGCTTTCCAGCAACGCTTGCAGCAGGAAATTATCCATTGTCGTTTCCAACGTGGTGCCTCGATTGAGGGCCGTCGCCGTTTCACCCACAACCGTCGAGAGTTCGTCTTCGTAAGGCGCGAGCGCTTGCCGTATGAGTTCACCGACTGCGGGATCAGGGGCTATCTTGGCTTCCACCTCAAGCAGTTGGTGCCGGTAGTCAACGACGTGTCCCTCCTCGATTTCCAGATCCAGGCGGCCCAAAAAAGAACCGTGGCAGCCCGATTGTATGATCAACGTTTGCCCCTGAAGCGCCGGTTTATACAGGCGATTATGGGTATGCCCGCTCAGGCAAATATCAACACCCTGCACCTCCGACAATAGTTTCATATCCTGGGGAAACCCGAGGTGGGAGATGAGGACGACCAGGTCTACCTTCTCCTGAGTGCGGAGAACATTGATGATGGCAGGGAGTTCTTCGCGCCCCAGGGTGAATTCCAGTCCTTCGCTGAAGGAGGGCGGCATGGTTTTGTCTATAATGTTGGAGGCAACACCCACGATGCCAATCCGCAAGTCGCCGATCTCCTTCACGCTGTACGGCGGAAAGAACCGCTCCTGCGTCGCCTGATCGTACACATTGATTGCCAGCAGCGGATAGCTGAGCTCCGCTGCGCGCTGCTTGAAAGCTGCAGGGCCGTAAGCAAATTCCCAATGGGCCGTCATCGCATCGAGGCCCAACGCATTCAAAACAGGAACCATGGCCTGCCCCTGCGTCTTCACGGCGGGATAAGTGCCGTGGAGCGTATCTCCGCAGTCGCAAAAGAGTACCCGCTCCGGGTTTGCGGCCCGAATCTGCTTTACGATGGTGGCAATGCGGGCATACCCTCCCGCAGGACGATAGACGGCCTGCCCCCCCTGCCAGAACATTTCCTGGTGTAAATCAAAATAAGCATGGCTGTCGTTCAGTTGAATGACGGTGAGTGAATTTCTGCTTTTCATCATTACAAAAAGGCCCTCCAGCCAGATTCTTCCATCGTTGGTTGAAAAAACATGATGTAAGGCCCTCGGATAAGATGGGCCATCACGCCATCATCATGGATTTTTCTAATGTTATGGTTCACCAGAACTTTTGCGAAACCCAACTGAGCCAGTTCCGTCGCGTCCCACTCACTGTGAATAAGGTATTCCGGCGGGCTTGGCGTGGCATCCAGTGTTTTGAACAGCGGTTTCGGGTTCCTCGGCGGGTTGGCTCCGAGTGTTTGCAAGGTTTCTGCCATGGATACCGGGTCGAGCATAAAGCTGCCCAAGGCGCAGACTCCGATTTGTTTTAAAATCATGTACCCGAGAAAACCGGTGGAGTCAGACAAGGCTTCCATAGTTTTGATTGCGCCTTCTTCAAAGGCCTTTTCCCTTCCCGGAATCACCGTATGTTCGCCGATGGCAACACAGCGCTGTGGGGTGGCAAAGCGGACAAAATCTTTTTGCTGTATAAAATCTTTACCGAGATCGGCGATTTGCCCCATAGATCGAACCGGTGCCATTTTGGCTTTGACAATGCTGTAAACCGGCTCCCATGGGCCTTCTACTACCATTTCCAGGCAACTGGTACATAGCTCAAAGATTCGGTCGAATTGTTGTGCATGAAATTCGTCATGATCTTGCCAATGTTTCCACATGGTATACTGATAGTTGCGGAGAGGGTTTAGCGTTTTTTCCATGTGAATGCTACCTCCTCCAAATCTACCAGCAAGAGGTAAAATCCCTGTTTGGATATTAGCCATAAAACCAACAAATCCCGGGTGTGTGGCCGTGGTGATACATACCCGAGGCCCCACTTTGTCCATCAGATTGAAACTTTCTTCATTGTTCAAAACTTTAGACATATTCAGGGCAAGGTAAATGGGGGATTCCGTCGTATCTTTAGTCTTCATACTGCACCTCCTTAAATTAGTCATTTTTTATGGCAGATGTTACAAACCGGCCCGTTCCAGCCAATACAGTCAGTTATACGGTGGTGAAGATGCATCGAGCGCCCTGCTTGTCTACACCCCTGCCGGCAAGGTAAAGAAGAACGTGCTGCCTTGCCCGATTTCACTCTCCAGGCCCACTTGACCGCCCAACTTTTCCACAATCCGCCGCACGATAGATAGACCCAGGCCATGGCCATTGGCGCGCACCTGGCTTAGCTGGGTGAAGGGGGTGAACAACTTAGCCTGGGCCTCTGCGCTTAGGCCAGGGCCGTTATCCCGTACCCAAAAGCGTACCTTGCTATCTGCCTGCATCGTGGCGCCCAATTCCACGTGTGACGGTCGTCCCCCATACTTGATGGCGTTGCAGATATAGTTGGCCCACACCTCTTCGATCCACGAGGCATAGCCCAATGCAACCGGCCACATGGTTTCATCGCGCACAGTGATTTGGGCTTGTTGGTCTTGAATGAGCATCTGCAAGCGATTGAGGGCTTCCCGAACAATATTGTGCATATCCAGCGGCTCGGGAATGACCGTTTGCTTGCGGACGCCGGTCAGCAGCATCAATTCTTCAATGATGGTATTGAGTTTTTTTCCGGTCCGGAAAATGTATTGTATGGCTTCGGTTATATCCTCGGGCGACATGGTTTCATAACGGTTTACTAAAAGTTGCGCGAAACCAGTGATTACACTAAGCGGGCTTTTGAGGTCGTGCGCCACCGTGTGAGCAAAGGCATCCAGTTCGGTAATCTGCGCTGCCAGTTCTTCGGCGTAGAGGTGCAGCGCTTCTTGCGCTTGCTTGTGTTCGACGATGGTCCAGACGACATCGGCAACGTAGGCCACTAATTCGACATCCTTTTCGTCATAATCGGAGGGCTTGTTGCCAACGCCCAGAATAGAGACGATACGATCCCCGCGCAGGGTGGGTACGACCAGTTCGCGAATGATTTTTGCATGACCTTCTGGCATACCTTTGCGGTGGGGCAGCGCGGTATAGTCGTTGTGGATGACGGGTTTTCGCTGGCGGACACAATCTATCCACACGCCGGCATCATCTATGCTATAGTGCATACCTTTGGCTTCTGCTGTGCAAAATTCTTGTTGGGTGCGTGTGGACCAGGCCTGAAGCGAGAGTGTTTTTTGGTCAGCCTCTACCAGGTGATAAAAGCCGAGCGGGCTGCCGGTGATTTGCCCGATTTCGTCGAGCGCTTTTTGCATCAATTCTTCCAGTGAATGGTCAGTGGCGTACTCGAATAATAGCCGCAACTGAATAATGTTTTCGCCTTGTTTGCGCGCCGTGATGTCACGAATGTTGCATTGGATTACGTTCTTGTCATCAGCCAGGTAGATGTTGCTGACAAACTCCACGTCAATGCGCTGCCCGTTATGGGTTTCAAGCGGCAAATCTTCGTAACGGATGTATGCCTGGCTTTGCAATTCTGCAAATGCCTCCCGGGTCGCCGCAATATTCTTGACTGGGCCAATTTCCCAGAGTGTCTTACCCACTAGATCGGCGTGCGCATAGCCCAACAGGTCTGTCAGGAAGGGGTTGACGTCGGTGATTTGTCCCGTCTTTGCGTCGAGAATGAGGATCCCGTCTTGGGCAGCCTCGAAGAGTCGCCGGTAACGTGTTTCCGAAGCCTGCAACGACTCCGTGCGTGCCTTCTCGATGGTCTTAGCCCGTTTGCCCGCCTGACCTGCGGCAGCAGGCAGATTCCCGGCTTTCGCCGTTTCTAGCTCAGCGACGTATTGGCGTAATGCTGCCAACGTGTTCAAAAGTTGCAGCTTTGTTTTGTGTTCATCGTGCATAGCCGTCCCCTCCATCCGATTTTGTTAAACCCGTAGATTTTTTCGGTATCCGCACAGATGGTTCGTATAGTAAAATGCCTTCGGGTTCAAGATTAAAATTTGGCTACCCTGAGCATAAACGAAAAGGGATGGGCTGTCATCGGCGCTGTGTGGATTTTTATCTCCACATCTTGGTGATCTGGTGCAGGATTATTGTGCAAATGCTTTGTGGGTATTCTGCATCTCCAGCTTTCTATTATGAGATTTACAAACCGGCTCGTTCCAGCCAATACAGCATGATAAAAATGAGCGTTGCAGCGGGGATGACGATCACCCAATCGTTGACTTTGAACAAGCGCGGGAAGGTCAGGTCGCCAAAATCACCTTTCTTCAGAATGCCCTGCCTGAGTCGCGGGTAAAGTGCGGCAAAAAGGCCGGAACCGATTAGAATTCCCGCCAGTCCTCCGACCACAGCGTCCAGTGCGCCGTTACCGATAGCGCCCGCAATGGTGCCGGGACAATAGCCCAATACCGCAAAGCCTACCCCAAAAATCAATCCGCCAATAATGTTCTTGCCCGCAGAGCCTGATTTGGGATAAAGTTCCACCCAACCCAGGGCTTTCATCGCATAGATACCCATCATGCCGACCAAAACTGCGGAAAGCATGATTTTTAGGACGGTGAAATCGGTGAGCAGCAGTTGCCCGATAATCACGTCATAGCTTGTCGCGCCGCCTTTCTGAAGCAAAAAGCCGAACACAATCCCGAACGCCAAACCCCAGAGCAGGGGCGATATCTCTTTCTTTCGTACAGATGTCTGCATGTCCCCCTCCTGTTAACCGATTAAGATGAAGATAATGTGCGCCGTCAGAATGCCGCCAATGAAAAAACATATCGCCGAAATCCAGCTTGAAACGGCAAGCTGGAGGGTTCCGCTGATACCATGCCCGCTGGTGCATCCGCCTGCCCAGCGCGCGCCAAAACCGATGCAAACGCCGCCAACCAGCGCCACGATGACGCGCAGGTACGGGTTGCCGCCAAATGCGGTTTTCCAGAGCGAAGGAACCCACTGCCAGCGAAAATCACCGGACAGCAGCGCCGAAATCAGCGAGCCGATGATAACGCCCACCACCAGCATCCATTGCCAGTCCACGGCAAGCCCTATCTTTTGGTAGTAAGGCTTCAGATCAACCTTTTTGCCCAAAAACAGTTTTTCAATCATGCCGCTGGTTCTGGCAAAGCTGGTTGAACATGCGAGCGGTTTTCTGGAGATGAGAAAGGTGAACCAGCTCAGGATGCCGATGCCAACCCCAACTGCATAAGGCGACCAGCGCACTTCTGTTAAGAATTCCATCAGATTGCCTCCATGGTTTATTCTGTATCCCAGTGTTTTTTAATAACGTCGCTAAAGTTCGTGTAGAATCTGGAGCCATGCGGATTGACACATACCCGGCACTCCCGGATGTACCCGGCGGCGCTATAGCCAGTCAAGCCTCCGGCGACATTAGTGACATCGTTGAATCCATGCTGTTTGAGAATGCTGGCGCCGAGCGTGGAACGATTCCCCGAGCTGCAAATAAGGACGGTGGTTTTGTCCTTGTTCAGTTCATGGTGGCGGGTGCGCAACTCAGCCACCGGGATATTGATTGCGCCTTTGATGTGGGTATCCGCATATTCAAGCGGTGCGCGCACGTCCAGCAGTACAAAACTGGTAGGGCCGGTGATCATGTCGTGCAAGTCCTCGGCTGAAGCCAGCTCGATATGACTGCTCTTAAATCCCGCCACGGCCCAGGCGACCATGCCGCCATCCAGATAACCCACAATCCTATCCACACCCACCCGGCGTGCCCAGGTAGTAGCTTCCAACGCCTTTTGATAATCATCGGCTATCAATAAGATATCCTTGTCCGTCGGCAAAACCCAGCCGGCAAAAGTCGGAAAGTTGCCGTTGAGATCAAGATGCCAGACGCCGGGGATGTGCTGGCTGGCAAAGGCGTGATAACCGCGGGCATCCATCAGGATAACATTTTCGTCGCTCATGCGTTCCTTGAATTGGCCTGGGCTTAGTTCTTCCATTGTGGGAAGATCGGCAACCAGAGCCGGGCCACGGCGGTTGATGTCGCTACAGCGGCTAAAATGATCTGGGGCCGGGGGCATATCTTGCGTGAGCGATTCGATAAACATGGATTCGTTTTTGATTTGAAGAGCCGGGTTAAAGTTACGTTCATAGCCGATGGTGGAACGCCATTTGGCACCCATAGCCCGCCCGCACAAGGAACCCGCGCCGTGCGCCGGATAGACTTCAACATAATCAGGCAGCTTCAACAATTTCTCATGCAGGCTGTGGTAGAGTTTCCCCGCCAGTTCCTCCGCCAGGTCAGGAAAAAGGTCTGGCCTGCCTACATCCCCAACAAAAAGTGTATCTCCCACAAACACGCCGATCGGGCTATCTGACCGGGATGTGTCGCTCACGACATAGCTGAGATGTTCCGGGGTATGGCCGGGGGTTTCCAATACCTGGAGCAGCATATCTTCCAATTCTATGGAATCGCCTTCCGACAGGGCCACATGGTCGAAGGTACACTGCGCCGATTTCGCTATGTAGATTTTTGCGCCGGTTTTTTGCGCCAAATCTATATGTCCCGAAACGAAATCGGCATGAAGATGGGTTTGCAGAATGTGGGTGATTTCCACCCCCATCGCACGGGCTTCGGCGATGTAGACATCAACATCCCGCTGCGGATCAATGATGGCGCAATAGTTCTGTCCCGCGAGAAGGTAAGAGCTGTGAGCAATTTTACCGACGAAAAAATGTTTGAGCAGCATGAGATTTCTCCTTTAGTTGCTAGGTTTATAGATAGAAAAAGTAAAACATGGGCACAACGACCACAAGAAATAGCAAGGTCATTCCGCCGCCGGCCTTGAAATAGTCTGCATTGCGATATCCGCCGGAGGACATCAGCAACGCATTGACCTGGTGGGTGGGCAAAATAAAGGAATTTGCCGCACATACCGCTGCCATCAAAGCCAGGGGACGGGGATCGAGTCCGCCGATGTGCGCCATGCTCATGACCAGCGGGGCTAACACCACAATCGCCCCCACGTTGGACATAAACAGCGAAAACAGGGTGGATAAAACCGCCACGGTCAACAGGATCAGCGCCGGATGCCCCCCCTGAACCAGCGACATCACTTTCTCTGCCAGAAAAGCGGCAGTTCCAGTCTTCTGCATGGCGACCCCCAGCGGAATCAGCCCGGCAAGCAGAAAAACAACCTTCCACTCGATGGCTTGATAGGCTTCCTGGATGGTGAGTGCCCGGATCAGTACCATCGCGATAGCGCCGGTGAAAAATGCCAGCGAGATGGGAGCGCCGGTCATGGCTAATCCAATGGCGCCCAGGAAACACAACGCGGCCCCCCATAATTTTGAGGGCTTTTGTTTCTTTTCGACCGTGAACGGCGTCGCCACCACAAAATCAGCGTTCGCTTTCAGATCGCTGATATTCTCCCACAAACCATAGACAATGATGGTGTCGCCGGGAAATATTTGACGGTCTGAAAAATCACCCCGAATTTCTTCTCCCTGGCTGAACAGCATCACCGGCTCCACGGCATACCGTTTGCGCAGTGAAAATTGGCGCAGGGTCTGCCCCACTATGTCCGAACGGGGCGGGATAATGACTTCTGCAAAACCGGCGCGCTCTGGATCGTTGAGACGGGAAAAGCGATACCCCCGGTCTCGATGGTTCAGGTTATAGGCGGAGGCGAATGCTTTTACACTTTCTTCATTGCCCAAAAGCGCCAGCTCCTGCCCCGCCGCGAACTTCGCTTCCCGCCAGGGTGCATACTCCGCCTCCCTGCCTTGCGAGATACCGAGGATGTTTAGATTGAATTTTCCCCAGACACCCGATTGTTCGGTCGTTTTGCCTGCCAATGCGCTGTCTGGGGGAATGGCATAGTGCCAGATATGATGCGGCAGATGGAGTGCTGCAATGAGTTTATCCTGCTCCGAAACGGATTTGCCTGGAGACTCTGAATGCGGTAGAACGAATTTGCCAAATAAGTAAAAGAAGCCAATTCCAGAAAGCAGCAGCAGCATCCCCACCGGGGTGACGCTGAATAATCCATAAGGCGCCAGGTCAGCGCTGTGCAGTAGGTCATTGATCAGAATCAGCGGGCCTGAGCCTACCATGCTCAATGTGCCGCCTACGATGGCCGCAAATCCTATCGGCATGATCAAAGCCCCTGCCGGGATTTTTTCCCGGCGTGAGATATTGAGAATACCCGGCAAAAAAAGCGCCGCGGCACCGATATTCTGGATAAGCCCCGAGAGGACCCCCACCGATAAGGACATTGCCCCAATCACGCTCGACTTTTTGGTCCCCACTTTTTCCAGGACCGCGCGTGAAAACCGATCCATTATGCCGGTTTTAGCAATGCCCTGTCCTAGAATCATGACAGCCATCATTGCGATCACGGCATTGCTTGAAAAACCGGAGAGCGTTTCTTGCGGCGTCAGCACGCCGGTCCATCCCAATGCCAACATGCAGAGAATAGCCACAACGTCAATGCGGACAACCTCAAAAACGAGCATGATTACAGTCGCGATCAGGATGATCAGAACCGTGATGATGAGTGGATCCATGATGAAAAGTTCCTCCTGTTTTTAGAAGGGTGTTGTTGCGGTGCTGTAAAACTACCGCAACAACACCTTAAAAAACTGCGCTCTCCCTTGAAAATAGACGTAACGCGAAGCGTCTGCTTCGCGTAGCTGCGAACGGCACATTCTCTCCATGTGCCACAGGCTTCAGCCTGTGCATCTGCTCCGCATAGCTGCGAACTGACAGTTCGCGTTACATTTTCATCCAAACGCTGGTGAACCATCGGTTAATGAAGAATTTCCTTGAAAATAGACGTAACGCGAAGCGTCTGCTCCGCGTAGCTGCGAACAGCGCATTCTCTCCATGTGCCACAGGCTTCAGCCTGTGCATCTGCTCCGCATAGCTGCGAACTGTCAGTTCGCGCTACATTTTCATCCCGCCGCTGGTGAACTCCTTTGAAAATAGACGTAGCGCGAAGCGACGCTTCGCGTAGCTGCGAACGGCGCATTTTCTCCATGTTCACAGGCTTATGAATTTTAAGAAATTAATCCGTAAATAAGGTTTTGTGTGAAATC
>CAZDDI010000003.1:0-50507 GCA_964504195.1 uncultured Anaerolineales bacterium
TCGAGTGGGCATTTCTAATTGTCATCAATGGGTAATTCTAGTTGTCGTTGAACACAGCACCCCCAACAACACTTTCACGATTTTCATCCTCTATCCTTTCCCTACACCGGCGCGAGCGTCCCGGCAAAAATTTGCCACGCCAGCGCAGTCTTCGCCAGCAGGCTCAGGATAATGTAGACCCGCTCGCCAAAGAGGTAATCCTTCCACGGGCCGATTTTCTTGTATTGTAAGACCATATTGATCGCGAAGACATTGAAGAACACGAAGATCGAGGCGATGATGCCGTAGACGAACGCCGGCGGTTTGGCATCCGAAGAACTCAGCGAGCCGGCAAAGTACATGCCAATCGCAATCCACGGCATGATCCCCGCAAAGACGCCGTAGAGGTACGCCGTCCAATTCACCTTTTGGGTGTACTGATTGTGGAATTCCATCATAATCCCGAAGAGGTTCATGGTCGCATTGAGCGCGAAAATCAGCACCAGGCTAGGGACATCCCACATGCCTACAAGCATGGCGATGAGGACGATCATCCATGAAGAACTGAGTGCGTATTCGTAGAAGCGGATGGGATTCATGCCTTTCTTGAGATTTTCGACGTACCGGTTGTAACCAATGGTAGAAAGGTAGAAGTGCGCCATCGCTGAGATCAGCAGGAATAGCGCTACCGCCGGGCCAAAGCGCAGATCGCCCACAAATTGCGGGTTCGGCACCAGCCGGAATGTGGATAGGTCAAAGGTCAAATAGGACGTGGTGAAGGGGTAGGTCTTATCGTTGCTGATAAGAATCATCAGCAGCCCCTGGATCAAGTGTAGGGCACCCATCCCCGCGTTGAAGCGGCGCAGGCCCAAAAACGTCTTTTCGGTCATGGTGTTGTTCATCGCATGTCTCCTTCAATAGCTTGATTTGGTTTAGTACCAACGGGAAAGGTGGTATTCCTTCCCCGTTGGTTATTCACTTGTTGATGTTATTGGCGTTTGACCTTGATCGTTGCAAACCGCAGAGCCAGGCCCGAACCGATGAGTGCCATACCGGCGAAGAGGATGCTGAGAAAGCCGATGTTGAGCACGCCCCCGCTTTCAGGTAGCAAGGCGGCAGAGGTTGAAGTATAGGTGGCATCTACGCTGGGCACTGCGGTCAATGCGGGTGAGCCACCGGCCAGCCCCATCGCAAAGATGGTGTAAACCGTTCCTTCATTGAGCGCCACCCGTGGGACGCTGAGGGCTACCGTGTTTGTGCCGGCTACGCGCACTTCAAGATCGTAGACACCCGCATCCACCGGCAGGTAGGCCCCTACGCCCTTGAAGGGGATGCCGCTGAAGAGTACCGGGCCGCCACCAGCTACCGCAATATCCACTGCGGGAGCATCGGGCGAAGTGTGGACGAAGCGCACATGGGCTTTACCGGCAGCCGGACGCGCGTTGTTGTCTTCGAGGATGATGGTTTCAATGCTGTTCAAGGTGTTCAGCGCCACAACTGTATAATCCACCCCCGCGCGTAAATCCGGGGAAATGTTGATAACGACCGGCTCGGTCGCGCCAGTCGGCGTCACCTGGAAGTTGTAAACTCCACCAGGCAAAGCGGCATAAGCCGTAATGCCCTTGAAGGGCGCATTGCTAAAGGCTACCGTGCCGTTAGCCCATACATCCACTGCCGGGGCATCGGGCGAAGCGTGAACTACCCGCACCCGTGCCAGATTGTCTTGCGCCAGCACCGAAGTCGCCATCGCCAAAATCAACACCAAAACTGATACAATCATTGTTAAGCGTTTCATCTCTCTTCTCCTTTGAATTAAGTTGTAGAATTTAATTCCACATATTGTTTACTAATTGTCTATATTGTATCATGAATAGCGCTATTTGTCAAGTATTTTTCTTGTTTTTGTAGAGTAATTTTAGGCATAGCGCATTTTGAAGAAAAGGGCGCTGCTTATGCTCGGATGGTTTGATGGCATAAGGTACTTGCGTTAGGCTATTGCGGCGGTATACTTACTAGTGACTGAAGTTGCTACCTGGTCTGATACAGAGATTTAGCACGGATTTTATGGATCAGATGGCCTTTTCTGATTCTTGTACGCAAAATTTATGCCAATTGGACAGGGTGACTTTTGCGCGATGACCGTCCAAGGCAATGCCGTAGGCAACCGGGAGAGGCTTCGACAGGCTCAGGCTTCGACAGGCTCAGCCACTGGGCTTCTCCGGTGCCTGAGCCTGTCGAAGGCCTCTGCGCTCGGCAAAGGCAGTACCGCAAACCTAACCCTGTAGGTTGTTCAAAACACGCCTATTGACGGCTTTGACAGGGCGACTTTTGCGCGATTGCCTATAAAGACCCCGGTGAACGAGAAGCAACTTGGGTTATACTAAGAAACTATCCGAAAGTTCACAAAGGCGGTGGTGGGGTTCGGCAGGCTCACCCACCGCCTGCCGAACCCCGCCACCAGCAGAATTTTTGGGTAGGTTCTAAGCAATAAAACGCAAACAATGGGAAACGAGTAATGGGTAACAGCGATTTGAAGGGTAGTTTATATCTGGTATTGCTCCTGGGCGTGCTCCTAACAGCCTGTGTACCTCAGCGCGTTCCATTGTTGCGCCCTAATGGTGTGGCAGTTGCAACCGATGGTAGCGTATATGTGATGGATCGGGGTAATTATCGTGTGGTGAGTTTCTCTGCTGAGGGGCGGTTTCTCAATGCGTTTGGTAAGTTCGGTGTGCGCCCAGAACAAATTCACTCCGGCTGGGATCTGGCGATAGATGCCGATGATAATTTGTACTTCGGCAACTTGACCTTCTCGGAAGAGGGTGATTTGATCCGTGACGGGATCAAGGTCTTCTCCTCGAATGGCGTATTTCTGCGCGAGATCGGTGTTATGGAATATAACCCTGATGATAGCACCCAACGGCCTTATGGTGTGGCATTGGATGCACAGGGGCATCTCTACGTCTCCAATTTCGCTTCCAACATTTTGCGCGTGTTTACCACGCAGGGTGAGCTACAGGGAACGTTCTTTGGTGAGGCAGGTAGCGAGCCAGGACAGTTTAACGGGCTGAGTGATGTAGCTGTGGACGATACACGTGGTCAGCTATACATCGTGGATCAGGTTAACGCGCGGGTGCAACAGTTCACTCTCACCACAACTCCCGATGGGGCGTTGACCTTGACCTTCGAGCGCGTCTTCGGCGAGTACGGCGATCAGCCGGGACAATTCGCTTATCCCCAGTACATCGCTGTGGATGCCACATTGGGCCGGGTGTACGTCGCCGATTTGGGCAACGAGCGCGTGCAGGTCTTCGATTGTGAGGGCCGCTATCTCGATGCCTTTGCCCCGCCGGATACGGACGTTTGGCAGGCTTTAGGGATAACTGTCGGGCCAAACGGTGCGGTTTATGTGACCGACGCTTTCAACAATGCCGTGTGGGTATTTGCGCCGGATGGCAGCCTCCGCGCGCGACTAGAGGTGCTGCCGTGAAAATCCGTATTCCGCTGTATGTCAAAATCATTTTTCCATTTATCTTCATCTTGACGCTAAGCGTAGGCTTTTCCGGCTATCACGTTTACGAAGAGAGTACGGCGCGCTGGCAGAGTGAAATGGACATCCGCTTACAACGCACGGCCGAGCTGGTGGCGCTCAGTGTAGATGTAGACACGCTACAGCAAATTCGCACACCAGCGGACATGGAAGGCACACACCACAAACAGGTCGTCCAGTCATTGAATCAAACCGTCTCAATGTCCGGCATTGGTTGGGTGGGGATCTACTACCAGACCGCGCGGGGTATGTACTACTGGGTAGATTCCGATGCGACCGGCGTCGGCTACCCCTTCTTCTATGCTACAGCAGAGCATTACGCTACTTTTGTTGATGGGGACGTGCGGCAGGTTATTTACACGGACGAATTTGGCGCATACTATGGATTCGTGGCTCCTATTATGGTTGAGGGCGAAGATGGGCCACAGGTCATTGGTATTGTCGAAGCCTCGCTGGAGGACGAGGCCCGCTATCTATTGCAACAATCCACATTGGGGCGCGTGCTGCCGATTTTACTGGGTGGCGGTATTGTAGGTATTATTTTTGCGATCATGGCGACCGTGTTCCTCTTCTTGCGTCCCTTGTACAATCTCAAGCAGGGTGCGCTGGCATTGACTGGAGGAGATTTTGATCACAGTATCATCATTACCTCCAACGATGAACTGGGCGATCTTGCCGCTGCCTTTAATCGTATGTCCGCAGAACTGGCCGCGCTCTACGGCAAACTGCAATCCTACAACCGCGAGCTGGAGCAGCGTGTGAATGTGCGTACCGCTGAGCTGTTGGAAGAACGCGATCGGTTGAACATTATCCTGCAAAACATTGCTGATGGACTGGTAGTGACACTGCCCAACGGTATGATCGAATTGACCAATCCCACCTTTGCGCAGATTGTGCAGCGGGCGCAGCCACAGTTGGAAGGGCTGCCGCTTGCCGAGGCCTTGCCCGTACCGGAGTTGCGCGGATTAGTGGCACAGACGTTGGCTCAACCGCACGAAGTTTTCACCACCAACATCACCTGGCGCGTACCGGGTAGTGGGCTTTCGCCGCGCGTCTATAAGGTGCTGGCTTGCGCGTTGGTAGAGCATCCCGGCGAGGCCGCTCTCCAGGATGGGCGACTGGATACACTGGGCGTTGTTACCATTCTGCACGATATTACCCATGAGATCGAAGTAGATCGCATGAAGACAGATTTCCTCTCGATGGTGTCGCACGAACTGCGCACCCCGTTGACTTCGGTGCTGGGCTTTGCCAAGCTGGTGCGCAAGACCGTCGAGCAAAGTTTGTTGCCACACCTGCCCACCGATGCGCGCGTGCAGCGCGCCGAGCAGCGGGTGCGCGACAATCTCGACATCATTGTGAGCGAGGGTGAGCGCCTCACCCGGCTTATCAACGATGTGCTGGATGTGGCGAAGATCGAGGCGGGTAAGGTCGAATGGCATCTGCAAGATGTCACGCTGGTAAATGTCGTTGAGAATGCCATCACTGCCATGAGTGCCCTGGCGCACGAGCATAACATCCCCGTCATCGTAGACCTGGAAGACGGCCTGCCCGCACTCCATGCCGATCAGGATCGGTTGGTGCAGGTGATGGCAAACCTGCTCTCCAACGCCATCAAGTTCACGGAACAGGGCGAGGTGCGGGTGCAAGGCTGGGCTTTCCGCCTACTGGAAGATGGCACAACCGATCCGCCCAGTGCGCCGACCTTCCAGAGCCGGCTACGTGGGTTGCCCGGCGGCAATTGGATGGCTGTGGTTGTGCGAGATACCGGTATCGGTCTGGCGCCGGAGGATCACGATAAAATCTTCGAGAAATTTAAGCAGGTGGGCGATCCACTGACCAATCGGCCACGCGGTACCGGATTAGGGTTGACCATCTGTAAAGAAATTGTGGAGTATCACGGTGGACGCATTTGGGCAGAGAGTACGCTGGGTTTGGGCAGCACTTTTGTAGTCGTGCTGCCGGCATTGGCTGCCCCAACTACACTCTCGCCTAGGGAGTCGGTGAGCCGCGATGAAATACTTGCTGGGGTCATGCGCCTTACCAATCGGATTTTGGTAGTAGATGACGAGGCCAATATTCGCGAACTGCTCTACCAGGAGCTCAGTGCCGCCGGGTACGAAGTGATCGAGGCGGTGGATGGGGTGGACGCATTGCAAAAAGCGCGTAAAGTACACCCTGATTTGATTGTGCTGGATTTGATGATGCCCGGTATAAGCGGGTTCGATGTCATCACCGCCCTACGTAGCGATTCGGAAACTGCGCCGATTCCGGTAATGATCCTTTCCGTGTTGGAAGATCGGCAGAAAGGCTTCCGACTGGGAGCCGATGCGTATCTGACCAAGCCGCTCAACGCGGAGCACTTGCTCGCCACTATTGAGCGCCTGCTCAAGCGTGCGGCGCGCGGCGAGGGTTACAAGAAAGTGCTGGTGATCGAAGAAGATGCTTCGGTAGTCGAGACCGTCAGCCAGATTTTTATAGATAAAGGCTACGAGGTAGTTGAAGCGGGTAACGGGCAAGAGGGCCTGCGCAAGGCGCTTCTGGAACGCCCGCGCATCATCATCCTGGATGCACTCATCTCCAAGATGAATGATTATGAAGTGCTGCGTACGCTCAAATGCACGCGCGAGACGCAGGAAAGCTACATCATCGTCATGTCGCGCTCGGCCAGTAGTGAAGAGCTCGTCGACTTGCTACAACATGGCGCAGATTTTTGCAGCTCCTTCGATGATCTGGCGGAGCTGGTAAAAGAGTAACCGTGTGTTATGCGTACCGGTGGCTGAGCCTGCCGAAGGGTGGGGCTTTATTCTTCTAGTAGATTAATCCACTCCGGGTTGTCTTTAGTCTCCACTTGCAGGCGGGTGAACCGCCACACCCCCTGGCTTTTGTACGCGGTAATGTGAAGTGTACCCTTGTTGCGCGGGCCAGAGATGGGAACACGCAAGTCGGCTTCCCCGCTGTTCCCGCTGGTCTCGATGGATCCGCTCACCAACCAGCCGATTCTCACTGGTTCACCCATTGCCCGCACTACGCGCGGATCGTCTTGCGCGCAGCGTCCCCTGTTGGAACGGTTCTGATGCACGAAACGATCCAAAAATGATGACAAAGATGCTGCCGATACAGAGCAACACCATCGCAACACCTAACGCTGTCCATAAACAGCCCAGCACCCCGACTCCGCCAAAGACAGTCCCCGTCCTGTTCCATTGCAACCGTGACATGGTGCAGCTCCTTTCGCTCAAAGAGAGAAAATGTAATGCACCTCATTGTAATCCTAATCATGAGCCGCGCCAACAAACAATCCCGCCGTCTGTGTGATACAAGCGGCGGGCAATTTACTTGTTCAGCGTCGGTGGATTCAGGCGGTCTTGGCGCTCCGCTCTGCGCGGTATAAGCGATACCCTTTTTGCGCTAAATCAACGGCGGAGCCAATCAGCCCGATGATGAGCGCCCAGCGCAAAAGCATAGTGACCACGGATGTAAGAGCCTCGTTTGCGCTGCTGCCAAAGGCGAGCGGCCACAGTTCTGCTGAGAACAGCACCGGCCCGTTGAGCATTTGGTAGAGGATGAACATCCCGAACATGGTGAGCGCCATATCCACAAGGCGTGTTCCTAATTGCCAGCGGCGTTGCCGGAGCAGGTAAGCATTGAGACCCAGCGATATGATCCAGGCGATATTCCACAGCGGTAGATAAGCGTCCAGAGCTGCTTGTGAGATTATCGGCAAGGTGAGCCAGCTGCCCCCTTGCGTTTGGATGTAGGCGACGCTGAGCTTGTCCGAGAAGAAATTGAACAGAATCAGCGCCAACACGGTGAAGCACATCCCTACGATGCTGCCCCCAATCTCGAGCCGGTTATGATCTTGTGTCACCGCCGGTAGTGTGCGTGGATCCCAGGGCTCATCTTTGCCAGTGAGCGAATCCAGCTCCGAGTCTGGCAACGTGCGCTCCAGAATCGCAAAGATGATGGTGACAAAGCCGATGCCGCCAGCCGCAGCAGAAATGTAGCTCAAAATCGCTTTCCCTATCTCGCCGAGGATAAAGAGTAAGTCCTTTTGGGGGCCTTGATGTACCCAGGTCAGGCTCACGGTCAAGCTAACCACAATCCCTAGCGCTACCGCCCCTAGCACAATGCCCACCACCATCTTGTACGCCTCGAAGACGCGCGGGCCGATCAGATATTGCGCCTGCGGTTGATAGCGCGCCGCCGTCTCCGCCGGAGGGCCGAACTCCTCCAGCAGCGCGACCACGTCCGTTTCTGCGGGACTCGCGCCCCCGCGATCCTCCAGCGTATCCAGCAGCAATGAGCGCAACTCAGCTTCCACATCGGCGCGTTGCTTTTGGGGCAATCGCCGCCCTACTTCTCGCACATAACGATCAATGAGTTCCATCGGTAGCTTCTCCTTCTTGTTGTAGTAGCCGCTGCATCACCTGCACCAGGGCGCGCCACTCAGCGGTCAATGCCTCCAACACCGCGCGCCCTTCAGTATTGAGGACGTAGTAGCGCCGGGGGCGCGATTCCTCGACGCTCCACTCGCTATCGAGCAAGCCCTGGCTCTCCAATCGCCGCATCAGCGGATAGAGCGTGCCCTGGTCAATGTCCAGGCCCTTATCCGCGAGCCGCTGCATGAGCGAGTAGCCGTACTGCGGCGTTTGTAGCTGATTGAGCACACTCAACACCAGCGTCCCGCGTCGCAGCTCCATCACGAGATTGTCTATAGGCTCAGTGGTTTTCTTTATCATACTTCGTATTATACAATACGATATACAGTATTGTCAAGTAGCAAATATGTGGTTATGGATTATATTGAGGAGATGCGGCAAACGTAAAGCGTGAAACGTGACTTTCTGATCACGTTTCACGCTTTACGTTTCACGAGCTGCCGCGCGAGGATGATGCGCGGTCAGCTCGAATTATTGCAGCGCGCTACTACCTTTGCAGCCTACGTCCCCTCGTGCCAGGAGGCCAGGTAGTGAACTTGCTCCTCGGTCAGCACGTCAATATCCACGCCCATCGAGGCGAGCTTGAGCGCGGCGATGCGCTGGTCAATCTCTTCGGGTACCGAGTAAACAGTCTTCTCCAGCTCTTTCGCGTGCAGGAGCATATACTCGGCGCTGAGCGCCTGGTTGGCGAAGGACATATCCATCACGGCGCTGGGGTGGCCCTCGGCGGCGGCCAGGTTCACCAGGCGGCCATCGGCCAGAATGTTGATCTTGCGCCCGTCAGCGAGCGTGTATTGCTCCACGAAGGGACGCACGCGGCGCGGCTCACTCACGGCGAGCTCCGCCAGCGACGGGATGTTCAGCTCCACGTTGAAGTGGCCGGAATTGCACACAATCGCGCCGTCCTTCATCACCTCGAAGTGGTGCTTATCCACCACGTTCTTGTTGCCGGTGGATGTGATGAAGATGTCGCCCAACGGCGCAGCCTCGATCATCGGCATCACGCGGTAGCCGTCCATCACGGCCTCCAGCGCCTTGAGCGGATCAATCTCGGTGATGATGACGTTGCCGCCCAGGCCCTCGGCGCGCATGGCGATACCGCGACTGCACCAACCGTACCCGGCGACTACTACGGTCTTGCCCGCGATCAGCACGTTGGTGGCGCGAATCACGCCATCGAGCGTGGATTGGCCCGTGCCGTAGCGGTTATCGAACAGGTGCTTGGTGAGCGCATCGTTCACGGCGATGATCGGGTACTGCAACGCGCCCTCTTTCGCCATCGCCCGCAGGCGGATGACGCCGGTGGTGGTCTCTTCCGTGCCGCCGATGAGGTTGCTCAGCGCATCACGGCGCTTGTCGTGCAGCACGCTCACTACATCCGCGCCGTCGTCCATCGTCATGTGCGGCTTGTGGTCAATCGCGGCGTGAATGTGCTCGTAGTAGGTCGCATTATCCTCGCCCTTGATGGCGTAGACCGGAATCTCGTCGTAGGCCACGAGCGCGGCGGCGACATCGTCCTGCGTGCTGAGCGGGTTGCTGGCGACCAGCACCAGATCCGCACCGCCGGCTTGCAGCGTGCGCGCGAGGTTGGCCGTCTCGGTGGTGACGTGCAGACACGCGGATACTTTGATGCCCTTGAGGGGCTTCTCGGACTGGAAGCGCTCGCGGATGGCCCGCAACACGGGCATCTCGCGCTCCGCCCACTCGATCCGCAAGCGCCCCGCCGGGGCCAGATCCATATCTTTGACGTGATGTTTCATAACTTACTCAAACTCCTTGTGATAATCAGGTTTATTGTTTCTACTGCGTAATACGTACTTCGTAACAAGAAAATTACGCAGTACGCATTACGAATTACGCATTCTTTGTAAACGCATCTTCCCCAAACGCGCTCTTATACCGCGCCACGAACTCCGCCAGGGTATAGTGATGGCTCTGCGGGCCGAGCAGTTCAAGCGTGTAGGTCGCGGCGAGCGCGCCGATGCGACCGCAGACTTCCCACGGCAGCCCCAGCGCCAGCCCCTTCATCAAGCCGCCGCGATAGGCGTCGCCTACGCCGGTCGGATCGGCGATCTGCGCTGGGGGCACCACCGGCACACGCACGATGTCATCCGTCCAGATGTCCGAGCCGTCCGCGCCGCGCGTTACGATGACCGCCCGCTTGACCGCCGCGCGTACCTGTTCCGCGCTCATGCCCGTCCGCTCCTTGAGCAGCTCATACTCGAAGTCGTTGACGATAAGGATGTCCGCCCCTTCCACGCCCAGGCGCAGCGACTCGCCACACACGCGCACCACCTGCTGGCTGGGATCGTAGATGTAGGGGATGTCCAGTTCCTTGCACTCCACCGCGTACTTCTCCATCGCAATCGGATCGTTGGGCGAGATGATGACCAGGTCGGGCTTCTCCGCCAGGTCGTGGAAGGAAAGATCGCGGGCGCGCGCCATCGCGCCAGTGTAGAACGAGGCAATCTGGTTCTGATCCAGGTCGGTGTTGACGAAGAACGAGGCGGTGAAGAGGTCCGGGATTTCGGCAACCAGCGAGGTGTCCACGCCCTGCGCTTCGAGCCACGCGCGATACGGGCCGAAGTCCTGCCCGGCAGTGCCCATGACCGTAGGCCGCTCCCCCAACAGCGCCAGACTGTAGGCAATGTTCGGCGCGCAGCCGCCCCGCACCCGGCGCATATCGTCCACCAGAAAGCTCAGGCTGACCTTGTCCATCCGCGCGGCCAGCTGGAGATGCTCCGTAAAATGGCCGGGGAAGGACATGATGTAATCAAAAGCAATCGAACCGGTGATAACTATCTTCATGCGTGCTCCTGAAAAATGGTGAGAGAATTCAATGCAAAGTCACAAAGACTTCTTTGCATCCTTGCGCCTTTGCGTTAAATCTCTCACTGATTTATCCAACGCCCTACTTTACCACAAACGGGGGCAATGTCCATGCTCAATCCGCGATGACGTGCGCGCGGGGAATCAACCGGTCACGGAGGATGATCCGCAGCGCCCACAGACCATCCCAGGGGCGGATTTTCTTGCCCTCGGCGATGGTGCGCGGGCGATAGGTGATCGGCACCTCGACGATCTCATACCCGGCTCGCAGGATTTTGTCGGTCAGCTCGAAGTCCAGGTCGAATCCCGTGCCAGTCAGCCGCAGCCGCTTGAGGATGTCCGTCCGTACCATTTTCGATGCGGTCGCCACATCCGTGAGCCGCGCGCCGAACAGCAGATTGGTCAACCCGGTGAGTACGCGCACGCCCAGGTAGTTCGCCGCGTACTTGTAGACCGCGTGCCCGCCCAACGTCCGCGAGCCGTAGACCGCCGCCGCCTGCCCCTGGTCGGTGGCCTCCAGGAAAACCGGATACTCGTGGGGGTCGTATTCCAGATCGGCATCCTGGATGAAGGCGTAGTCGCCGGAGCAACGTGGAATCGCCGTGCGGATTGAAGTTCCCTTGCCCAGATTGCGCGGCTGGAACACGGTTTGCAGCGCGGGATAGCGCAGCGTTTGCAGGATGTCGCGCGTGCCATCGGTGGAGGCATTATCCACCACGATGACCTCGCGCTCCCAGCCGGGCAGCAGCGGCGCGCTGTAGATGCGCTCCAGCACGGTCTCGATGGTGGCACGCTCGTTGTAGGTGCAGACGATGATCGAGAGCTTCATCTAGCCCAGCCCTCGCGCCTTGAAGAAATCCTCAAAGACCTGTAGCATATAGCCCAGGCGGGCTTCATCCATGCCGGGGAACACGCCGATGAAAAAGGCGCTGCGCAAGACCTTATCGGTCTCCGTGAGCGGTGTGGCGATCCGATGCGGGATGTTCCGATAGCCCGGCTGGTGCAGGATATTGCCCGCGAACAGATAGCGCGTCTCCACCTTATGCTCCAACAGATAATCGTTCAGTTCGCGCCGGGTGAAGGGGGCCGACTCGCGCACCGCCAGCGTGAAGGCGAACCAGGCCGGCTCGCTGTTGGCGGGCCAGATGGGCAGCACCAGGTACTCCTCAAAGCGACGCAAGCCCGCGTAGAGCGTCTCAAAATTGCGCCGCCGCGCTGCGATGAAGCCGGGCAGTTTCTCCAATTGTGGCAGGCCAATCGCCGCTTGCATCTCCGTCACCTTGAGGTTGTAGCCGATCTCCGTGAAGTAATAGCGGTGGTCGTAAGGCTCGTCCAGGCCGGGGATGTTCCACTCGAAGCGCTGACCGCACGCACCCTCGCCGGGGCTGGTGTGCGCGCACCAGCAATCGCGCCCCCAATCACGGATGGTGTGGGCGATATGGTGCAGCTGATGCGAGTTCGCCCCCACCGCGCCGCCCTCGCCGGTGGTGATGTGGTGCGCCGGGTAGAAGCTGAACGTGGCGAGATCGCCGAACGTCCCACAGTATTGCCCGGCGTAGCGCGTGCCCAGCGCATCGCAGGTATCCTCGATCACATACAGCTCATGGGCGCGGGCGAAGTCCATCACCATGTCCATCTCCACCGGATTGCCCAAGATGTGCGGCACGAACACCGCGCGCGTCTTGTCCGAAAGCGCGGCTTCGAGCAAGGTCACATCGAGATTGTACGTTCCCAGGCGGCAATCCACAAAGACGGGCGTGAGCTGGTTTTGGAGGATGGGGGCCACGGTCGTCGGGAAGGTTGCTGCGGGCGTGATGATCTCGTCGCCGGGCCGCAGCGGGCGCTCCAGCTGTGGGGAACACAGCGTCGCCATCGCCACCAGATTAGCCGAAGAGCCGGAGTTCACCATGAGCGCGTGGCGCAGCCCTACAAACTCCGCCAGTCGCTCCGAGAACGCGGCCACCTTTGGGCCGTCGGTCAACCAAAAATCCAGCACGGCTTCTGTCGCCGCCTGTAGCTCGCGCTCATCGTAGACGCGCCCGCCATAGTTGACCTTGCTCTCGCCGGGCACAAATGGCGCAGGCTGATGTGCTACCTGGTAATACTCCGCGACCTTGTCCAAAATTTCGCGCCGCAGTTGCTCCGCGCGCGCTGTATCAGGGTGTTGTGGCATGATTGTACCTCTTGCTTATCATTCTCGTATTTGATCGCCAACCACAGACCACGATTGGCTTCTCAAAAATCGTCAGTTGTCCAGCGTCTGTGGTCAAAAATGCAGGTAAATCCGTGTTAAAGCCGGCTTTTCGATGCAGATGGCAACTGCATTACTCCTATTGTAACACAACAGTGGGAAAGCAAACCCGGAAGTAGCCACGATTGCTGTTGTTTTGCAGTACCGCAAAACTAACCCTGTAGTATGCTCAAAACACGCATATTGACGGCTTTGACAGGGTGACTTTTGCGCTATTGTCAAAAATCGTACTAGAGCAAAAATCACCCTGTCAATTATCAACAACGTAGCACAGGATTTATCCTGTGTTCACCCATGCAGGATGAATCCTGCGCTACATTTTGAGCGTAGGGCAGGGTTACTTTTGCGGTATTGCCAAAAATCACTTACGTGGCAAGCGTAAAGTGAACTAGATTCCGCTCTCAGGTCGCTATTTTCATCCGTGTTAATGTCTTTGTCAAGTAGCGGTCTGCAACTGTTGCCGCCGCGCCAGCACCGCCAGGCCCACGAGCACCGGGCTGGCGGCGATATAAAGCCAGGGGATGCCCTGCGCCAACGTCGCTGCGGTTGTGCCAGTGAGGTCGAGCGCGACCAGGCCATTCAGCGGGCCGAGATACCACCAAATCAGCAGCAGGATTTGGGTGGGACGCTCCGTGCCGGTGAGTATCCCTAGCAGCAGCGCCAGCGAGGGGATGAAGAGCGCGCCGGCCGCAAAGCCGGGCAGCAGGGCGGGTTCAGCCAGAAAGCGGATGAGCGCGCCGCCGCCCAGTAGCAACGCCAGCAGGACGCCTGCCGTCCAGGCAGCGGGCAGCTGCCGCCGCAGCGGCGCGGGCGCGCTCGCCAGCAGCGGTTGGACGTGGTAGCGCGTAGCGCGCACGCCCAGCTCCGACCAGAGCAGCAGCGGCCACAGCCAGACGAGCGGCAATAACGCGCCGCGCACCGTTTCCAGCGGTGAGAGCAGGCAGGCCAGGAGCAAGCCCCCGGCCCCCGCGTACCAGAGGAAAGCGCGGCCTTTGAGCAGGAGTTTGAGCTCTGCCGCGATCAGCGTCACAAATACCGCCACAGGATTGCCGGACGCGGTGATGGGGGGGAGCGGCTGCGCTGCGCGGGCCACGGCGGGACGCGGGCGCGTGAGTGCTTGCCACCGCGCCCCCAGCGCGGCTCCTCGCCCCCTCACCCCCAGGCGCGGGGAGCGGCTGCGGCCGGACGTCGGCGTGAAGCGGTCGAAAACGAGGGCGGCCAATCCAACCAACAGTAGTGCCGCGAGCACATACACCAGGCGCGTGCTGGTGACTGTCGCCCAATCGAAGCCCGTCCACAGGAACGTCTCCAGTTCGGTGGTGGGGCCGAGGACGATGCCACCCTGATAGTCGGCCCCTTGCGCCCGCAGCGCGATGGTCATGCCCTGCTCGACGGCACCAAAGCCGAGCAAGTCGCCGCTGATGGGGGTCGCGATGAACGTCCACAGGAAAAAGTAGATGACGTTCCCAACCGATTTTCGTAAGACTGGTGTACATTCGAAGAAAACAGCCAGGGCCGCGGTTGCCATTGCCGAGGGCACGGAAAACACGATAAATGGCATCAACAGTTGGACGAAATCGAGCGTCTTGTCCTCGCCGTGCAGCAGCAGCATCGCCAGCGCCGCCAGCGCCAGCACGCCAACGAGGATTAGTAGGACGGCGACGTTGCTGACAAATTTCCCCAGTACATAAGTCAACTTGCTCAGGGGCGCCGCTGCCAGAATTTGCCCCACCCCGGTTTCCCGATCCTGCTGCACATTCCCGCGCACGATGTAGAAGCCGAAGAGCGAGAGGAAGAAGGAAAGCGTCAACGCCATCAGCGCGCCAATCCAGGCGGCGTTGAGCACGCCGCGATAGTCGCCCAGGCGCAGTTGGAAGAAGCCGGTGATGACCTGGTAGCCCAGAAAGACCGCCAGCGTTACAATCAGCAGAAAACTGAAGCGGCGCACGCGCTCGCGGAAGTCGGCCAGGGCCAGGTGCAAGAGGGCATGCATCACGCCTGCTCCTGCCGGTGGTTGGCGATGAAGTACAGATAGGCATCCTCCAACGTGGGCGCGAGCGGCGTGGCTGCCGGGTCGGGAGCGGCGTCGGCAACGATGCGCGCCAGGACGCCATCGGCGCGGCGGGTGGTGTTGGCGATGAGGTGCTGCGTCTTCAGTGTGGTCAGCGCGTCGCTGGATACGAGCCAACCCCACACTTTGCCCTCGACGGCTTGAAGCAGGGCTTCGGGCAGGGCATGGCGCAGCAGCCGCCCGCGATGGATCAGCGCGATGCTGGTGGCCGTCGCCTCCACGTCGGAGACGATGTGGGTGGAGAGTAGCACCAGCCGCTCCCCCGCCAGGTCGGAGATCAGGTTGCGGAAGCGCACGCGCTCCTCAGGATCCAGCCCCACCGTTGGCTCATCCACAATCAGCAGGTGCGGGTCGTTGAGCAACGCCTGGGCAATGCCCACCCGCTGGCGCATTCCGCCGGAAAAGCCGCCGATGGGCCGGTACGCCGCCTCGGTCAGATTGACCAGCTGGATGAGCTCGTCAATCCGCTGCCGGGCCTGCCGCTGCGCCAATCCCTTGACCGCGGCTAGATAGGTGAGAAATTCCACCGCGTTCAGGTTGGGGTAGACGCCGAAATCCTGCGGCAAGTAGCCCAACACCCGGCGTAAGGCGTCTGGCTGCGTAGCGATGTCCACACCGTTCCAGAAGATCGCGCCGCTGGTGGGGCGGGCAATGGTGGCGATCATGCGCATCAGGGTGGATTTTCCCGCCCCGTTAGGGCCGAGCAGCCCCAGGACGCCCGGCCCTAGCCGGAGGGTGAAGTCGCGCAGGCCCCAGACATCCTTACGGTATTGCTTGCTGACGTTTTCGATATGTAGTTCCATTGCATCCTCAATCCAGTGGGACTAGATTAGCCTATGATGAGTCCGGCAATTATGGACACGCCCACCGCCACGACGTTGCTGATGCTGTGCATCATCATCGGGTAAATCATGCTTTTCGACCGTTCATAGCACACGCCGTAGAACAGGCCAAGCACTATCGAGTAAATCACCTGGAACGTGTCGTAAGACGCTGAAAACGGCGCGAACGAGAAGCGAACGTGAGCCAATCCGAAGATGACGGCGGCGATGAGGTTGGCGGCGGTCAGCTGCCCGCCCAGAGCGGTGACGAGGGGCTTGCTGAAGCCTGTCTTGCTGCTGGCAACCACGCCCTGCACCAGCAAAGCGAGCATCGTGATGGCGAAGGCGCGGAAGATGAGCTCCTCCGATGGCCCGGAAAGCAGTAGTTGGAATCCCAGTTGCCCGACGATGTTGCGCGCGGTCAAGGGGTAGGGCAGCAAACGGAAGGTGCCGGTCGCCAGGACTATGATCAAAGAGACCACAGTATACCCGCAGAAAATCAGCGCAAACAGGCGCACATACGTCCACCCTACCTGCCGATCTCCCCACCCGAACCCAAAGCGGATGGCGCTCACCTTGCTGATGCCGAGCATGAAACCCAGGAATATCACCGCCTGGACGATGTGGTGGACGGAAATCCACGCAAACGCGCCGTCGGGGTCTATGGCTGAATAATCGAACAAATCCGCAAAAACGCCCGCCAGGCGCGGCACGCCCAACAGTAGCACGGTCAGGAACAATACCCAGAGCACTTGTTTGAAGAATTTTGATACCTGCATCGTTTACCTCACTTGTGGATTCCTTTAACCCAGGTTCAGGAGCAGATAACCGGCGTTCAGGATGAAGAAGCCCACATGGGTAGCTGCGTGCGCGACCATCGCGGTTTCCAGGTTGCGCTTCCAGAAGAGCCAGCCGAAGAGCACGCCGCCGAGCGCGTTAAGCAGCACGGTGCGGATGACGATGAGCGGCGTGAGTGTGACCATCGCCGCCAGCGCGGGCAGGTGGCCGATGCCGAAGAGAAGTGCCGCCAGGATGTTGGCCGTCCAGACCAGGGCCGGATGAGCCGTCCCTTGTCCGCGCTGTGTGGCCCACCAGCCGATCCAGACGAACAGGGTCATCACGCCCCAGCGCAGCAGCAGCTCTTCCACGATGCCGCCATAGAGCAGGCCGAGCAGTAATTGGGTGAGGAGCGCCCCGATGGTGGCGGTTTCACCGGTAGTCGGGGTGTTTGCCAGCGCCGTGCCAGCGAAGGGGTTGATGAGTGCGTCTAGCCCCAGCACCACGACTGCGAAGATCAGCCCGGCCACGAAGGCCATGCCGAGGTATGGGCGCAGTCGCGGCCAGATGGCCGTACCTTGCCGTACCCGTTCCGCTACCAATGAACGCAGGCCCACGCGATGGGCGAGCAGCACCCCTACCGCGACGCTAATCGCTAATAAAATCAAGGGATTGAGCAGTGAAAGCGCGAGGACTACCGGCATGGGCAGATCCATCAACTCTGGTGGGAGCGCCTCCAGTTGGCCGATAACCATCGGGATCAGCGCCAACACGCCGGGAACGCCCAGCGCAAAGAGAACCAGAAAGGTTTTGCCAAAGCGGGTTGGCCCGGTAACGTTTGTAGCAGGTGCGTTTGTCATATCAACCTCCGTTTTTAGGCGATGTTTGTTGAAGCTAAAATATGTAGCAATTTCGGTACAAAGCGGAACGGCGCAAGGAACACTGCGCGCTCATAGAGTTTGCCTTGCCAGACGGCGGCGCTTCCGGCTCAACGCATAGGTCGCCCGGCCTATAGCTATATCCAGCGGAGCCATGACCTTGCGCGTCATGGCCGAACCCTCGTGCAGCCAGCCATCGTAATCTGGCGGGGCAATGTAGCGCTTGCGCGCCAGGTCGAGCGTGACCTCGGCCACCAGCACGCCTTCCTCCTCGTCCAACGCCCCTAACAGCGCGCCGTCGGAATCCACAATGCGCGAGAAGCCCCGTAACCGGAAGTGCTCCGGCGTCATGAACTTGCCCAGCAGCCCCGCCATCGGTTGCAGCGCGCCCACGGCATTGACGAAGACCGCTGGCACGCCCAACGCTTGGGCATACAGGGTGGGGATGGAAAGCGTCTTCTCCTGGATCTGCTCGACATCCGCCTCAGTGATCACCTTCGACGTTTTGTAGGGCATGGGCGAGCCGTGCGGCATCAGCAGCAGGTCAATGCTGTTGTGCGCCATCAGCGCGGGGAAGGAACTGATGTGATTGTCGGCGCAGATTCCCACTCCGAGCGTGCCGAGGTCGCTCTCGATGACGTGCTGCCCTGCGCCGTACTTGAAACAGTAGACTTCGGACTTGGTCTTGCGCGCGCAGCCCCGCAACTTGCCTGCGGGATCGGTGAGGGCAAAGCTGTTGAAGAAATCGGCACCATCCACTTCGAGGAAGCCCGCGCCCAGGTAGATGCCGAGTCGCTGGGATGTTTCTCGCAGCCAGGCGACGGTTGGCCCGGCGAGGGTTTCGCCGTATTGCCAGATGCTCGGATTGGGGATGTAGCCGCAGGCGAAGAGTTCGGGCAAGATGACAAGTTGCGCATCCTGCGCCACCGCCGTTTCGATGAACGGCAGCGCGTGGGCATGATTGGCTACGATTTGCCCCGGTTGCGATTCCACCTGGACAGCGGCGATGTGGACTGTACGAGTTTTCTGTGGGTTGTTGTTCATAGGATCACTTGACCTTACTGGATATAGACACTGTTCCAAGTCTATGGGCCGAAATGCCGGTCGAGGAAGCCGAGGATGCGCGCGGCGTACTCGGTATCTTCGTGCGGCGTGAGGAACAGGCCCTCTTGGACGATGAAGTGCAAGTTGCCCTCGCGGACCCAGGTTTCGACGTGCACCGGGGCGCGCGCCACCAGCCGCTTGAAGTTGGCGTAGGGCACCTGCGAATCGCCCCGTGAATGGATCAGCAGCGCAGGCCGGCCATTGAGGTTTTGAATTTGATCTTTCGGATTGATGCCGCGATTAGCCCAGCCATATTTGAGCGTCGTATGGAGTCTGACGAAGGGCCGCTGCACGGCGGCCAGGAGTCCCGTCGCTCCCATATTGTCCAGAAACACATCATCCCACGCGGAGTAGGCGGACATGCTGATCAGCGCGTCAATGTCGGGAATCTGTCCCATCGAGTTGATCGCGACGGCGCCGCCCATCGAGAGGCCGTACACCACAATGGGCGTCTCCGCGTAGCGGGAATCGGCGCGGATGTAGTCCACCACAGCGCGCGTATCGAGGTGCTCCTTGAAGCCCAGAGCGATCACATCGCCATCGCTCTCGCCGTGCGCGCGCATCTCCAGCAAAATCGAGGCGTAGCCCGCATCCAGCAGCATCCGCGCGTGGCCGAAAAAGGCCGTGACCGAGGGGTTGTGGATGCCCGACAGGAAGATGATCACTGCTTTGGGATTCTCGGCGTAGACCTCGTAAGCCACGATGTCGAGGCTGTCTTGCGTGGTCAGGACGAGTCTTGTGGGATCAAGACCTTGTTCCGCGCCGGTCCACGTTTCGGCAAAGGTGACGTGCAAGTTGACCATGTCGTTCATCACCAGCGGCGGGATCGCCGCGAAAATTGCCACGGTGAGCAAGATGATTCCCGCCGGGATGCCGATTAGCCAGCGGCGCTTGCGTTGAATTGTATTGTCTGTTTTCATATTGCGTTCCTCCGTGTTTTTTCCTGGAATTTGAGAGTGTAGCCTTCTCTGCTGCAAATCAATAGCTATCGGTACAGCCAGGCCATAATGCCCAACGCGATCAAGCTCGCCAGCAGATCAAAAATGTCAAATCCACTGTCCAGGAACAGCGCGTGGACGACTTCCGACATAAACAGCGCAGCAAAAATCATGCCGAGACCGTATAGAAACAACCTGTAGGTTAATTCCTTTTTGAATACGACCGGGTAAAAGTTGACAAACAGCATCGGCAGCAACAGCCCCACGCCAAAGTTAGGCGCAATGCCCAACCAGAACTGGAGGTTGGGATTATCAATGGCCGATGTCTCTCTGAGAAAGATGGTCAGCACCCATAGGGAAACTCCTAGTAAGCCCATGATGTTGAATACCATCGGCGGCTTACTGCTCTTTTCAGCTGTTTGCATGGCTTTCCTCTCGCAGCACCACCGCACGGCCGGCGAAGGCAAACGTGATCAGGATTACGCCGGTTAGCCAACCACCCAGGCTGAAGACTTCCGGGCCATACATAGCGAGTCCCGCACCCGCGACCACCAACAGCGCGGCGAGCACACCAAACAGCTTCATCCCGTACAGTGTGATGAAAGGCAGATAGTGCGAACCAATCGCGATCATCGCCGCCGGGAAGAACCAGGTCTCGCGGTACAATGTGGCTGCGCCCACCAACAGGAAGTTGAGGGGCACGGTAAAAGCAACTTGTGGCCCCAGTCCCCATAGTTTGTTTTCAGGGCTGACCTTGCCAGGCCGTCCCATCAGCCGCACGCCCAGCTGGGTGAGCGGGAAGATGCCCATGCTACCGAAAAAGAGTGCGACCATCCCAACTCCTGGCGAGATCCAGTTGCCGAGCGCCGCCGCAATGAGCCAGATCATGCCGGAGACCAGCTGCCCGGCAAATCCGCCCAAAAAGGCGGAGCGCATTTCGCGTTGAGATTCCAAGATGTTCATTGACCTGCTCCTTTATTGCTTGATTCTGCGCTAGGCCGAGCGTATCATGTACACGCCGGTTTCCTGCGCTTGGAGATGCGCTGTCCATTTGTAGGTACTGGGCCATTTTCTGAAAACGCTTGCTACTGTGTAGAGAAAGCGTAGCGAGACCTTGGTCGGGCACGGCAGCCACCCGCGCGCGAGGAGCATGGGGCTACACTGGCGGCGCAAACCCTGGTTTGCTCGGCAGCCACCCGCGCGCGAGGAGCATGGTGATAGTGATGTGCCCAATCTTTTTCTCGACCGTGTAGTTTCCGGTGATGTGTCCGGTGGAGGAATATCCTTCGATTCGGAAGCGTCCTTTGAGGCATGTATCATCCGGTAATGTTTGGAGGTTCAGGAACGGCCGCTCAAAACACAATTCAAGGGGAGGAACTGCATTGTGGCGCGTCAGCCGCTTGAGCGCGGGGCGCCCCTCCGCCCACTCCTGCGCGAGCATTGTCTTGCCCCCCGCGACGTTACAGGTTTGAGCTCGCCCGCAAAGGCCGGATTGAGCGTAGCAATCAGCGGCCTGGAGCTGTACCGGGTGAAGAGCATCCGCGTGAAATCCATTGGGCGGGGAAGTGTATCGGGCTGATGTCGTTTCCCATCAATGCTGATCTCGAAGGCCGTGCGCTGCTGTCTGACGAAGTATAAATCGTGCAGCAACACCAACGGCAGCGCTGAGAGGGCTTCCGCCGCGGCAGCCATCGGCGTGAGCAGGCTGAACGGCTTACGCGCGTGGGGGGGCGCTCGTTGATGTTTATGATGACAGCGCGGTTGTGAAGGTCCGGGAATTCATAATGCGCTTGCATACCGAAATCATCCACGTCATCGGCAGCGTTGTGGATTTCGTAGCAGCTGCTCTGTGCGTTATCCCAGAGTGCGGTAGGTAGACGCAGCCGCGCACGAGGCGACGAACTTGACGCCGATAATGCCTAGATAAAGCACGCCCGCCAGCAGTAAGGGCCAGCCCGCCGCCAGCGTCGCGCGTCGTGGATTCTGACGCTGGATGGCGCGTTAGCCAGAACACGTCGCTGGTTAGCACCAGCGCGGACATTAAGTTGGCCCGCACATGGGTGAGGATGCTTGCGTTCATCGTAGACGCGCTCGCTGTAGTTGACTTTGCTCTTGCCAGGCACAAACGGTGCCGGCTGATGCGCTACTCGATAATACTCCGCGACCTTGTCCAAAATCTCGTGCTGCAACTGCTCCGCGCGCGCTATATCACGGTGTTGTGGTATGATGTCCTTACTCAAAACTGACTGAAAAGCAAAATTTAACACAAAGACGCCAGAGCGCAAAGCGTTTTACGAGTAAATTCTTTGCGTCCTAGCGTCCTTGACTTGGTTCGTTCAGGCTGTTTGCAAGTCCCGCCGCCGCTGCCGCAGTCGGCGCACAACAAAGACCAGCACGCACACAAAACCGATTGCCAACATAATTTTTTCGTAACGTCCCACCCAGTCCATCACCAGCGGCCAGTTCTGCCCCAACAAGTAGCCGGCAAACGCAAGCAGGAAACTCCACAAGGCGGTGCCAATAGCGGTATACAGGATGAAACGATCTAAGCGCATGGAGGCGATGCCCGCCGGCACGGAAATCAGACTGCGCACGATGGGCACCATCCGGCCAAAGAAGATGACTAGCTCGCCATAACGGTTGAACCAATTCAACGCCACATCGAAATCGGACTCTGAAAGCAGAAACCACTTGCCATAGCGGCGCATCAACTGCCGCACCCGCTCCTCACCGAACCAGTAGCCGATGCCATAAAAGACGCCCGTGCCCAATATGGAGCCAATCGCACCCACAATCGTGATGCCCAGCAGCGTAAATCCGCCGCGTTGTTCGTAAGCCAGCCACCCGGCCATCGGCAAGATAGCTTCGGAAGGAATAGGCGGAAAGACGTTTTCGATAAACATCACAAAGCCCAGACCCAAATAGCCCAGGGCTTCGATGATCCCTTGTGTCCACATTGCAACTGCATCAAGTAATACACTTAAACCCATATCAAACTCCTTTGTCTGTGATTAAGGGCTTACGCTTGTATCAACACCGTTTCAAGGCTATAGCCTAAGCGGCGTGCGTAAGTCCCACAGGCATTAAAACCCCATCAAGTATAACACATCCTGGCGCCAGGTCTAGCGGGATTGCTCTGCATTTGTTTGCAGCATCAGCCCCAACCCCGTTTCCAGCGTGACCTGCGCTTGCCAGCCGGTCAGTCGCCGCGCGCGATCTGGGTCGGCGGGGATGGCGGTGACTTCGCCGGGGCGATAGGGCAGCGCGCCCACGAGCAGTCGCCCACGCGCACTGGTGAGCTGCCAGATCTGCTCTGCTACCTCGCGGAGCGTGTGCAACTGCCCCGTCCCCAGGTCGAACGCGCGCCCTGCGATGCCCTCCGCCCGCGCCAGGGACAGCAGTCCGGTCACGACATCCTCTACAAAGATGAAATCGCGCTGCTGCTCGCCGCCCGTCATCGGAAAGTCCGCGCCAGTGCGCGCTGCGCGGAGCGCCGCCGGGATGAACGCCGCTTCCGGCTGCCCCGGCCCGTAGACCTGGAAGGGTCGCGCCCAGACCACCGGCGCGTTCCAGGTGTTGTGTGCAGCGCGGGCAAAGGCCCAGGCCGCCACTTTGGAGGCCGCGTAAGCATTGAACGGGTCGCAGCTGTCGTCGGCGCGGCGCGCGCCATACTCATAGGATGAGCCGAGCAACACGATGCGCCGGGCGCAGCTCGCCTCGCGCAACGCTTCCAGCAGGGCGATGACGCCGCCGGTGTTCACGCGCAGGGCCTCGGCGGCGGGCAGGTGCGGATTGGTCAGCCCCACCGCTGCCAAATGAAACACAACTTCCGGCTGTACATCCGCCACAATGTAGCGGAGCGCGTCCACATCGGTTATATCAGCGGCGTAAGCACGCGCGTCGGATGGCAATACCGGCTCCTCGCCGGGCAATACAACCGCTGCGACCTCAGCGCCCGCAGCAACCAAACTGCCGGTCAAAGGTGCGCCAATAAATCCTGTCGCCCCCGTCACCAGCACCCGCTCGCCGACTCGCTGATTCGCCAACTCGCTACCCATGCGCCAAATACTCCGTGTACCACGCGCAGGTCTCGCGCAACGCGGCCTCCGTCGTCCACTGCGGCTCCCAACCGATAGCCCGGCGCAACTTGCCGCCATCCAGGTATTGATCCTGAATTTCGTTTTTGGCTTCGTTCAGCACCACCGGCTCCAAATGCGGGTTGGGCGAGAGGGCCAGGATCAACCGGGTAATCTCTAATACGCTCAAGGGTGCATCTGCACTGCAATTGAACGCTTGCCCCTGCACCTCCGGGCGATCCAGCGCCGCGGCGAGCATCATGTACGCGCGCACGGCGTCTTTCACATATAGGTAATCGCGCAGGGGTGTGCCGTCGGAGCGAATGATGGGCGCTTGCCCCTGCAACGCACTGCGGATCGTTCCCGGTACGATGCGGTTCCAGTTGAGATCGCCACCGCCGTAGAGGTTGGCGCAGCGGGTGATGGCGATAGGGAGCCGGTAGGTGTGAGCGTAGGTTTGGGCGATCAGATCCGCCGCGCTCTTGGAGGCGTCGTAGGGGTGCAGGCCGTGCAGGGGCATATCCTCGGTGTAGGGGAGCACGGGCTGCGCGCCGTAAGCCTTGTCGCTGGAGGCGACTACAATGCGCTTGACCGTCGGCGAGCGGCGGGCCGCTTCGAGTGTGACCCATGTTCCCCGAACGTTGGTCTCGAAGGTGGAGAGCGGCGCGCGATTGGCGATGCCCACGATGGTCTGCGCAGCCAGATGAAAGATGGCGTCCACCTCGTACTCGTTGATGACCCGCTCGACAGTGGCGTAATCGCTCACGTCGCCGCGCGCTACGCGGATGCGCGCCAGCGCACCGGAGCGCGCCAGCTGCGATTGCGGTACATCGTCGCGAATCAGGCCCACGACATCCGCGCCGACCTCCAGCAGCCCTGCCGTGAGCCAGGAGCCGAGCAGCCCTGTACACCCTGTCACCAGCACCGGGCGTTCGCGCCAGAAAGAGGAGGTGGTGTTCATTGTATGTTGTTCCTTGAGAATAACTATGCTTTGTTATGCGTACTGCGTAATGCGTAAAAATCCGGATTACGCAGTACGCATTACGCAGTAGCTCTCACCATATTTTCCACGGTGCACCGGCATCCCAGAGCGCGTTCATCTCCTGCGCGTCCTTGAATGTGTCCATCGCGCGCCAGAAGCCGGAGTGCTCATAGATCGAGAGCTGCCCCTCGGCGGCAAGGGTACGGAGCGGGGCTTGCTCCAGAATGACATTATCATCCCCTGCCATGTAGTCGAGCGCGGCGCGCTCGAACACGAAGAACCCGGCGTTGATGATGCGCTCTTCCAGCGGCTTCTCCTGAAAGCCCGTGACGCCCCCGCGCCCATCCGTCTCGACGACGCCGAAGCGGGAGAAGGCGCGCGAACCGGTCATCGTCGCCAGCCGCCCCTGCGCCTTGTGGAAGGCCAGCAGCGCATGCAAATCCACGTTGCCCACGCCATCGGCATAAGTGGCGAAGAAGCGCGGCGCATCGCCCAGATAGCGCGCAACTTTGGCGATGCGCGCCCCGGTCATTGTGCGCAGACCGGTATCCGCAAAGGTGATGCGCCAACCGGAAACATCACTATCGGTATGGTAAACCGGGCCGCCATTCCCCAACGTCAGCGTAAAATCGCGGCTCAGCCAGTCGTATTCGCGGAAGAGCCGTTTGATGAGGTCGCCGCGATAGCCCAGCGCAAGGATGAAATCCTTGAAGCCCTGCGCGGCATAGATTTTCATCACATGCCACAGGATGGGACGCTCCCCCACCTCCACCAGCGGCTTGGGGAGGTCCTGATTGCCCATGCGGGTCCCCATGCCCCCGCAGAGAATCACGACCGGGATGTGTTCTTGGCTCATGCGTGTACCTCAGAAAATGGCGAATAGCGAATGGCAAATCTCAAAATTTAACCGTCGCGGATCTGGCGATTCGCTCTGAGCACGCTGGCTCTGAGGGAAACGCCTTCATTTTTTATGGGCGACCGTCAAGTATGGTAACATGGGGAAGCGATTTGTCAACCGGCGCGGATTTTCACGCTTGCCGGTTGCTCTCAAGGACGCTTGTGGTATAGTTGAGGTTAATGAAAGTCATAATTTGACGACGAACGACCGACCACTTTCAGGAGCAATTTATGTTTCGTCCGTGGTCGGTGGTCAACCCAGACAAGTAACAACTCATAAGAAGGCCCATCACCCATGAAAATCGCGCAGCGCATCGAGAATTTGCCCACTTACGTTTTTGCCGCGCTGGGAAAGCGTATCCAGCAGTTGCAAGCCCAGGGCGTGGATGTGATCCGCCTCGACATCGGCAGCCCCGATTTGGCCCCGCCGCCGGAGGTCATCGAGGCGCTGGCCGAGGCCGCGCGCCGCCCAGAGCTACACGGCTACCCCAATTTCTACGGCGCGCTTTTCTTCCGCAAAGCCGTCGCCGAGTATTACGCCCGCCGGTTCGGGGTGACGCTCGACCCGGAAACCGAAGTGCTGGCGCTCATCGGCTCGAAAGAGGGCATCTACCACGTCCCGACGGCGTTTGTGGATCCCGGCTCGGTCGTGCTGATCCCCAATCCAGGCTACCCGGCCTACACCAATCCCACGCTGCTGGCGGGCGGCGTCCCCTACTACCTGCCGCTGTTGCAAGAGCACAACTTTCTGCCCGACCTGGAAGCCGTCCCCGCCGATGTGCTCGCCAAAGCCTGTGTGCTCTGGCTTAATTACCCCAACAATCCCACCGCCGCCGTTGCGAACATGGATTTCCTGGCGCGCGCGGTGGATTTCGCCCGCCATCATGACCTGTTGCTGGCTTACGACAACCCCTACTGCGATGTGATCTGGAGCGGCGTCGCAGCACCTAGCGTGCTGCAAGTGCCCGGCGCGCGCGAGGTCGCCATCGAGTTCAACTCGCTCTCGAAGATGGTGAACATGGCGGGGTGGCGCGTGGGTATGGCAGTGGGCAACGCCGTCGCCATCGGCGCGCTGGCGCGGGTGAAGACCAACACCGATTCGGGTATCTTCACGCCCATCCAGAAGGCCGCTGTGGTCGCGCTCAACCTGCCGCCCGCGTGGGTCGCCGAGCGCAACGCGCTCTATCAGCGCCGCCGGGATGTGGTCACGCGCGCGCTCGACCGGATGCGGCTTTGGTACACGCCCTATGGGGCCACGCTCTACGTCTGGACGGAAATTCCGCCGGGGTTCACCAGCGCCGAGTTCGCCACAGCCTTGCTGGAAGAGGCGGGCGTTTCCGTTTCACCGGGGACTGCCTTCGGCGCGCACGGCGAGGGCTACGCGCGCATCTCGCTGGTGCAGCCGGAAGACGTGCTCCGCGAGGCGCTGGAACGCTGGGAACGTTGGCTCATCGGCAAGGCGCTGCGGATTCCGGTGAAGGGGTAGTTGGGAGCACTTGCAGAGCAACTCATATTAGACGATTCCAAGAAACACTATGCCTGTCATTTTCCAGCTATCTAAAAACGAAATCCGCATTATCGTGTGGGGGGCAATCTGTAAACTTATATCAGATTGGGAAACCTCAATTGATGAGATGGTTTTCAACGAACAAATAGCTACCGGTTCATTCCGAGGCAGATTTCCTGTTGATGATGAACTATGTGCGATTATGCAACAAATGCAAGCGCAAGGCCACATTGCGCCTTATTATGGGGTCGGTGGTAGTCGTGGCGCATGTGTTTATCAATTACACCGGATTGGCTCCGGTTACTCGATTCATGTCAAAAACACAGTTGCTCTCGAATCAACCGAGTTCGTTGACCCAACAGCAGGCGTCCCCCGCGAGGGTTTAATTCCTCAAATCCAAACATGGATCGCAACAAAGCTCAGTATAGGTGAAGGGGTAAAGCCACAACTAATCTTTAAGATCAATGGAAAAGAATTACAAAACTTGCGTGCGTGGGCGCATTGGAACGAACGACAAGCCGCAACATCAAGATATATCTATGAATTTGGGCGAGTGGCAATGGGACATCTGGGCTTTACAGTGCAAGTAACGGACACATTAAATAATGAGCAAATCAATGTTACTGATTACGCATCTTGGTAGCATTCCGGAATGTTTTCTATCCAGAACTCCGTCAAATGCGAATAGTGTTGGCTCATCAGTAAGGCGTTAGGGATTCCGGTGAAGGAGTAGAAGACTATCTTGAACATGAACCGTAGTATGTATGCTGCGCTGCTGAGCCTTAGCCTGCTGCTGACCGGCTGCCTGCCTACGCGCGCACCGGAAGTCACGCTGATTCCCACCTTCACGCCGCCGGCACCGCCCGCTACCTGGACGCCGACCCCTTTGCCTACAGCTACACCGATGCCCACGCCAACGCCCGCCCCACCCACACCCGATCCGGCGGCGATCTCAGGCGCGGCGCAGCGGGGACTGGCCCGCGTCCGCGCTGCTGCCGGAGAAGCGCAGCTGCTCTGCCTGCGCTACGAGGATACCACCGGCGACGGGCAACCCGCCTGGATCGCGCTCACCTATCAAGAAGCCGAGCCACACGCCCGCTTGCAAGCCCTCATCCTGCATGATGATGACACGGTCTATAGGCTGCCTACCGTGATTCCCGATCCAGCCACGCCGGACTATGGACTGGGCCAATATGCGACGTGCGAGCTGCAAATCCGCGATGTGAACGCGGACGGCCGCCCGGACATTGCCATCTTTGGCTATGCGGACGGTAACCGCAGCCTGATGCACCTCTACACCTGGGCAGACGGCGATTACCGCGTACTGGGCAACTTCCGGGGCACGGCGGGCGTGTGGTTCGAGGATGGGCAGGGCGATTTGACCGAGCAAGTCATCGAAGGGCATCGTGTGGGCGGGGGCGCTGACTTGGTCTGGCAGGTTATCTTCACTTGGGACGGGCGCACTTATGGCTGGACGCTAGATCGCTATGCCTGGTACTCTTTGGAGCGCCCACAGTTCCCCTTGACGGGCCGTGCCGACCATGCCGTGATTTCGTTTTACCTGCTGCTCAATGATCGTGATATGCCCCGCGCGTATACTTTGCTCTCGCCTAGCTACCAGGCAGCGCGCCCTTTCACAGAGTGGGTGGCTGGCTTTGCCACCACGCTCCGGGTCGAGGCGAGCAGTGTCAACATCATCGCGGCTGCCAGCGGCGAAAACAATGCGCGCGTCTCAGCGATGATCACCTCTTGGGATAACGAAGATGGCCGCGTCATTGGGCGGATTTGGAACGTGGTCTGGGACCTTGTCCGCACCGCCGATGGTTGGCGACTTACCGGCGGCACACAGCAATTGCTGGATAGCTGGGAGGCGCAATACTGGAGATAATGCATAATTCGTCCTGCTAAGCAGAGAGATGTATTTGCAATTTTATTAATTTTTGATTTGCAGATTTGAGATTTATTGATTTATAAATTTTCTAGGAGACTTTATGGCTACTCAAACATTGGTTGAAGAACACGTACCTGTCAAAAGTCGTATTGCTATCTCGGCGGGCGACGCTGCCACCGGCATTTTGCAATCTATGGCTGCTGCTGGTGCGCTGACGTATTACTTCGTCAGTTTGCGCGGACTGGATACGAAGCTCGCCGGCACCGTCTGGTTGCTCTTCGGCATCTGGAACGCGATTAACGATCCGATCTTCGGCTACATCAGCGACCGCACCAAGAGCGCCCTGGGCCGCCGCATCCCCTACATCCGCTACGGGGCACCCATCTTTGTCATCGGCTTCATCGCCTTCTGGGTCAAAATCCCCAATACCGATGCGCAACAGACCGCCCTCTTCATCCAATTGCTGCTCGCGCTGTTCGTGTACGACATCCTCTATACCGCCATCGCTACCAGCTTCTGGGTGATGCCCTATGAGGTAGCCGTTTCCAACAAAGCGCGCAGTTCTATCTACGTCTGGAAGATCATCTTCATGGTCTTCACCATCGTCGTGCCTTTCGCGGTGGAAGCTACCATCAAGCCGGAGGTAGGCGATATGCCCGGCATCACTGTTTTCCGCTGGGCGATGATTGGGTTGGGGGTAGCGATGGGGCTGATTATTTTCTTCAGTACCTATTTCTTCAAGGAAAAGCACTTTGCGCAGGAAGAGGAACAGTTCGGCTTTATCAAAGCTTTCAAAGAGTGTTTCACCAATCGTTCCTTCGTGGTTTTTGAGGTACTAAGCTTCACCATCATGTTCGCGCAGACGGCGCTGATGACGGGTATCTGGTACTACTTCGATGTGCTGGATATGCCGCGCGGCCCGATGCTGACTGCGCTCGGCGCGGGGATTGTGCTGGGTGTTATTGTCTGGATTCGATTGCGGGATCGTTGGGGCATCAAACTCTGCACGCAAATTTTCACCCTATGCTTCGCGCTTGGCTGCGGACTGGTTGCTGCCTTTGGGCGAAACGTGTCCTTGGCTACGGGGGGCTTTTTCCTCTTCGGCGTGGGCTTCTCCGGTGGTATGTACCTGATTCCGCTGATGAATGGTGACGTGGTAGACATGGACGAACACCGCACCGGCCTGCGCCGTGAGGGGATGTACGCGGGCATTAATAGCTTCATCACCAAACCGGCGATTAGTATTGCGGTATGGGCGTTGCTGAGTATCATGGCGGCTTATGGTTATGACGACAAGTTGGCGGCGGCGGCGCAATCCTATTCCGCTGGAACGGGTGTGTTGATTGGCTGGGCTGCCCCGACGGGCGTATTGCTTTTGCTCTCGTTTATCTCGTTGTTCCTGTACCCGTTAGCGGGTGCAGAATGGGAGACGATTAAGGTCAAACTTGCTGAAGTCCACGGGAGGAAAGAGAAGGCGTACCTGGAAGCGCAAGGCTATAAGTTTGTGGCGTAATCAGAACGGGAACGAAACGTCCCAACCAGTGTAAAAGGTAAAACGTAAAACGTGACCCAAAGGTCATGTTTTACGTTTTATTTACCTATAAGTCCGTCGTTCTGCCGTTTGGCGCATCCAGCGGGCAAATCTGGTCGAGCGTGAGCCGTTCGGTATTGTAGCCGTACCATTCGAAGAACACCGCATCCTCAACGTGGTCGGTTACATAATCCTCCATCGCCTGGCATGCCTGGAGCGCGTCGCCCGTCTGCTGATAGGTCTCCAACAGCACCCACGCGGCCTGTGGGTAGGGATCGTTGGGCGCGGCAAACGAGCGTGTCATCAGCCAGAAATACACATCCTCCATTAGTTGTGCTTCATCATTGAGCGCGTGAACCAGCATCGCCTCGATGCTGGCATATGAGATCAGCCGCGCTCGTGTGCCTTCCTCTTCATTCAGGAATGGGTAGCCCTCCAGCGGATAGTACGTCATTACCAGCGAAGCCCAACGCAGCGCTTGATCCCGGTCGCCGCGCGCCAGGGCCGCGTTGGCATCGAGCATCCAGTAATACGGGTGTTCTTGGGAAAGCGGATAATCTTCCAGCAAGCGATACCGGCCATCGTGCCAGGTGTAGGTGCGCCGGTGCGGGCGTTGTAGTCCTGCGCCAGCCGAGCCGATCATACCGCCGGTCATCACGATTTCCAGCCGCCCGTCGCCATTCGTGTCAACCAGTTCCCACTCGCTATACGCCTGCGTGATTTCTTCAGTGTGCAGCTGTTGCCACCGTTGTCCATTCCAACGCCCAATAATGAAGCCGGTATAGCAGGTGTGCGCGCCGCACATTTCTGTAGTCAACATCACCTCTGTATGCCCGTCGGCGTTGATGTCAGCGACACGTTCCACGCGACAGCTGTTCATCTTTAACCAGGTGAAAACGGGATTCGGATCCGTGATGAATGCGCGCGGCCTGTATAGTCCTTGCTCTTGGGTGAAAATGACCAGATAGGCCGGGCAAAAGCCGGGGTCGCACAGTTGCTCCGGGTCGGGGATGCTCAGTAGCACTTCTGGCACGCCGTCATCGTCCAAATCAATTTGCTCAGCCCACAGATAGAGCGGGCGATCTCCTGCGCCCTCCGCTGTGGGATAGATCAACTCAGCCAGCACCAGCTCCAGATTGCCATCCACACTGTTGAGTAGATCCGTTACCCACTGCAGGTAATCCCGCAGCCAGCTCAGCGAATCATTGTAGCGAGGCGCCGGCGCGAGCGTATCCGGCGGCGGGGAGACCTGCACGGGGAAGAAGAACGCTTGGGGCAACCACAAAGACTCCAGCACCCAGCGCTCATCATGCAGGCTGCCGTGATGCCCGTACTCCCGCTCTACCAGCCCGCGCTCCTGGCAAACGCGCAGGAATGTATGATCCGGATTGGTGCGCAGCGCCAGCTGGTAGCACCCATCGTAGCGCTCTACCCACCAGTGATAGCTGGTATCCATACCCGGTGGCCCCCAGTGATCGCCTTCTAGCATCTCCGTGCGATACAGCAGCTGCCATTCGTACTCCACCCCATCGGCGGCGATGAGCGATGCGGGGCTAATGTGATCCATCAGCCGATACACGCGGTCAGGGAACACGATATAGGTGAACGCTTTTGGCCCATCCGCAAGCGGATGTCCGGCCACGTCACTAAAAAAGACCCAGGCTGTGCCGTGCTCCTGCGTACTGACAATGGTTTCTGTTACCCGCCCGGTCCACTGGCCAAGCCGATCCTCAGCCACGGTGACGCTGTAGATGCGCATCGCGCCCACTTCTAGCGGGTAAGCCTGGAGGATCGGCCAGGCGTCGAGATCGGGAACTGGCGCGGCAATCGCCGGCGGGGTGTCCAGTTCCAGCCAGAATAATTCCGATTGAATAGCGGGATCATCATAGGCCCAGGCGCGCAAAGTATAGTCGAGCGCGGGATCGAGCGTGGGGGGCGTGCCATCCCGGCCCAGCGCAACCCGTTGTTCCCATGCTCCGTTCTCGATAGGCACACACTCATTGACGGGCCACCAGTCTAGCGGTGCGGTGCGGGCAAAGAGCTGCGTCTGCACGCATGCGCCCTCCAGCAGCGTGCTCTGTCCGGCGAAGATGATAGTTTCGATTTCTACGCGGGCTGTGGTGACGGAAACCTCAGCCGGACGTGGTGGTGGCGCCTGGATGGTAGATTGCGGCGTTCCACCGGGCAGTGCGCACCCTAAGAGCAAGAACAACAAGCAGCCTATCAACAATTCGCGTGAGTGTTTCATCAAAAATCTCCTGGAAAAAATCACCGAGTTCACAGAGTATTTCTAAATCTCCGTGAACTCGGTGGTAAAAAACATATTTGGTAACTGCTACCGCTTCACCCACCAGAGGCGCACTTGTGCCGCCCCGGTACGCTCGTAGTATTCCAGGCGAATGGTGTGCTCGCCCTCAGCGAGTGTGATCGTGGCGGCCCGTGCGCCGCGCATGGGCCGCCAGCTGTCAATGATGCGCTGCCCATCCACATAGAGGCGCACACCATCATCCGAATAGGTGTTGAAGGTGTAGCGGCCCGCCTCGAAGCGCGCGGTCTGCTCGAAGGTGGCGGAAAAGTTGTCTACCGGCACTTTAGGGTCGGGCGATCCCATCCCCCAGTTGAAGCTGAGCGGCGTGTCATGGTCACGCAAGGTGACGACGGGTGTTCCGGACAAGGTTGCGTTAGCGTAATAGTGGATGGTCCACGGGCCGGGCGCGCCCTGTGTTGTGGCGATCGGCGTTGCTGGGGCTATGCCGGGCGCGGGAGCAACCGGTGCGGCGGGCGCGGTACCGATGCGCGGTGCGCGGTAAGTGGACGATGGGGCCAGGGCACGGGCAGCCTGCACGGTGGCGGCGTAGTCCCACCAGAATTGGATGCGCGCGTTGCCGGTAGCATCAAAGTATTCCACCCGTAACGTTTGCGTCCCGGAAAGATAGTGCCAGTCGCGGTAGTGCCAGACGTAGTCTTGCGGCTGCCAGTAATCCATCAATAGTTCGCGGTCATTGAGCCAGAGCCGCACCCCATCGTCAGCGCGGAAGTTGAAGCGATAGAGACCGGGCGTAAAGTTGATCTGGCGCGTCCACACGGCGGCAAAGTTATCGCTGGGCAGCCACGAAGCCGGCGCACCTTCACCCCAGTCGAAGTTGATCTCGGGGTCAGTGCGCACCAGTGCCGGGCCGCCTGCCATAGCCGGATTATCGTAGTAACGCGCCGCCCAACCGTCGGTGACGACGCTCACCCGTTCCCACCAGACATGTACGCTGGCCTCGCCGCCGTGCTCGTAGTATTCCACCACGATAGCGTGCGTTCCTGCGCTCAAGTTCAGGTCAGCCTGGAAACCATTGAGCTGCTTTTGATCCTGCCAGGCGTCAATGATGCGCTGCCCGTTGACATAAACGCGCACGCCGTCGTCGCTGTTGGCGAAGAAGCGATAGGTCCCCGCCGTGAAGGAGACATTGCGAGTCCAACGCGCCGAGAAGTTGTCAGCCGGCACGGCGGGATCAGGACTGCCCGTACCCCAATCGAAATCAATGGCCGCATCATAGCGCGCAAGCAATACCGGGCCGGAGAGCTCCCGATTGCCGAAGAACTCCCCATACCAGCCGGAACCTGCTTGCAACCGTTCCCAGCCCAATTGCACGGTAGCGTCGCCGGTATGCTCGTAATACTCCACACGCACGCGATGGATGCCGCGCGGGATATAGCGATCCACGATGGAGACTGTGGCGTAGCGGTCGCGCCAATCGTCTATCACCAGCGTATCGCCCACCCAGACCCGAATGCCGTCATCGGAGCGGTAGGTGAACCGGTACGTTCCCGCCTCCAACCACTCGTCGCGTGTCCAGCGAGCGGAGAAATTGTCGGCAGGGATGCCCTCGCCAGGACTACCTGTGCCCCAGCTGAACGAGATGTGTGCATCGTAGCGGGTGAGCGTCGGCCCACCGGAAAGTGTGGGGTTGTTGAAGTATTCGGCGTACCATTCGCCAGCCGTTGCTGCGGGCGCAACATTCAGCCCCGCGCCTACCAGAGCCAATGCCATCATTACAGCCATAACCAACCAAAGTTTAGTTTTCATTGTTATTCCTCCATAGAATCAACAAAAGAAGCACCACATCTTAAACCTTGCGATGCGTAAGCCAAGAAGATCTTACCTCACGTTTCACGCACCACCTCTTAGATTCTGTCGTTATAGGCGCGCAAAAGTCACACCTTTTGGCGGCGGGGTTAAGTAGCGATGAGGCGAGCAGGGCGCTAGTAACGCCCTGTGGGGGTAAGCAGCAAGTAAACGCCGATGGCCGCAGGGTAGAAGCCGCGCAATGCGAGCGATAGCCACGCTATAGTCAACGGGGGCGTGGGTGCGCTGGCCGGATAGGTCATCCAAACGTACAGAGAAAAGCCCGCATCGAGCAGCACGAAGACCAACATGAAGGCCGCCGTCGCTAGTGTGACCGAATGCGCAGCAGGTTTGCGGGTAAGCCAGAGTAGCCCGGCAATCCCGAATCCCAAGGCCGCGAGGACATTCGCGCCCAGCCCAATCCACATCTCGGCGCGCAGCGCCTCTTGCAGGGGCGAAGCCGCGAAGTCTTGCAGCAGATTGGGGACAGCAAATCCGCCGACGCCTCCGCAGCCCAGGTAGGTTAACCCGAAGAGCAGGTTGAGCAGTCCCAAGTTGCGGAAGATCCGGTGAGGTGATGGTGTGTGTGAATAGGTCATGTGTGTGAGTCTTAAATTCTTGTTATGCTGTGAGTAGGCCACCCAGACCTACTCGGTTTCTATGTTTTTGCAAAAATACGGTATTGGGAGGATGTGTCTGAGGTACTTTGAAGTAGTGTGTTCTATCCATGAGTAAAGTAACGATCTCACTTGAAACAATAGGACGCTTTACAATGTGAAAATCACTGGTGAGACCGAAGTAACCACGCTCGAAAAGTATGTCGTGAAAACAACACATACACATCAAATTGGTGAGATCGCCGCGCGACTCTGGTTCATCTGCCCATCGTGCTATGTGACCGGCAACCAGTAAATCCGACTCTTGAATGTCACAAAATGCACATTCTCCGTGATAGTTTTCTAACGTAGCGCGTCTTAGGCGTTCTTGTCCCACTCTGCGCCGGGCCAGGACTTGTTCATCTGCCGCCGGAAGAATGCCGATTTTGAGCTTATTTTGCATAATGGCGAAATCAATCGCATCTTCTGGAAAATCCTGTTCTTCTATGTGAATTGCTGTATCTGCGAGCAGGTAAGTACCTGCGTAATCATTAAAGTACAAGATTTTCTTGTCACGCAGTTCTTGTAACACTCGGCTCAATGTTTGGCCTGGCGTTGCGCCAGCGGTGTCCACATCCCGGATAATTTGGGTAAGTTCTTCATTGATTAAATCTTTGCGGTGTATGATCCGGGTAGTGTGCCGGAGCGCATAACGACGCAAAGCCGCGATAACTGCATCTCTCCAAAGCATACGCAATACTCCTTCCTACAACTCATCTTCCCCGCCGAGGATGACCCGGCGCGGACGCCCGGCGCTCTCCTGCGGGCCGACGATGCCCAGCTCTTCCATCTGCTCCATGATGCGGGCGGCGCGGGGGTAGCTGATGCGCAACCGCCGCTGTAGGCTGGAAGTGGAAATTTGTCCGCTTTGTTGCGCCAGGGCGATGGCCTGATCTAACAGGTCGCTGTCTTCGGCTTCCCCGTCGGAAAGGGGTGCTTGCAGGGCGGGCGCGGCGGCGAGCTGCTCCCAGGGTGGCTGTGCGGGCGTGGCGCCATGCGATTTCTGCCAAAAGCGGATGATGGCTTCGACCTCATCATCGGAAATGAAGCATCCTTGCAAACGGCGCGGCGCGGCAGCGTCGGGCGGAAGGAAGAGCATATCCCCGCGTCCGAGCAGCGATTCGGCCCCTGGCGTATCGAGGATGACCCGCGAATCCATGCCGCTGGCGGTGGCGAAGCTGACCCGCGCAGGGAAATTGGCCTTGATCAGCCCAGTCACTACATCGGTGCTGGGGCGTTGCGTGGCGACGACTAGATGGATGCCGGTGGCGCGCGCCATCTGCGCGATGCGCGTCAGCGTGCGCTCGGTCTCTTCTGGCGCGGCCATCATCAGATCGGCCAGTTCGTCAATCATCACCAGGATACGCGGCAGTTGTGGTTCACCCTGGCGTGCCATCTTGGTATTGTAATCATCGAGGTTGCGGGAGAGGCTTTCGGCAAAGCGCTTGTAGCGTTGATCCATTTCGTAAGCCACCCAGCGCAACACGCGCAACACCCGCTCTAGCTCGAACTCGGCCCGCCCTAGCAAGTGCGGCAGTCCGTTGAACTGGCTGAGCTCGACCATCTTGGGGTCAATCGTCACCAGGCGCAGCGTATCCGGCGTGTGCCGCATGACGAGGCTGGCGGCCAGGGACTTAACGAAGACGGATTTACCGCTGCCGGTGGTGCCGGCAACGAGCAGATGCAGCATGGCGGAGAGGTCGGCCACCACCGCGCTGCCGGCCACGTCCAGCCCCAGCGCGAAGCAGAGTGGCTTGTGGCAGCGTTCGTACTCCTCCCGCTCCAGAACTTGGCGCAATGTGACGAGCGCGATTTCCTCGTTGGGGACTTCGATACCGACCACCGCGCGGCCTGGCACGGGGGCCTCGACGCGCAGGGAGCGGGCAGCCAGCGCCAGGGCAAGGTCATCAGCGAGGGTGGCGATTTGGCTGACGCGCACTTTGCGCTGCTCTTCGCCATCCGCGCCGCGCGCGATGTAACCCGGCGCGACGCCGAATTGGGTGACGGTCGGGCCAGGGCGCACCTCAATGACTTCTGCCGGTACGCCAAACTGCGCCAGGGTTTCTTCGATAATGCGCCGCTTGCTTTCGATTTCGCTGGGCGAGAGGCCGCCGAGTTTGCTGGTGTGGAGCAAGGTGAGGGGGGGCAAATCGGGCGCGCGCGGCGCAGTCGGCTTGGGCGGTGTAGGCTCAGCTGCCGCCGCCGTTCCCTTCGCCATAATGGATTCAGGGAGTGGCGGTGGCGCGGGGGTTTGGCGGGGACGCTTGGGAACTGGCGAAACTACTACACCATGTGCAATTTGCTGTGGTTCTTCCGATTGGGAGCGCGCTTCTCGGAGTGCCTGTTGGGTTTGCCAGACTCGTTGCACACGTTGCACAAGAGCTTTGAGATCGTTGATGGTTAGATCAAATGCCAAGCTAAAGCCTAACACGGCAAGAAACAGCATGAACAGGCCGGTGAGGAGTGAGCCGAAGTAAGTGTAGAAGAAGTGCCATAAAGCCCAGCCGAGCAGTCCGCCGCCATAGCCAGCTTCCACTAGCGCCCAACTCTGGTTTTGCATCAACGTATGGGTGAGGGTCAACAGAGCAACCAACGCCAGTTCCAGACCCAGAATGGGACGCCAGCGCCAAACTGAGGGGCGATGCACTAAGTGGCGTAACCACAGTAGTCCCATCGCGATAAGAAGTGCGGCGATGAGATAGGCGCCCCAGCCGAAGAGGTAGACCAGTGCGCGCGCCCAGGCATTGACTAGCGCGCCGGAATTGAACCCGGCCACGGTTGCCAGCGTGAGCGCGCCCACGCCCATCAGTAGAAAGGCCAGGATTTGTTGCCCGGTAGGGCCGGATAGGATCTCCCGTAAGCGGCGCAACAAAGGGGTGAGGTACGCGCTTACGGATTTTCGCGCGGGTGCGCGCGTGCGCCCGCTGCGCGTGTTGCTTGCGCGGCTCCCGCCGCCGCTACTGGTGCTGCGTGGGCGGGTCATTTGGGCACGCCGGTTACGCGAAGTCATACCCCGCATCCTCGTTCGGCAAGCTCAATGCGATGCGATGTTCACGTGGAGCGATCTCCACCACGCGCACGCGCAATGATTGCCCCACAGAGTAGCATTGTGTCAGATTGAGAGCTTCCGGGTCGTTGCCGTTGCAGATGGCGGAGATGTGCAGCAGCCCTTCGATTCCGGTGACAAGTTCCATAAAGACACCGAAGCGTTCCACACTGACAATTGTGCCTTCAATTTCATCACCGGGCCGCAGGCGACGGTCGACAGTATCCCAGGGGTTAGGCGTAAGGCGTTTGAGGCTTAGCCCTACACGTTGTTGTGCAGTATCCACGTTGAGGATGAGCACTTCTACGGCTTGTCCTTGCTGCAAGAAGTCTTGTGGATGGCGCACGCGCCCCCAAGAGATTTCCGAGATGTGGATCATGCCTTCGAGCGGGCCGATATTCACAAACGCGCCGAAGGGCCGTACACTGGTGACATGCCCGGTGCAGGTGTTTCCCGCGTTCAACCAGTCCGGCCAGTCCGGCTCAAATTTTTCACAAGTCTCTATCTGGCGCTCGGAGAGCAAGATGCGGTTGCGTAGCGGTTCGACTTCGATGATGCACAAACGCAGCGAGCGGCCCAGGTAAGTGGAGAAGCGTGCTTCGCGTGCTTCGGGGTCGGCAGGAAAAGGATATTCGAGGATGTGGGAAGCGGGAATGAAGCATTCTACGCCCTTCCAGTGTGCAATTAGACCACCACGGTTGAAACTATCTATGGTCAATTGCATGATGTGGCGGTTGGTTTGTAGGTGGCGCGCTTCGTCCCAAACGGCAATAGGGATTTCTGGTGGATCGGCCCAGGTCCAGCTGTCGGAGCATACGGTGTTGACGATAGGCCCTTCCTCCAAGACGGAATTCCAATATTCTTCATCGGGCGGGACATACGGGGGTAGATACACACTATTCATGGTTACACTCCTCTAAATAGCAAATGGCAAATCTCAAGGTAGTTACAGCCGTTGGTTGAGCTCTTTGAGACCTGGCGCGGGTTTTGGCAAGCTCAACCGTCTTTTCTACACTTTTGGATAGATTCCATAACCTCCGCGTCCGCGCGGGGTAGATGACAGACAGCTAAAGTATTGTTTCTTGTGCTTCGGTTTCCATGGCAAGTAAGATAGCTGCGAGATTTTCGATGGCAACGCGCTGTTTGCGGTAAAAGTCCGATTCGCTCAGGGCCAGTCGCATCGCCACCGCGCGCACTTTTTGGCCGCGCAGGAATTTCATCTCTAAGATATTGTATAACAACCATTCAGGAGCTGTCAACTTACGTTCCCCGTCGGGGCGAAGCTGTTCGATAGCTTCAGCCAGTACGGCACGTAATCCTTTAATCGAGTTGCCATCGAGATCGGCAGCGGCACGTTGTACAATTTGCCAGTTGAGCAGCGGGTTTTCGGTGAGGCGTGGGCCGCCCCAATAATGTGCCAGCGCGTCGTGGATCCATTGTGGCAGTTCGGGCGTATCAGCAGGTACATTTGCCGGGTTGCGTAGAGCGGCCCGCTGCCGTTGTCGGCTATCCATCGCCGGTAGCAGTGATGTGAACATAGCCAGCACCAACTGCTGCAAACGGCGATCCTCCAGGGCCGCGCGGGCTTGTTGTAACGCTTGATCCAGTGCCTGCTGCTGTTGTGGTGCGAGGGGTAGCGGTATCGCGGGTGAGTGTAGTGCCAACAACCCCAACAGGGTTTGCTCGGTGCGGTCGTGGAGTGGCGCGATCCAGTAGTCGTTCCAGACCAAAAAGCCGTGTTGTCGCTGTACTGGGTGCTCCTCCTGTGGCGGCCATGCACTGAATATCTCTGCTGGGATACGTAATCCGCACCAAACGTCCCCGCGCATTTGACCATCCTCAAGCATTGCCAACAGCCCCCCATGACTATGTAAAAGTTCACAGATCATAGCCAGTAAATTCTCCAGGAATTGCCGGGTGTCGGTGGTGGTCAGTAAGCGTTGGCTCAGCTCCTGGATTTGGGCTACTTCGGTGCGGCCCTCGCGGTAGAGTGCCAGATCAAGGATGGGCTTCCCCAATTCCACCGCCAGCTGCCCCAAGATGAACGTCAGCACTAGTGCTACCAGCGAAAGCGTGTAGCGGCCCAGACCGAGTGCTTGTTCGAGCAACAATCCGCCACCAAAACAACTTAGCGCTACAATTGCTGTCGCTGGGCCGCGTAGCAGGAAGCGGACTAGCCGGTGCTTGATGATGCGATCCGGCGAGAGTGTGTCAATGAAGGCCACACTGTAGGCCATCAAAACCAGCATGACGCCGATAGCGACATTACCAAGAATTAGCAGGATCCACAAAAGTGCGCCGGGTAGTTTCGCGGGCCAACCGATGACCAACAGGTAGGGGAACACGCCCGCTGCCGGTGCCAACATACCAACAGAGAGGTAGGTCATACGCCGTCGTGCCGCACGAGTGTAACTGCGCCGCCGCACTAAACGGCTCATCCATAAGGCCCAGAGTGTTGTTGCTCCGAAATAGAGCGCGAACGGGTAGAATAGCGGGCCGGGGCGCAGGTGTGTTACTCCTTGGGTGAACACACCGTCATAAGCTACCCCATCGCTGAACAAGGCCAGTAGGGCAATCAGTGTGCTGCCGGTGAAGCTCGCGCGATATAGCCAGCGGGGTGAGTGGTTCTCAAAAACGGAGAGGCGAATGGCGCGGGCAAACAGTAGATAGAGCGTTGGTGTGAAGGCGATGCCGAGCCATTGCAGGCGAAGCAACAATAGTGCCCGTGTGGGGTTGTTGATATTGATGAGTAATAGGTCCGTTACATAGACAATGAGGACGCAGGTTAACAGGCCATTGAAGACCATCGCGACGCGACTTTCCCGATTGTAAAAGAACAGATAGAGTAGCACTGCAAACGCGGTTGCGCTTACTCCGGCCATCAATACGTCATTGACCGCGACGAGAAACGTTTGAAAGTTCATTTTTTAACGTTAAATTTTATACCCAACTCGTGAAACCTGATCAGAAAATCGCGTTTTACGAGTTGGGCAGTATGTTACCGAATGCGTTTGCGCAAAAACAGCCCTACATGGTGTCCCGGCCAGTAGGCTTCTTGATAGCCACAGAAAGCAAATCCCTGCGCCAACGCGAAGGCGATGGCGGGCTGTGCTTTTGGCGGGAACGCGAATAGCAATTGCTCCACCGGTTGGCGCAAGCACCACTCCGTAGCGTGCTGGAGTAGCTGTTCGGCAAAGTGCTGCCGTCGAAATTCCGTTGCTACCCCCAGGTCGGTGATGTGGGCCTGGCGTTGATCAAGTTCCAACCGCAGCGCAAGGTAGCCCAGTACCTTGCGGCGTTCCATGGCAACCCAGAACCCGTCGCGGTGCAGCCAGGCTTGCAGGCGTTCCTCCGGCGAGAGCGGGTGGGTGATGCGTTGTTTGCGCGGCAAGCGTACCTCGCGGAAATGCGCTCCCCAGGCGCGCTCGGCGTGTTCCTCTACCATTTGCCACACGCTTTCCGTTTCAAAAGAGACATCCAATTGCAAACAAGCCTTTAGATCTTCTTCGCGCGCTGCACGAATCCGCATGGTTCGGCGCTCCTTTCTCAGTCCTGCGTGATATTTAGGGGCACGATGCAGGTAGCCGTATTCCCGTAAATATCCACTACCACCAGGCGGAAACGGTAAGGGCCGCCTGGCGGATACAACCCCGCGTCGCTCACGTCCCACACCCCCAAAATTCCATTTTCGACAGGGATGTCGTGTTGGATGATGAAATTGGGCGTTTGTGAGTTAGGGAAAATTATTTCAAATTTGTAATAGGCGAAGGCATTGATAGCTGCCGTGCCACGTATTTCCACGTTTCCCCAAACGGTAGAGCCCGCAGTAGGGCCGATGATTTGTGCGTTGGGAGACGGACAATCCGGCTGATAGGCATCCGGGGGCACCGGTGTCGGTTCGGGTGTGAGCGTGGGGGTAGGTTCCGGTGTTGTGGCCTCATCCGGCGGTTCCCCTATAGGCAGCTCTTCCGTAGCCGTCAACGTGGCTGTGACTTCGAGTGTTGGCGGGAGGGTCCCTGTCGGTGTGGGAATGGGCGTCAGTCCCACATTGGCCGTAGGCGTACCGTAGGGCATGTCCGGCAGGTTGGGCGTGACAAACGCGCTCACTGTGAACACGACACCGCCTAACAGCACAAAGAGCGCCGTCATTACCCAGGCGCGAGACAGCTGTTGTTGTGTGATTTCTCGTTCCAGTGAAAACTGGGCGGCATTGAGTCGGCGGCGCGCAGCCAACGCCACGCTGGCATATCCAATTGCGCCCATCAGGCACACCAGGTAGATTACCAGCGCGTACTGCGCCAACCAGAACAACAAAGCGGTCATAGCGCCCGCAAGATCCCCCGGACAATCGTCTCCATGCGCGGGGTCAAGAGTCCCCCAGCTTCCAAGACTTCCTCGTGGGTAGGTTCGGGCGAACCTTCTTCGCCAGCTAACGTGTTGCTGATGCCCGAAAGCCCCAACACGCGCGTTCCGCTGTGCCGGGCGACGGTCACTTCTGGCACGGTAGACATACCCACCGCATCCGCGCCGATGACCCGCAAGAAGCGCACATCGGCAAGTGTCTCGAAGCTCGGCCCGGCCAGGCAGATGTACACGCCTTCGTGATGTGGTACCCCCGCGTCGAGCGCCAGATTTCGCGCCAGCTCGCGTAGGGCGGGATCGTAGGCATTGTTCATGCTGGGGAAGCGTGGACCAAAGTGGGCAACGTTAGGCCCGCGCAACGGATTCATCCCCGCCATGCCGATCAAGTTGATGTGATCACGGATAATCATCACATCACCGGGGCGATAGGTCATATTGAGACCCCCGGCGGCGTTGGTGACGATTAGAATTTCGATGCCCAAGGTCTGCATGACGCGGACGGGGAAGCCCACCTGCCCCATGCTATAGCCTTCGTAATAGTGTGAGCGTCCCTGCATGAAGATTACGGGCTGCCCTTCCAACTTGCCGATGACCAGCTGGCCGCTATGCCCTTCGACTGTGGAAACGGGGAAGTTGGGGATTTCAGGGTAGGGGATTTTTACCGGGGCCTCAACGCAATCGGCCAGCGCATTAAGACCGGAGCCGAGAATCATCCCGCAGCGTGGGCGCAGGCTGGTGTGCTTCTGGATGGCGGCAGCAGCTGCCTGGTAATCCTGTAAGGTGAAGAAACGTTCCATAGATGTTAATCCTCCTCTGATGGTGTAAGATTCACAAAAGCGCGTGGATGGGCGTGATCATAAACGTCCCGCTTGCGGCGGCTGGAAACTTCGGTATAGATTTGGGTGGTGCTGATATTGGCGTGCCCGAGGAATTGCTGTACCTCGCGCAGGTCAGCGCCCCCATTGAGCAGGTGTGTAGCGAAGGTGTGCCGTAATGTGTGCGGCGTCACGCGGGTGCCCAACCCGGCCTTTTCAGCATAATGGCGTAGAATGAACCATAGTCCTTGCCGGGTTAGTGGGCGTCCTACATGGTTGAGGAATAGGCAGGTCTCGCTGGCGTCGCGCTGTAAGAAGGGACGGCCCTCGTGTAGATATAGCACTAACGCGGCGCGCACTGGCGGGTGCAGAGGAATTTGACGTTCTTTGTTGCCCTTGCCCACACACCGCACTGTGTTGCCTTCTAAATCGAGCGCGTCTGTCCGCAGGCCGATCATCTCGCTCACCCGTAACCCGGTAGCATAGAGCAATTCCAACAATGCCCGATCACGTAGTCCTAGCGGCGTTTCCTGCCCGGCGACGGCTTCCAGTAATTGCTCTACTTCCGTCAGTGAAAGGGGCTGCGGCAGTCGCCGCCCCACTTTAGGTTGGTGCAGCCAGGTGCTCAGTTCTTCTGTCACCACCCCTTCACCGAACAGGAAAAGCAAAAACGAGCGTGTTGATGCGATTTTCCGTGCTATCGTTGCATCGCTATAATTCTGCCGGCCTAAATCCGCGCCATACGCTTCTAATATCTCCGGGGATAAGTCTTGCCATTGGTGCATGCCAACTGCGCTGACGATATCGCGGAATTGTTGCAGGTCAGTAGCATAAGCCTCAAGTGTGTTGGCAGCATAGCCACGCTCCACCTTGATGTAGCGCAGAAATTGCTGAAGGTGCGTTTCCATAAAGTGCGTTGCAATCCTTTTTCGCTTGTAGTGACAAAACTGTGTGCGTAAAATCTTAAATTAAAACGTGATGCGCGAGCCGTGGTTAGACCATCATGTTTCATGCATCACGCCTTTTGATTTGTGAAGATCCGCTTAACAAAATTATAGCACAATCATTACATAATACCACCCATCTCACCCAGCGCCCACACCTGCTGCGCGATGCGCGCGGCAGCATCTGGGGCGGCCAGTGCGCGCGCGTGGGCAATCAGCTGCGCGCGCTGCTGCGGGTTGGCGAGCAACTGTTGTGTCGCCACGGCTGCTCTTTCCGGGCTGGGTGCCCATATCCCCGCCCCGTGAGTTTGCATGTATGCCACGTTACCCGTTTCCTGACCGGGCAATGCTGTATAGAGCACTAATGGTACGCCCATAAGAAATGCTTCTGCTAGTGTGTTTGGGCCAGCTTTAGTGACCAGTACATCAGCGGCGCGCATCCATACCTCTATGTTTGGCGCAAAGCCTGGTGTGATGAGTGGGGGGATAATCTGTAGTGCCGCCAGCTGTGTCTGGAGCGCCTGGTTATGCCCCGCTAACGCAACCAGCTGTGCCTGGGGGCAACGTTGCGCTACGGCAGTGACCACCTCTGCTAGCGGCCCCATGCCGTCGCCTCCGCCCACAAGTAGTATTAGCGGCCGTTCCTGGCAAAGTCCGAGCTGTGCTCGTGCCTGGGCGGGAGAGAGTGCCCGTGCCGTGCTAAACCGCCGCTGTACGGGCATTCCGGCAACCACAACCCGTTCTGGCGGCAGACCCCAATGCAACGCGCGCGCGCGGGCGGTTGGCGTGGGGGTGATGTACAGCTCGAAGCCTGGCGCGAACCAGCCAGCGTGAACTGTCGCCAAATCAAGAGCCACTACGGCTGAGGGGAGTGGGTAATCTAAATGTTTGCGTGCCAATTGGAGCGCACCGTTGGGGAGGGCGTGGAACGATACTAGCACATCTGGCGTAGTGTGGCGCAACAGATGGGTCAGTGCGCGTCCTATGTAAGGCCAGGTCAGCGCTGTGAGCGTGGCAACGACTACCGGGTGGTCGGTAAGGCGATAACCAATGCTCCAAGGGATGCCCCGTAACTTAACCATCGCGGGGTACCACTGCGGTAGGCGGTTAAAGGGCCAGCGCCCTAATGTGCACAGAATATCACTGAGCGTAATTTGTGCCTGTGCGCCATAATAGAGTTCCAATTCCTCTTTGACCGCCTGGACTGCGGAGCGATGCCCGCCACCGGTGTCAGAGAAAGTGAAGAGGAAGCGCTTCATGGCTCGTTAGGTAACTCGTTTGGATCTGGCCCGCGTTCCACAAAGCGTTTGATGCGGCTTTCGAAGCGGCTGCGCGGCACCAGTACATAATGCCCGCACTTGAGGCATTCCACGCCGATGTCTGCGCCCACGCGCAGAATGCGCCAGGCATCACCGCCGCAGGGGTGCGGCTTGCGCAACTGGATTACATCGCCCAAGCGCAAATTCAATGGTGGGGGCATGGGGGGCCTTTCTCTTAGCCTCTGCGGATGATAAAAGCCAGGCCCAATAATGCCACCTCCACTACGAAGATGAGCATCGTGAGGGCGTAGTGGTGCGGGGATAAGGATTTGCGTTCCATGTGTAATTGGGGATATTCGAGAAGGCGATAGCGGGGGAGTAATGCCGCACCGGCACCCAGCCCGGCGAGAAAGCCTCCTAGATGCCCCCACAAGCTGATTCCTGGCAGAAGTCCGATGCCTAAATTGATCAATACAGTCGTGAGAATATGCCGCAACTGCGAGCGACCATTAAGCAGAATATCCTTGTGTTGCACGAAGTAAGCTGCTAGAGCGCCCATCAGCCCCAAAATTGCTCCGGATGCACCAAGCGTGGGTTGATTGAGTGGGGAGAGGAGTGTGACCAGCACGCTTCCGCCTAACAGTGATAGGAAATACACTGCTATGAAGCGTTGCATACCGAATAACTTTTCCAACTCACGTCCTAAGATGTGCAGGGCATACATGTTGAAAGCGATGTGTGCCAGGTCGGCGTGAAGGAAGCCAGTGGTGAGCCATTGCCACCACATGCCGTAATAGAGCGCGGCGCCTGGAATCAACATACCGTAGAGTTTGAGTGTTGCGGGTAGACCGAAGAAAATAAGGATATTAAGCCCCAGCAAAATGTACGTGACCACCGGGCGTGTGGTGGGGAGCTGCAACTCGGTTCTGGGCGGCGGTGGGGTGAAGGGATAGTCAGGGTAGGAATGTGGCTCAATGGTCATAACTGCACCTGGCGCTGGTGTACGCGCAAATGTTCGGCGGTGATAATCGCCAGCACTTGATCCACAGCCATGTCCAACCCCCCATCCGGGTTGGCGACGACGTAATCGAAGTCCGGCAGCTGCTGCATTTCCTCACGCACCATCTCCATGCGCTGTTGCAACTGTGCCTCCGTATCTGTCCGGCGTTGGCGCAAGCGTTGCTCCAGTTCCGCCTCAGTGCAGGGATACAGGAAGATCAAAATTGCTTGCGGCGCGATCCGGCGCACTGTAGCTGCGCCTTGCACATCCAATCGCATGATGACATCCCTGCCGCTTGCCAGGGCTTCGCGTACCTGTTGCTTGGGGATGCCCTTGTATTGGTCGTAAACGAGCGCGTGTTCCAGCAGTTCATTCTCGGTAATCATTGACTTGAACTCGGCTTCGGAGAGGAAAAAGTAATCCACTCCATGCACTTCGTTGGGACGCGGAGGCCGCGAGGTTGCTGTGACTACGAAATGAAACGGTAGCCCGCGCGCTTTCAGCTGTTGTACCAGGCTGTCTTTACCTACTCCTGACGGGCCGGAAATCACAATCAAAAGCGGGACATCGCCCTGCGTATTCAGGGCTGCTGTTAGCGCGTTGATTTGCATAGGTTGCACCTCATCTTAGTTACAGGTATAATCAAACCGTGAAACCTGAAGAAAAAGAAAATGGCTTCACGTTTCATGTAGCCTAACTATACCACATTTACAACAGGAGTGAACAGATGCCGATCTACGAATATCGCTGTAGCAATTGCCGCCGCAAGTTCAGTATGTTCTGGCGTACTTACGAAGCGGCACAGGCGGGAATGGCTCGTTGTCGTCACTGCGACAGTGCGGATGTAACCCGGTTGGTTTCGCGCGTGCGTGTGGTGCGCTCCTCGGATAGCTTGGGCGACGATTTCGATCCTAGCGACTTTGGTGATCTGGATGAAAACGACCCTAAAAGCCTGGGGCGTTTTATGCGGCGAATGATGCAAGAGGCTGGCGATGAGGCCGGAGAACTAGGCTCGGAGTTCGAAGAAGTCGTGGATCGCCTGGAAGCGGGTCAATCGCCGGAAGATATTGAGCAATCCATGCCCGACTTGCTTGGCAGCGATGCTCCAGGTATGGGTGGAGACTTGGGCGGTTTCTAATACCAGGTCTAGCAACCACGGAGGTTTTCTATGGAAAATCAGACTTCACTAAGTGGCCGTTGGGCACTTATCTTGGGTGCATCGAGTGGGTTTGGCGCGGCGGCGGCAGTGGCCCTGGCGCGTGCCGGGATGCACATTTGCGGCGTTCATCTCGATCCGCGTCAGACGGTGGCGCGTGCCCAAGAGGTCGTCGCCACGATTGAGGCGACTGGGCAGCGTGCCTTGTTCTTTAACGTCAATGCTGCTGATGAACGTCGTCGGGCACGGGTCATCGCGCAGTTGCAAAGCGAGCTCGCTACTGCCGCGCCACCCTACCTGCACTTGCTCGTACATTCGTTAGCCTTCGGCAGTTTGCGCCCCTACATCGTCCCCCCCGGCGAGGTGGCTATTGACGGCGCGCAATTGGAGATGACATTGCGGGTAATGGCGCATAGTCTGCTCTATTGGGTGCAGGACTTGGTACAGGTCGATTTGTTGCGTGAGGGGAGTCGGGTCTACGCGCTGAGCAGCCTGGGCTCGCAGCGGGCCAGCGCCTATTATGGCGCGGTCTCGGCAGCTAAAGCGGCCTTGGAAAGCCATGCCCGCCAGCTAGCACTGGAGCTCGCGCCACGCGGGATTGCCGTCAACTGCCTCTTGCCGGGTGTGACCGATACCCCAGCTTTGCGCGCCATTCCCGGTCACGAGCGGATCCTGGCAGAAGTCGGGGCGCGTCATCCACGCGGACGGCTCACCACCCCCGAAGATGTAGCACAGCTACTGGTTGCCCTTGCCGCTCCGCGCATTACCTGGCTCTCCGGTGTAGTCATTCCCATTGATGGAGGGGAATCTATCATCGGCATCGGGTGATCAGCAGATGCAACGTGATACGTGAAGAAGTAATTATATTTTACTTGTCTACCGTACATTTTCCAAGTGCATACAGTTTTAGCTACGAATTTTACGAATTTCTTATTGTTTTCGTGTTAATTCGAGTGAATTCGTGGCAAAAATCTACAAGTGTACGGTAGCAAATATTTTACATCAATGTCATTAAGTTTAGGGCATAGACCTGATAGGTTTCAAGGCCCTGAGTTTATAACAGGTCGTTATTCACCGGTAAGATACTACCCAACCTAATTTGTGTGGAACCTGCCGGTCTTAACTTAGTGGCATTGTATTTTACATTATTGAGGTTTGACATTATGCCCTGCTATGATACAATACACTGAAATTTATACAAATCACTGATACTGTAAAAGTACTTGGATTTTTGCAATATCTGGTGAAACAGGAGTTGGCAGTGGAAGAGGTAAAAGGCGGCCCCGTAGATCCGCTCTCGATGGAAAGCCTGACGGAAGAAGCGCTGGAATTTGATGAAGCCCGGCGTGGACAATTGCGTGAAGGCATTATTCTTGAGGTGCGCAACGAAGGTCTCGTGGTAGATATTGGCGTCAAGCGTGACGGCTTTGTTCCCCGTGAAGACTTCAAGCATCTCGGAAATGTAGATTACAATCCCGGCGATACTGTGCCGGTTATGGTGGTCAAGCCCCACGGAACTGACGGCAACGTAGAGCTTTCGGTCTCCCAGGCCAAGATGCAAGAGGATTGGTTGGAGGCGGAGCGGCTGAAGAACGATGAAGGCGTGTACGAATCCGAGGTTCTCGAGGCCAATCGCGGTGGGCTGACCGTGCAATTTGGTCGTTTGCGCGGCTTTGTGCCGATGTCACAACTGATTGGTTTCACCCGCATTCGCCAGGCTACCGAGCGCCATCGTCGACTGCGCGCGATGGTGGGGCAGACGATTTTGCTAAAAGTCATCGAGGTTAACCGCCGCCGCAAGCGGCTTATCCTTTCCCAGCAGGCTGCGGCCAAAGAATGGCGCACTGCGCGTCGCCAGGATTTGTTGGAGGAACTTTCTGAGGGCCAGGTGCGCACCGGGCGGCTCAGCCAGATCACCGATTTCGGGTTGTTTGTCAACCTGGGTGGGCTGGATGGGTTGGTCCATGTTTCGGAGCTTTCCTGGGGGCGTATTGACCGTCCTGAAGACACGTTCCGCATTGGGCAACGGCTCAAGGTAAAGGTGTTGAGCGTGGATCGGGATCGCCAGCGGATTGCTTTGAGCATCAAGGCGCTTACACCTGATCCGTGGGAATCCGCGCCTGACCGCTACGATGAGGGTGATCTAGCACAAGGCAAAGTTACCCAGATTACTGATTTCGGTATCTTCATTGAGATCGAACCGGGCGTTGAGGGTTTGTTGCACAATACCGAACTGTTGGCGGCTGAGCAACGCGACGAGATCGAGATCGGCGACAAGCTGCTGGTTAAGATCATTCGTATTGAACCGGATCGCCGCCGCATTGGTTTGAGTGCGCGTCAGGTGCAGATTGAAGAGTGGGAACGCTGGGCTGCGGAGCAGGCCGCGCTGGAGGAAGCACGGGCTGCGGCCGCCGCTGAGGCAGCAGAGCTTAGTGCTGTGGATGACGAAGATGACGATGACGCCCCGTTGGGCCTTGTCGAAGCTGATGATGAAGACGTTGTCGCAGACGCTAGCGAAACCGTTGTCACGGACGACGACGCAGAAGATGTTGTTGAAGACGTTAGCGAAACCGTTGTTGCGGACGACGACGCAGAAGATGTTGTTGAAGACGTTAGCGAAACCGTTGTTGCGGA
>CAZDDI010000003.1:50607-58494 GCA_964504195.1 uncultured Anaerolineales bacterium
CGACGACGCAGAAGATGTTGTTGAAGACGTTAGCGAAACCGTTGTCACGGATGATGATGTAGAAGTCGTCGTCGAAGATGCCAGCGAAGAGGCTCCCGTGGATGCAGCTGCCGAAGTTATCGTTGCGGATAACGAAGCGGATGCTGTTGCGGTAGTATAAATCAGGAGCAATACAACCGGATGGGTACCAAAGAGGAAAAAATTACAGTAGAAGGTGTCATTTCAGAGGCCTTACCTAGCACACAGTTTCGTGTGAAGCTTGACACTGGACACGAAGTGCTGGCTTACCTGTCTGGTAAAATGCGCAAATACTACATTCGTATTCTATTGGGAGATCGTGTGCGCGTGGAACTCTCACCCTACGATTTGACGCGCGGGCGTATCGTCTATCGTCACAAGCGGCGCATGGGCGACGATAACCCCGAAGTGGAATAAGCCACTAGCGCCACCCAATCGTCTTGTTGACGCCGGTCTGCGACATGCAGGCCGGCGTTTTCCATAGCGCTGCTGACTTCGGCGGTCTGTTCATCAAGGATGCCGGAGAGCACCACAGCTCCCCCACGTTTGACGCGCGCCGCCAGTCCGTTTTCTGCCATGCTAATCAATACTGGGGCCAGGATGTTCGCCAATACGAGATCATAGGTCCCGCTGACTTCGGCGAGCGAACCATGCACCAGTCGTATAGTTTGTGCCACGTCATTGTCGCGCGCATTGCGTCGCGCTACAGCCACGGCATTGGCGTCGTTATCCACTGCCACGACCTCTTCCGCGCCGAGCTTGGCCGCCGCCAATGCCAAGATACCTGTGCCGGTCCCTAAATCCAGCACGCGCATCCCTGGTTGGATCAAGTCTTCTAGTAGTTCTACACACAGTCGCGTGGTGGGATGCAATCCAGTGCCGAAGGCCATGCCGGGATCGAGCTCCAGCACTATCTCTCCAGATTGCGGCGTATACTCTCGCCACGAAGGTTTGATCACGACCCGCTTCCCGAGCGGTAACACAGGGATCGTCTCTTTCCAGCCGGACGTCCAATCGCAGTCAGCAATCTGGATGAAAGTAGGGTCAGGGATAGGCCAGAGCTGCCCTAAATGCCAGAGGGCTTCTTCGACTTTGCGCTGTTGTACGGGCAGTTCTTCATCCACCGCGAGGTAGGCGCGCACTGTGACTGGCCCAGTGGCAACGGGCGTATCGCCCAAGTCCAGCGCCACGCCCTGGGGGGCGTAGCGGCTCAGCACTTCGGCCACAGCCTCAGCCGCTTCTGCATCCGCTATTACACTAACTTCTAGCCAATCCATAGTGCCTCCCGCTCTCCAGACCTGGCAAACTTAACTTGCCTGGCCTGGTGTGTTACAATCAATTCTCACTATAGCCCCAGCGTCTCTTTAAGTCGCCCTATGAAGCTCTGTTTTTCTTCAATAATATTCTCCGTCCCCAAAGTTACGGCTAACTGTTCGAAAAGCTGCCGTTGATGAGCGTCAAGCCGGGTAGGAGTGGCAACATGTATGACGACTAATTGGTCGCCGCGTCCGTTGCCCCGGAGGTGAGGGATGCCTAATCCACGCAGACGGAAGGTGGTGCCGGATTGCGTTCCGGCGGGGATTGTAATGGTACGTTCCCCTTCGAGTGTAGGGACTTTGATTGTACTCCCCAACGTTGCTTGCGCGATATTGACCTGCATCTCCATTTGTACATCGTTACCGCGCCGCGTGTAATACGGGTGCGCTGTGACATGCAAATTTACATAGAGATTGCCCGGCGGCCCGCCGCGCTCGCCGGGATCACCCTCGCCTGCCAGGCGAATGTTGATGCCGTCTTCAACGCCACCAGGAATGCGTATGATTTTCTTGCGCTGCATACGCACGACGCCCCCGCCGCGACACTCGTGGCAGGGAGTGCGCACGGTGCTGCCCGTACCGCTACAAGTAGGGCAATTGGCGATATTGACGAACGATCCTAGAATGGTGTGTTGAACGCGGCGCACTTGCCCGGAGCCGTTGCACTCCTGGCAGCGTTCTGGTGAGGTCCCCGGCTCCGCCCCGTTGCCGTTGCAGGTGGGGCAAGGCTCCAATCGCTCGAACCCAATTTCTTTTTCCAGTCCGAACGCAGCTTCCTCGAACGAGAGGGTGGCATTCACACGTACATCGTTGCCGCGACGTGGGCCGCTGCGCCCGGTTTGGCCGAAACCGAAGCCGCCCAGGTTCCCGAATACTTCGGTGAAAATGTCGAATGGATCGCGGAAGCCGCCGAAGTCAGCTCCATTCATGCCAGCTGAGGGAACGGTGCCGTACCGATCATACATCGCGCGTTTTTCGGTATCGGAGAGCACTTCATACGCGGCATTGATTTCCTTGAAGTGCTCTTCCGCATTGGGTTCGCTACTTACGTCAGGATGGTACTTGCGTGCCAGTTTGCGATATTCCTGTTTGATTACGTCTGGCGCTGCATCACGCGATACGCCTAACACCGAGTAATAATCATTAGCCATGCATACTCCTTCAAAAATAGCAAATGGCAAATCTCAAATCTCAAATTGTGATGGCAACCGTTGGTTGGGCCTGTTGTAACCAGTGGTGGTCGTTCATTGAAAATAGTTGTAGTGCAGACTCGTAGGTGCAGAAAACTTACAGTGGGCCGTCTATTGCCGCCGGCGGTCATCCAGCGCCGGGCCACTGGGGGTGGTGGGTGCTTCGCCCAGGAACATGTGTCCAATCTCTTCTACTGTCTGAGTCAACAATAAGCTGTGTTCGCGCATCTTGTCCATGTCCCCGTGCTCCTTGGCTGCTTGCAATGCCTCCACTACCAGCGCGATACTCTGGCGCGCGGTCTCGGAAATTTGCGGTGCGGCACGTTTCAGAAATGCAGCCGCCATGTAGAGCGCATTATCCGCGTGGTTGCGCGCCTTGATCAGTTCCTGATAATGGCGGTCCCGCTCGCGGTATTGTTCCGCCTCACGCACCATGCGGTTAATCTCGATTTCATTGAGACCGCTAGAGGGAATTACCTGCATGGTCTGTTCGTGGCCGGTTGTCTGGTCAATTGCGGTTACATTGAGAATCCCGTCGGCGTCAATATCGAACGCGACTTCAATTTTGGGCGTACCACGTGGGGCGGGCGGTATTCCGTCCAGTACAAAGCGACCCAGGCTCTTGTTGTCGGCAGCATTGGGCCGCTCGCCCTGAACCACATGGACTTCCACCTGTGTTTGATTGTCCGTTGCTGTCGAGAAAATCTGGCTACGGCGCGTGGGGACGGTGGTATTGCGGGCAATCAAGGGCGTGGATACGCCACCCAATGTAACGATGCCCAACGTCAGCGGGGTGACATCCAGAAGCAAAATATCGTTTACTTCGCCGTTCAGCACGCCGCCCTGAATCGCCGCACCCAATGCGACCACTTCATCGGGATTCACGCCCCGGTGAGGCTCTTTTCCAAAGAACTCCGCCACGCGCTTGCGAATCAATGGCATGCGCGTCATGCCGCCTACTAGCACCACCGCATCAATTGCTTCGGGCGTGAGGCGGGCATCCTGCATCGCCCGTTGGCAGGGCGTTAGGGTGCGCTCGATCAGATCCAGCGTAAGCTGTTCTAACTGCGCGCGCGTCAATTCCATCTGCAAATGATGTGGCCCACGCGAGTCAGACATAATAAAGGGCAGGTTGATTTCTGTCTCCATCAGTGACGAGAGCTCAATCTTAGCCTTTTCCGCTGTTTCCCGGATGCGTTGCAACGCCTGACGGTCGTTGCGCACATCCACATCGGTCTGCTTGTTGAATTCCTTGATGATCCATTCCATGACGCGGTTATCCCAATCATCGCCGCCCAGGAACGTGTCGCCGTTGGTCGCGCATACCTCGAACACCCCTTCGCCCACATCAAGGATGGAAATATCGAAGGTGCCGCCACCTAGATCGAACACTGCGATCATGCCACTGTTGCTCTTCTCTAACCCGTAGGCCAGCGCAGATGCCGTCGGCTCGTTGATGATGCGTAGTACTTCCAACCCGGCGATGCGGCCCGCATCTTTGGTCGCCTGCCGTTGCGCATCATCGAAGTAGGCCGGTACAGTGATAACCGCTTGTGTTACCTCTTCGCCCAAGAAGCTTTCCGCATCGGCTTTGATTTTTTGCAGAATGAAGGCCGAGACCTCCGGCGGACTGTAGGCTTTGTCGCCTAGCAGCACACGCACATCCCCATTTTCGGCTTCTGCTACCTTGTAAGAGACCGTCTGAATCGCGCGCTGGATTTCCAGATCGCGGTATTTGCGGCCCATAAAGCGTTTGATTGAGAAGATCGTGCTTTCGGGATTGATCACGGCCTGGCGTTTTGCCATCTGGCCCACCAGACGTTCGCCATTTTTGGGGTTGATTCCCACAATGGAGGGGGTCAAGCGCGCGCCTTCTGCGTTGGGGATTATAATCGGTTCGCCTCCCTCGACCACGGCACACACCGAATTGGTTGTTCCCAAGTCAATGCCGATTACTTTGCTCATTGTGCGACCTCTCTACAGCTCTCTCATGGCAGACGCTTACGCGTCGTTAGGTTCAGCTGATGTTTCTTCTGGCGGGGTGACTTTGTCCGTAGCTGCGGGCGATTTTGCCACGACAACCAACGCTGGGCGTAGTACGCGCGCATTCAACAGATAGCCGTGTTGTGCCTCTGCCAGCAGGCAATCTTCGTCATATTCCGTCGTTTCTTGCGCGGCCACAGCCTGATGATAGAATGGGTCGAACGGGTCGCCGGGCGCGATAACGATCTGCGTTACGCCTTCTGTCTCTAGTACCCGGCGGATTTTCGCCTCGATCAGTGCGATACCGTCTAGCCAGCTATGCTGGCGCAGCGCTGCGGGGAGATTGGCAAAGGCCCGCTCGAAATCATCCAATACAGGCAGGAGTCTAGTCAACAAGCTGGCGGTTGCCATCACCTCCCACTCTTGCCGATCCGCCTCAGCCCGCTTGCGGTAGTTTGCTAACGTTGCCTGGGAGCGTTGCCAGCCGTCAAGGTGGTCGGCGGCGCGCTGTTCTGCATCTGCCAATGCGCTGCGCAGCGCTGCGATTTCGTCTGGTTCTGGCGCGTCAGCTTCTCTATCCTGCGGTTCTGCTTCTATAATCTCGCCTTCCAGGATTTCTTCATCTGATGATTGCATACAAGCCTCCGGGAAATCTTATTGTACTATAGCAATGTCTCATCACGTAGCGAAGGCCGGGTACCCCCGGTTTCGGGTTGGTACATATCGTAGACCAGCTCGCCCAATACATCGGCCACGAATCGCACGACCGAAATGGCTCGCCCATAAGGCATCCGCATTGGCCCGACCACGCCCAATGCGCCCGTAGCATAGTTAGCGACGCCGTACCGTGCCAGCACCAAACTGCACGCGCGTAAATGATCCCATCGCCCTTCCCCACCGATGATGACCCGCACCCCGCCCACGCCCACGGCAGGGGTTAGCGTATCAGCCAGCACGGCTTGCAACAAGCTGTGCTCCTCCAACACCTGCACGACCCCCGCTGAAGGTTCGCTGTCGGCAAATTCGGGTTGTTGCAACAGCGAGGCCAGCCCATGATGGTAGATTTCTTCATTGGGCGCGGATTCGCTTTTGCGCAATAGGCGTACAATTAGCTGAGCGATTTCGTGCTCCAATAGAGCGAATTCTTCCAGGCGCGCTTCAATTTGCTTCGCCCCCAGCCCGGTCAGGGACTGATTCAAGCGGTCGGCGATCTCACTGAGTTCCGCCTGGCTCAACGGTTCCTGAAGGGCCAGCATTTGTTGCTCGACCGTGCCACCTTGACACACCAGCACCAGGAGCACTGCCCGGCCATGCGTGGCGATCAATTCCAGGTGTTTGTAAAATGTATGGGCGCTGCGCGGGGCCGTGACCAGAGCCGCACCCTGAGCGGCACGCGCCAGCACCGAAGCTGCCAAAGGCATCCACTGCTCGATGTGATTGCGCGCTTGATAGAACTGGTGTGCAATCATACGCCGTTCGGTGAGAGGGAGTGCCTGCTCTTCCATCAGCCGTTCTACAAAGTAGCGGAATCCGCGCTCAGTGGGCACACGTCCGGCTGAGATGTGGGGCTGATGCAGATAACCTAAATCCTCTAGTCGCGCCATCTCATTGCGCGCTGTAGCTGGGCTGATGTCCAGCTTGTATTGCTCCACCAGCGTGCGTGAAGCCACTGGGAGAGCCGTACTTACATGCTCGCGCACAATCAGCTTCAGCAAAATCGCCTGGCGCAGAGTTAGCTCTGAGGGTTCGTTTTCCATAACTTTACTTTTATTAACTAATTAGCACTCCTACAGCAGGAGTGCTAACAATTCACAGATAATGATACCACGAAGCAAGCCACTGTCAATGTTGCGTTCGCAAATTTCGCTGCGATTTGCACTCGAAATACGAAGACCAGACCATACCTTACGTGATATTATCCCCTTCAACAGGCCCTGGTGGTGTGTGCCCTGAGTCCGCTGAAGGGTATTCTTTTACGCAAGTTTTGTAGCTACAACTCCAATTTAGCTATCGGTAACAAGGTGCTGGGGTAGGGCGGGATTTCTGGTTCGCGGCCTTCGTACACATGCCACTTACCGGGAATGCTCAATGCTTCCATTGCCATTGCCAGGTTGCCCATACAAATCCCCACATCGAAAAAACGATAGAGTTGCGCGGGGTCCTTGCCGTACTTAGGATTATCGGCATTGGTGAAGATATAAAGTACGCCTTTGCGCCACAAAAAGCGCCAGGGCTGCACATTGAGCGCGGATGGCGCGTGGCGCGCGGCTTCGGTGAGCGCGGCGAGCGCTTTGGGGGGTTCTGCGGGGTTTTCGAAGGATTCCTTGAAGAATAGCTTCTCTACAGGAAGACGCCCCGCTGAGCCATAAACTTGCCGCACGACACTATTGATGAGCTGCCCGCCACCGGTTGCCGGGCGACCAAAGATCAAAAATGCACCGATGTGCGCATCAGCAATGAGTGAGAAGCGCGCACGAATCGCAGCCTCCCGCCCTAACGTGCCGATGTAGCAGCAGCCGAGATCTTGCACCGTCAGGCGCACGACCAATTGTTGCATTCGGAACCCTAAATCCACTAATGGGCGCTGTTTTCCCAGGAGCGAGGGTAACAGAAAATGCGGCGGACTGAGAACGCGCCCGTAAGTGCCCATCGCGGCGACCAAGTCCTCCCCGGCAACGACATCACGTAGCAGCACCCGTAGTTGATTTTGGGCGACCAATGGTTGCGCCTGCACAAGCTGCTCGCGCACCGTTTCTAGTGTGGTCGCGTCAAGGTAGTCCGGTTGATAGCGGCGCACGGAGCGGCGGTTAAGAATTGCTTGATAGAGCTGGGGGTCTGTTGCCATATCAAGCGCCGCGCAATTGCGTGTGGTATAAAACCGAAGAGGCAATGATGCCAAAAAACGCAAGCACGGTCAAGGGGAGAAAGGGGATTTTGCGTCCCAGAGACTGTCCTTCAGCGACAGCGGTCTTGCGCGCTTGATGCTGCCGTGCTTCAGCGGTCAAGCCTAGGGTAAGAACCGCTGGCGCGGCGCTACAGAAAACACACATAATATAACCTCCATTCTATCCGATGCCTTCGACAGGTGCCGATGAGTCCGGTGGCTGAGCCTGCCGAAGCCTCTCCCGGTTGCCCTGCGCCGTGGCCTTTGCCGAGCGCAGACGCCTTTGACAAGCTCAGGCAACGATGAATCCGGTGGCTGAGCCTGCCGAAGCCTCTCCCGGTTGCCCTACGCCAGGGCCTTTGATGAGCGCAGATGCCTTCGACAGGCTCAGGCACCGGAAAAGCCCGGTGGCTGAGTCTGCCAAAGTCTCTCCGGTTAGCCTACGCCGTGCCCTTTGACGAGCGCAGATGCCTTTGACAAGCTCAGGTAACGATGA
>CAZDDI010000003.1:58594-166808 GCA_964504195.1 uncultured Anaerolineales bacterium
TACGCCGTGCCCTTTGACGAGCGCAGATGCCTTTGACAAGCTCAGGTAACGATGAATCCGGTGGCTGAGCCTGCCGAAGCCTCTCCGGTTAGCCTACGCCGTGCCCTTTGACGAGCGCAGATGCCTTTGACAAGCTCAGGTAACGATGAGTCCGGTGGCTGAGCCGGCCGAAGCCTCTCCCGGTTGCCCTACGCCAGGGCCTTCGACGAGCGCAGATGCCTTCGACAGGCTCAGGCACCGGAAAAGCCCGGTGGCTGAGCCTGCCGAAGTCTCTCCCGGTTGCCGTATGCCAGGACCTTCGACGAGCGCAGATGCCTTCGACAGTCTCAGGCAACGATACATCCGGCGGCTGAGCCTGCCGAAGCCTCTCCCGGTTGCCCTACGCCAGGGCCTTTGATGAGCGCAGATGCCTTCGACAGGCTCAGGTAACGATGAGTCCGGTGGCTGAGCCTGCCGAAGTCTCTCCCGGTTGCCCTACGCCAGGGCCTTTGATGAGCTCAGATGCCTTCGACAGGCTCAGGCACCGGAAAAGCCCGGTGGCTGAGCCTGCCGAAGTCTCTCCCGGTTGCCGTATGCCAGGACCTTCGACGAGCGCAGATGCCTTCGACAGTCTCAGGCAACGATACATCCGGCGGCTGAGCCTGCCGAAGCCTCTCCCGGTTGCCCTACGCCAGGGCCTTTGATGAGCGCAGATGCCTTCGACAGGCTCAGGCACCGGAAAGGACTGGCGGGCTACCTATCACACTATTATACAGCAACGGCTGCGGATGAAAATATCATTACCGAATGGCGCGCTGCAAGCTCTGAGCACCCCACACAAGACCGAAAATCGCTGTGCAGGTGAGGACAATCGCTGCGCCAGAGGCTACACTGTAATGATAGGAAAGGTACAATCCCACCATGCCAGAGAGGGCCGCGATGAGCGCTGCGATAGCCATCATCACCGGCAGGCGCTTGGTGAGCAATGAGGCCGTTGCCGCCGGCGTCACCAGCAGAGCCACCATCAACGCCACGCCCACCGTTTGCAGCGCGATGACTACGCATAGCGCGATAAGGATCAGCAGCAGCGACTCAAAGAGCTGCGCCGGGATGCGCAATGTCTCCGCCAGTACCGGATCAAAAGACAGTACCAAAAATTCCTTATAGAATGCGGCTACGGTCAACAGAATGCCGCCGCCAAAGAGTGCTACGCGCCACAAATCGGCATTCGAGACGCCCAACACGTCACCGAACAGGAAGTGCGCTAAGTCTACGCTATAGCTGCGCGCGGTGGAAATTAGCGCGATGCCCAGTGCAAACAGCCCAGCAAACACGATACCGATGGCGGTATCCTCTTTGAAGCGCCGACCCTGGCTCAAGCGGCCAATGCCTAGCGAGGCCAGCACGGCTGTGACCAGCCCCCACCAAAACAGCGGTTCGCGTGCGCCGCCGCCCACCAAATAGCCAATCGCCAGACCGGGCAACATCGCGTGCGCCAGCGCATCGCCAAAGAACGCCATGCCGCGCAGCACCACATACGTCCCCACCACTGCGCACACGATGCCCACCACAATCGCCGCGGCCAACCCCCGCACCATGAACGCATAGCGCAGCGGCCCGACAATCCAATCCCATAAAAGTTCCATCAGTGCTTGTGCCCTTCGCAACAGGTATCACTCAGCGCCAACTCTGTCCCGTTGACCGGGATCAGGCGCAACTGTCCGCCGTAAGCCGCTAGCAGATTCTCGCGCGTAAACACCGTTTCGGGTGGCCCGAACCCTAATAAACGTCGGTTCAGCAACATCACGCGATCAAATTGCTCGGCGGCCTGGTTCAAATCGTGCGTCGAAAGCATCACCGTCACTTGCCGTGCGCGCAGCGTCTCCAATACCTGGAAGATGCTCTCTTGCGCGGGGACATCCAAGCCGGTAAGCGGTTCATCCATCAACATCAGCTCCGCCTCCTGCGCCAACGCGCGTGCGATGAACATGCGCTGTTGCTGCCCGCCGGAGAGCTCGCCGATTTGCCGCCGCGCCAACACGCCCATGCCCACCAGCTCCAGACACTCCTGCACATAGTCCCAATCGCACTTGCGTGGGCGGCGCAACAGCCCCAACTTGCCGGTGCGCCCCATCATCACCACATCGGCCACCGTCACGGGGAAGTCCCAATCCACCAGACTGCGTTGCGGCACATAGGCGATGCAGATGTGCCCGCCCGGCCCGGCCCCGTAAACGCTGATCTCGCCCCGTACCGGCGTGAGCACGCCCGCGATGGCCTTGAGCAGCGTGCTTTTGCCCGCGCCGTTCGGCCCTATCACAGCCACCCGTTCCCCGGTTTGGAGGATGAAGCTCAACTGCTCCACAGCCAGGTGGCCGTCGTAGGCCACATCTAAAGCTGCTACTTGCAGAATAGGCGCACCCGGTTGGTGCGCCACATGCTGCCCGGCATACGCAGAAGACCAGAATTTGTTGGGTAAGGTCACAAGTGCTCCTGAGTGTGAAACGTGATATTTGTCGCTTGTCGTTTGTCGCTTGCTGCTTGCTGCTTGCTGCTTGTGGCTTGTCGCTTGTTACTTGAGCGCGCCGACAATCGCATTCACATTATACCGCAGATATGCCAGATAAGTGGGCGCGTCGCCGTCGGCGGCGGTGAGCGAGCCGGTGTAGAGGTAGACGAGCTGCACGCCGGTATCCTCGGCCACGCGCTGTGCCAACGCCGGATTGACCGTGCTGCCGACGAACAGCGCCGGGACGTTGTAGGCGCGGATAGCATCTTCGAGCGCGGCTAGCTCCTGCGCGGAAGGCTGCGCCAGCGTGCTGTAGCCCGGCACGACCGCGCCCAACTGCTCCAGCCCATAGTGCGCGGCGAAGTACCCAAAGATCAGGTGATCCGTCACCAGCACCCGGTTAGCCGCTGGGATTTGGGCAATCTGCTCGCTGATCCAGGTGTCCACAGCGCGGAGCTCCTGCCGGTAGGCGGCGGCATTGGCGCGGTACACGGTCGCATGGGCGGCATCCAGGCGGCTCAGGGTTTGCTCGATGGCATCCACCCACACCAACACGTTGCGCGGCGAAGTCCAGGTGTGCGGATCCATATCGTGATCGTGGTCATCGTCATACAGCGCATCATCGTGATGGGAATCGTCATCGTGATCATGCCCGTGATTATCATCGTGATGGTGATCGCTTTCAAACTCCAAAAGCGTTACGTCAGCAGAGAGATCTACGATTTCGGCATTGCCGCCGGCATTGGCGAGCAACTGCGCGAGGAATTCTTCCAGGCCCGCCCCATTGATGAAGACGACATCTGCATCGCTTACCGCAGCCACATCTTGCGGCGTGGGCGAGAACGTGTGCGGATCGCTGCCTACCGGCAACAGCACCGTGAGCGCGATCGCATCGCCGCCAATCTGCCGCACCACATCGCCCACGATGGTCGTGGTCGCCACTACCTTGAACTTGTCGGTAGACGCGGCTTCCGGCGCGCGACACGCGGGCAAGCCCCCCAGGTTCAAGATAACGATAAGACTAAGTAGAAAAACTTTGCGTGACATCAGATACTCCTTTCAAATGGCAAATCACAAATCTCAAATCGCATGGCGTGTGTATTTGCTATACGTGCTGCTAATGCGGGATTGGTAATCGCGTAATTGAAAATTGTTTTCAATAAGCGTGTAAAAAAAGCCGCGCGGATCAGACAACCTGGCACGCTGGGCACAGTCCCACGAGTTGCAGTAGATGCTCTTCTACGCGGTAGCCGGTATTCACCTGCACCTCGGCGATGAGGGTTTCCAGCCCTTCGCAGCCGGGGAACTCGACCGCGCGTCCGCAGCCGCGACAGAGCAGCGCGTGCCGGTGGCCCGGCGCGGCAGGCAGGTAGCCGTGGCAGCCATCCTCACGGTGGACACGACGCACCAGCGACAGGCGCTCCAGCACATCCAGCGTGCGGTAGATGGTGACGAGTCCCAGCTTCGGGTGCTCTGCGCGCCCGCGCTCCAGCAGCTCCAGTGGTGCCAACGGTGTATCCGTAGCACGGAGCGCAGCGATAATCGCGCAACGCGATGCGGTCAAACGATAACCGGCTTCGGCCAAAGCAGCTTCCCAGGGCATTAGTCTATGTCCTTATTGAAAAACATTTTCATTATTGTAACGTCATTGCGGAAAGTGTCAAGCGCTTCACCAGATATTTGGCAATGCAGCAAACTTGGGTATACTATGCGTGAAACGTGAGACGTAATGCGTGCCGGAGAATCCTCACGTTTTAGATGAAATTCGCCATTCGCTATTTGAGATTTGCCGATTTTCAACGAGGAGGCTCACCGTGCGCAAAGATGAACTTACCCCCCGCCAACAGGGGCAACGGGCAGCATTTGTTATTCGATTGCAGGAGGCTGGCTGGGAGGAATCGGCTTTCAATCGGCTCTTCGATCAGGGCAAAATGACACCCATTGAGGCGCAGCTGCTGTGCCACAATCCGCATCTATTGTTGAGTGTGAGCTATCTGGCAGGCGCCGGCCAATTATCACTGGAGGTGCGCGATCCGGAGAGCCACGCCGGACTGGCCCTGGTCACGGTGTTTGGCGACCGGATGGCGGAATGGCTCACTGTGGTGTTAGTGCACCAGAAGCGGCTGGCGCCGGAGAATTACCGTGAGGTTTTCGAGGCGCTTAGTACGGCTTTCCCGGAGAGTGTGTTGGAGCTGGTGGTGTCTGGGGGACAAGTTCACCTGCCGCTATCCGACCCGCTCGCGGAGCGCTTGCTCGCTGCGCCCTGGGAAGATCATGCGTTGCAGCACTACACTACCTATCTCACACCCGAAGAGTTGGCGCGCTTGCAGGATGAAGTGGTGCAGGGGTAAGGGTACGACTGGCTCAGGCTTGTGATTTGAGATTTGAGATTCGCCATTCATCATTTTTTTAGGAGGCGCTTATGACCGTGCATCCATTGGCCGGTAAACCGGCTCCCCGTGAGTTGTTGATCAATGTGCCGCGCACCGTCGCCGCGTACTACGCCTATCAGCCTGATCCTGCCGACCCTACCCAACAGGTGGCCTTCGGCACGTCCGGGCATCGCGGCGCTTCGCTCGACCAGAGCTTCAATGAGGAGCACATCCTGGCAATCTGTCGGGCTATCATCGAGTACCGACAGGCGCAGGGGATCACCGGCCCGCTCTACATCGGCATGGATACGCACGCGCTCTCGGAGCCGGCGCTGATGACCGCCGTAGAGGTGTTCGCCGCGCATGAGGTGGAGATTGTGCTGCAAGCGGGTCTGGGCTACACGCCGACCCCTGTGATTTCCCACGCCATCCTCACGCACAATCGCGGGCAGAAAGCGGCGCTGGCGGATGGGATCGTCATTACGCCATCGCACAATCCTCCCGGCGATGGTGGGTTCAAGTACAATCCGCCCAGCGGCGGGCCGGCTGACCCGGAGATCACCGGGGTCATCCAAAAACGGGCCAACGCGCTGTTGGCGGAAGGGGTGCGCGGTATCCGGCGGATGCCGTTTGCGCGCGCGTTGCACGCGCCCACCACGCGGCACTATGATTATATCCAGCCGTATGTGGACGATTTGCGGAACGTGCTGGATATGGAGGCGATGGCGCGCGCTGGGCTGAAGCTGGGCGTGGATCCGCTCGGCGGCTCCGGCGTGGCGTACTGGGAGCCGATTGCCACGTTGTATGGATTGGATTTGGAGATTGTGAATCCAGTGGTTGACCCCACGTTTGCGTTTATGACGGTGGACAGGGACGGTAAAATCCGCATGGATTGCTCCTCGCCCTACGCGATGGCGGGGCTGATTGGTCTGAAAGACCGCTTCGATGTGGCGTTCGGCAACGATCCCGACTATGACCGGCACGGCATCGTCACGCCCCAAGGGTTGATGAATCCGAACCACTATCTGGCGGTGGCGATTTGGTATCTGTTCCAGCATCGCCCCGGCTGGCGGGCGGATGCGGCGGTGGGCAAGACGTTGGTTTCCAGCTCGATGATTGACCGGGTGGCGCAGCACTTGGAGCGGCGGCTGGTGGAGACGCCGGTGGGCTTCAAGTGGTTCGTAGAAGGGCTAGCGGATGGTTCATTTGGGTTCGGTGGGGAGGAGAGCGCAGGCGCGGCCTTCCTGCGGCGCGATGGGACGGTGTGGACGACCGACAAGGATGGCATCATCATGGCGCTGCTGGCGGCGGAGATTACCGCTGTGACCGGCAAGAATCCGGCGGAGCATTACACCGCGCTCGCAGCGCAGTTTGGCAGCCCGGTCTATGAGCGTATGGATGCGCCCGCGACCCCGGCGGAGAAGGCGGTGCTGAAGGCCCTCGCGCCGGAGCAGGTGCAGGCCGCGATGCTGGCGGGCGAACCGATTCTGGCCCGGCTCACGCGTGCGCCCGGCAACGGAGCCGCTATCGGTGGGCTGAAGGTGGTCACGGAGAATGGCTGGTTCGCTGCGCGGCCCTCCGGCACGGAAGATGTGTACAAGATCTATGCGGAGAGCTTCCTGGGTGTGGAGCATTTGCGGCGCATTCAGGCCGAGGCGCGGGAGATTGTGAGCGCGGCGTTGAGGGTGGGGTAGCACGGTAGACGGTAGACGGTAGACGGAAATTCAGATGGGGCGCACTTTACGTCTAAGTGCGTCCCACCTTATTGGGAAGCGTATGACAGATACACAATCACTCATCAAAAGTCGGGAAGAGGCGCAGTACGAGGAAGCCTTCGAGGCTATGGTGCGCCATTTGGAGGAGCGGCGACGCACGGATCGGCATTTTTCGCCGGAGGTGATGCGCCGCTATCTCAAGGATGCGTATTTCTGGCAGGAGTGCGATTGGCTCGGCAATGGCGCGGTATTCGATACGAATGTGGCTGCCATCATCGCCGCGCACGAGCATGTGCTGGCGGAGTGGGAAGCGGAGGAGAAAGAGTAAAGTTCCCTGCAAATGCGCACGGTGGTATGAGCATTAGCAAAAGCGTGAAACGTGATGCGTGAGACGTGATCAGAAAGTCTTCACGCATCATGTTTCACGTTTCACGTTTTACGTTACAGACAAGGAGCAGATTGTGCTAAATCCCGATTGGCTACTTTCAGTCCACCATGACGGTTCGGAGAAGTATGTCTCGGCGTTGACGCCGCGACTGGGCGAGACGGTGCAGCTGCGCTTGCGCACCGGCGCGGATGCGCCTATCAGCCGGGTGTTCTTGCGGACGTTTCCCGATGGCGAGCAACGCCTGCAACCGCTGGAGCGCGGCCCGCGCGAAGGTCCGGCGCAATGGTGGCAGATCGCGCTGCCCATCGAGGAGCCGAGCGTTCACTATCGCTTCATCCTCGAAACCACAGAGGGCCTGTGGCACTATAGTGCCGCCGGGCCAAGCCGTGTGCATCCGCTCGATGCGACCGATTTCCGCATCCTGGCCGATTACACGCCGGCGGCGTGGGTCATGGAGAGCGTGTTCTACCAGATTTTCCCAGATCGCTTCGCCAACGGCGACCCTGGCAACGACCCACGCCCTGATGAGTGGGAATATCGCGGCTCCCGCCCGGCTACCTATCCGTGGGGCGAGTTGCCGCCCGAAGACCAGCCTTACACTATCACTTTCTACGGCGGCGACTTGCAAGGCGTGTTGCAACGGCTGAATTACATCGAGCAGCTCGGCGTCAACGCCATCTACCTCAATCCGGTCTTCACCGCGCACTCCAACCACAAGTACGATGTGAACGACTACGACCAGGTTGACCCGCACTTGGGCGGCGATGCGGCGCTCATCGCGCTTAGCGAGGCGCTGCACGCGCGCGGGATCCGCTACCTGCTCGATATTGTCCCCAATCATTGCGGCTACTGGCACAGCTGGTTCCAGCGCGCGCGGGAAGATCGCTCCGCACCGGAGGCCGAATTCTTCACCTTTGGCCCTGGCCCGGAGGATTACGCCGCCTGGCTGGGTGTATGGACGCTGCCCAAACTCAATTATCGCAGCCAGGAATTGCGCCGCCGCATCTATCGCGGCAAGCGGAGCGTGTTCCGCCGTTGGCTGCGCCCCCCGTTCAATGCCGATGGCTGGCGCGTGGATGTGGGCAACATGCTGGCGCGACAAGGGCCGTCGCAGCTGGGGCGCAAAATCGTGCGCGGTATCCGCAAAGCCGTCAAAACCACCCGCCCCGACGCCTACTTCATGGCCGAAAACTTCTTCGACGCCACGCCGCAGCTCCAAGGCGATCAGTGGGACGGGGTGATGAACTACCAGGGGTTGGCGTTGCCGCTGCACGCCTGGTTGCGCGGGGTTCACATCGGCGCGATTGGGCTGCCGGAGGCGCTTACCGGCCCGGCCACCGCTACCGCCACCCTGGTCGAGAGTTGGCGCAGTGTGCGCGCCGCCATCCCCTGGGTGATGGCCCTACAGCAGTTCAACGTCCTCAACAGTCACGACATCCCCCGCATCCGCACCATTATGGGCGAGAACGACGCGCTGCACCGGCTGGCGGTGGTGGTACAGTTCACCTATCCCGGCGCACCGTGCGTATATTATGGCGATGAGATCGGTCTGGTGGATCAGCCGCGCGTGGGCCAGCGCGCCTGCATGGAGTGGGACGAGCAGCGATGGGATTACGATTTGCTCGATTTTTACCGGCGGCTGATCGCCCTACGGCGCACGTCGCCGGTTTTGCAGCGGGGCGGGTTCCAGGTGTTGGCGATGGAAGAGGACACACTCGCGTACCAGCGGGAAGCGCCGGAGGGACGCGTGCTGGTAATTGCGCATCGCGGGGAACAGCCCCGCGCCGCCGGGCCGCTCGCGGTGGCGCACGCTGGCATCAGCGATGGCGCGCGCTTCGAGGAGTATTTCACCGGGCAGACGGCGCAAGTAGCCGGCGGCGCGCTGCTGCTGCCGGAGCTGTCGCAGGGAGCGACGGTGTGGGTGGAGATGCGTGAAACGTGAAGCGTGAAGATAATCACGTTTCACACAGTTGACAGAATTGCAGGTTGGCATAAGCTAACACTATAATCAAGCTACCACCTGGGCTGATGCAGAGATTTTAGGACACGGATTTTACGGATCACACGGATTTTTCTGGTTCTTATCCATAAAATCCGCGCAAATCCGTGTCCTACAAGCCTTCTGGCGAACAGGTAGCATTGGATTACTATCCCCATTATTTAGCAGGATCGAATTCACAAAGAAGGAGTTTTTTGGCGATGGGCAATCGAATCGAATTTACCGGCAATTACAGCGACCACAGCACAGATCGCGGGTTTCAATTCGAGTTCTTCTGCGGGCGGTGCAGCACCGGGTATCGCACCCGCTTCAAACCCTGGGCAGCGGGGACGGCGGCCTCGGTCATGGATACCGCCGGCAGCCTGCTGGGTGGCATCTTCAGCAGCGCGGCCAACATCACCGAGCGGGTGCGCTCAGCCGGGTGGCAGACCGCGCACGATGACGCCTTCGTCGCCGCAATGGAGGAACTGCGCCCGGATTTTGTCCAGTGTCCGCGCTGCTCCGCCTGGGTGTGCAAGAAGAGCTGCTGGAACACCAAGCGCGGCCTGTGCAAGAACTGCGCGCCTGACCTGGGCGTGGAGATGTCTGCCGCGCAAGCCAGTCGCTCTGTGGAAGAAGCCTGGGCACACGCGGCCATGGCAGAAGAGGATAAGAAACTGGACGAGAAAGAATGGCGGCAAACCATTCGCGCCTCCTGCCCGGCGTGCGGTGTGCCGCTGGCAACCAATGCCAAGTTCTGCCCGGAGTGCGGCGAGCCGCTCAAGCGTAAGCAGCACTGCACCGATTGTGGCGCGGAACTCACACCGGGGGTCAAGTTCTGCCCGGAGTGCGGGGCCAAAGTCGCCGGAGCGCCGGGGGGCCAAAAGGGCCAGGCGCACACAGGAGAGTAGGTAAACACTTCCCCCGTCTTGGAGTGAGAACTCCGGGGCGGGGGAAGTGATTTTATGTACCCTCACGAAACTAATTCACAATATACTTACATGAATGATTCCTTTGTATTACAAAATTAAAACTAGCATACTCGTAAACCGGTTAAAACGCACGATATCAATTTTGATTATCTGCTGGCTTTTATTGGCAATATGTTCAGCGCAAATTTCACGAGCAATCCTTGTTGACGCAACGGCTATTACTATCTGCCAGCGGCCATTCCGGGAAGCTATTGATTGGGAAGGTCTGATGTGGTCACCACCTGAAATGCAATCGTTGGCTGATACTGAATGGGAAGAAGTATTGTCCATAATGATACCACAGGTTATTGCGGCTGGTGAAATTTTTCTTAATAATTGTGTGGATTTTGAATCCCCTCTATCAGAGCAAGCAGAAATCTTGGTAGATATGGAGGAATTAGCAACCATGATTTATCCTTCATATTTACTGCCGCCTAACTGGCAAGAGCAAAATTCCCATTCTGCCCAGGTCCAACTTGTAAATTTAGATAATGATGACTCAAGCGAGTTATTGCTTGCTGCTAGAATTATTAATCCAACCGGTAATTTCTATGTTATTTACAATTTAAGCGATAGTACGCAAACATGGCATGGAACCCTTGTGTGGCCGGGTAGTGACGGTGATTATTCATTGTTTCACTCGTATGCTGGAGAGCCAACAATACACCGGCTCAATTTTGCTAATAGTGATAAACGCTCTTATGTATTGGTAGTGGGAAGATTCCACGGGGCAGATCACTCTGTAGAACAAGTTGGAGTTTGGCGATGGGAAAACGCTCGCCTTGAAACAATACTAAAAATTACATTGAGCGATTGGTGTGGGCCAGATTGGCATAACTGGAGAATTATAGAAAAGGGTATTATGGTAAATGCCACTGCTTCAACCACACGATGCGAGGCAAGAGACACGGTTTTTTATTACCTAGAAGAGGGTCAATTCACAAGTACAACACCATGAGCGATGTGTGGCTGGTCAATTTTTTTTTTGTAACTGCTCGGGTTCAAACTTTATCTGTCATTGCGCGCCACGTCTCCGTGGCGCCCATTCGTCTGCGAATGGCGCAATCTCGAGTATGAAAGAGATTGCGCCGTTCGGAGACGAACGGATGCCGCAGCCGTCTCGCAATGACAAGACTGAGTCGTTACCTTAAAACACTCAAAGCGAATTGAGGCTAGTGCTTTGTCTACCCTAAAAATTCGGGTAGAGTCGTTTCAGTTTCACGTGGGCGTCGTCAGTCTTAAACTGCCAATCGACCGCACGTTGTTTATCATTGGTTTGGATCGTCCAGGCGGCGATCTCCTGTTGCAGGTCGGCTAGGTGACCAATCCGCCGCCCGGTCAGGCATTGGCGAGTCAGGGCACTCAACTCGCACTCGGCAATATTGAGCCAACTTCCGTGCTTCGGCGTGTAGACAAAATCAATGCGTTTGATATAGGCGCGGGCGACGGCAGGTTCAAACACCGTATAGAAAGCCCCTTTGGTGTGGGTGTTGAGATTGTCCACCACCAAGGTAATGCGTTGGCCCGCATAGCGGGTATCCAGTAACTGCGCAACTTCTTGGGCCCAATCGGCTTTGGTGCGCTGGGGGCGGGCCGTAGCGGCCCGCCAACCGGAGAGCGGTTCGGCGAACATGAAGATACACGCGGTGCCATTGCGTTCATATTCGTAGTCCACCCGCGCCCCATGTTCCGCAGTTGCAGGTACCGGGACCTTAGTTTCCAGCAACAGTTGATAAGGCTGCTCGTCCATTGTCACCAAGGGCTGCTGTGGATTGACCGGCTGGGCATACGTGTCCAGGACTTCTTCCATCCCCGCGACAAATTCAGCATCCTGATCAGGAGGAATGACCCAGTATTCCACCATGCGCTTGGTGATCCGGTTCTTTTTCAAGATTTGGCGAACGGTTTCGGGACAGATACTCGGCACAATCTCTAACACGACTAACTGCTCCGCCAACAACCGCAACGACCAGCGACCATAACCGGCCGGTGGTTTGCCGAGTCTTAACGCAATCACTTGTGCTTCGCCTTGCCCATCCAATTTGGGCGGGGTTGGTGGGGTAGCCCGCTGCTTACCATGTAAAGCTATCTGGAACCCTTCCGTCACCAAGCGTTCGCGCAACTTTTCTACTGTCCGGACACGCGCATGATACGCTTTGGCAATGTGTTCATCGGTCCAGCCGGGGCCATTGACATCGGTTTGCAATAACATATAGGCTCGCCGGACTTTACTCGCACTACCTTTCAGTTTCTTGATCACTTCATGACACTCGGCCTGTTCGGCTTCGGATAAACGCACAATATACTTTTTCAGGGCGGGCCTCCTCAGTAGGAATACGGCTTAGTTTCTCCTACTTTGATGCCCCCGCAACCCGAATTTTTAGACTGGACAATGCACTAGTTTGTAAAGTGGCTCATCTCCCACTCTTCCGGTTTGAATTATTCCCACGCCAAGTAGCCTGCTGTGCGTAGAACGCGAAGTTTCGACAAATTTCTACGCTTTTTGTCAGTTTCACGTTTTACCTAACTTGTGCTACACTATAAACGATTCTGCACCTTAGTTGGATGCATCGTCGCGCACGTTCCTTGCTCTGGGGTGCATTTGAGTGAAATAACGGACTGGGACCGATTGAGGCAATGAGATGAGCAAACTAATCAATAACCGTTACCACGTCGTCGAACAATTGGGCACGGGTGGGATGGGCACGGTCTACCTGGTGCAAGATCCCCAGCGTGCCAACCAGACCCTCACGCTCAAGATGATCCGCACGGATTTGATTGACGAGCGTAGCCTGGCCCAGTTTAAGTACGAGTTCACCGCGTTGGCGCAGCTCTCGCACCCCAACCTCGTTGCCGTCTATGATTTCGGCGTGATTCCCGACACTCGCGATTATTTCTACACGATGGAGTATGTGCCCGGCGAAGACCTCCCCAACGTGGCGCAACGCTACGCCGAGCAAGCTTCTGGCGAGTATGGTTGGCTCTACGAAATTGTCGTGCAAATCTGCCGCGCTTTGCAGTACATCCACTCGCGCGGCTTCATCCACTATGATGTCAAACCCCGCAACATCCGCCTCATGCCCGATGGTAACGTCAAACTCATGGACTTTGGTCTCATCGGCGAGGCGCGCGGCGCAGGGCAGCAGCGCGTGCGCGGCACACCGGAGTACGTCGCGCCAGAGCTGGTGCGCGGTGATCCGGTAGATCAGCGCGCCGATCTTTACTCGCTGGGCATCTCGCTCTACGAGGCTGTCACCGGGCGGTTGCCCTTCACCGGTGAGAGCAGTATGCAAATCCTCCGCCAGCACGTTGAAGAGCGCCCCCTTCCCCCCCGGCGGCTGGTCGAAGGCCTGCCCTCCGCCTTGCAAGACCTCATTCTCAAGCTGATGGCAAAGGAACCGGTCAACCGCTACAGCAGTGCGAACGCCGTCATCCAGGCCATTAACGAGCTTACCGGGCTGGATTTTCCGGTAGAGACGAAAGAGACTAAGCTCGGTTATATCCAGAGCGGTAACTTCGTGGGCCGCGAGTTTGAGCTGGCGCGCTTGCAAGGGTTGTTGATGCGGATGGTGCAAGGCCAGGGGCGGCTCATGCTCATTACCGGGGCGGCGGGTGTGGGCAAAAGCCGCCTGGTGCGTGAGTTGCGCTTGCGTGCTCAGATGCAGCGCGTCCTGGTCTTTGAGGGCGTTTGCTACGAACACGCCCGCTATCCTTATCGCCCGTGGGTCTCCATCTTCAGCCAACTGTTGACCCACCGCCTTGCCGATCAAACCGATCCACCGCCTACCTGGTGGCACGGGCTGGCCCGGTTGATGCCTGAACTCGCCGGGTACTTAGGCCCTGCTGCTGCTGTGGAAACCGGGCCGGTGGATAAGATGCTCCTGATGGATACTGCCAGCCGCTTCCTGACGACCTTTGAGCAACCGCTCCTACTCGTGTTGGAGGACTTGCACTTTGCCGACAACGAAACGGTTGAACTGTTAGCCTACATCGCGCAGCGTGCCCCCCAGGGGCGCATTTTGCTTTGCGGTCTCTACCGCGATGAGGAAATCGGAGTCTCGCACCCGCTAGGGGCTGTTGTGCGTCAGGCGCGTGCAATTAGCCGCCGTAGCGAAACTCGCACCTCCAGCTCGATGTCCGGTGACCGCCCTTACGAGCTCCTGCGCCTGGAACCTCTTACGGAAGAAGACGTAAGCGACTTCATCGGCTCGATGTTGGGCGTGCGCGATCTGCCCGGTGGCCTGCTGACCCGCGCGATGGCCGAGACTGGCGGCAATCCCCTCTTCATAGAAAGCCTCATGCACAGTTTGGTGGATGAGGACCTGCTCAGCTACGATGGCGAAACATGGGCGATTGACCTGGAACGGCTCACTCAAATCCCCGCCAGCATTCAAGCCGCTGCCAAGCGCCGCCTGGAACGGCTTAACCTGGAGAGCCTCGACCTGCTCCAGTGGGCTGCGGTGCTGGGGCATTGGGTAGACCTCACCTTGCTCGCTGCTGTTGTCAACCGCCCGCCGGAATATGTCTATGGCGTGGTGGCCCGCGCTGCGCAACAACACGTTCTGGCGCAGGGCGAACAGGCGGGGCAAACCACGTATCGTTTTAGTGATGATCAGATGCGTGAGGCGATCTACAGCACATTGCCCGCCGGGGAGCGCGCGCAACGCCACCAACACGTCGGCAATGTACTGCGCGGCTTCCAAGAGGAGCGCGAGATCGCCGAGCTGCTGGCCTGGCACTTCGAGCGCGCCGGCGATTTATCCCAGGCGCTTGCTTACTCGCAGCTCGCTGCTGACCGCGCCCGTGCCATCTATGCCATTGAATCAGCTGTGCGTCTCTACACTCAAGCCCTCGCTTTCGTGCAGAATCATCCCGAATTGGCCGACCCGGAGCAGGAATACGCCATCCTTGCCGGACGTGCTGAAGAATACCAGCTCATGGGTGAGCGGGAGAAGGAAAAAGCCGACCTGGACGCGATGTCCCGCCTGGCGGAGCAGCTCAATGATATTCCCCGGCTAATCCAGGTGAGCACCCGGCGTGTGACGTTGGCAAATCAGTTGGGCAATCAAGTTGAAGCGCAACAAACCGCAGAAACTGCGCTGGCGCTGGCGCGGCAGATTGGCGACCGGCAGTTAGAGGCTGAGAGCCTCACTGCGCTTGGTCTGGTCATCATGGCACAAAGTGAGTATGCTACAGCGCAACAACACTACGAAGCCGCGCTAGAAATCTACCATGCCCTCGGCCATGAAGAAGGAATCGCCCAATGCTGTTGGCGACTGGGTAATATTCTGCGCCGTACAGGGCAATCAGCCCAGTCGTATTTTGAGCAAGCGCTGCACATCTACCGCAAGATTGGCGATCGCAAGGGTGAATCTGATACATTGAATGCCTTGGGCGTTGCGGCTATTGATTATGCGGAGCGCCGCGCTTATTATGAGCAGTCGCTGGTTATTTCACAAGCCATCGGCGACCGTACCGGACAATCACGTTGCTATAACAACCTGGCCCTGGTTTACTGGTCTTTGGGACTCTATGGCCGCGCCCGTGACTACATGGAACAGGCTGTCCAAATTCAGCGAGAATTACAAGGCCGTACCGCGCTGGCCTATTATCTGGAAAGCATGGGGCGCGTCTACTTTGAATTGGGCGAATATCAGCAAGCCCTCCAGTGCTTTGAGGAAGGCCGCGCGTTGACCATGGATATAGGTGAGCGTATCAATGAAGCTCTCTATTGGTTGGGCATCGGGCGCGTGATGCGCGCGCGGGGCCGGCTTCACGAGGCGCGCGATTTGCTCCAGATGGCCTGCGATATTTTGCGCGAACTCGATGCGATGACGCATCTGCCGACGACGCTGGCCTGGCTGGGCATCATCTATCTTGACTTGGGCGATTGGGAGCAAGCCTATCGGCATACCGCTGAGGCTCTGGTCGGTCTGGATGCGGTTGGCGGTTATGTGATGGACTATCCCGCGCAGGACATCCTCTGGCTGCACTATCAGGTGCTCAAAGCGCGCCGCGCGCATCTGGGCACAGACGTGTTGGATGATGAAAGCTGGGCCTGTCTTCAGCGCACGCGCCAGGTGATGCTGGATGGGATCGCTACGCTTAGCGATGAAGGCTTGCGACGTAACTATCTCAATAAGGTGCAAATCAATCGCGATATCATTGCCGAGTGGACACGCTACGCGGTGACGCGTGCCGAAGAAGGCACAGCGGAACAGTTGCAAATCCTGGCCGAGGTTGAGCGGGCTACTGGCGAGACCCAGCTGGAGGATAAGCTCAAGCGGGTGCTCGATATTAGCGTGCAGATGAATGAAACACACCGCGCCGAAGAACTACTCGATTACGTGATGGATCAAGTCATCGAGCTGAGCGGGGCGGAGCGTGGTTTCCTGGTGTTGCTGGATGAAACCGGACGTATGGATTTCCGTGTGGCACGGGGCATGGACGCTGCGGAAATTGAGCGCGCCAAGGCGCAGGTCAGCTACACTGTGCTGGGCGCAGTGATGCAAACCCGGCAGGCCGTGCTGTTGCAAGACGCCATGACCGATGAACGTTTCGGGCGGCAAAGCAGTGTCTTGGAGCTCAACCTGCGCTCGGTGCTGTGTGTGCCCCTGGTGGCTGGTTCGGAACTAGTGGGCCTCATCTATACCGATAATCGCTCTGTAAGCGGGCGTTTCTCGCAAGGGGATGTGGATCTGATGACGATTTTTGCCAATCAGGCTGCCTCCGCCATCGAAAACGCTCGGCTTTATGAGCAGACCATTCGCGCTAATCAGGAGCTCGAAGCTTGGGCGTATACTTTGGAGCAGCGCGTGGCTGAGCGCACTGCTGAGTTGCGGCAAGCCAACGTCGCGCTTTCGCGCCGCGCCGTACAGCTCGAAACCAGCAGCCGGGTGGCGCAACAAGTTACTTCGATTCTTGATCTGGATGCTCTGTTGCAGGTGGTGGTGCAGTTACTGCAAACACGATTTGGGTACTATTTTGTGGGTGTGTGGATGCTCGATCCACAGCAGCAATACATCGAACTGCGTGCTGGCACTGGCGCCACAGGTGAACAGCTGCGGCAGCAAGGTTTCCGGTTGGCGTTAGATGTACCTAGTATTGTGGCCGGCGTGTGCAAGAGTGGCGAGCCGCGCGTGGTAGATGACGCTCGCGCCGCTCCCGATTATCTCTGGCTCGACACCTTGCCCAATGCACAATCGGAGGTGGTACTCCCCCTGCGGATGGGCGCGACGCTCTATGGCGCACTTTCTATCACCAGCGACCGGCCCGCCGATTTTAGCGCGGAAGACCTGATGGTTTTGCAAACCCTGGCTGGTCAGATTTCGGTGACCATTCGCAATGCGCAGCTCTATGAAATCGAGCAGGCCGGACGGCGGCTGGCGGAGACGCTGGAGCAGGTTGGGCGTGCGCTTTCCAGTAGCCTCGATCTGCGCGAAGTGCCCGCGCGCATTTTGGAGCAGTTGGCCTATGTCTTGCCCTATGGTCGGGGTTTATTCCTTGTGCGGGAAGGGGGCATTTTGCGTAGCATCGCCCAACGGGGTTTCCCTGCTGATTATCAGGTTGCCGACATCAGTTTTCCCATTCGCCAGGGGGACGTATTTCGCGAGATTGTGGACAGTGGTTCGCCGTTGCTCATCGAAGACGTGGCCTCCGATGCACGCTTCCAGCAATCGCCAGACCTGGAAACGCACCGCTCGTGGATGGGATTGCCACTCATTTCTAAAGATCAAGTGATGGGTATGCTCTCGCTCACGCGCCCGCAGGCGGGTGTGTTCACGTCGGATGATGCTTCTATTGCGCAGGCGTTCGCTGGGCAGGCATCTATCGCTCTTGAAAATGCCCGTCTGTATGATGAAATCACCCGTTTCAATGAACAGCTCGAAGAGATGGTAGCGCAGCGCACCGAAGAACTCAACAAGGCTTATCAGACATTGGAGCGGTTGGATAAAACCAAGTCTGATTTCATTGGCGTTTCAGCGCACGAGTTGCGCACACCACTCACGGTAATTCGGGGCTACACGCAATTTTTGAAATCTTATCCTACGATCAAGGCCGATACGGAAATTCAGGCCATGCTGGGCGGGATGTTGGCCGGTGTGGATCGGTTGCATAACATCGTGAACCGGATGTTGGATGTGGCACGCATTGATACGCAAACATTGGAAATGGCTAAAGAGACCACCAATTTGGCGAACATCCTCGAGAACCTCTACATCGAGTTCCGCGCCGACTTGCAGCAGCGCAACCTGGGCTTGACGTTGGAAGATTCGTTGCGTGAGTTGCCTTTACTGCAAGTGGATCGTAGCCTCATTCAAAAGGTCTTCTACCACCTCTACAGCAATGCCATCAAATATACGCCCGATGGCGGGCGTATCATGGTGGGTGGGCAGGTGATGCATGGTGATGATCAAAAGCCACTGGTGCAGATTACCGTGAGCGATACGGGCATCGGTATTGACCGGGAGCATCAGGCGCTCATCTTTGAGAAGTTCTACCAAACCGGGCAGATCGAGTTCCATTCTTCGGGCGATACGAAGTTCAAGGGTGGCGGGCCGGGATTGGGATTGGCAATTGCGCGAGGGATCGTTGAAGCGCACGGCGGGCGCATTTGGGCCGAGAGCGAGTGCTACAGCGAAGACGCCTGCCCTGGTAGCCGCTTCTATGTCCTTTTGCCGGTAGAGTGATAGTAAAGCGTAACGGTTTTGTCACACGGAGTAGTGTATAAAATCCACAAATGTGTGTAGAATAGAAAATGAGGTGACAAGTATGGAGAAACCGCTCGCACTTGTGATTGAAGATCACGCCGACCAGGCTCTTGTGTTCAAAGTCGCGTTGGAGACAGCTGGCTACCGCACTGAAATGCTTAAGGATGGTGCCCTGGCGCAGCTGCGCCTGGAAGAAGTGACCCCCGCGCTCATTTTGCTTGACCTGCACTTGCCCAATGTTTCCGGGCAAGAATTACTCCAAGAGATTAAGGCCAATCCGCGCTTTGCCCGCACGCGGGTTGTCGTTGCTACTGCTAACCCAGGCATGATGGCCGAGGTCAAAGATCAAGTAGACCTGGCTTTGCACAAGCCGGTCGGATTTACGCAGCTCACTATTCTGGCAGAACAACTCGCGCCGCGTGGCGTTGATTGAGTGCTACTACATTTGATTAAAGCGCAGAGATGGTCGTCTCTGCGCTTTTTTGCATACGTAGCACTAAAACCTTGCTTGCAATTGCGTATCCAAAATCCCCTTGCGTGTTTCCCCGCCTCTCGTATAATCAAGCCATGCGCGCGACAAGGAGAGCAATATGCCAGCCTTTCAAATAGTATCCGCCTTTCAACCTACCGGTGACCAACCGCAAGCCATCACGCAACTGGTGGAGGGCCTGCAACAGGGCTATCGCCATCAAGTGCTCAAGGGTGCCACCGGCACCGGCAAAACCTTCACGATGGCGCACGTCATCGCGGCGGTGCAGAAGCCTACGCTGGTGCTGGCGCATAACAAAACCCTTGCCGCGCAGCTCTATTCTGAGTTCCGTGAGATCTTCCCTCACAACGCGGTGGAGTATTTCGTCTCCTACTACGATTACTACCAGCCTGAAGCCTACATCGCGCAGCAAGACCTGTACATCGAAAAGGATGCGGAGACCAACGACGAGATCGAGCGGTTGCGGCTGGCGGCGACCGCCGCGGTATTGACCCGGCGTGATACCATCATCGTCGCTTCCGTCTCCGCCATCTACGCGTTGGGCAATCCTCTCGAATGGGGTAAGGTCATCCTGCCGTTGCAGGTGGGGCAGCAGATTCGCCGCGAAACCGTGATGCGCCATCTCGTGAGTATCTACTACGACCGCAATGATCTTGACTTCCGCCGGGGCACGTTCCGTGCGCGTGGCGACGTGCTGGAAATCCGCCCGGCCTACGCCGAAGACGCCTTCCGTATCTCCTTCTGGGGCGATGAGATCGAGCGCATCACGCGCGTTGACCCGCTTACCGCCGAGGTGCTGGAAAAGCCGGAGAACATCAGTATCTTCCCGGCCAAGCACTACATCACCTCCGAAGAGCGCGTGAAGCAGGCGCTCGTGGACATTGAAGCGGAGCTGGAGACCCAGCTGGCTGAGTTTAACACTAAAGAGAAACTGCTCGAAGCGCAACGCCTGGAACAGCGCACCCGCTACGATTTGGAGATGATCCGCGAAATCGGCTACTGCTCCGGGGTCGAGAACTACTCGCGCCATCTCGACGGGCGTAACGTGGGCGAGCCGCCCTATACGTTGCTTGATTATTTCCCCGAAGATTTTCTCCTCATTGCAGACGAATCGCACATGAGCATCCCGCAGGTGCGGGGGATGTACAATGGCGACCGCAGCCGCAAGCAAGTGCTGGTGGATTATGGTTTCCGCCTGCCCTCCGCGTTGGATAATCGCCCGCTGATGTTCGAGGAGTTCGAGCAGCGCGTGAATCAAATCATCTACACTACCGCCACCCCCGGCGTCTATGAGCTGGCCCGTGTGGAGCAGGAAGCCGATGGCCGCCCGCCGCGCATCATCGAGCAGGTCATCCGTCCCACCGGCATCCTCGATCCGCAGATCATTGTCCTGCCCACCGCCGGCCAAGTGGACGATCTCATCGGACGCATCCGCGAGCGCATTGTGAACGGGCAGCGTATCCTGGTAACAACGCTCACCAAGAAAATGTCGGAAGACCTCGCCGAGTACCTGAAGGAGCTCAACATCAAAGTCACCTACCTGCACAGCGAAGTGCAGACCTTCGAGCGTGTGGAGATTTTGCGTGACTTGCGCCTGGGCCAGTATGATGTGGTGGTGGGTATCAACCTGCTCCGCGAGGGCCTCGACCTGCCCGAAGTGAGCCTCGTCGCCATCCTCGATGCCGACAAGCAGGGCTTCTTGCGCAGCGGCACCGCGCTCATCCAAACGATGGGCCGCGCCGCCCGCCACCTCGAAGGCACGGTGGTGATGTACGCCGACAAGATGACCGATGCCATGCAGCAGGCCATCCAGGAAACGGAACATCGCCGCGCCGTGCAGGAAGCGCACAACAAAGCGCACGGCATTGAACCCAAGTCCATTGTCAAAGAAATCCGCGACCTCACCGACCGGGTGCGCACCGCCGCGCAAGAGGAGAGCGGCCTTGACCTCAAGCCGGAGCAGATGGAGCCGGCCACGCTGGAGAAAGTCATCCGCGAGCTGGAGAAGGAGATGAAGTCTGCCGCCCAGAACTGGGAGTTCGAGAAGGCCGCTGGCCTGCGCGATCAGATCTTCGAGCTGCGCGGCATCCTGGAAGACAAAGCGCCGCTCTGGCAACGTGAGCGGCGGGGGTGAGAAGCAAAATCTCAATGTCATTAAGTTAAGACTTGGCAGGTTTCGTCCAAATTGGGGTAGATAGTATTTTACCGGTGAATAACGACGTTTTGTAGACTCAAGGCCTTGAAACCTGCCAGGTCTATGCCCTAAACTTAATGACATTGAGTAAAATCCGAGTATGACCTCAAACAAGGTTGGACACGACTATCAGGAGTATTTCATGAGCAATGATTTCACCGTCGGGAAGCATCGCCCGGTGTACCTGTGGGCCGGGCCGGGAACCATCCGCATGAACCGGCTCAAGTTCATGAACGCCGCTGTGGATACGGCGGTTCACGTCGAAGCCCACCGCGCGGAAGGGGCGCAGCGCATGACCGCCGAGGCCGGCTTCAACTGGGCCTATCTCACCTACGATTGGGGTTTTCCGCCGGAAGTGGCGCAGGAGGACTGGAAATCTTTCGCCGAGGCCGTCAACGTTTACCATGATCAGGGCGCGCGCGTGTTTGGTTATGTGCAGACTTCCAACTGCGTCTTCGATGGCAGCTATCGCACCAAAGATTGGTACGCGCTCGATCCCAAAGGGCGCAAGTTCTACTATTACACCGGACGCTACATGACCTGCTGGCTGCATCCCGGCTGGGTGGAGCATCTCAAGGAGATGACGCGCGGCGTGATTCAGGATGGGGCAGATGGCGTCTTCTACGATAATCCTTGGTGCGGCGCGCAACCGTTGCATTTGAACGGGGCCTGGCTAGGGCCGGCGGGCTGCTACTGCGAGCGCTGTCGCATGGCATTTCACATGGCGACCGGGCTGGAAATCCCCACCCGGCTGGATACGGTCAACGATGAAGCCAGCCAGCGCTACATCCGTTGGCGCGCACAACAGGTCACGCGGGTGCTGCTCCAGCTGGCTGACCATGCGCGCGCACAAAAGTCGGATGTGGTTGTGAGCGTCAATGATTTCGACCCCGTGATGCGTCCGAGTTTCCTCATGCTGGGTGTGGATTTATCCCGTTTGGCGCATGTGCAGGACGTGATGATGCTTGAGGATTACGGCCTACCGCGCCTGGATGGGGACACGCTGGTGAACAACGCGCTCACGTTGCGCACAGCGCGTGGCCTGTGCGGTGATACTCCCATCAGCACGATTCCCTACGATAAGGGCATCGGCTTCGATGGCGTGTACCCGCCGGAGCGACTCGTCATGGGCATGTTAGAAGCTGCGGCTTGCGGTGCGCCGATGGTAGTGAAAGGCTCAGAGTATGTAGAAGATAAAACTTTTACGCTGCTCACGGCCAAACGCTTCGCGCCGCAACGCGAGGCTATTGGCGAGATTCACCGCTGGTTGGAAGAACGCGCCGACCTCTATGCTGGTGCGCGGCGGAATGTGGCCCGCCTGGCGCTGCTCCATCCGGGCGATGCGCTTTGGCAACAGTGGGACGCGCTCGCCCCGCGCTATTTCGGCGCGGGGCAGACGCTCCTGGCGGCAGGGACGCCCTGGCGTGTGGTGTTGCCAGAACAGACACAGGACGTGGAACTCTTGCTGACCTTTGGGCAGAGGCCGCCGGAGGAGTATGCCGGGCGGTGGGTGGATGTGTTGACTTTGCCTGGGTGGTCCAAGCCGCGCCCCCAACTGTTAGCGCAGGTGTCCTGGCTCCGCCCTCCGGCAACCGTGGTGATGCAAGCGCTCTATCGTGGCTATTTCCGCTCACGGTTGATACGTCGTTTAGGCGACCGGTTGGGCATGGTGCATTTCTTCCTGCAATCGCCCTACTTCCGTCTCCCGTCGCAAGCGGCGCGGCAGACCCTGTTCGATGCACTAGCGGAGCTGCCCTATCCCCAAGTCCGTCCGGAAGTGCCAGCCCTGGCCGAAGTTTGGCGGCGGGGTGACGAGGAACAGATCCATCTGGTCAACTATACCGACCAGCTGCAACAGGTGGAGATCGCTTTTGGGCGACCTGTGAGTGGGCGCGTGATGCGGCTTTCTGATCCCGGCGCGGCCTTCGCCGGGCTGGAAGTGACTGTGCCACTGAACCGGTACACGGTGCTGGTGTATAAGGAAATATAGTAACTCAAATTGCCACCGGGGCTGATTCTGAGATTTAGGACACGGATTTTTTCTGGTTCTTATCCGTAAAATCCGTGTACATCTGTGTCCTATAAACATTCTGGCGAACAGATAGCACTTGAATTATCAATAATAAACCGCCCCCCGATACTTTCGGGGGGCGGTACATGTTGTAAGCCGCTGGTTTAGATCCAGCCGCGCAGCCGCATCGCCTTCTCTACCCGGCGAATCGCCACCCAGTAGGCCGCGTCGCGCATGTAGAGATCATGCTCCTTAGCCGTGTTGTACACCCCGTAAAAGGCTGTCGTCATCTTTTGGTCGAGCTTCTCGAGGACTTCTTCCTCACCCCAGTAGTAGTTCATATCGTTTTGTACCTGCTCGAAGTACGAGCACGTCACGCCGCCGGCGTTGCAGAGGAAGTCGGGGATATCGAAGACGCCACGCGCTTTCAAGACCTCGTCCGCTTCCATCGTGACAGGGCCATTCGCGCCCTCTGCCACGACCTTCACGCGCGCGCTGATCTGGTCCACGTTATCGCCGGTGATGACGCCCTCAACCGCCGAGGGGATGAGAATGTCCACATCCTTGCTCAACCAGGCATCGCCATCTTCGATAAGGTAGCCGGCCTGCTTGGCCGCTTCCTTGTCCACTGTGCCGTACTGGTCGGTGATGGACTGGAGGAAGTACGGATCAACGCCATCTTCTTTGGTGAAGGTGTAGGAGCAACGATCCTGGCGATCCCAGCAGGAGACACACACCACTTTGCCCCCCAGCATTTCGATGTAGGTGATGGCCGCGTATTGTGCCACGTTGCCGAAGCCCTGGATGGAAGCCGTGGTGGTCTTGGGATCAATCTCCAACACTTTGAGCGCCTCGCGGACGGTGACGATAACCCCAAAACCGGTGGCAGCCTTGCGCCCTAGCGAGCCGCCGCCGCCCACCGGCTTACCGGTGATGACACCAGGCGTGTACTCGCCCGCCAGCTTGGAATACTCGTCCATCATCCAGCCCATCATCTGCGGGGTGGTGCCCACATCGGGCGCGGGCACGTCATTGCGCGGGCCGAGGTTTTTCCATACCCCATCCACCCACTCACGGCAGAGCCGCTGCTTCTCGCCATCAGAGAGCGTGGAGGGATCCACCACGACGCCGCCCTTCCCACCGCCCAGCGGGATGTCAGCCACAGCGCACTTCCAGGTCATCCATGTCGCCAATGCGCGGACGGTATCCAGGGTCTCGTTAGCAGCAAAGCGGATGCCACCCTTGCCCGGCCCACGCGCGTCATTGTGCTGCACGCGGAAGCCGAAAAAGACCTTTACGGTGCCGTCATCCATGCGGACGGGCAGCTGGAAGCGGAACTCGCGCAGTGGCCAGCGCATAATCTCGCGCGCCGCCGGATCGAGATCCATTTGCTCCGCCACATTATCAAACTGGGCTTGTGCCAACTCAAAAGCATTCATCTCGGACATAGCCAACTCCTTTACTGAGATAGATTTAGGTTACTGGTTGCTAGTTGCTGGTTGCCTGACGACAGACTACCGACCACGCTTTGCACACTTGAGGTCTGTAGTCAGTGGTCTACGACAAAGTTGCCTACACGCTGCGATGCCGCTGCACGAAGCGCGCGATGCGCTCTAGGGCGATTTCCAGCTTCTCGTAAGCGGTGGCGTAGGAGATACGGACGTAGCCCACGCCCGACGCCCCGAAGCCACGCCCCGGAATCAAGGCGACCCGCTCTTCTTGCAGTAGCTGCTCGGCGAAGTCGCTATCATCCATGCCGGTGCTTTGTACACACGGGAAAGCGTAGAACGCGCCCTGCGGCTCCACACAGTTCAGGCCGATGTTGTTCAGCCCGGCAACGATGAGCTTCCGGCGGCGGTCGTATTCCGCGCGCATCTCCTGCACAAACGGCTCGCCAATCTCCAGCGCCTTGAGCGCGGCCCACTGCGAGGGCGTCGGCGCGGACATGATGAGGTACTGGTGGATTTTGCGCATCTCACCTACCAGCTCCGCTGGGCCGAGAATTTGGCCGATGCGCCAACCGGTCATTGCATACGCCTTCGAGAAGCCCTGCAAGACTACCGTGCGCTGATACATCCCTGGCAGGCTGGCGAAGCAGGTATGCTCCACGCCATACACCAGGCGGTCATAGATTTCGTCGGAGATGACCATGAGGTTGTGCTTCTTGGCGACGGTGGCGATTTCGTTCAGCCGTTCGCGGCTCAGCACCGTGCCGGTGGGGTTGTTGGGCGACGCGACAAAGATAACCTTCGTGCGCTCGGTCACAGCGGCTTCGATGGCCTCTGCTGTGATTTGGAAGCCAGTATCTGCTGTAGTGGGTAGGGCTACCGGCTTCGCTCCCAATAACAGCGCCGTGGGAATATAAGACACGAAGCTGGGTTCAGGGAAGATGATCTCATCGCCCGGATCGAGCAGTGCCGCCATGACCAGGAACAGCGCCTCAGAGACGCCAACGGTGATGAGGATTTCGCTCACCGGGTTGTAGGTCTGCCCGTAGAGCTTATCCATCTGCTCGGCAATCGCGCGGCGCAGTTCCACCAGCCCGGAGTTCGAAGTGTAGTGCGTCTCACCCCGCTCCAGTGATTCGATGCCGGCCCGGATGATTGGCTCCGGCGTGTCGAAGTCCGGCTCGCCAATGCCCAAACTGATGACGTTCTCCATCGTTGCTGCGATGTCGAAAAACCGGCGAATCGCCGATGGCGGCATCGTCCTGACTCGATTAGAAATAAAGCGTTCTGGATCCATAGTGCCTCCTGAAAATCTCAAATCTCAAATAGCAAATTTCGAATGGTGAATGGCGAATAGCGAATTTATGCGCTCGTGTTTACAAAAAAATCCAAAAATCTAAAATCCACAATCGGAAGAATCGCCCAGGTTGAGGCTGTGGAATGTCCCCGTGACTTTGGCCCAGCGGCCAATGAGCGATTCGGTCAACAGCGCGCCCTCAATCTGTGCATCCTCATCCACGATGGTATCGTGCAACACGCTCTCGCGCACCTGCGCGCCTGCCCCGATGGACACATGCGGCCCGATGACCGACCGCTCGATCACCGCCTGCGGGTGGATGTAGACCGGCGGGATGAGCGTTGTGCCAGGGCGCAACGCCTCGAAGCTGTTATCGTAGCCGTGCTCCAGGATGTACCGGTGCGTCTCCAGCGTTGTCTCTGGCTTGCCTGTATCCAGCCACACGCCCACTTCACGGGTGGCGAAGTTCGCCCCCTGCTGAATCATCAGCGTGACTGCATCGGCCAGATAATACTCACCCTTCGTCTGGATGCGGCGCTCCATCAGCTCGCCGCACGCGCGCGCCAGCCACGCCCCATCCTGGAAGTAGTACAGGCCCATGAGGACCTTCTTGTTCTCCACCGATTCGGGCTTCTCGATGAGGCGCGTCGCCCGGCCCTGTGCATCAGTCTCCACCACGCCGAACCGGCGGGGGTCGTCTTCCTCTTTGGTGAAGATGATGCCATCCTGTCCGGGACGCTCCAATTTCGCGAAATTCGTGTCATCAAAGAGCGTATCCACGAACATCATAAACATCGGCCCGGTCAGATATTCGCGGGCGAGCCAGAGCGCGTGCGCCTGGCCCAGCATTTCCTTTTGCTCGACAAAATGCGCTGGTAACTGGTAATTCTCGCGCATATAGACATCCACCTGATCGCCCAGCCAGCCGGTGATGAAGACATATTCTTCGATGGGCAAATCGCGGAAACGCTCGAAGATATGCGCCAGCATCGGCTTCCCGGCGATGGGCAACAGCGGTTTGGGGCGCGTCCAAGTGTGGGGGCGCATCCGCGTCCCAAATCCGGCCATAGGAATAACGAGTTTCATAGTAGCTCCTGTTCAAATTTGCAAATAGCGAATGGCGAATGGCGATCTGAGTTACAAGTAATACGGTCAGGATTTTCTTCACGCATCACGTTTCACGTCTCTTTTTGTGTGGCTGGTCATGCGTGGGATGAGCATACCCAACGCCTATTAAAAATCCCAATCGAATTCCGGGACGGGCAGCCGCAGCACGCGATCCAGATCCCGCAGCAGCTCCGGTGGGCCGGCAAGCGCATCGGTCACGGCCAGGCGGGAGGGCTGCCGCACGCCCAGCCACATCCGGCTGAAGGCATTGACCGTCGCCACGAGCGTGGGGAGCGCCGGATCGTTGCCCGGTGCCGCGCTGGATTCCGGCCCTAACGTGACGATATACTCGCCGCCGATACCCTGCCAGGGAGCATCCTCTCCCAGGTGACGGGTGATCGGATCGGTGAGCGCCAGGTTGAAGCGCACCGTTTCGCCAGGTAGATGGGTCTTTGCCAGACAGCCCGCCAAATCGCAGATGCGCAGTTGGTGATAGCCATCGCCCCAAGCGCGATTCTCGAACTTGCCCTTGGAGGTCAGTCTGCGGAAGCGGAACGGTTGCTTGAGCAAATCCTGGAACTGGATGCCATGTGGCTCGCGCAGATGGATCGCATGTACCTGATTGCCCAGATTCCGCATTAGGGCGACCAGCTCTAACAATTGCGTGCTGTTCTGATAAACCAATTGCCAGACCCAATACGGGCCGTCCTCCATATTGTCACTGCTGAACCAAACGTAATGCGAAAGTGCGCCATCCGGGCCATCATCATAGCCCAGCCCGAAGCCGGTCTTGCTGAAAACCATATCCCCGCGCGTCATATTGGCGGATGCCAATGAACACGCACCATGCCCAGCCATGCGGGTCAAGCGCGCCGCATGGGCAGCTTCCCAATCATCAAGCGTGATGCGGCGCGGGATGCGCGCCGTGACCGGCACCTGGAGCTGCGCCGGATCGAAGGCTACCCAACGCACATAAGGCAGCGCGCCAAAGCCCAACTGATCGTAGTACCCCTGCTCGAACATCCCCAGGCCCGCCACCTGCACACCCGCAGCAACCTCTTCCGCGAGCAGTTGCGCGAGCAGCCGCGCCGCTAACCCTTGCTTGCGTGCGATGCGGCTTGTTGCCACCGCAGCCACACCGCCCAGTGTGAGCGTTTCATCGAGATATTGGAATGTGCCGGGAATGATAGAGACGGAACTTTCCGCCGTGCCATTGATTTCAGCCACTAACGTGCTTCCGGCGGCGAAGAAACGCCCTGCAGCCGCATCTATCTCCTCGCTGCGCTGAATCCAGCCCACCTCTTGCCAGATCCGGCAAACGGCGTCATGGTCTTTTTCGGCTTCATACGGGCGAATGGTAATCAAAATAGTTTCTCCTTGTCAAATGGCGAATATCGTCTAAGGCGATGTTATCCTCGAGCGCGAGCCGGGATGCCTAGCAAGGGCGCGGATTCCCCAGTAGCGCGGCGGGTGTTGGCCTGTGTGGCCTGCTCTAGCGCGATTTCGGGGTTCAGAGTGATGTAGTCCTGCACGGTATCATCCACTGTTGCGATCCAGTCGAGCGGGGCCTGGGGGAGCGCAACGGCGGTCAGCGTCCCACTTGCCAACTGTGCCAGGGCTTCGTGGATGGTCAATGCTGGCGAGTTGAGCATACCGGTCAGCGGGTCGGCGGCGCGATAAAATAGCCGTCTTCAATGGCGGGCGCGTTAGCGAGCGTAGTTTCGCGGGCTAACCCGACATGCAGTGTATCCTCGCGCAAGACCGACCCTGGCGGTAGTGTTGGGGCCGCAGAATTAGTATCTAGCGTTTGCAACCACGCGGCATACTCCAGAATCGCAGTGAGCTGATCTGGGTATAACATCAGTTCTGCCTCGCTCAATTCCAGTTGCGCTAATTTCGCGATGTGCGCAACATCGTCACAGGTCAAAATCATAGCTACTTCCTATAGTGACTAGTGAGCAGTTCGTCGAGAGATGGAGAAATTACTTCTCGTTGCTCATCGCTTACTGCTCACCTTGTGGTACTTCTCATTCCTTCTTCTCTATGCTATAATTTCCTGTGGATTTCACAAGTGAGGGGCTTCTACAATTAGGGTGACAAAGTTACCTCTTGTGATGTTGGATTTGCGATTTACCGATTTTCAAGGGAGTGTTATGTTCAATCTTGACCCACAAACCATTTTGCCGTCGTTGGCGATTGTACTACTCGCCATTCCCATCCACGAGTGGGCGCACTGTTGGGCAGCTTATATGCTAGGCGATCCTACGCCGGGTAGCGAGGGCCGGCTTACGCTCAACCCTTTGCTCCACCTCGATCCTATCGGGACGCTGATGATTTTTGTAACCGGCTTTGGCTGGGGCCGCGCCGCGCGCGTCAATCCCTATCAGATGTGGCGCGTGAAAAATCCGCGCGTCGGGATGGCAATTACGGCCTTTGCCGGCCCTTTCTCCAACATTGTGCTGGCGCTGTTCTTTGCCTTACCGTTTCGCTTGGGTTTAATCAATCCGCAACAAGCAGGCTTCTTAACCAATTTTCTTTACTATATTATTGTGATCAATGTTGGCCTGGCGATGTTCAATTTGCTCCCTATCCCCCCGCTAGATGGATCGCGTATCTTGGCCGGTTTTGCCCCACCCGCTGTTGCCGATTTCATCGAAAGCCTTGAACCGGCTGCGCCCGTTATTTTAATGGTTGTGTTATTTTTGTTGCCGATGGTAGGGCTTGATCTGATCAATCTGTTACTCCGCCCGGCGATGACCTTCATGTTGCAGGCAATTTTCTGGTGGTAAACCGCGCCCGTCCCGGCCATCGCATTACGCAGTTTTTCGCTACTTTGTTCGCGCCGCTTTTGCCGGTTGATACAGCGTATGCGGCTGTTCAGCTCTCTCCGGTTCTGTTGACGTTGTTCCAACGTATGGCCCGTGCCGAGCAACGGCACGGCATCGCGCTCTGCCGTCGGTTGGCGGAGCAAGGACACACTACCCCGGATTTACTGGCAGCGGCGCTACTCCATGATGTGGGCAAGCTGTGCGCCCCACCGCGCCTCTGGGAACGGGTGTGGGTCGTACTGGCGGAAGCGTTCGCGCCGGAGCGTGCCGCGCGCTGGAGCGCCAGCACGTCCCCGCGCTGGTGGCAACGCGCATTGGTGGCACGGCGTCAACATGCCGCCTGGGGGGCAGAACTGGCCGCCGAAGCCGGTGCAACGGCCCGCACCGTCTCCCTGATCCGCACCCACCACGACCCGCCCGGCGATGATGCAGATTTGCGCGCGTTACAAGTGGCCGACGAAACGTAAATTTCAAGCTGCGGTTCATGCGCCTGGAGCAAAGGATACCCCTATGAAAAACTTCGCCGTGTTGCAACTTTCGGGCTGCGCGGGATGTGAAGTCTCGCTCCTCAACGCCGATGCCTGGATCAAGGACTACCGCCTGCTCTACATGCCGCTGGTGGTCTCTGCCCATGATGTGCCGGATGTGGATGTGTTGCTCATCAGCGGCGGGGTGCGCACGGATGAAGACCTCTACAAATTGCGGCGGGCGATCCACCACGCGCAGCAGGTCGTCGCCGTCGGCACCTGCGCCATCTCCGGCGGCGTCGCCAACCTGGGCGACCGCGATGAGGTGCGCGCGCTCTTCATGGCCCACGCTGAAGAGCATCACGACCTGCCGCGCCTGCTGCCGCGCTCCCATCCCATTGATGCCATCGTGGAGGTGGATCGCTACCTGCCCGGCTGTCCGCCTACGCCGGAGCTCTTCATGGCCGTGCTCTCCGATCCCGATGCGTTTGTGGCCGGGCGCACCGTCTGCCACGAGTGCGGGCGCAAGAAGCTCAAAGATATGCGCCCGCAAAAATTGCTTGGCTTCCAGCAAGGCCATGTTGACCCGGACATCTGCCTCATCAATCAGGGCTATCTTTGCATCGGCTCCTCGACGCGGGGCGGTTGCCGCGCCCCCTGCACGCGCGCGGGTCACCCCTGCGTGGGTTGTCGCGGCCCTTCGGATGCGTTCATCGAGAAGGAATCCGAGGCCTGGTTCACCAGCATCCAGCGCGTCTTCGCCGCCATGACCGACGTGCCGGAGGAAGACCTCACCGCTGGGCTACGTTCTCCGCAAATGGCCCTGTTCCTCTTCCAGTTCTCCGATTACGCTGGCGGCGGGCGTCCCGCGCGCCTGAAAGAGAAGGTGCTGTGATGACCACATTGACTTTTCCCCTCAGCCGTATCGAAGGCCACGCGCGCGTGGTGATCGAAGTGCGCGAAGGCGCGGTGCTGTCCGCTCATTTCCAGGCCACCGAGCTGCGCGGGTTCGAGTACCTCATCAAAGGCGCACCGGCGGAGCAAATGCCGGTCATCGTGCCGCGGATCTGCGGCGTTTGTTCGACTGCGCATCACGTCGCCGCCGTCAAGGCGCTGGAAGACGCCTACGGCATCGAGCCGCCGCCGCTGGCGTTGCAGATCCGCGAGCTGTTGATGCTGGGCCAGTTGATTCAGAACCAGGCCACGTCGCTGTTCATCTTCACCATGCCCGACCGGTTGGGCGTGGCGAGTCTCTTCCAGGTGGATGCGGCCAGCGAGGCTGAGGCCGCATCTGGTATAGCCGTGCGCGCGCTGCAAGTCCGCAAGGCCGGCACCGATCTCATCGGGGTGGCCGGCGGACAATTCATCCACCCGGTCAAGGCCGTGATCGGCGGAGTGACGAGCGGCATCACGCCGAGCGCCGCCGCCCAGATGCGTGAGCAGTTGCAAGCCGCGCTCCCTATCGCCTGCGAGCTCTTCGATTATTACTGGGAGACCTCGGTAGCGCTGGGCGAGCGGTTGGGCACCTGGGGCGATGACGAACCGGCTTGTTACATCTCCGCCGTCTCCGGGCTGCGCCCCAACTTCTACGGTGACGCTATCCGGCTGGTGGGGTGTGAGGGTGATTCGTGTGCGCTCTTCCCGGCGCGGCATTTCCGCGAATATCTGAGCTACGACGACACCGATTACAGCTACGCGGCCAAATCCAGCTACCAGGGCAATGTTCTGCGGGCCAACAGCCTGGCGCGCATCAACATCGTTGAGCAGCTGGGGACGCCCTGCGCTGATCGTTACCTTAAACAATTCAAGGCGACATTTGGCTCGCCCGCCCACGCGATTCTGCTCTTCGACCTGGCGCGCGGCATCGAACTGGTCTACGCGCTGGAGCGGGCCATCGAGCTGCTGGCCGCGCCGTTGGATGTAGGCCCGGAAGCCGTGCCGTACACCCCCCGCGACGGCGAGGGTTACGGGCTGGTCGAAGCCCCGCGTGGGCCGCTCATCCATCACTACCGTATCGAAAACGGCCTGATAGCGCAAGCCGAATTCATCATCCCTACCGTGCATAACGTGCTCGCCATCGAGCGTGCGCTGCGTGTGGCGGCGAACCGCTACATCACGGCAGATAGCGTCAACCTGGAGCTGGAGCGCGCGGTCGGGCGCGTTGTGCGGGCCTTCGATCCGTGCATTGCCTGTGCGACACACTAGTGTCCTGCGGTATGGCCGTTCCAAGAATTAAAACCGTTCACCTTGCTCGGCGTGGATTGTCAAATCCACGCCTCTGAGCTACACAGGGCCCGGGAATCGCTGGAGTTAGCAATCCAGCGAGAGCAGGATGCGCCGTTCGCGTGCCCGCGAAGCCGCCGCTTCGCGCTATATCTATTTTCAAGGAAACAGGAAAGGAGGCGCGGATGCGCTGTTCGCAATGCGGCCAAGAGTGGCCGGAGACCTACATAGGTTGCCCTGAATGTTTCATCCCCTTTAGCGTCACCGCTTCCGGCGAGCGGGGTATCGCTATTGGCGGCAACGCTCATAATAACACCTTCAACCTCGGCGATACTTATGTATCGCCCGATGCTCCACCCGAAGAACTGCTCCACGCCTATTACCGCTCACTGGCCGCAGAGTGCGCGCGGCTGCCGCTGGGCGTGGTGGATCCCAAATTCGCTGCGCCGGGCCGCGAGGGGGAAGTGAGCCTGCACCAGGTCTACGTGGGGCTGGATGTGGTCGTCCCCGTGCGCGAGGAAACCGAAGACACCCATGCTTGGGGACTGCGCCTGGCGCGCGGCGAGGGCGAGGGCCGCATGCCGTTGCTTGAAGCTTTGGCTGCGCCCGCCGCGATGCGCGCTGTGCTCCTGGGCGATGCCGGTTCCGGCAAGACCACCTTCGTCAACTACCTGGTCTACCGGCTGGCTGCTGCCGCCAGCGCCGGGGATGTTCACGTCGAAGATCTGCCGGCGGCATTCCAGGGCTTGTGGCCCGTACGCCTGCTGCTGCGTGAGGTAGCAACTCACATGCCGGCCGCGGTCACTTGCGGCACCGCGACCATGTTGTGGGAGGCGCTCCAGGCAGATATAGCCAGCCGGTTGGGGGCGGTGGCGGCGGAACGCCTGCTGCCCTACATGCAGGCGCGAGTGTTGCGACGCGGCGGTTTCTTACTGCTGGATGGCCTGGATGAAGTGCCCGAAGCCGGACGGCGGCGCAAGTGCCTGCTGGAAGCGTTGCAAGCCCTGGCGGATAGCCTGCCCGCCGGTGCGCGGGTGCTGCTCACCGCGCGCCCCTACGCCTACGCTGACCCCGCCTGGCAACTAGGTGATTTCCCCATCCTGGCGCTGGCGCCCTTTGATGAAACGCAAGTGGAACGCTTTGTCGCCCGCTGGTATCAGGCAGTGCGCCCGGCGTTGGGGTGGGATGCGGCGGCCGCCGCGGCGCGGGGTGCGCAGTTGACCCAGGCCTTGCAGGAGCGGACATACCTGGCAGACCTGGCCTCGCGCCCGTTGCTCCTCACCTTGATGGCGACCCTGCACAGCAGTTGGGGGCAGCTGCCGGAGGATCGCGCTGATCTGTACGAGGAATCGGTCAAATTGCTGCTTTCACGCTGGCAGCGGGGCCGCCTGGTGCGCGAGGGACAGCAAATAGTGACCGAACCGGGCATCGCGGCGGCGTTGGGTTGGGGGGAAGCCCGCATTCGCGCGGCGTTGGAGAAACTGGCGTTTAACAGCCACCAGCGGCAGGGCAGCGAGGCCGAGCGTGAGGATGCCCCCGCCGATATTCCCCAGGCGGCGGTGTTGGCGGCCTTTGCCGGCGTGCCTGAAAACGTCAATCCGTGCGTGGTGCTCACCTATCTGGAACAACGCGCCGGGCTGCTCATGGGCCGCCGCGAAGAGGTCTATGTCTTTCCGCATCGCTCCTTTCAGGAATACCTGGCGGCGTGTTACCTGAATGCCGACCCGGAATCGGCCGGCCGCTTGCGGAAACTGGTCTATGCCGACCCGGCCTGGTGGCGGGAGGTTTTCCTGCTGGGGGTGGGCAAGAAACGGCTGGGCAGTCTGGGCGATGCCGTGAATACCGTGAATACCCTCTTGCCGTGCGATGTAGAGAAATGCGCCCCGCCGCAACCGGCGGATTGGCGCGCGGCGGTGCTGGCCGGCAAAGCCGTGTTGGAATTGCGCTTGCGCGAGCGGGGCGCGGCGCAGGAGCATAGCGCGGTGTTGGTGGAGCGCGTGCGCGACTGGCTGGCGGCTCTGGTGACGGGTGGGCAGTTGCCGGCCCCAGAACGCGCCGAGGCCGGTGACGTGCTGGGCGCGCTGGGCGACCCGCGTCCGGGGGTGGGCGTAAGGGCGCACGGCCCGGTGGGGGCGCACGGCCGTGCGCCCTTACCCGATATTGTCTGGTGTGCCGTGCCCGCCGGGTCGTTCCTGATGGGAAGTGTGGCGGATGAACCGGAGACCTATCCTGATGAAAAGCCCCAACATGCGGTGGACTTGCCCGCGTTCTATCTCAGCCGGTATTTGGTGACCAACGCGCAGTTCCGGCCCTTTGTGGAGGGGGATGGCTACCGCAACCCGGCTTACTGGACGCCGGAAGGTTGGGCCTGGCGGCAGGGCGCGGAACCGGATTTGACGCCATTGGAGGGTATGAGCGAAGATTGGCAACGTCAATATCGTGAATGGTTGGCCGGGCGCTCGCTTGAAAAGCGCGGTTGCCCGTTTTATTGGGAGCACCCACAATTAAGTGTGCCTAATCGCCCGGTGGTGGGGATTACCTGGTACGAAGCGGCGGCGTATGGCCGGTGGCTGGAGGAACAGTTGCGAGTTACGGGTTCGGAGTTGCGCGTGTGGCAGGAGAATGAATGCACAATTCGCAACTTGAAACTCGGCACCTTCAACGTGCAACTGCCTAGCGAAGCGGAGTGGGAGAAGGCGGCGCGGGGTGAAGATGGCCGACGGTATCCCTGGGGCGGGGAGTGGCAGGAAGATTGCGCGAATACGGAAACCACCGAGTTGGGCCAGACCAGCGCCGTGGGGTTATTCCCGGCGGGGGTTAGTCCTTATGGATGCCTGGATCTGGTGGGCAATATGTGGGAGTGGACGCGGAGTCGTTGGGGGTGCAATGTGTTGCGCCCGGATTTTGGATATCCGTATACTGCTAATGATGGCCGTGAAGCTGAAAGTAGCGCTGCTGTGCCGGTGCTTCGCGGCGGCTCCTGGCTCAACAGTCAGTGGAGCGCCCGGTGCGCTTCCCGCAACAGGAACGTACCTGCCAACTTCATTGACGATGTCGGGTTTCGGGTGCTGTTGTCCCTGGGGGATGCTGATTTCTGATTTCTGGTTGCTGTGATTTCTGGATCTCTGAATCCTGGGGGGATTCCAAAGGGGGCGCGCCCCCTTTGGCCGCCGCGTAGCGGCGGAGCTCGCGGCAATTGTGCTGGTTGCTGGAAGCTGGCTGCTTGAAACTTGAGGCTTGCTGCTTGTGACTTGCCGCTTTCTCGCCTAATCATTTTACGGAGGCTACTTATGAAAACTCAAGAACAGGAAATCGTGACGGTATTGGCGGAGCTCGTCCCGGATGGGGGAACGGCGCTGGCGCGGCGGGTGGGGCCGCAGGCGTTGGCCCACGCCCAGGCCATTCAGGGCGAAATCGTGCCCTGGCTGGAGGCCAATGAGTTGACGGCGCGGGCCTGGCAAGCCTTTCAACAATCGCCTCAGGCGCAGAAGCCAAAGTTGCTCACCGTTGTGCAACTCATTCTGGACGATGATGTGGATCTGGCGGCGCGGCTGGACGCGCTGTTGCGGGCCTATCAGCAGGCGCAGCCCGCCGGCAAGCAGGAGACGCGCACCGTGACCGCTTCCGGCGAGCGCAGCGTCGCCATCGGCGGGAATGCCCGCGGCAACACCTTCAATACAGGCGACCAGATCCAGACCCTCCAACCCGGCCTGGATGCGGATGCTGTGACCCGGCTCTTCGCGCAGGCGTTGGACTTGGCCCGGCAACAGCCCGTGGAACTCCGCGAAGACGTGGCGGCAGCCGTGGAAACGGCGCAAGAAGAGGTTGCGGCTGGGCCAGATGCCGACAAAGCTTTGCTGAATAAGATGCTCGACGTGTTGCTTGATAAGGCCCCAGACGTGCTGGAACTGGTCGTTGAGGCCATCCTCAACCCGGCTGCCGCAGTGGGCAAGGGCGCCAAACTGCTGGCGAAACAAGCGCGCGAGAGCTTGCAAAAGCAACGCTCCGCGTAAGGCTTACTGTATTGGTGCGTGTGCAGGAAAAACTCGTGTCTGAAGCAAAGGGGAGTCCACGGAAAAACCGCCAGCCGCTCACGTTCAGATGCACAATGCTAAGAAATTTCTGCTTCTAACGGATTCTCTTGAATATCAAAGATGCTGAATGAAGCGGATATTTGTTACTTGTTCACAATTGCACCTGTGTTATACTCACGTTACAATTTAATAAGACTGTGCATTTCCGAGTCTCTCTACCTACCGGCCAGTAGCCCAGGGGAGCGAGACCATTGGGTGTAGCGGGAAACGGCTACGCCTCCCGTATTTGAAAAGGAAGTGCGCCGCAGTGCCATAATACCTTTCCCCTAGGCAACAGCTTCATTGCTTGGGGGCAGGTAGTTATGTGTGTATTACGGCGTCCTTTTCAGGACGCCGTTTTTTGTTGTCACCTGTCTGCATCTGCAATCGCGCGCGAAGGTTTACGCTGGTGAGTGGATGTGGATACTGATCTCAAATCTATAGACGGAGGAAATAAGAGATGTCGAAAATATGGAAACAACTGTGGATAGGGCTGTTATTGGTGGTGATATTGGCGAGCTGTGCGCCCACGCCGACCACGGCGCCGCCCGAACCCTCACCTGCCACGCTCAGCCCGGCGACCCCAGAGACGCCCGCTGCAACTTTGCAAGTAAGTGGCGCGATGGCCTCAGAACGCGCCTTTACGACGGAAGACCTCACGGCGCTGGGACTGCAAGAGTCCTTGTATACCAACCGTGATGGAGAATCTACGACCTATACGGGCGTCTCCATAGCTCTCTTGCTAAACACTGTGACGCCAGCCGCCGACGCTACCACCCTGGTCTTAGTGGCTAGTGATGGTTATGAGGCGCAAGTCCCGCTCGCTGATGCACTGGTCTGTGCGGAGTGCATTGTGGCATTTGAAGCGGATGGTAGCTTCCGCGCCGTATTGCCGGACTTCCCCGGTAATGTCCAGGTGCGCGATTTGGTCGCGCTCCAGGTGCTGAGCGCTGCCGAAGCTCAACCCGAACCGCCCCCCACTTCCGAGGACACCATTCCCAATGATGGGCCGGTGACGATTACCGATGCTGCCGGGCGCACCGTGAGTCTGGAACAACTCCCGCGGCGCATTGTGGTCGTCGGGCGCGGCCCGTTTATGGCCCTCCATCTACTCTACATGTTCCCTGAAGGCCGTACCCGGTTGGTCGGGGCAGAAAGTCGCAGCGCCACCCCTAGCGATTTTCTACCTTACGTCCAACCGGATTTTCTGGAGCGCATCGTGGGCATGGCCGCCAATCCCAACGCGGAACAGATTGCTACGCTTGAGCCAGATTTGGTGATAATCAAGAGTGTCGCATTGGAGCAAATAGGCGAGTCCCTGGCGCAGGTCAACATTCCGGTCGTGTACCTGGGGCTGGAAACACCGGAGCAATTCTTCCAGGATGTGACCAATCTGGGGGCGTTGTTGGGCAATCCCACCCGCGCGCAGGGGATCATCGCTTTCTATCAAGCGCGCCTGGAGCGCATCGAAGCCGGCGTCGCGGATATTCCTGAGAACGAACGCCCGCGCGTGTTGCTGTTGGAGCATTCTGACCGGAGCGGGGAAGTTGCAGGCCGGGTGCCTCCGTTGGTGTGGATGCAGACCATTCAAGTCGAGGCCGCCGGCGGCGTCCCGGTGTGGCGCGAGGCTGTGCAAGTGACGGATGGCTGGACGGTGGTGAATTTCGAACAGATTGCCGCCTGGGATCCGGATAAAATTTTCATGGTGATCTCATACCAGCTCGATCCCCAAGAGGTGATAGATGGTTTCAAAGCGGATCCGCAATGGCGTGCTCTGAGCGCGGTGCAAAATGAAGAGCTATACGCCTTCCCCGGAGACATCTTCGGCTGGGACACCCCCGAAGCCCGGTGGTTGCTCGGCGTGAACTGGTTAGCCACCCGTCTGCACCCCGAGGTTTTTGCGGATTTAGACCTCGAAACGGAGATTTACACCTTTTTTGGCGAACTCTATGACATGGAACGGGATGTGATAGATTCTGCTATCTTGTCCCAAGTGTATCTGGATGTCCATTAGGGCGCAAGCAGCCGCCGCGCGTTCCCGGCGTTTCCGGCGGCAATTATGGAGTCTGGCAGGGTTGCTATTGCTGACCATTTTGCTCTCGCTGCTTCTGGGCCGCTATCCCGGCCCATACTTTACGCCCCTGGCGACCTTGCGCGAGAATGCGTTAGCACGCACCGTGGTGCTGAACTTGCGCCTCCCGCGCATTTTGGCCGCCGTTTTTCTGGGAGCGACGCTGGCCGCTGCCGGCACGACCTTTCAGCTCATCTTCCGCAATCCGCTGGTGGATGCTGGCTTTTTAGGGGTTTCACAAGGCGCGGCCTTTGGCGCTTCCCTGGCGATTGTTTTTCTGGGCGGCACGGCTGCGGCGGTGCAGGGGAGCGCGGCAGCCTTTGCTTTTGTGGGGCTTGCCGCTAGCTACCTGATGGCGCAGCGCTTGCGCTTGGGAGATTGGGTGCTCCGTTTGGTCATGGCGGGAATTGGAGTCTCCGCCTTCTATGCTGCCGGCACCGGGGTGATCAAATATCTGGCCGATCCCTTAAAGCAACTGCCAGACATCACCTTTTGGTTGTTGGGCGGCTTGTGGGCTATCACCTGGCGCGATATCCTGCATATCTTGCCCGTCGTGGCGCCGGCGCTCATCATCATCTACTTGATGCGCTGGCGGCTGAATTTACTCGCGCTTCAGGATACTACGGCTTTTGCGTTAGGGGCAGTGCCGGGGCGGGAACGGCTGGTCATGCTGATAGCCGCGACGGCTGCGACCGCCGCGGTGGTCTCCAAAGCCGGGCAAATCGGTTGGGTGGGCCTGATTGTACCCCATATCGCCCGCCGGGTGCTCGGCGCGGATGCGCAATTGACCGTACCTGGCGGGATGTTCATCGGCGCGTTGTTTGTGCTGGGTTGTGATAATCTGGCGCGCACGGTGCTCTCCGGTGAAATCCCGTTGGGCATCCTCACCTCACTCATTGGCGCATTGGTTTTCTTTAGCTTGCTGTTGCGCAATGACCTGGAGCTGAAAAAACGATGACCCCCGCAGTATCACTCACAGACCTGGCTTTTCGCTATACTCCGACCGCGCCCGATGTGGTGCAAAACATCACCCTGGACTTGCCCTCACGCGCAGTGACAGCAATTTTAGGCCCTAATGGTTCAGGAAAAACCACGTTGCTGCATCTCATCTTGGGGCTGCTCACGCCACAGCAGGGGCGCATCGCGTTGAATGGTACACAGCACACCGGCTACGCGCGTCGGGAGGTCAGTCATATTCTGGGATTGGTACCCCAAGAAGAACCGCCAGCGTTCAACTTGAATGTGCTGGAAACGGTGCTGTTAGGCCGCGCCCCCTATCTCAAACTGCTCCAGCGGCCCAGCGAACGTGATTACACGACCGCTTTTCGCTCATTAGAGCAGGTCGGCATCGCGGATTTATGGGCGCGCCCGGTGCCCGCGTTGAGCGGCGGCGAACGACAGTTAGCCGTGTTAGCCCGCGCCTTGACGCAAGAACCGGACATTCTGTTGTTGGATGAACCGACTTCACATCTGGACGTGAACAACGCGCGCCAGATTTTAAGCCTCATGCGTGACTTACGAACGCAAGGCAAAACCATTGTCTTTACCACACATGATCCTAATGCGGCTGCCGCTACGGCGGATTATGTGGTGCTGATGCGTCAGGGCCGGGTGTTGTATGCCGGCACCGCCCACGAAACTTTGACCGGAGAACATCTGAGCGCCACCTATGATGTGCCCATTGAAGTGGTGCGCGATCATCTGGGCCGTTTATTGGTGGTAGTCTATTAAGAGGAGCCTGATTGTGGAATCTATACCTGATTGGTTGACCTTATGGCGAGAATTAGCCGAAGCCCATGCCCACAACTATCCGCAAGCCAGCGGCGCTGCTGCGCCCGATGCCTGGGCTACCCGGGCGCGCAGCTATCACGAATCCGTCCAACAGCGGTGGGCGCAACCGGATTCCAGCCGCGATTTTCTTGCGGCTGATTTACGACAGCATCCCCACAACACGGTCGTAGATATTGGCGCTGGCACCGGCGCGTGGGCGATTTTCCTGGCCCGGCACGCGCGCCAGGTGACGGCGGTGGATCCTTCCCCCGCGATGCTGGAAATACTGCGGGAGAATGTCGCGGCCAGCGGTTTGACCAACATCACCATCACCGAAGGCGGCTGGCCCACCGTGACCGTGCCGCAGCATGATGTGACCTTCTGTTCCCATGCGCTCTACAGCATTGCAGATTTCACGGCGCTTGTGCGCAAGATGGAGGCGACCGCGCGCCGGCGCTGCTATCTCCTGTTGCGCGTCTTCCTCCCCCACAGCATCATGGCGCAAGCCTCGCAACGTATTTGGGGTCAGCCTTACGATAGCCCCAACTTCCAGATCGCTTACAATGCTCTGTTGCAACTGGGCATCTTTGCTAATGTTCTGTTAGAAGACAGTGGTCTGTGGCAACCGTGGACCAATGCGAATCTCGATGAAGCCTTTGCCGAAGTCAAACGCCGGTTTGGTTTGGAGCAAGATACCACCCACGATCAATTCTTACGCGAATTGCTGCGCCAACATTTGACCGAAGTAGCTGGTCGGGTAGTATGGCCGCGCGGCACCCGCTCGGCCCTGGTGTATTGGGATCTGGGCAAGCCGCGTTGTGAATAGCCTGACCTATCACGAAGCGGTGACGTTGTTTGAACAGTGGGGCTTGCAAGTAGCACCGGGTCCCCGCGCGGGCGAAGTAACCCTGATGTTAGTTGCAGAGGATGCACATACTTATGCCGCCCACCCGCAATACTGCTTACCGCAGATGGCCGCAGTGATTTGGGCCGCGCGCTGGCAGAATGGAAGCATCGGTTGTGGGCGGGTTGCCATGTCGGGCATACAGTGTGGTTAATGCGGAAGGAGAGTTACAGCTCAGCACAAAAAAACTATTCTGGTTCTATCAAATACCCAATCTACCGATAGCTCTTTTGCGGTGGATTAAAAGACTGTAAAAGTATAATTTCCCGTTATAGCCGTGTTTTAACGGTAAAATTCGGGAACTTATAAATTTACGAACTTTAAGATGAATGGCCCACAGACATTTCTGGTGACCTAGTGGCGCGGTAAATCATAGTGCAATTACGCGCTGCGCTGGCATAACAAGCCATGACTTTTTTTGAAGTTGCAACATTAAACTTCATGTTGATTTGTTCTGATGAGGTGTTTTTTGGCAGCCGCGCTTTCCATAAGCGCGGCTGCTAACGCATTTGAAACATACCCACAACAAATTGGTTTAATGGTTATTAAATTACACCTCTCACATACGAAAAGTGTATTATGACATTAGTGTAGTGTATGACGATAGGCTATAATAAACAGAATTTTAACATCTTTTAGTACTTATTGGCGTGGCTAGATCTACCGGCGGATTTCGCCATTCCCTGCGCGGTTCCGTCATGGCTCTACCACACCAACAGTAACGCAAATGCGGGTAACTGGCGTCCCTCTCAGAGTCAGCTGCTCAGAGTGGATCCTTAGATCCACGACCGGTCAAATTTTTAGATTTGCCACTCGTTATTTGTTGTTTTAGGAGGGCCTTAATCCATGAAGAGCTTAGAAGAATTGCGGAAGATAAAAGAACGGGCGTTGGAGCGGCGACAGCTGGCAGGGGCGGGGGCGCGCGCGCGGGTGACGGTGGCGATGGGCACGTGCGGTATCGCGGCGGGCGCGCGGGACACCATGACGGCCATCCTCAACGAGATGGAGAAGCGCCAGCTGACCGATGTGGTGGTCACGCAGACCGGGTGCATGGGCCTGTGCGAGTACGAGCCGCTGGTGCAGATCCAGGTGGGTGAGGAAGAAGTGGTCACTTACGGCAAAATTGATCCCTCTCGCGTCCCCGACCTCATCGAGGCGCACCTGGTCAAGGGCGAACCGGTTGCAGCGTGGCAGGTACAGACGCAATAAGCCCGCGTTTCCATGTGCCATTGGCATACCAACGCTGACGAAAATGTAATGCGAACTATTAGTTCGCAACCACGCGAAGCAGACGCTTCGCGCTACGTCAGGCTTGATTTGTGATTTGCAGATTTTTTGAGGAGGTAGTATGGTTTACCGCGCACATGTCTTGATCTGCGGGGAACCCCGTTGTGTTGAAAAGGGCGCGCGGGATGTTGAGGCGGCGCTGACCCAAAAAATACAGGAGCTGGGCCTGGAAAACGAGGTCCAAATTCTGGAAGCCAGCGCGCTAGGGCATGGCGAACAAGGCCCGGAACTGGTGGTCTACCCCGAAGGCGTCCATTACGTCAACCTGCGCCCGGAAGACGCCACGCGCATTGTTGAAGAGCATCTGTTCAAGGGACGCCCCATCGCGGAATTGCAGTACAAAGAACCGCCTTCGGAGCCGCTGCCCGCGCCATCCCACAAAGAAATCCGCGTGGTGCTGGATAAAATCGGCAAAATTGATCCCGAAAATATTGATGATTACATCGCGCTGGATGGCTATGCCGCGCTGGCGAAAGTGCTGGGCGGGATGTCCCGCGACGAGGTGCTGGTCGTGCTCAAAACGTCCGGGCTGCGCGGGCGCGGCGGGGCGGGCTTCCCTACCCACCTCAAGTGGAGTTTCGCCAAGAACGCGCCCGGCGATGTGAAATACGTCATCTGTAACGCTGATGAGGGCGACCCCGGCGCGTTCATGAACCGGCGCGTGCTCGAAGGCGACCCGCACGCCGTCATCGAAGGTATGGCGATTGCGGCGTATGTCATCGGCGCGCGGCAGGGCTATATCTATGTTCGCGCCGAGTACCCCATCGCCATCAGCACTTTGCGCGTGGCATTGGCACAGGCCCGCGAGTATGGTCTGCTGGGGGAAAACATCCTCGACACTCATTTTAGTTTCGATCTGGAAATCCGCATGGGCGCGGGGGCCTTCGTCTGTGGCGAAGAGACCGCGCTGATGAAATCCATCGAAGGCGTGCGGGGGATGCCGACCACCCGCCCGCCCTTCCCGGCCACGTCGGGCCTGTGGGGCAAGCCCTCCAACATCAACAACGTAGAGACCTACGCCAACGTGCCGCAGATTTTGCTCAAGGGCGGCGCGTGGTTTGCCTCGATGGGCACGGAGAAGAGCAAGGGCACCAAGACCTTTGCGGTGGCCGGAAAAGTGGCGCGCACTGGCTTGATCGAAGTGCCGCTGGGCATCACCATTCGCGAAATCGTCTACGATGTGGGCGGCGGTGTGCTCGATGGCAAGAAGTTCAAGGCCGTGCAGACCGGCGGCCCGATGGGCGGTTGTATCCCAGAGAAGTATCTTGACCTGCCGGTGGATTACGAAAACCTGGCGGCCGTCGGCTCGATCATGGGTTCGGGCGGCTTCGTCGTGATGGATGAAGAAACCTGTATGGTGGATATCGCTCGCTTCTTCATGGAGTTCACGCAGGAAGAATCGTGCGGTAAATGTGTGCCGTGCCGCGTGGGCACCCGGCGGATGTTGGAGATTCTCGAACATATCTGCGCGGGCAAGGGCAAGCCCGGTGATATCGAGATGCTGGAAACCCTGGCCGAGAAGATCGGTTTTGGCTCGTTGTGCGGGCTGGGTCAGGGAGCGCCAAATCCGGTGCTCAGCACGCTAGAGCACTTCCGTGACGAGTACGAGGCACACATCTACGAGAAGCGCTGCCCGGCGAAGGTCTGCAAGGCCCTGATCGAGTACCGCATCGAGGCCGAGACCTGTATCGGCTGCACACGCTGCGCTCGTAACTGCCCGGTCAACGCCATTAGCGGCAAGGCCAAACAGGTGCATGTGATTGATCCTGAGACCTGCATCCGCTGCGGTATCTGCGCGCAGGTTTGTCCGGTAGACGCCGTGAAAGTTGAGTGACAAGGAGGCAGCATGGATAAAGCGTTGACCCAAACGATACATCGGGCGCTCACGCGCCACGCTAACAGTCAGGAATCTCTGGTGGAAATGCTGCGCGAGATCAACGCCGAGCTAGGCTATTTGAGTGCGGAGACGTTGGGCGGGTTGGCCGATGCGCTGAAATTGCCGCGCAGCCAGGTGCTCAGCGTTGCTAGCTTCTACAGTATGCTCGATTTGGAACCGCGCGGGACGCACGTCATCAAGCTGTGCCAGGACGCGCCGTGCCACGTCGCCGGCGGACAGGAGATTTGGGAGACCCTGGAGCGTGAGTTGGGGATCAGCTTTGGCGCGACTACACCGGATGGCAAATGGACGCTGCTGACGACCAGCTGCATCGGCGCGTGCGCGGTCGGGCCGGTGATGATGGTGGATGACGACATCTACGGCAATCTCACCCCGGAGCGGGTGCGGGAGATTCTCGCGCAGGTTGCCGACCAAGACCGGGCAGGAGGTAGAACATGATACGCGCGCATGTGTTGATTTCCGGGGATGCGCTGAGCCTCTCGCGCGGCGCAGAGGAAACCCGGCTTGCCATCGAGGCAGAGCTCTCGTTTCTGGGGCTAGATAAGGAAGTGCTGGTGAGCTACACTAGCCAGGTAGAGCGCACGGATGAGTTGCCGATGGTGATGGTCTTCCCAGAGGGGATCCGGTATGGCTCAGTTCATCCGGAGGACGGTGCGTACATTGTCCAGGAGCATCTCTACAAAGGGCGTATTGTTGAACATTTGCGGTTGCCTCCGGAAATACTCTCTGGTCACATTGTACATATACCTGGCAAACTTGGCGCGCTCTACGCGCAGAAGCGCGTGGTCTTGCGCCGTGCCGGTCTGATTGATCCCACTAGTATTGAAGACTACATCGCCCACGACGGCTACTTTGCGCTGGGCAAAGCCCTCACCGAGATGCAATCGGCTGACGTGCTGCAAGCGGTAAAAGATTCCGGCTTGCAAGGTCGCGGCGGCGCGGGTTTCCCCACCGGCTTGAAATGGAGCTTCGCAGTGAACCAGCCGGGCGAGAAGTACATCGTCTGCAACGCGGATGAATCCGAGCCGGGCACGTTCAAGGATCGCCTGATCCTGGAGGGCGACCCGCACGCCGTGTTGGAAGGCATGGCCCTCGCCGGGTATGCCTGTGGCGCGGCGCAGGGCTGGATTTACATTCGCGGTGAGTATGTGCAGGCGCGCGAACGGCTCGAGCACGCCATCAAGCAGGCGGAAGAGTACGGGCTGCTGGGCGACAACATCATGGAGACCGGGTTCTCCTTCCACATCCATGTCCACGCGGGCGCGGGCGCGTATGTCTGCGGTGAGGAAACGGCTCTGCTGGAAAGCCTCGAAGGCAAACGCGGCACGCCGCGCATCCGTCCGCCGTATCCCACAGTGCGCGGTTTTCGCGATCAACCGACGCTGGTCAACAACGTGGAGACGCTAGCGAATGTGCCGGCCATTATCCTCAACGGGTCGGACTGGTTCCGCTCCATTGGGACGCACACCAGCCCTGGCACCAAGGTCTATACCATGCTGGGCGATGTCAACATCACCGGTTTGATCGAAGTGCCGATGGGCATCACTCTCCGCGAAGTCATCGAAATCTACGGCGGCGGCGTGAAGAACGGCAAGGCCTTCAAGTGCGCGCAGACGGGCGGCGCTTCCGGCAGCATCATCCCGGCAGCGTTGCTGGATGTGCCGATGGATTTTGCTTCGATGCAGGCGCAGGGCGCGTCCCTGGGCAGCGGTGCGCTTCTGGTGTGTGACGAGGATACCGATGTGGTAGACCTGGCTTATGTGCTGGTGCGCTTCTTTGCAACTGAATCGTGCGGCAAGTGTGTGCCCTGCCGGGTGGGGTCAGCGCAAATGTTGGAGGCGCTGGAACGGCTGCGCAAGGGCTATGCCAAACCTGCCGATTTGCAGCGGCTTGAAGAGATTGCCACCCATGTTCAGGAAACCTCATTCTGCGGCCTGGGGCAGGCCGCGCCAGTGCCGATTCTTACCGGGCTACGCTTCTTCCGCGCCGAGTTCGAGGCCCGCGTACAAGCCTAGCAGCGCTACCTGAAGCTGCTTCACAGAAGATTTATTTCAAGGAGTGAAGGAACTCATGAGCGAGATACATTTGAACATTAACGGGCAGGACGTTGTGGCGCAGAGCGGCCAGACGGTGCTGGAGGCTGCGAAGTCTGCCAGCATTGAGATTCCGGTGCTTTGTCATCATCCGGCGCTCACCAACTGGGGCGCATGCCGCATGTGCGTGGTCGAAGTGGAAGGGATGCGCACGGTGCAGACTGCCTGTACGCTTCCGGTGTCCGAGGGTATGAAGGTCACAACGCATACCGAAAAAACCACCAGCCTGCGCAAGTTCGTGCTGGAGCTGCTGTTCTCTGAGCGCAACCACTATTGCATGTACTGCCAGATGAGCGGTGATTGTGAGCTGCAAGATCAGGCTTACGCGCACGGTCTGGATCACTGGACTTATCCGCGCCCTTACGAGAAATTGAGCGTGGATGCGTCACGCAAATACTTCATCATGGATCACAATCGCTGTATCCTCTGCTCGCGCTGTGTCCGTGCGTGTAGCGAGGTGGCGGCGAATCACACCCTGAACCTGCGCAATCGCGGGGCCAAGACGATGATTGTGGCCGACCTGGATGTGCCGTTTGGCGAATCCAGCTGCGTGGAGTGCGGCTCCTGTTTGCAGGTGTGTCCCACCGGCGCGCTGGTGGATGCCAAGAGCGCCTACGGTGGGCGCGAGAAGGACGTGACGCACACCATCACGACCTGTATGCAGTGCAGCATTGGCTGTGAGCTGGATGTGGTGACGCGCTACAGCCGCCTGCTCCGCGTGGACGGCGTCTGGGGGGCTGACCCCAACGGCGGCCTGCTGTGTGTGGATGGCCGCTTCAAGCCGCTGTACGAAGAGCGCAAGCGCATCACCGCCCCGATGCTCCGCAAGGATGGCAACCTGGTCGAGGCTTCCTGGGATGAGGCGCTCGCGCTGGTCGCCGAGAAGCTCCAGGGCGGCGAGTGCCAGGGCCTGGCCGCGTGCGCCACCACCAACGAGGCGTTGGCGGCCTTCGCGCAGCTCATCGCCAAAGTGGGTGGCAAGGCCGGGCGGCTCGAACCGGTCGCCCCGACGTTGGGCTACGGCACACCCGCCAAAGTTACGGACGTGCTCGACGCCGATTTCATCATCGTGGCCGGGGCGCAACCGCTGGATTACCAGCGCGTCGTCGGCTACTTCATCCATCGTGCTGCCGACAAGAAAGTGCCGGTCGCGGTCATCAGCGACTCAGAGAACGCCCTCAGCCCGCGCGCAGCTATGACGGTCGCCTCAGCGCAGGCAGGTGTAGTGGCGCAGGCCGCTGCCGCCGCCGCGAAGGTCGTGCTGGTCTACAGCGTGGGCCTCAAGCCGGAAGTGATTGCCGCGCTCAAGCCGCTGGGCGACAAAGTCCACTTCCTGGCGCTCGACCCGGCGCGGAATGGCAAGGGGGCGGAAGCTGCAGGTCTCAAGCCGCAAGCCCCAAGCAAAGTGGATGTGGGATATTTCCTGTTGGGTGAACAACTGCTGGATGAGACGCTCCAGCCGAAGGCGGGCTTCAAGGTGGTGCAGGCTGCGTACTTCTCGCCGCTGGCGGAGCAGGCCGATGTGGTGCTGCCCACGCCGATTTGGTCGGAGCGTAGCGGGCACATCACCAATCTCGATGGGACGGTCAAGCCGTTGAATGTGGTGTTGCCCGCGCCCGCCGGCGTCCGCGACGAGGTGGAAGTCCTGGCGCAGCTGGCCGCACTGTTGGCATAAGGAGTCACGCATGGGTAAAATTAAAGTTGCAACGGGGTGGTTGGAGTCGTGCGCCGGCTGCCACATGTCGTTTTTGGATATTGACGAGCGCATTGTCGAGTTCTTTAAGCACGTCGAGCTGACCTCTTCGCCGATTACCGATCTGAAACACCCGCCCATAGAGGGCGTGGATGTGGGCATCCTCACCGGCGGTATCGGCAATGAGGATCAGATTCACGAGGCCAAAGAGATGCGCGAGCGGAGCAAAATCCTCATCGCGCTGGGCGATTGCGCGGTCACGGGCGGTATCTGTACCATGCGCAACTTCTTCCCCCTGGAAGAGGTGCTGCGGCGCGGGTACATCGAGACCGAGAGCACGGTGGATGGCGAGATTCCGGCACACGAGGATCTAGCCGTGTTGACAGACCAGGTCAGCGGCATAGATGAGGTTGTGCCGGTAGACATCTATCTGCCCGGCTGCCCGCCCACCGCCGACGCGATCTGGTTTGTGTTGACCGAATTGTTGGAGGGCCGGATGCCGAAGTTGGAAGGCAAGGTCCTGAAGTATGGTATGGATGGGGGGTAAAACATAGTATGGCTGAGAAAATTACCATTTCACCCGTGACCCGTATCGAGGGCCACGCGAAAATCACGATCTACGTTGGCGATGACGGGAAGGTGACGGATTCGTACTTCCATGTGGAACAGTTCCGGGGCTTCGAGAAGTTCAGCGAAGGCCGCATGTTCTACGAAATGCCCCAGATCACGCCGCGCACCTGCGGCATCTGCCCGGTGAGCCATCACCTGGCTTCGACCAAAGCTTGTGACGTGATCGCCGGCACCGCGCCGACGCCCACCGCGCACAAGCTGCGCGATCTGATGCACATGGGGCAGATGATCCAGTCGCACGGGATGCACTTCTTCGAGCTGGCCGGCCCGGACTTCATCATGGGCTTCGACGCCGACCCGAAGGTGCGCCATGTGGGCGGCGTCATCGGCGTGAACCCTGATCTGGCCGTGAAGGCGGTCAAGTTGCGCGCCTTCGGGCAGGAGATCATCCGCAAGCTGGGCGAGCGGCGCGTGCATCCGATCTTCGGCGTGCCGGGCGGGGTGACCCGCCCGCTCGATCCCGCCGACCGCGAGTGGATTTTGCGCGAGGTGGACAATCACATCGCCACGACGATGGTGGGCATCTCGTTCCTCAAGAGCTGGATGCAGGATAACCACCAGATGATGGAGGAGTTCGCCGTGTTCCCCTCGGCCTACATGGGGCTGGTGCAGCCGGATGGCGCGCTGGAGCTCTATGATGGGCAGCTGAAGATGGTGGACGCGGACGGTTCATTCCTGGAGCAGTTCGATCCGGCGGACTACCTGGACTACATCGCCGAGCACGTCAATCCCTATACCTATCTCAAGGCCCCGTACTACAAAAAGCGTGGCTACGAGAAGGGCATCTATCGCGTTGGCCCGCTGGGGCGGTTGAACGTCGCCACCCACATTAACACGCCGATGGCGCAGAGCGAGATGCGGCTGTGGAAGCAGCTCAACGGCGGTAAGCCCGTCGAGGGGACGCTGTACTTCCACTACGCGCGGCTCATCGAGACGGTGTATGCTCTGGAGCATGTGAAGGGGCTGATGGATGATCCCGACATCCTGGGGACGGATGTGGTGGCCCCGCCCGGACACATCACCGGCGAGGGCGTGGGTGTGCTCGAGGCGCCGCGCGGTACGCTCTTCCATCACTACTGGACCGACAGCAATGGCGTAATCCAAAAGGTGAACATGATCGTCGCCACCGCCGGCAACGCCTGGGCGATGAACCACTCAGTCAACATGGCCGCCAAGCGCTATGTTGACGGCACGCAGCTCACCGAGGGGATGCTCAACCGCGTTGAGCACGCCATCCGCGCGCATGACCCGTGCCTCTCCTGCTCGACCCACGCGATAGGGCAGATGCCTATCCAGATCGAGCTCATCGGGTCAGATGGAGCTGTGCTGGATGTGTTGAAGCGGGATTAGCTTTTACAAATTCCACGCGAAGCCTTGGCGGACTGAGTCTACCAGGGCTTTTGCTTTTCCAATTTAGTGATATACAATGCGCTACAGGCGAAAGTAAGGGGAGTAATATGCGCTTAAGCAAAATCTCTGTAGAAGGTTTCAAATCTCTCCAGGAAGTTAAGGACTTAAAACTGCGCAATCTTAATGTGCTTATCGGTGCAAATGGTGCAGGAAAGAGCAATTTTATTGCGCTATTTAGGCTTCTCAACCAGATGGTAAGCGGCAACTTCCAAACAGCGGTGCTGCAGCAGGGCGGAGCAAATGCGTTACTATACCTGGGTGAAAAAACCACGCCACAAATCACCGTGCAATTAGATTTTGAGCGCAACGCTTATTATTGCGTTTGGATCCCCACTGTAGATGAACGTCTCATTTTTGCGAAGGAAACATGCATATTCTATGGTGATCGCGTACCACAATGGGAGAAACAATTAGGAAGCGGCCATCTGGAAAGCCGGTTGCCCCAAGCCGCTCAGGAAACCAAAGAACCTGTGCTGGATTATGTTTTGCAGGGTTTGAATGCCTGGAAGGTCTATCACTTCCACGATACCAGTGACAGTGCCCTGGTTAAAAAGAGCCGTGCTCTGAATGACAATCTATACTTGCGGCCTGATGCTGCTAATCTGGCGGCTTTTCTCTACAGGCTACAACAAAGCGCGCCTCAATATTATGCAGCTATTCGGGAGACAGTACAGCTGGTGTTCCCAGTTTTTGATGATTTCCTGCTGCGCCCGCAGCCGGAAAATGAAAATCTGATTCGGCTCGAGTGGCGCGAGCAAGGCTCAGATTATCCATTCATGGCCTACCATTTATCCGATGGTACGTTACGTTTCATCTGTCTGGCAACTTTATTGTTACAACCGGAACTACCCCCTACCATCCTGATTGATGAACCGGAATTGGGATTGCATCCTTATGCCATAGAAGTTTTAGCCTCGCTAATGCGCAGCGCGGCAGAGCGCACCCAATTGATTGTCGCCACGCAGTCAGTCACACTGGTCAACCATTTTACGCTGGAAGATATACTCGTTGTGGAAAACCGCAAGCGAGCAACAACGATAGAACGGTTAGACTCGGAACAGCTGAGCGATTGGTTGGAGGATTACGCACTCGGCGAACTATGGGAAAAGAACGTCTTTGGCGGGAGGCCAACTCGATGAGCGACAGTTATGCGCGCGTGAACATCATCGTTGAAGGCCATACCGAAGAAACATTCGTGCGTGATGTGTTGACGGAGCCATTGGCAGCGCAGCACGTGTTCATCACAGCTCGCCGCGTGGAAACGGGACGTTCTTCCAGGCAGATTTATCGCGGCGGCATGACCACTTATGCCAAGGCCCGCCGCGATATCATGCGCTGGTTGGCTCAAGATCGTCAAGCATATGTCACTACCATGTTCGACCTTTACCGAATCCCACTGGATTTCCCCGATGTGCGCTTAATTCCACCAGGCATTGAACCTTACGCCAGAATTACAGCATTGGAGAAGGCATTGGAGGCTGATATCGGCATTGAGCGGTTCATCCCCTACCTGCAATTACACGAATTCGAAAACCTACTGTTCAGTGATGTGCAAGCAATTGATACAGTATTGGGATTAAGACGCTCTCAACTACAGGCATTACAAGCCCTTCGCGAAGAGTTTACCTCACCGGAGTTGATTGATGATGGGGAGGACACGGCACCCTCCAAAAGGTTGCAGAAGCTCTACGAAGGATACGATAAATTGGCTTTCGGGCCGCGCATCGCAACCCATATTGGACTGGCAAAACTGCGCCAGGAGTGTCCTCATTTCAATGCCTGGTTTTCTAGATTGGAAAATCTGCAATTTAGTAACCTTTAGAAGCTATGAACCACGCACGACGCATTCTCATCGTAGGATTCGGCAATCAGTACCGGCGGGATGACGGCGTTGGGCCGTATGTGATCAATCTGGTGCGCGCGGCGCTGGCCCGTTCGCCTTTCGATCCGCTTGATGATGGCTTCGACACGCTGGGTGAAACGGTGGATACCATCGTGCTGCATCAACTCGTGCCGGAGCTGGCGGAGACCTTCAAGGATTACGATCAGCTGATCTTCGTGGATGCGCATGTGGGCGACCTGCCCGAACCCATCCGCGAGGAGCGGCTCGATGCGGCGTACACGCAGCCCTTCGTCTCGCATCAATTCCACCCCTCGACGGTGCTGGCGCTGACGCAACAGCTCTACGGGCGCGCGCCGCAGACTGTGCTGCTCTCTATTCGTGGGCACGATTTCGACTTCGGCGAGGGACTTTCGCCCGAAACTGAGGCCCTCGCGCAGGAAGTCGCGGCGCGGATTATACAGAGTATCACGGATTCTGCTTTCCCCGCACGTTGAAGTAGAACTGCCTCGTGCAAGTCCCCCGCGCCCCCGTGAAAAACACAGGAGCGCGCTTTTTTGCCCCCCACGCTCTTCGCGTATCATGCTTGCTCAATCCCTCAAGGTGGATGTCTTAACGACATCATTCAAGTTGCCACCCGCACTTTTGACCACAGTCGGCTGACAACGGACGACCTTTGGAATGTAAAACGTGGTCTGTCATCACTGGTCGGTGGTCTACGTCTAGAAAGTAACAATTTGGTTTAACATATCCACACTCGGTCATTCAAAACGGAATTTGGCAAGGCATTGGTATGACCTTTGCAAGGTTTAACTGTATCGGTGGAATAATGTCACTATGCCGTTAGGTGAGATTGCGGTATAATGAACGGTGGTATTTTGTAAGCGGGAAAGCAGGTATTGGAAATGAAGCGAGACGACATCTTGCACGCCTTAGCTCAATTTCAAGAGCTAACCCAGGTCGAATTTGGCATCACGCACAGTCGAGATTTTTAGCCACGAATCACACGAATTTTACGAACTTAGCTGATGTTTTCGCGTTAATTTGTGAAATTCGTGGCAAATTCTGGAAAATGTCGGTAGTGAATTCGTAACTTGTCATTTGTAATCTTACAGGAGGAACTTAGTCCATGAAGAGCTTAGAAGAACTACGGAAGATCAAAGAACGGGCGTTGGAGCGTCGGCAGCTGGCCGGGGCGGGGGCGCGCGCACGGGTGACGGTGGCGATGGGCACGTGCGGTATCGCTGCGGGCGCGCGGGACACCATGACGGCCATCCTCAATGAGATGGAGAAGCGTCAACTCAGCGATGTGGTGGTCACACAGACCGGATGCATGGGCCTGTGCGAGTATGAGCCGCTGGTGCAGATCCAGGTAGGTGAGGAAGAAGTGGTCACTTACGGCAAAATTGATCCCTCTCGCGTTCCCGAACTCATCGAGGCGCACCTGGTCAAGGGCGAACCGGTTGCAGCGTGGCAGGTGCAAACTGCCTAGAGCGCAGGGCGCGCGTGAGCATTCATCCGGTACAGCCCTGATGATGGGAATAGCAGCCTGAGAGCGAACTAAAGTTCGCGTTATGTTTGCTACATTGATTTGTGATCCGCTGATTTGCAGATTTTCTTGAGGAGGTATTATGGTTTACCGCGCACATGTCTTGATCTGCGGGGAACCCCGCTGTGTCGAAAAGGGCGCGCGGGACGTCGAGGCGGCGCTGACCCAAAAAATACAGGAACTGGGCCTGGAAAACGAGGTCCAAATTCTGGAGGCCAGCGCGCTGGGGCATGGCGACCAAGGGCCGGAGCTGGTCATCTACCCCGAAGGCGTCCATTACGTCAACGTGCGTCCGGAAGATGCGGCGCGCATTGCTGAGGAGCATCTGCTCAAAGGGCGTCCCATCGCGGAATTGCAGTACAAAGAGCCGCCGAGCGAACCGTTGCCTGCGCCTTCTGTCAAAGAAATTCGCGTGGTGCTGGGCAAAATCGGCAAAATTGACCCGGAAAACATTGAGGATTACATCGCGCTGGATGGCTACGCCGCACTGGCGAAGGTGTTGGGCGGCATGTCCCCCGATGATGTGCTGGCCGAGCTTAAAACATCCGGGCTGCGTGGCCGTGGTGGTGCGGGTTTCCCCACGCACCTCAAGTGGAGCTTCGCCAAGAATGCACCCGGCGATGTGAAATACGTCATCTGTAACGCTGATGAGGGTGACCCCGGTGCGTTTATGAACCGGCGTGTGCTCGAAGGCGACCCGCACGCCGTCATCGAGGGGATGGCGATTGCGGCGTATGTCATCGGCGCGCGGCAGGGCTACATTTACGTCCGTGCCGAGTACCCCATCGCTATCAGCACCTTGCGCGTGGCGCTGGCGCAGGCCCGCGAGTATGGGTTGCTGGGAGAGAACATCCTCGGTACCGATTTCAGCTTTGACCTGGAAATCCGCATGGGGGCCGGCGCCTTCGTCTGTGGTGAAGAGACCGCGCTGATGCAATCTATCGAAGGCGCGCGCGGGATGCCCACCACGCGCCCCCCGTTCCCCGCCACCAAGGGTTTGTGGGGCAAGCCTTCCAACATCAATAACGTGGAGACCTACGCCAATGTCCCGCAGATTTTGCTCAAGGGCGGTGCGTGGTTCGCCTCGATGGGTACGGAGAAAAGCAAGGGCACCAAGACCTTCGCCATTGCGGGGAAAGTGGAACGCACCGGGCTGGTGGAAGTGCCGTTGGGGATGACCATCCGCGAAATCGTCTATGATGTGGGCGGTGGCGTGCTCGATGGCAAAAAGTTCAAGGCCGTGCAGACCGGCGGGCCGATGGGTGGTTGTATTCCGGAGAAGTACCTGGATTTGCCTGTGGATTACGAGAATCTTGCCGCAGTGGGTTCTATGATGGGGTCGGGCGGTTTTGTCGTGATGGACGAAGAAACCTGTATGGTGGACATCGCCCGCTTCTTCATGGAGTTCACGCAGGATGAGTCGTGCGGCAAGTGTGTGCCGTGTCGCATCGGTACGCGGCGGATGCTGGAGATTCTCAACGATATTTGCGCGGGCAAGGGCAAGTCGGGTGATATCGAGATGCTGGAACAGTTGAGCCGCTATATCAACAAAGGCTCGTTGTGCGGCCTGGGTCAGGGTGCGCCGAACCCCGTGCTCAGTACGTTGGAACACTTCCGCGATGAGTATGAGGCGCACATCTTCGAGAAGCGCTGCCCGGCGAAAGTTTGCAAGGCCCTGATCGAGTACAAGATCGAGCCGGACGCCTGTATCGGCTGCACGCGCTGCGCGCGCAACTGCCCGGTCAACGCCATTGCGGGTTCGCCCAAGCAAGTGCATGTGATTGACCCTGAGACGTGCATCCGCTGTGGCATCTGCAAGCAGGTCTGCCCGGTCAACGCGGTCTACATCGAGTAGCCGAGATTGCGAGGGATAGGATGACAATGAATACAACTTTGATGGACACTGTTTTTGAGCGTTACGGGAGCGATGCAGAAGCGCTGGTCGAAATCCTCCGTGATCTGAACCAGGCTGAGGGCTACCTCTCCCAAGAACTGATGATAGCCGTAGCTGACCGGCTGCGCTTGCCGCGCGGTCATGTGTTTAGTGTGGCTTCGTTCTATAGTATGATGAATGTAAAACCGCGTGGGCAGCATGTGGTGCTGATGTGCCAGGATGCGCCCTGTCATATAGCTGGCGGGCGCGAGGTCTGGGACGCGCTGGAAGAGACACTGGGCATCGCCTTTGGCGAGACCTCGCCCGATGGCAAGTGGACGCTGGAAGTCGCCAGCTGCCTGGGTCTGTGCGCGGTTGGCCCGGTGGTGCAGATTGATGGTGAAGTGTACGGCAATATGACCCCAGACAAGGTGCGGGCATTGCTGGTGCGCTTCGATGGGGATGCAGGAGGTGCAGCATGATCCGCGCCCGTGTGATGATTTCTGGCGACCCCATCAGCCTGGCCCATGGCGCTGAGGCGCTCAAGCTGGCGATGGAAGCGGAACTGGCTTATTACGGCCTGGAAAACGAGGTGCAGGTGGGCTTCATCGGGCAGGTGGGCCGCCGCGACGTGCTGCCGTTTGCGCTGGTCTATCCTGAAGGTACGCTGTATGGCCCGCTGCGGCTGAGCGATGTGCCGTTCCTGGTGCAGGAGCATCTCTACAAGGGGCGCGTGGCCGAAGCGCTGTTGGCCCCGCCCGATGTATTGTCCGGTAAAATTGCCCGTCTGCCCCGGCGCGAGGGCGTGCTTTACGGGCAGCAGCGCGTGGTCTTGCGCCGCGCGGGTTTGATTGACCCCAAGAATATCGAAGAGTACATCGCGCACGATGGATATTTCGCGCTGGGTAAGGCCGTCACCGAGATGACGCCCGCCGAGGTGCTGCAAACCGTGAAAGATTCCGGCTTGCAGGGACGCGGCGGCGCAGGTTTCCCCGCCGGGGTGAAGTGGGGCTTTGTAGCTGCGCAACCGGGCGATGAGAAGTACATTGTCTGTAACGCGGATGAATCTGAGCCGGGCACGTTCAAGGATCGCCTGATCCTGGAAGGCGACCCCCACGCGGTGCTGGAAGGTATGGCCCTGGCCGGGTATGCCTGTGGCGCATCGCAGGGCTGGATTTACATTCGCGGCGAGTACACGCTGGCGAAAGAGCGCATCGAGCTGGCAATCCAGCAGGCTGAAGAGCTGGGTGTGCTGGGCAACAACCTCTTTGAGAGCGATTTCTCGTTCCATATTCACGTCCACGCGGGTGCGGGCGCGTATGTCTGCGGCGAGGAGACGGCGCTGCTGGAGAGCCTCGAAGGCAAGCGCGGCATCCCGCGCATCCGTCCGCCGTATCCACCAGTGCAGGGCTATCACCAGAAGCCCACCGCTGTCAACAACGTGGAAACGCTGGCGAACGTACCGGCGATTATCCAGAATGGCGCGGCGTGGTATCGCGGCATCGGCACGGAAAAAAGCCCCGGCACCAAGGTCTATACTATGCTGGGCGATGTGAATGTGACGGGCCTGATCGAAGTGCCGATGGGCATTACCCTGCGCGAAGTCATCGAAGTCTACGGCGGCGGCATGAAGGGCGAGCTGGCGTTCAAGTGCGCGCAGACCGGCGGCGCGGCGGGCAGCATCATCGCCCCGGCGCTGCTGGATGTGCCGATGGATTTCGCTACGATGCAGGCGAACGGCGCCTCTTTGGGCAGCGGCGCGTTGCTCGTCTGCGGCGAGGATAAGTGTATCGTAGACCTGGCTTACGTCTTGATGCGCTTCTTTGCGACCGAATCGTGCGGCAAGTGCGTTCCCTGTCGTTTGGGCACGCGCCGCATGGTGGAGATTCTGGATCGCCTGCGACATGGACATGGCACGCTGGAAGACCTGGATGCGCTCGAAATAATGGCGCCGCAAGTCATTGCGACCTCGTTCTGCGGGTTGGGGCAGGGCGCGCCGGTTTCAATCATTACCGCGCTACGCCACTTCCGCGCCGAGTTCGAGGCCCACGTCGCCGGGACCTGTCCCGCGGGCGTTTGTCCTATGCACAGTCCGGTGGCCGAGCAACCGGTATCGCACGCCTACCTGGCGTTTGCTTAAGCTTACATCGAATTATTGAGTTAAGGAGGACTGCATGTCTCAAATGATCAATCTAACCATTGATGGCAAGCGCGTCGCCGTGCCAGGTGGTTCAACGGTATTGGAAGCGGCCCAGGCCGCCGGTATTGAAATCCCGACCTTGTGCCATCATCCCGCGCTCACGCCCACCGGCTCGTGCCGCCTGTGCGTGGTTGCGGTTGAGGGGATGCGGGGGCCGACGACGGCCTGCACCCTGCCCGCAAACGAGGGCATGGTGGTCAACACGCACACCGACGAGGTAGTGACGCTGCGCAAGTTCGTGCTCTCGATGCTGCTCACCGATCACCCTAACGATTGTATGAAGTGTGAGGTGGACGGCAACTGCGAGTTGCAGCGCTGGGTCTATGAGTACGATGTGGAATGGCCGGTGCATAGCGGTGCGCGCCACGCCTATCCTATAGATTCTGACCCCAATCCGGTGGTCTTTGTGGATATGAATAAGTGTATCCTGTGCGGGCGCTGTGTGCGCACCTGTCAGGAGATTCAGGGCTGCGACGTGTGGAACTTCTCGCAGCGCGGGTTCGATACGCACGTTGTCGCCGGGGCTGAGCAGCTGATGCTCGATTCCGGCTGCGAGTCCTGCGGTAACTGTGTTGCAATCTGCCCCGTCGGCGCGCTGTTCGACAAGCCTTCGATTGGGTGGGGACGCGCGGCCTATCAAGAGAAAGTCCGCACGACCTGCACCTACTGCGGCGTCGGTTGCCAGTTCGATTTCAACGTCAAAGACGGCAAGATCACGCGCGTTACCTCCGCTGAGGATGCGCCGGTCAACGGGCTGGCGTTGTGCGTGAAGGGCCGCTATGGGTGGGACTTCATCCATCGCGAGGATCGCCTGACCGCTCCGCTTATCCGCGACGAGAGCGTGACCGACGGCCCTTGGCCGGGCTTCCGCGAGGCGAGTTGGGACGAGGCACTCGATCTGGTCGCCAGCAAGCTGACACACTACCGCGACACGACCGGCCCGGATAGCGTAGGCTATCTGAGTTCGGCGAAATGCACGAACGAAGAGAATTATTTGATGCAGAAGATCGCGCGTGGTATCGGCAAGACCAATAACGTAGATCACTGCGCGCGCCTGTGCCACGCCTCCACGGTGGCGGGCCTGGCGACGACGTTGGGCAGCGGTGCGATGACCAACTCGATTGAAGATAGCACGATGCAGAGCAAAGTGCTCTTTGTCATCGGCTCGAACACCACCGAGCAGCACCCGGTCATCGGCACGAAGATGCGCAAGGCTGTGCGCGAGAACGGCACGAAGATCATCGTGGCCGACCCGCGCCGCATCAGCCTGACGCGCCTGCCGGGCTGCCTGCACTTGCAGCAGCGGCCTGGTACGGATATCGCGCTGGTCAACGGCCTGATGCGCGAAATCCTGGTCAACGGCTGGGAGGATGCGGAGTACATCGCCGCGCGCACGGAAGGTTTTGAGGAACTCAAAACTGTGGTGATGACGTACACGCTGGAGAAGACTGAGGAAATTACTGGTGTCCCGGCGGCGAAAATTGCTGAGGCAGCGCGCATCCTGGGCGAGAACAAGCCCGGCGCGGTCTTCTGGTCTATGGGTATCACGCAGCACACCACCGGTGTCTACAACGTGATGTCGCTCTCGAATATGCAGATGCTTTTGGGCAACCTGGGCGTCGCGGGCGGCGGTGTGAACCCGCTGCGCGGGCAGAACAATGTACAGGGTGCGTGCGACCTGGGCTGTCTGGTCAACGTCTACCCCGGCTATCAGGCCGTTACCAATCCCGATTTCAAGGCCAAGTTCGAGAAGGCCTGGGGTGTTGAGGGGCTGTCGGATAAAGTGGGTTTGACTGTGGTTGAGCAGATGCACGCGGCGCACGATGGCCGGGTCAAAGCATTGTTCATCATGGCTGAAAACCCAATGACCTCCGACCCTGATCTCAACCATGTCAAAGAGGCGCTGGAGACGGTGGACTTCCTGGTGGTGCAGGAAATCTTCATGAGCGAGACGGCCAAGTTCGCGGATGTGATTCTGCCGGGTCTGTCGTTCGCGGAGAAAGAAGGCACGTTTACCAATACTGAGCGCCGCATCCAGCTGATTCGCAAGGCGGTGGAAGGCCCAGGCATCGCGCGCGCCGACTGGGAAATTCTCTGCGATCTGGCGACGCGCATGGGCTATCCCATGCACTACAACAGCCCGGCGGAGATCATGGATGAGATGGCGCAGGTAACGCCGATTTATGCGGGCGTCCACTTCTCCCGTCTGGAGGCTGGTGAGCAGCTCTGCTGGCCGGTGAAGGGCGACGAGCATCCCGGCACACCGATCCTGCACATCGGACAGTTCTCGCGGGGCAAGGGCCTCTTCAAGGCGCTTGAGCACATCGAGCCGCAGGAAGCGCCCGATGCCGAGTATCCGTTCACGATGACGACAGGGCGCGTGATCTACCACTGGCACGGCGGCGAGCAGACGCGCCGTTCGGAGAGCCTGATGGCGCTCTATCCAGGGCCGCGTGTGGAAATCAACCCGGCGGACGCTTCGCGGCTGGGCGTCGTCGAAGGGGACGACCTCAAGGTGGCCTCGCGGCGCGGCGAGTTCCACGCCAAGGCGGAAGTGACGGAGCGCGTAGAGCCAGGCATCATCTTCGGCACCTTCCACTTCCCGGAGGGTAACGTCAACTGGGCCACCGGCGCGTTCCTCGACCCCATCGCCAAGATTCCGGAGTTCAAGGTCACGGCGGTGAAAGTGGAGAAGGTCGCGTAAGACGGATTTCTCGTATAGTAACGTCCTGGCAGAGGCTTCTGCCAGGACGTTTGTTTTTGTGAGAGGGAAGTGAGAAGTAAACTTACCTTAAAATTGACAAAGCCGATGGTTATTTTACAATAGAAATGTGGGACGGCAGGCAAAGGCGTGACCTGAAGCGATAATGAAGGGCTGAAATTTTGCTATCTAGCGCTCTTTGCGCTGGATAGCGCCAGTCTGAAATAGGAGGGGAAGGATGAAACTTTCCAAGACCATGAGACGATTCGGCTGGTTGGCATTTGTGCTCATGTGGATCCCTTTCGTCACCCTGGTTACTCTCCCCCCTGGTGACCATGCCTGGTCAGAATTACCTTCGTTCATTCGCTATTCCCTTACGGTTAGCGGGGGATTGTGTATTGTCTCGAACTTGCTCTTGGTTGGTGCACCCATCATCAGCGCCATCCATCATCACAACCTCCTCACCAATGGGGTGCCAGCTCAGGCCACTATCCTCGAAGTGTCCGACACCGGTACCACCATCAACGATGATCCGGTAGTGCGGCTGCTGCTGGAAGTCGAACCATCCGGTCAACCAATCTTCCAGGCTGAAACTGAGCGCGTGATGTCTCGTGTGCAGCTCTCCCAATTCCAGCGGGGGACGGTCGTGCAGGTGAAGTACAACCCTGCCAGTCGTGCTGTGGCGTTGCTGGTTGAAAGCGATTAGGTCCTTGGATGAGTTTTTTTGCGGTGTGGCTCCTAACCTTGTGGATGGGGTGAAGTGGGGCAGCACATGACACTGGCTTTGATTTGAGATTTGCTGATTTGTAGATTTTCAAGGGGGTGACTTATGCAAGACCGCATTCTGGCCTGGGATGGATGTATCAATGTCCGTGATCTTGGAGGACTGCGGATTGGCGATGGTCGCGCGACGCTGTTGGGGTCCCTGGTGCGCTCGGATACGCCCGCCCGGCTTACCGAGGCAGGCTGGGCGGCGCTCTATGCGTATGGCATCCGCACGATGATCACGCTCCACACAGTGGGCATGGTGGAAAATGAGCTTGATTTCACGTCACCATACCCTGATATCGCCACCGTGCGCGTGGCAATAGAGGATGTTACGGATATGGAATTTGCGCGTCGGTGGGCTGTGTCTGATCTTTGGTGTACGCCGCTCTATTACCCGGATGCGCTGCAACGCTGGCCGGAGCGCCACGCGGCTGTGATGACAGCTATTGCCCAGGCGCAACCTGGCGGCGTGCTGTTCCATTGCGCTCGCGGCCATGATCGCACCGGCATCATTACGCTGCTACTGCTCGCGCTCGCCGGTGTGACGCTTGATGACATTGTTGCGGATTATGAGCTGAGCACTGATCCCGCGCGCGATAAGCTGCTGGCGGATGAGCATACCTCGGTCCGCGAGGTCTTCCTCGGCATATTGGCTGGGCTTGATATTGACAAATACCTGACTATGGGCGGAGCAAGCCAGGCTGATCTAGTCGCTGTTCGCAAGCGGCTGCTGGGGTGAAGTCGCTGCTGATGAGGACTGTAGCCAGGCTTATGGGCAAAGAATTACCTACACGGAGGCACTCATGGATATTTTAGTCGAACAAACCCGCGCGACCCGCGCAACGTGTTATCAGAACGAAGCCGCGCTGATGGCGGAACTAGCGCAGGGTCAGCACCCCGGGCTGCTGTACATCGGTTGTTCCGACTCGCGGATTCTGCCCTCACACATCCTCGATGCACACCCCGGCACGGTGTTCACCACGCGCAACATCGCCAACATCGTGCCGCCCTACGCGGCGTTGGAACAGGGTGAAACGGCGGTCGCTGCCGTGCTGGAGTATGCCGTGCTGCACCTCAAGGTCAGCGATATTGTGTTGTGTGGGCATAGCTGTTGCGGTGGGATGCAGGCGTTGGCCCACGCGCACGCGCTTGAACCGGGTTTGCGCGCCTGGTTGACCTACGCGGAGGACGCTCAAGAGCGTGTGCCAGCCGATCTTTCCGGTGCCGCGCAGCTGGATGCGCTTATCGAAGCGAATGTGCTGTTGCAAGTGGAACATCTGCGCAGCTACCCGTTCATTGCGGAGGCCGAACAAGCCGGGACGCTGCGCTTGCACGCCTGGGTGTACGATCTCGCTACTGAGCAGGTACGGGCTTATGATGAGGCGGAAGATCACTTTGTGGAAGAGCCGCCGTTTAGCAAGGACGGGCAATTGTGACACATCTAGCCTTTCCTAGCCATCTTCCTGAAAACTACAACGAAGTGTTGTACTGGAAATTGTCCCACCACAAAAAATTACTCATCGTACTGAACGTGGTCGGCATCGTATTGATGGGATTGGCATTTGTATTGTTTTCCGCCTGGGCGCAATTGTGGCATGTAGTCACTGGGGGGGAAATCTATGCCGCGCAAATGCTATTGGCAATCGTTATGATTGTTCTGACTGTCGTGCTGCACGAACTAACGCACGGTCTCGCGCTGCGCTACTATGGTGCCACGCCCACCTATGGGGTGCTGTGGAAAGAAATGATGTTCTACGCAACTGCGGCCGGCCATGCCTTTCCCCGTAATGCCTATGTGGTCATCGCGCTCGCACCGCTAGGGGGATTGAGCGCGCTTGCGATGGTCTTACTGGCGCTGCCCTTGCCGCTGTGGCTCGTGATGACGGTTATCTTATGTGCTGCGTTTAACGTCGGCAGTGCCATCGGGGATATGTGGTTGGTGCGGGTGGCGTTGGGTTATCCACGAGCAGCTTACATCGTTGACGAGAAAGATGGCTTGCGCGTGTTTATGCCGCTGGCGGAGGGGTGAGTACGGGAAGAATTACTCTTCATCAGCGAAGTATAAAATGCTAATATAGCAAACACCCCCGCTCTGTGCGGGGGTGTTGTGGTTGCGGTGATGAATGAGATTACTTCTTGCGCAGATAGATGAACCAGTAAACTACACCGACCATGACTGCGCCGCCGATGATGTTGCCGATGGTGACGGGGAGCAGGTTCTTGATGAAGAAGTTGCCCCAAGTCAGATTCTGGAAATCAGCCGCCGTCTTGCCAATAGCAGTCCAGAAGCTTTGATCCGCACCGCTCTTGATAAACAATGCTATAGGGATGAAGTACATATTGGCGATGCTGTGCTCGAAGCCAGCCGCCACAAAGGCAGAGATCGGGAAGATAATGGAGAGGATTTTATCAGTGGTGCTGCGGGCCGAGAAGCACAACCACACTGCCATACAGACTAGCGCATTACACATAATACCCAGGGCTACCGCCGGGAGGAAATCGAGGCCAGATTTGGCATTGCCGATATTGAGCGCGGTGAGGCCCATCGCGCCACCACCGAAGGTGTACTGCTTGCTGTAGAACATGATGATGGCGGTAGCCAGGGAGCCGACGAAGTTGCCTGCATAAACAATGCCCCAGTTGCGGAGTAGTTGTGCCGTGGTAACTTTCTTGTTCGCCCAGGCCATGATGATGAGGTTGTTGCCCGTGAATAGTTCTGCTCCACCTACAATCACCAGGATGAGGCCGAGAGAGAAGACTGTGCCGGCCATCAAGCGCTGCACGCCGTAAGGCAACGAGCCGGAGCCAGCCAGAACGGTGGTGCAATAGATACCGCCCAGACTGATGAACGCGCCGGCTAGAATTGCCAATGCAAAGAGCTGCAGGGCATCGCCGGTGGCTTTTTTAACGCCGACGGTTTCAGCCTTCGCCGCCATTTCGCCCGGCAACAGAGCATCGAGTTTGACCTCGGGTACAGAGTGATTGGGATTCGCCATTTTTTTTCCTCCTATGAAATGAATAAGTTATTGGAAATTCCCAATACTATTATAACCGGTTAGGGGTTTTGTCAAATGGTTAAATATCATGTTTGCATTTGATACTATTCTGCTATTGGCTAAACAGCTTATAAGAGTGTCTTTTACAAATCGTGGACATAGAAACTGCGTAGCTGCAAAATTCGCAGTCGTGGTAAAATGGTTATGACAATCGTGTAGATTGAGGAGATGATTTGAACTATAGTGGGGTAATTTTAGCCGGCGGCAGTGGTACCCGTATGGGTATGGATAAGCGTTTTTTACAACTGCATGGCAAACCGTTGGTGTTATGGGTTGTAGAGAGCCTCCGCCCATTAGTGGATGAGGTCGTGCTGGCAGTTCAAGACGTGACCCACTTCGCTGATTACGGTTTGCGTCTGGTTGTGGATCACTACCCTGGACAGGGTGTCTTGGCTGGGATGCATGCTGGCCTGGCTACCGCGCAGGGCGCGTGGGCTGTGGTTGTGGGGGGCGATATGCCCTTGCTCAATCCAGACTTGCTGACGGCTATGCTGCAACTCACCTCCACCGCAGCGGCGGATGTCATTGTGCCAGAATGGCAGGGCAATCTTGAACCCCTCCATGCCCTCTATCGGACTGCGGTCTGTGCGCCAGCGGCGGAGGCGGCGTTACAAGCCGGTAAGCGGCGTATTGTGGCTTTCTATCCAGCGGTGCGGGTTAAGGTGTTCCCCCAGGCCGAAGTTGCCCGTTGGGATCCAGACGGGCTTTCGTTCTTCAATATTAACACTATGGATGATTGGACTGCAGCTGTGCAGTATTTGAACAAGCAGCACGTGCTTTGAAAATTGAAATGATACATATTCATTGGACATGGTTGCGAAATTGGATCTGGCATCACGCGATCATAGAATAGAGGGGCTATGCACGAACTACCCGTAACCGAAGAAATCCTGCGCATTGCAGCGCAACACGCCAGCGAGCAGCGCATCACGGACATCCATCTGGTGATTGGCGAGCTGAGCAGCTTTATTGATGACTCCATTCAGTTCTATTTCGATTTGCTCGCGCCAGGGACAGTCGCCGAGGGTGCGACGTTGCACTTCAAGCGTATCCCGGTGCGCTTCCGCTGCCGGGCGTGCGCAGCGGAATTTGCACCCACCGCGCTGGATTGGCATTGTCCGGTGTGCAACGCCTTGGGCGGTGATGTCATCGCGGGCAAAGAATTCTATGTCGAAAGCATTGAAATCACCAGCAACCAGTAAAGGAGGAACTATGTGCGATCATTGCGGTTGTGAAGATCACGAACATGAGCATGAGGAAGCCCGGCGCATTCCTGTTGTCCAAAGAATTCTGAGTGCCAACGATGAGGCGGCGCTGGGAAACCGGCAGTATTTGCGGGCGCATGGAATCTCGGCGATCAATATCATGTCCTCGCCAGGCGCGGGGAAGACGACGCTGCTACTGGCGACGATTGCCGCGCTGGGCGAGCAGATGCGCCTGGGCGTCATCGAGGGCGATACCGCCTCGCAGGTGGATGCGGAGCTCATCGCGGATACGGGTACGCCGGTGGTGCAGATCAACACGGGCGGCGGCTGCCACCTCGATGCGCCGATGGTGCATAATGCGCTCCACGCGCTACCGCTCGATGCGCTCGATGTGCTCTTCATCGAGAACGTGGGCAACCTCATCTGCCCGGTCTCGTTCGATCTGGGGCAAGACTACAAGGTAGCGCTCCTCAGTGTGCCGGAGGGCCACGATAAGCCCTACAAATACCCGGCGATCTTCGAGGCGGTGGATCTGGTCGTGATTACCAAAGCTGATCTGATGCCCTATCTCGATTTCGACCTGGTGAAGTTCAAAGAACTGGTACATGGGCTGAACCCCCACGCGCCAGTGCTGATGCTTTCGGCTAAAACTGGTGAGGGGCTGGCTGCGTGGCTTGCCTGGGTGCAGGAGCGCTGGGGCGTGCAGTGAGCATCGCTGCTGTACAATGTAACCTGGATGGGGAAAACCTCATCCAGGTTTTGTTTTTGGTTGACGTTTCACGTTTCACGCATCTTATGTTATAATTTTAACAACAATCTTGCGTGATTGCATATTAGACATCCATGAACGAGCAACCAATTTGCGACCATCAGCCCTGTGCTGTCAGTAATGCTACTGACAGGCCGGGCTTTTTTTTGTCTATACCCCCAGAAGTGAGTGATCTATGAATCTGTCTGTCGTGATTCTAGCCGCTGGAATGAGCACCCGGTTTAAGTCTGCTACGCCCAAAGTGCTGCATCCGCTGGTGGAACAGCCCTTGCTGGCCTACTCGCTTGATCTGGCAGAGCAATTATCCACCGAGCTGCCGGTGCTGATCGTCGGCCCAGAGACCGAGGCCGAAATCCGCGCCTGGGCGGGGGGGCGCGCGCGCTGTGTGGTGCAGGAGCCACGCCTGGGCACCGGCCACGCAGCGATGCAGGCTGCGCCGATGCTGGCCGGACATGCGGAACAGGTGCTCGTCCTCTATGGCGATATGCCGTTGTTGCGTGAAAGCACGCTGCGCGCGCTGGTGGAGCAGCAACAGCAGTGCCAGGCTGCCGTCGCGGTGCTGACCGTCGAGCGGGACGATCCGCGCGGGTTTGGGCGCATCGTCCGCAACAGCGCCGGCGACATCATGGCTATCATCGAAGATCACGAGGCTACGCCGGAGGTGCTGGCGATTCGGGAGCTCAACACCGGCGTTTACACTTTCCGGGCGGATTTTCTGTGGGGCGCGTTGCCGCAACTGCAACCCAGCCCGCGCAAGGGGGAATACTACCTTACCGATCTGATCGCGCTGGCGGCAAACGTGGGGGAGCGGGTGATAGGGGTGCAGGTGGAAGATGCGACCGAGGGCATGGGCATCAACACGCGCGCGGATATGGCGCTGGCAGCGGCAGCGTTGCGCGAGCGCATCAATCTGCACTGGATGCTGGCCGGCGTCACCATCGTTGACCCGGCGACCACCTACATCGGCCCGCGCGTCACGCTCGGCATGGATACTGTCATCCACCCCAACACGCACCTGCGCGGGCAGACCGCTATCGGCGCGGGGTGCGCTATCGGCCCAAACAGCATTATTGAGGATTGCACGCTTGGCAATCGCTGCCAGGTGGTGGCTTCGGTGTTGGAGCAGGCGGTGATGGAGGAGGAGAGCCATATCGGGCCGTTCGGCCATCTGCGCAAGGGCGCGCGGCTGTGTGTGGGCGCGCACATGGGCAACTTCGGCGAGATGAAGAACAGTACGCTTGGCCCGGGTGCGAAGATGGGGCATTTCAGTTATCTCGGCGATGCGGAGATAGGCCCGAATGCCAACATTGGCGCAGGGACGATTACCTGCAATTACGATGGGACACGCAAACACGCGACGGTGGTTGAGGCCGGCGCGTTTATTGGATCGGATACGATGCTGGTGGCGCCGGTGCGCGTGGGCACGGGCGCGAAGACGGGCGCGGGGGCGGTGGTGACGCATGATGTGCCGCCGGGTGCAGTAGTGTATGGGGTCCCGGCGCGTATCGTCGGGACGGTTACAACGGATCAAGAGACAGACAAGGAGAAAGGAGACTGTGGACGACGGTAATTTATGGTGGTTGTTAGTTTTGTTAGCGGGGCAATTTATGCTTTCATTGGCACGTGCAACATTGCATCGTGCGCGCCGGGAGACCAACGAGGAGCGCATTGGAATGCTCCCGAATATTACACATCTGAGCATCGCGCTCGATTTTGCCCACTTGTTGATGCTGGGCGGTTATTTTATCCTCGGCGCCCGTTATGGGCATCCAGTCTTGCTGCATGTGTTTTCGACTCCCCTAGAGCCGTCGCCTGTGTGGCTGGCCCCTATCACTTATGGTGTGCTGCTGCTGCTGCTGGCGTGGGTTAGTTTGAGCGTCGGGTGGCTCGCGCCAGAAGCTATCGGTTATGAGCTCGCTCAGCCTACCGCCGAGCGGATCACGCGTCTGGCGCAGTTTATTTCTGGCCTGCTCAAGCCATTTACGCTTACCGCGCTGGCGTTGGGTAATGCCATCTCGCGCTGGTTGGGGGGCGCGTCGTTGCAGCGTTTCGCGCTCATTACCGAAGAGGAAATCAAGACTCTGGTCATCGCTGGCGAGCATGAAGGCGTGATTGAAGAGGGTGAGCGGGAGATGATTTATTCGATCTTCCGGTTGGGGGATATGATTACCCGTGAGATCATGATTCCACGCATTGACTTGGTTGCCTTTGATGTGGATACGCCGATTCACGAGACTCTTGAGGTTATCGTGGCGAGTGGGCATTCGCGTATTCCCATCTACGCCGACACAATTGATAACATCATCGGGGTTCTGTATGTCAAGGATTTGATCCCCTATCGGAGCCGGGGTGACGCTTTACCGACGTTGCGTGATATTTTGCGCCCGACTTACTTCGTCCCTGAATCCAAACGGTTGGATACGCTGCTCCGAGAGATGCAGGAGGCCAAAATCCAGTTGGCGATTGTGGTGGATGAGTATGGTGGTGTCTCGGGCATGGTAACGCTGGAGGATATTGTCGAGGAGATTGTGGGTGAGATTCAGGATGAGTACGACCGCGAGGAACCAGAAGTCACCGCGTTGGAAGCTGGTGGGTATCTCTTTGATGCGCGCATCCCGTTGGATGATGTGCAGGAGATTCTAGATATCCCGTTGCCGCTGGAGGAAGCTGATTCGTTGGGGGGGTTCGTCTACAATCAATTGGGGCATATTCCTACGGCCAAAGAGCAACTTACGTTTGACGGTATCGTTTTTGAAGTCGCTGAGATTACCGGTCGCCGTATTCGTAAGGTGAAAGCGACCAAAATTACCACACCAGAGGAGGCAATGGAAACATGACCACTTCTTTACAGCCAGAATTGTTGATTTCGCGGGCCATTGAGGCCCGCGAAATGGCCTACGCGCCCTACTCCCACTACCAGGTAGGGGCGGCTCTGCTTACCGAAGACGGCGAAATTTTCTCCGGCTGCAATGTCGAGAACGCCGTCTACCCACTGGGTATCTGCGCCGAGCGTAATGCTGTCTCGCTGGCGGTGCTCCAGGGCCAGCAGCGCATCCTGGCCGTGGCCGTCGCCACGCATAACGGGGGGACGCCCTGCGGTGCCTGCCGACAAACCCTGCGGGAGTTTGCTGATCCGAGTATTCCTATTTACATCGCGCGCCCCGATGGGAGCTATCGTACTACGACACTAGAGGCGCTGCTGCCGGAGAGTTTTTCGGTAGCGGATCTGGCATAAAATGTAATAGTGCAAAGGAGCAGCCCGGTGGCTGAGCCTGCCGAAGCCTCTCCCGGTGGCCCTCCGGCATTGCCTTTGACCGCAATCGCGCCAAAGTCGCCCTGTCACAGCCGTCAATAGGCGTGTTTTGAGCAACCTACCGGGTTAGTTTTTAGGGGGCTGTCATCAGCGGTAGGTATATCCTCCAGCGTATGTCACCCATGATCGCCCATACTGGCCCGTGGAAGGTGCGGATGCCGGAGATGTCCATATCTTCCAGGCGATAGTAGTAGGTGACGCCGGGTAGCGCGGTGGTGTCGAGGTACGCGTACTCCCCCCCGTGGGCTTGACCGGGGAACTGTGGCGGGATGAGTGCGGTATTGAGCCGCATCCACGGGCCACGCGTGGTTGCCCCCCGATAGAGATTGAACCCCAGGTTATCCAGCTCTGCCGCAGTTTCCCAAGTGATGAGAATTGCCTCGGCTTGCGGCGTAGCGGTGAAGTCCACGAGCGTGACGGCGGTGGGCTGGTTCATGATGATGCTGGTATGGGTAGGCCCGATTTGTATTTTCCCCACGCGCCCGTAGCTCTGTTGGGTATAAGTGCCGTTGACAGCGGGCACGTTGACTTTGAAAATCAGGCGCAATTCTCCGGGATTGTTCGGGCCGCTCGCCGCCGGCACGCGGTATGACGTTCCCGCAATCCCACGCCAGAGCAAGGTCCTGCCTGCGCCGCTGGCGGGATAGCGGCTGGAAGTGCTTTCGTCCACATCACTGGTAGCGGCGATGCTATCGAAGGTTAGCCCGGAGGCCAGGGTTACGGTGATGGTGTTGAGCTTCACCGGCTGGGTAAAGACATTGGTGAAGCGTACCGTGTAGGTCACCACCCCGGCATGATTCAATTGTGTGGGTGTCACCTCACTCGTGACCTGTAAAGACAGGCTGGCCTCGGGGAAAGTGGTGAAGTAGACGCCATATCTATTTGAGTATTTACCCGGTTGACCGATGCCGCTATTTGTCCATGGGGTTGAAGTCGTTGCCGCCTGGCATTGCGCCTGCCAGAAGTACACGGCTGTTAGCTGCCGATTTTGTGCCGTAGGGGTAACCTGGGGGAAGTACAATTGATTGCGCGTTCCAATTGGCATGTTTGCCACATTCGAAGCCGTAATTTCAGTACCTAGCAAACGAAAACATGCATCCGCAAAACCCACATCACCGGTAGGCTGTAAAAGAACGCCTTGAAGGTTGGGGTGGAATTGATAGGTCACTGTTTGGGTAAAAATTTGACCGATGGCAATGGTACTGCCTCGACTGGATGTGATAACATCGGTGCCGCCAACGCCTTCTGATAAACGGGTGGTAAGGTGTCCGGTATATTGGGCTGGCGCATTCAGATTGTTTGCTGTCACCGTGAGTGTGTAGGCATCAGTTAGCCCTGCGTAAGGCGTGCTCTGGCAGGCGCCGCTATAATCTACATACCAGTAGCCATAATATACTGCCCCGGGGGCGAGATTGCCTATATAGCGCAGCGGATCGGCCGTCAACTTATAGTGATTGGAAGTGAAGCCGGTGAGTTCAACCCTTACCTCCGTCAAAGTCTCGGTAGTGTGATTGTTGGTGACGGCGATTCCTAACCACAGCGCGCGTGGGCCTTCAGGGGCCGTGGCGCACGCCTCCGCCGCATCCATCCAAGCGATGTTGCCGCTGAGGAGCGTGAACTCGATATGTGTCGGCTCCGCGTGCAGGTCTGCTCCGACCACCACAACAGGGCTGACGCTCAACAGCGCCAGCCATAACATAGCCAGACCTATTGCCGCCAGACAGCCGGTAGTAATAAATTTTCTTGCCATAGTTTTTGATACTCCTTTGAGGTGCAACGCACTTGTATGAGTGCGTTGCACGATAGTTTCTACACGGTAAAACGGTCTCTCTCAGACGTGGCAGGTTTCACAAACTGCCACGTCTGCCATAAAAGCCGGTCAGACGGGTATAGGATAAATTATTGGAGATTTTCCCCTTATCCCCCTGCCCCCTTTTCTCCGCTTGCGCGGGAAAGGGGGGCTGTTTTTGAAGGTGTTTTGGACTGCGGCGAAGCCGCCGTCCAAAACACCTGTTATTTTCGCCCCCTCCCCGCGCCGCATAGCGGCGTGGGGAGGGGGCCAGGGGAAGGGGCAAAATTCTCAACATGAGACAGCCGACAAGTCTGGGAGGTATTTTTCAGATAAGAATCGTTCTTTATTCAATAATTTGTTGTATATCCCGGTAAGACTTTCATGGCGTATGGCTGGTCATGCGCAGCAGCGCATATCCGACGCCCTACTTCCTTACCATACCATAACCTTAGGCCCTTGTGACTGTACTTTTAGTACAGTCAAAGTACAGTCTTGCGACAAAAAAACCCACCCGTCCCCTGAAACAGGGACGGGTGGGTAAGAGAATGGTTAGTTTTGCCGTTTAGCGTGCTTTAGCGAGTGTTGCCGGGGCGGATGCAGGCGCGCACGACACTAACGGCATATAAACCTGCCAACGCACTTCACCCATGACCGCCGATACTGGCCCGTGGAAGGTGCGGACGCCGAAGATGTCCACATCTTCCAGGCGATAGTAGTAGGTGACGCCGGGCAGCGCGGTGGTGTCGAGGTACTCGTACTCCCCGCCGTGGGCTTGACCGGGGAACTGTGGCGGGATAAGCGCGCTCGTGAGTTGCGCCCATGGGCCAGTGGCGGACTCGCTGCGGTGGAGGTGGAAGCCGAGGTTGTCGAGCTCCGCGGCGGTCTCCCAGGTGACGCGGATGCCTTCAGGTTGCGGGGTCGCAGCGAAGCTGACGAGGGTGACGGCGGTGGGCTGGTTGCCGCCGGTGAAATCAGAGAAGGCGGTCAATCCGCTGAAGGAGATTTGATTGGTGCTAGTATCAATGCTGCCGCCCGTGCTAGACCAAGAGGCAGCATGTCGCCGATATGCCTGGATACTGCTTTCAGTTCCATTGATGTCAGCATCCAGGTAATCGAATGTTGCGCTTGCGCTGAAGCCAGTGATACCAGAGGCAGTTACACTCCAAAAACGGGAAAGATAGTGTGTAGGACTATTGTTATTAGGGTGTCTAGCGTCTCGCAAATTGACACAAGCTTGTCCAGAAGCGAACGTGCCAGAGGCGAAATTCACAGTGGCGGGAGAATACTCCGCTGTGCCGGTGGCATCGCCGACGGGGAAGAAGTATGAGCCATCTGCGCTGTAATTTTTACACAGCGTTCCCGCTCCATCGGCCACAATCATAGTAGCATCATTAAATGTTCCTGCAATAGCAGGAGCGCTATCGCCCAACGTGAGCTTGTAACTGCCCAGCGTGAGCCGTCCGCTCGTGAGCGTCAACTGATTGGCGACGGTTTGCGCCCTGCCCAGGCTCGCGCCGGTGCTGTTGTTGAGCGTGAGGTTGTAGAAGTCGGTGGTCGCGTTTCCGCCAATGGTCTGTGCAGTCGAGCCGTTGAAGATGACGGTGCCGTCGTTGTTGTGGGTGAAGGTGCCGTGGTTGGTCCAGTTGCCGCCAACGGTAAGCGTTCGTGCTTGTCCACTTTCGCTTACTAATGTTGCCCCACTCTTAATTAGCACATTGCCGGTGGCTGTTGTTTGGTCAATGAAGGTACCTATTCCAGCCGAAACGTATATATGCCGAATGGGTATAACTTCTCCCCCCATATCACTGGAATAATTACTAGTAATATCAAAGTTGCGAGTTTGACTACTATTATAATCCCAGATTCTTTCCGTGCGCACAGCAACCCCACTACCCATGCTGGCAAATCCGGCCTGTGTGCGATAGCGGTTGTCAGAGGTAGTAGGTGGATCAATTCCTAAAGAAGTTTGCCACTCCCCACTACTATTAGCTATCCAAAAATAAAGTCCAAATTCACCAGTTTTATTCAATCCAACACTAGATCTTGGTATTCGCCAATGAGTTTTATTAGTTGTTCCACTGATTGTGCGATATAATTCTGTAGCCGCATACATATTAGTAGCGGTGCCCCATCCAGTGTCACTCCGGGTGAACAAATCAAGATTTGTGTTGTTCAGAGAACGTATAATATACTCCGGTGTTAAATAGCCAGCAAATGAAACACCAGCAAAATCTGCTGTTGTGATTCCTGAATCTATGCCTGGATTTACATCAACCGCTACATTAAGTTGAGCAGTGTTATCATCATATCCGCCATCGAAATAGATATACAGGTAGCGATCATCCCAAGTGGCGTAAAAATTAGCGTTTCCATTGTCATCTCCTACTTTTTCGTTGGAACGCCAAATATTAAAATTGCTACTAATGTTAATAGAGTGATTTGTTGTTGTTGCATTACTAACATAAAGATACAGATAGTTTGTTTCTGTATTTCCAGTATTTCCCATAAAATCAGTATATTGGGCGCGTAAGCGATATACCCCTTCGCTGAAAGAAGGATTAGTTAAGCGATAACTCCAGTTATTACCTTCATCAGAATACCAACTAAAATTAGTTCCATAGGTGCTCAAATCAGACCAATTGCTTCCTGTGACACTCCACTTTTCATATTCTATTTGTACAAGGATAGGTGAGATGGTGACATCACTGGCTGCACTACTAGCATTTGTCAGTCCATTGGCGTAAACCTCTACATCAATAGTAAAATTTTCGCCGACATTCACATGCTTGTTCGTTGAGCCATTAAAATCTTGGTTCCCTATAAAGGTTACTCCGCTAAAATCTAATTGAGCAGCATCGCAACTGACAGATGCATAGGGATCGGCACCATCATTGATAGTGATTCCGTAGGGATTGCCCTGGGCTAGCATATAGGTGTTACAAGAACCTATGCTGTCAAATGTTAAATTGGCTCCAGAAGCGGGGAACCATTGTGTAGTATCACTGCGATAAAACTTGTACTCATCATTGTTTTCAAGTGGGCTGTTAATAGTAAGATTTAGAGAATGGATATAATCCCCTGAAAACTGGTCTCCGTTCGTGCCATCGTCGTAGAGCTGACAACCCGAATCCCAATTACATTGTTCACCACGCAGATAATAGGTTCCACCTGCAGCCATAAGTGGTATTTGTAACATGACCAAAGACAATAGTAAAGCTCCAGAGAAGAGTAAAAATAAACCATACACAGCGATTTTGTTAGTTGCCTGTTTCATCACTAAACCTCCTGTAGATATTCAAATACACAAAAACCGGCCCACCGATCAAAGTCCCTCGATCAGCGGCCGGTTTCAATCATACCTTTGCAGCACTATGCTTTTGCACCCACACGACTCCATCACGGGCTAAACGCCGCATCCAACAAGGCAGGGTCTGCCCACAGTTTGGATGAGAAGAGTATCAGAGAGGCTCATTTTAATTATTATACCAGCAAAATGGAGGCATTGCAAGTACTCGTAATCTATATTGCAGTTGCAGACACGCTATCCGCAAAACGTGACCGCAAACAAAACCGCCCTGGGAGCCGTGCGACTCCCAGGGCGGTGAAGCTAAGCGTCCGCGCTATTGCGCCCGCTACCGCGCCCGCGCGCGGTGTAAGGTTAGCGTGAGTGTGTACTCGCGCAGCACGGCGGGCAGGTAGATGAAGTATGCGTCATCGTTCTGGGTGAAGGTGGCCGTGCAGGTCTTGTCTGCGTCCATCGTGACCGCGCCATCTGCGCAGTCGGGAGCGCCGCTCCACCCGGCGAAGCTGGAACCGGCGTCCGGGGTGGCGTTCAACGTGATGACCGTTCCGGAGATGTATGTATACGTCCCCGGCAGTGGCGTGACCACGCCGCTGCCCGTGCCCGCCGTGGTGATGGTTAACGTATAGGTAATCGGCGGCGTCTCCATGAACGTGGCATGAATGGTGTGATCGGCGGTGACATTGTGGAACGTGTACGCGCTCACCACGCCCAGCGCCACCTCATCCACGAAGACGTTGGCGATGTAGTAGCCGGGATCGGTCTGGATGGTGAAACTGACAGTGTCGCCGTGGTTGACCGTCTGCGGTATCGCCGGGATGATGCTCCCGCCGGTTTCTGCCGTCGGTGTGATCGTGTAGGTGCGGAGCGTGAACGTCGCGGTGATGACCAGCGGGGCCTCAAACCAAATCGCCACCGGGTTCTGGGTGCTTTCCAGACCGCCCGACCAGCCCGCAAAAACCGAGTCTGCATTGGCCTGCGCGCGCAGTGTGACCCAGCGTGGTTCTGGATACGTATGGACTCCCACCGTCGGGCTGATGACGCCGTTGCCGTTGCCGTCCACGCGCATGGTGAGGGTGAACAAAGGTTGATCCTGTGTGAACGTGGCCGTGCAGGTCTTGCTCGCATCCATCGTCACCGAGCCGTCTGCACAGTCGGGATCGCCGCTCCAGCCGCCAAAGGTTGAGCCGGGATGCGGCGACGCGCTCAGCGCAACCACCGTGCCTTCATCGTATACATGCGTACCTACCGTAGGCGTGACCACGCCGCTGCCCGTTCCTGCTGTGGCGATCGTCAGCACCACGCCGGTGCGCGCCGCCGCGTGAATGGCGAACGCATCCAGCGCGCCTAGCGTGGTGTTCACAATGTTTCCCGTGCTGTTGATGCTGATCGTGCGCCCGGTGCAGCCGGAGGCGTCCGGCAGCAGCTCGCCCTGGGTCACATCGCAATAGGTCCCGGCGGGCAGGCTCGTCTGATAGGTCGTGGTCGCCTGGCTGCCCGTGCCGTTGATGGCGACAAAGCCCTGATCACCGCGCCCAAATGCGATGTGGTCGCTGCTCACGTTGATCCAGTCGGTCACGGGTTCGCCGTCCGTGACCTGGCGGAACTGCACCATATTGGCCGTTTCCGGGCGGCGATGCTCGCAGGCCCACTTACCCCAGGTAAAAGTCGCTGCGCAGTTAGCCGGGTCCCCGTTCACGTAGACCGGCAACGTCGCCCCACTGCTCCCCGGCCCGCCATTGACCGTGGGCGGCCCCAGGCTATCGCCCGTATCATCGTTTGGGTCGCTCTGCCAGTAGTAGCTCGACATCACCGAAGGGTAGCCATAGGGATGGGCCAGCGCGAAGATGTTGGCGAGGCTATGCGCTTGCCCGTCCCGGTGATCCACGATGCAGCGCCCCGGCCCTACGCCGTGCCCGCGCTGATTGTCGTGATTGTCCGTGAAGACCACTGCAAAGCGCGAGTCTAACAGCCCGCCGGTGAACGCTTGCAGTCCGCTCAACGTGCCGGCGCAGCCACTATCGAAGGCATCCCCCAGCGCATACGAATAATCGAACTCCGTGACATCGCCGTAGGGCGTGTACTCCCAATCGCGGATGCGCTCTGTGGGGTCCTGATCAATCACTTCCTGGAAAACGTAGAAATCGCCCGTGATGCCCTCCAGAATCGCGCCCACCTCATAAGCGGCGACGTGCTTCGCGCCATCGAGCCGGAACCCGGCCACCCCGGCATCCACGAGCGCCTGGAAGTAGTTACGCAACTGCGCTTGCACATAGCTCTGCCCGGTATCGAGATCGGGCAGGCCCGAAAGCGCGCAGTTCTGCACCTCAGCGCGATCCTTGTAGTTGCTGATGGTACAATCCTCATGGAAATGCGCGCTGGTGTACTGCGTTCCATAGTAGCGCGCGGCCTTCGGCGAGGAGAGGTAGGGCGTTCCGTGCGTGCCCACATCCGCCACGCCGACCGGATACAGCCCCATGTGGTTGATGACCGCATCCACATAGATGTCTACCCCCAGCGCGTTACAAGTCTGTACCATGCTCTCGAACTCGGTCCACGTCCCGCTGCGGCTGGTCATCGTGCTGATGAGATGGGTCACGGGCTGGTACCGCACCCACCAGGGATAATCGTTGGCCGGATCGAGCATATTCTCCACCGGCACGATGTGCTCATTGGGCGGTGAAACCTGCACGGCGCTGTAGCCCTTCTCCGCCAGGAACGTACATTCTTGTTCGATATCGGCCCAGCGCCACTCGAAGAGGTGAACGAAGACACCGCCGGGAGGGGCTGGGCGCGGATCGCCCGCCGGGATGATGGTAATCAGCCCATCGCCCTGGTCGTCGTCGAGCGGATCGCTGCCAATGTCGTAGGTATCCTCTTTCCACTGCGGCCCTTCGCCGTCTTTCTGGCAATAGGTCGTAAAGCCATACGTTCCCGGCTCCAGCGCATTGAGCGCCGCCTGTGGAAGCGTGGCCTTGTATTCATCGTTATCGCCGATGTCGCCGTTGTAGCTCATGACCAGATCGCTCCACGGTTCGCCATACGCGCCCCAATGCAGATAGCACGCGATACCTGCGCCCTGGCCTGGCCCTGGCGTCACACCGGTCTCATAGACCTGCACAAAAACATCGAAGCCGGTCGGCCCAAAGGCGTCCTCCTGGATGGCGTGAGCGACGCCGCCGCGCGGCCACATCAGCCCCACCCAATCCAACGAGCTGGGCGCGGTCAACAGATGCGTAGAAACAAAGACCACGGTGGTGCGCGCCGGAATGGTGAATGCGCCGGTGCTGTTGTTGAAGGTCGCGCCGCCCGTAATCACCGGGTCGTCATCCAGCCCGTCCGTATGTACCGGGTGTAGCGTGAAGCTCTTCCCGACGGCTTCGGGAATCGTATAGGTCTGGACGATCTTGTGGGCGTTGAAGAAAACCAGGATGGTCTCCAGATTCGGGTCGAGATCGGGTGCCGGGCCGTCGGAGAGGTGCATGACGAGCAGCCCCGCGTGCGTGTTGGCGGTGTTGTAGTGTGAGGTACGCGCGTTGATGTCGGCGCGGGTACGCAGGCGGAACAACGGGGAGCTGTAGCGCAGCCGCAGGAGCTCGCGGAATTGCGCCGCCGCGAAAGTGATGTCGCTGGAGGCCGGATCGAGCGCGGTGTTTGCCAGTAGCGGCGACATGATGGGCCACCGGCTGCTGTTGTCCCAGGCTGGCGGCAAGCCCTGCCCGAAGTTGTTGTGGCTGTAATCCCAATAGACGCGGTTGAACCAATCGCCGGAATCGTAGGAGTTGCGGTCGAGCGATTTGGAGCGCAGCATATCGCTGCTCATGTGGAAGAAGGGCACGCCCTGCGCCAGCGCCATGATGCTCAGCCCCACATTCTGCGCGCGCACCCGCTCGGTCATACTGACACTGCTGGGCAGCTTGAAGATGTTTTGATCGAACAGCGTCTCGTTATCATGCTTGGAGACATACGGGATGGATTCCTGCGGGTCGGCAGCGAAAGGCCCGCCTTGCCCGTTCCAGTCATCGCCGCTGCCGCGCAACGCGCTGCGCAGCGTATCCATGGCCGCGTGCAGGTCGCTCTCGAAGCGGCGGTCGTACTCGTAGCCGTTCCAATCGTAGCTCAGGCCGTTGCTGAAACCCTGCCGCCGAATTTGCAGCGAGTCCTGCTCGTATCCGCCGTGCGTGGCGTCGCGGATGATGTCGTTGAAGAGGCCGATGCCCATGCCGGTCATGTTGTACTTGTGCGCGTAGCACCAGCCATCGGTGCAATTCGTCAGCCCCTTATCTTTGGCCGAGCCGAAATCCCAGCCCTCGCCGTAGAGATAGATTTTGCTGCCGTCCACGCCATGCGCGCCCGGTGTCAACGCCGCAATTGCCGTCTGCACATTGAGCATGTTCCCCTGCGTGTGCAGATTCATCAGGTCGAAGCGGAAGCCATCTACCTTGTAATCCACCGCAAAGCGGATGAGCGTATCAATCATCAGCTTTTCCATCATGGCGTACTCGCAGGCGGTGTCCGGGCAACAACTGGATTGTTGCAAGACGCCGTCGCGGTCGTAGCGGTAGTAGTAGCCCGGCACGACCTTGTCTAGCACGGATTGCGCGTATTGCCCGCTGGCCGAGGTGTGATTGTAAACCACGTCCATCACCACCCGCAGCCCATTTTCGTTGAGGCGCTGCACCATCTCGCGGAATTCGATGATGCGCTGCACGCCATCGGGATCGGTGCTGTAGGAGCCTTCCGGCACGCCGTAGTGATAGGGATCGTAGCCCCAGTTGAACCCGTCAAGCGTGCGGGAAATAGCGATGGTCGCCTGCTGTTGATCGCTATCGCGGGCATGTCCCGTAGGATTGGGCCAGACCTCGCGGGGCACGTTGGCTTCCAGCACAGAGGCAATGTCGAAAATCGGCATCAAATGCACATGGGTCAACCCGGCGTCTTGCAGGGCCAGCACGTGCGTCATCCCGGCGGATAGCGTGCGCCCGTCGCGCCCATCATAAGTGAACGCCATGTAGGTACCCCGATCAGCCTGTGCCACGGTGCTATCGTTGATGCTGAAATCGCGGACGTGCATCTCGTAGATGGTGATATCCTCGAAAGCCGCCAGCGCGGGCTTGGCGAGGCTCGTCCAGCCTACCGGCATCAGATCGCTATCGGCCAGATTCACGAACTGGCTGCGCGCGCTGTCGGTGGAGAGGCTTACCGCGTAAGGGTCGGTGACGAGGTTGTTGAGGACGGCATCCTCACTGGGGACATAGACCTCCACATCTAGCAGGTAGTATTGGCGATCCCAACTCGCCGCGCCGGTGACGCTCCACACGCCAGAGGCCGTAGCTTCAGTCAACGTATGGGTCGTATAGGTGCTCGTGGTGGAATCGGCATACCGGCGCAGTGTGACCGATCTGGCGGTGGGCGCCCACACGCGCAGCGTGGGCACGCCCGCGCTATAGCTTACGCCGAGCGTCTGCGTCTTGGCGCTGTCCGCGTAGAGCGCATCGAGTACGCTCTGAATTTGCACGTGGCTGATATCGAGCAACGCAGTGCTCCCATCGTAGCTGGCGACTACCACCTGCCCCTTGAGCAAGTGCTTGGCATTGGCCGCAGAGAGTCCCGTCAACAGGCGCGGCAGTCCCGTGGCGTTGGGGTTTTTGGGGTAGCCGCTCACCGTACCGCTGGCTGTGAGGTTTACGTGGCAGGGCGCGGTAGGTGCGGGGAAGGTGCAAACCGTCGCCCCGGCGACCGCCGGATCCAGCGCGCCGTCGGGATCGTAGAGCAGCTTGTAGCTCGTGCCGGCCGCGCCGTTCCAGCCGATGGTGTTAGTATCGAGCCAGAACGCGCGCATTCCGGTGGGCGTGCCGCTGGGCGGGTTGACAGTAATCCGGCCATTGCCGATGTCGTCGCCACCATCTTGCTTCCAAATATCTATTCCATCAGAGGTGCAATACGCCGAGAACTCATACAGGCCGGCGCTTGGGGTGATGGTGCCTTTGTACTCATCGTTGTTCACCTGATCGGCATGGTAACTCATCGGCGTATGGGTAATAACGCCCCAGGGGGCGCCGAAGTAGCTTACCTCACTCCAGGCGAGTGTGCAGGTAATCCCCGGTCCTTGTCCTGGCCCAGGCGTCACGCCATCTTTCCAGACCTGGATGTAGACATCGTAACTGGTCCCTTGGGTGATCGTTTCATGCGTGCCGCCGCGCGGCCACATCCACCCGACCCACCCCCAGGTCATCGCCTGTACCGGCCCTGGCGCGCTCAACAGCGCGGGGAACAGGCTTGTCAACAAGGCCAAAGCCAACATGATATGCAACCAACGTCTCTGTCCCATGATTTACCTCCTGATGAAAATAGTAAATTACCTCGTACATCCCGTCAAATTTTCGTTAGCGTGGGTGTGGCATAAGCCATAGGAGAACCCTGTGATTAGCACTGATGTGCCTGAGCAGCGGCGTGCTGGGGAGATCGTAGCTACGGCCTCCATTTGTGTACGAGACCGGCCTGCGGTAGTTACAAAACGGCTGTGATAGCGCGGAATAAGGGAATGCTTTGTACCTGCTAAGCCCTTGCGGAGTCAGGTGGCGCGGTTTCAGCTGGAAGCGTGAACCAGAACGAACTGCCGCCGTCCGGGAGGCTTTCGACGCCGACTTCGCCATCGAGTTTTTTAACGATGCGCTCAACGATGGATAATCCCAAACCATGACCTTCGGCGCGCATTTCGTGCAATCGGGTGAACTGGGTAAACAACTGGGCTTGTTCTTCCTGCGTCAGTCCCGGGCCATTATCTCGCACCCAGAATTTGATGCTGGATACTGGAATCTGGTCAGACGATTCCCCAGCTTCTGGCAACGAAGTTTTAGCCTCCAGCATCGTGTAGCCCAATTTTACCTGTGGTGGCTGCCCGCCATACTTGAGGGCATTGCTGATGTAATTGATCCAGACTTCCTCTATCCACGGCGCGTGTCCTAGCGCTACCGGCCAATTTGTAGGGACAATAAGGTGGGTCTCATACTCCGCCAGCATGGACATCAGCCGTTTTTGCACTTCAGTAATAATCTCACCCATATCCAAAGGCCGGCGCGGTACATCTTCGATTTTGCGAATGCCAGAGAGCAACAACAGCTCATTGATGATACTGACCATCTTGTGGCCGGTAGTTGTGATACGGTCAAGGTTTTCGCGCACAATCTGCGGGGAGAGTGCTTCCAAGCGTTGGCTCAGCAGTTCGCTAAATCCCACCACCACCGTCAGCGGATTTTTAAGGTCATGCGCAACCGTATGCGCGAACGCATCTAATTCTGTATTGCTGGCCTGCAATTCCTCGGCATAGCGGCGCAGAGCAGCTTCAGATTCCTTACGCTCAGTAATATCTTCTTTGACTGCAACATAGTGAGTGATGGCTCCCACGTTATTCGTCAGTGGTGCGATGGTGGCTGTTTCCCAGAACAAGGTACCATCTTTGCGCCGATTGAGGAATTCACCGTGCCAGATTTTTCCGGTGCTGATGGTGTTCCACAGCGTTTTGTAATACGCCGCATCATGTTCACCTGATTTCAAAATCCGGGGGGTGTTTCCCAGCGCTTCGGCGCGCGAGTAGCCAGTCAATTCTTCAAAGCGGGGGTTGGCGTATTCAATCGCGCCCTCTGTATCTGTAATTACAACAGTGTTACCGCTTTGCTCCAGGGCCAGGAAGTATTTCCGCATTTCATCACGGCTCCGCACTGCCCGGTCGCGTACCTCCGCCAAATCACGGGTCCGCTCAACCACGCGCCCTTCGAGCAAGTCGCGTTCCTGTTGTAACAAATTCAGAGCTTGGGTTTCCTGTTGCCAAGCTTTGTTGATACTACGCAATAGGACGCTACTTGTCATTAATAAGGTGGTTGCAGTGGCTAAGAAAACCAGCAGATTGGCTAGGCCAAACTCAATCGTTCGGGGTGCGATGGGCGTATCCACGGCGCTGGGAGGAATGTAATGGCCTCGCCCAATTTGCCAGCCAAAGCTGGCCAGGGTAAACAGACTGATGCCTAGCATAATCAAGCCGTTGCGCTGGCCGCGCAGCAGTACCGCCAGGGCGACCAGGACCAAGAAATACATAAATGCTTCGACCGAATACCCATAATATACAACTTCAGCCAAGGCTAATGTGTAGAACAACAACAAGAAGATGTTCGTGCGATAGTTGAAATTGATCTGACGTGCCAGGCTAAGTCCCCAGAGCAAGATGAGAATACAACCAAACAACAACAATATACCGATTTTGCTGGCCTCTGGAAGAATCGTGGGCGCGTGGACGAGCAGTGCCAGGGTTCCGAATAGCGCTGCGAAGCGCAGCATGATGGTAAAGGCGCGTTCCAGCGATTGGGTGAGGAGTGGGTTTGTGCCGGGGGGCGTGGTAAGATTGGGCTTTATCGCTGGCAATAACCATTTAATCAGTACCCCAAAACGGCCTAATTGAGGAATCGGTAACGGTTCCGCTGGGGGGGTAACTTCTACAGCCGGTGTCGGGGATTCATGCAGCGGTGGCTCAATCAAAGTCGCCGCGGATATAATCACCTCACGGATGACCGCAACGCGCCCCAACAAGCGTTGTTGGCGATCCTGGAGTGGCGTTATGCGCACGGCATAGCGCCGTTGCGTTTCTCCTTGCCCGACAGTAATTTCATCCTGCCCTTCCAGAACAGCTTTGAACCGTTTTGCCAGGTGCGGCCAGGGCGCCAACGCCTCCTCCACGGTTTTACCTAGCACCTGCCGGGTAGGTAGTCCAATCATGTGTGCAGCCGCAGGATTGATGTCGGCAATGCGTCCCTGGATGTCCAGCACGATCATGCCTTCACGTAAGCCTTCGATAACCAGATCCCGAGCAATCGGCGCGATATCGCCTAGGCGATAGCCGAAAACAGCCCAGGTAAGTGCAATCAGGGTGAGGGTAAAAGCGAAGGGGGTTGGGTCGAGTTCGGGGATGGGGCTAAGCCCGCTCAAATGTACGATATTGCCTAGCCAGGTGAAGATGACCGCGATAATTACAGCTACCGCTTGGGCGCGGTATAATTGCTGGCCCTGGCGTAGCGCGGATAACAAGATATAAGCACCAACCACCAGGAAGGTGTATGAAAATACCACATTGATCCAGAATCCCAGACCATAAGTGATGTCTAACACCAACAACGTATCGGTTTGCTTCAGTGCGGTTGCGCTCCAAATCAAACCATGCCATGGGTTGGTCAAAGCCAGGATCAGGGTCGTAAGCGGCCATACTATCAACCAGCGCCAATGACCAAGTGGTAAAGGGCGGAACTGATGGGTGTATGCGCGCGCAAACAGCAGCCACAAGTAGGGGATGAAGGCGATCCCCAGATACTGGAACTGGCCCCAGAAATATTTGGTGGGTAGGTCGGTCCCGGCAATCTCCAAAGCGTAGCCTAGTGCCCATAACGCAATAGCAATGGAAATTTCTACTAAGGCCATGGCTCCTTGCGCGCGGCGGCGTGGCAATACATACGCAGCGATCAACAGAGCAATCGCAGTAGCGACAAGTAAGGGCAGGATAAAGGGTGTATAGGTAAAATTTAACACGGTGTTCCTATAAATTCGACAAACGCAGGCCTTCATCAGTTATTATGCCAGCATTTGTGATTTTGACAAGACATATCATCATATCTCTAAAGGGATTCTATTTCTATTGTTGACTTTACTGGAACTACTTTGAATTAGAGCAGGCAGCAACTTGCGTTGTGATATCTTGTGCTAAAACGTAAGGAAATCGTAAGGAAGCCGTCAAGTAAAGGCTCCTCCCGTTTGTTATAATATAGTCAGTATTGAGAACGGGGCCGCGATGAGATTCTCCTCCTTCTGCGAAACCGGGGGCTTTTGAAAGCCCCCGGTTTTACGTTGTCTACGTTTGTTCCATAGAACGTAAGGAAATCGTAAGAAATCCGTCAAGCACAGGCTGGGTGCATGTGGTATAGTAATCTCAGATATGGGATTTGGGGCCGCACATGTTCTCCTCCTTCTGAGAAAACCGGGGGCTGGGGGAGCCCCCGGTTTTACTTTGTCTCCTTTCCGCGCCGCTTGACATCCACGCAGCACTCTTTACAATGGCCTATGGAGCAAAATTACTGGAAGGCCTTAGGTATGTATCCGAAAATTCCGTTGGCGGTGGGGTTAGGCGGGCGGTAGTGGGGTTCGGCAGGCTCACCCACCGCCTGCCGAACCCCACCATCACCTTTACGAGTTTTCGGATAGATGCTTAGCCGAGGAGATGGCTGTGCGCGTTGAGAATCCAATGCCTGTTGCTTGCTTGTGCCTGCTGAGCGCGCGAGGTGGTAAGCCATGACCCCCCGCCAAACGCGCTTGTTGGTTGTGATGGCGCTGGCCGTTTTAGCCATGCTGGGCTTCTTAGGTTGGACTGTGTGGAGCACGCTTAATGCTCCTGTAAACACGGTGTCGCTCTTGCCCACGCCACTGCCGCCTTCACCCACGCCTACACCTACCCGTGATCCGTTTACCCTGACCCCTTCGCCTACACCGCCCTTTGAGATGCGCGAAACTGGCGAGATTGCCGCCGCTGTGGCTCAGGCGCGCGAACTGCTCCCCCGTTGGGAAACCCCTTTCAACTTCGTGTCCGAGTATGAACTTAGTATCATTCTCCACTATCGTTACCAGACCGTACAACCCTTCCCCGTGCGCGAGCAGCGCACGTTGCAAATTCTCGATCTCTGGCCTGAAGGGCCGGTAAGCGTAGATGCGGTGGCTCAGGCAAAGTCTGCTGCGGCACTCTATTTACCTGAAGAGGAACAACTTTATCTGCGCCGCGATTGGACTGGCTCCGCCGATAACTTGCGTAAATTGCTTGCCTATAGCTTCGCGCGTGCTATCCCGGAACAGCACGGCAACCTCCAACGGTTGCGCGCGGACGCTCCTACACTCGATCAACGGTTGGCCTTGGATGCGGTGGCCGAGGGGGATGCCTGGTTTTCTCTCACGCGCTATGTGGGCCTTGCTCCGGATGATCCTGCTACGGCGGAACTGTCTGCGCTTATCGCGCGGGCCGCCTATCCGCAATGGCGCGCACAAGATCCGCTGGTTTTCGACTTGAATTGGCTCGCGCTCAAGATGGGGGCGCACTTTGCTGCTGCTCGCTACGCTCAGGGGGGCATCCCCGCACTTGATGAAGCCCTGCGCCGTCCACCACGCTCTACCGAGCAGCTGTTATATCCTGACCGTTATGCCGCCGATGATCGCCCGATGCTGGTCGAACCCGTCACGCCGCCTCTGGGCCGGGGATGGCAAATTACACTGACCGAAACTCTCGGTGCAGCGATGATGCAGGTGATGTTGGAGACAGTTTTGCCGCCCAACAGCTTTGCCGTGGAAGGCTGGGGGGGCGACCTGATCCAGGTGTGGGAAGGGCCGGATGGTGCGCGTCTTTATATCTGGCAGACTGTCTGGGACAGCGGCAGCGCAGCTGCCGTGATGGTGTCACCGTTCAAGACACTGTTGCCACAGCGCGTCGCCGCCACCGGCACGAGTGTGCTGCCCGCTGGATTGCCACGCGGACAATGGTGGACAGGGCGGCGTGGTGGGGCGTTTTTCTACCGCACCGCTAACCATATTTGGCTGATCTGGGGCGATGATCCTGATGTGGTCAAAGCTGCCACGAGCATCATTCCATGAGGTACGTATATGGAAACCCTTAAAGAGCACCCCTTCTGGCGCTATCGCTGGTTCTTTGTGTTGGATTTTCTTCTCATCAGTGCGGGCGTGCTGGCCTGGACATTGTGGACGTTGACCATACGCTTCGAGTATCTTATCTTCCGCGCGCCGGAGTACGTCCCGGAACGCCCGGTGGCGGTTGTCTTTGGTGCGGGCTACTGGCCCGATGGACGGCTTAGTCCAGTATTGCAAGATCGCATTGATTCTGGCATTGAGCTCTACCGGGCCGGGCGCGTGCAAAAGCTACTCTTCAGCGGTGATAATCGCTTCGAGCATTATGACGAGCCGGGACGTATGTTGGAGTACGCGCTGGAACAGGGTGTGCCTCGTGAGGCCATCGTGCTTGATTATGCTGGGCGGCGTACCTATGATACGTGTTATCGCGCCCGCGATATTTTCCAGGTGCAGCAGGTGGTGCTGGTTACGAATCGCTACCACTTGCCGCGCGCACTGGAAACCTGCCAGGCGCTGGGCCTGGATGCGGTGGGCTATGCCGCTGATCGGCAACCTTACATCCGCCGCTATCTTGCCTGGTACTGGGCGCGGGAATTCCCCGCAATATGGCGTGGCTGGTGGGATGTGTATGTCGCCCGCCCCTTGCCCGTTCTCGGTGATCCGCTGCCGATTTTCCCTTCACAATAACTTCTGTGCGTGGTATATCTTATGGGACTTATTCTCGATGTGCTAGTTGTAATTTGAAAGGAGTCCCCCGATGGTATCAGAGGAAACACAGCCCACAAGAAAACCCTCCAAACCTGATTGGTTGAAGGATCTCATGCCTTATCAAAAGGCAGACCTCAAAAAGTCGCTTTGGCAGTTGACGCACACACTTATTCCATACTTTGCCCTGCTCGTGTGGATGGTTTACACTGTACAGCAGGGCTACTCCTACTGGCTCACCCTGGCGTTGGCCGTACCTGCCGGTGGGTTGCTCGTGCGGATTTTTATTTTCTTTCACGATTGTGGACATGGCTCGTTTTTCGCACAGCGCTGGGCCAACACGCTCGTAGGCTATATTACTGGCATTCTTACCTTTACGCCTTATGAGGATTGGCGACACGCGCATGGTATTCATCACGCGGCAGCGGGCAATCTGGATAAGCGTGGGGTGGGTGATGTGCTGACGCTGACAGTAGCCGAGTACCTGGCGTTACCCCGATTGCAACGGCTGGGGTATACGCTATTTCGTAACCCGTTTATTATGTTCGGGCTAGGGCCGGCGTTTATCTTCTTGCTTAGTTCCCGACTGCCTGGCAAACGTACCACGGCGGCTGGTCGGCGTAGCGTCTTTATCACGAATAGCGCACTCCTGGTGATCATCGCTGTTTCCAGTCTTACCATTGGGTTGCGCACGTATCTGCTAGTGCAGTTACCGGTCATCTTAATCGCTGCGGGGATGGGTGTGTGGCTGTTTTATGTACAGCATCAATTTGTCGGGGTCTATTGGGCGCGACAGGAGACATGGGATGCGGTGCGTGCCTCGCTGGAGGGGAGTTCCTACTACCGGTTGCCTGGCGTGTTGCGTTGGTTCACCGGTAACATCGGCTTGCACCATATTCATCACTTACGCCCGCGCATCCCCAATTACAACCTACAAGCCTGTTATGATGCCATACCCGAAGTACGCGCCGTCAAGCCGTTGACGCTTCGCGCCAGCCTTGCGTCGTTGCGGCTCAATCTGTGGGATGAAACGGCTCAAAGGCTGGTCAGCTTTAGCGATTTACGCCGGATGCGCGTGAAGGCGTAACCGAGTCATGAAGTTAAGACCGGGCAGGTTTCGCCCAAATTGGGTGGGGTAGTATTCTATCAGTGAATAACAGCTTCAAGGCCTTGAAACCTGCCAGGTCTATGGCCTAAACTTAATGACATTGAATTGCAACTACACAGCCGTTGTCATTGTGATTGGTATCTGTAGCGCAATCTCATCTGAAAATGGCGAATAGCGAATGGCGAATCTCAAATACTTGACCTGTAGTGGGTCTCAAAAGCGCTGACATCTGGGAACGGATTGTAGAGCAGCGGTTGCCGGGCTTCTGCCCTCTTGGAACAGGCAACCTCAAGCCGGTATTTTTGAGCGGTGCGGACTTGCGTCGGCACATCAACCACGTCAAACAAGAGCGACACCTGCTAAATTATCACGAAATTGCCCTGCGTTTCAAGGTGAAATCTACAGTGGTCGCTCGCTGGATTGATAACGGGTTGCTTACCCCTTCTCTCAAGATCGGCGCGGCGGAGTATTTTACCCAGGCTGAGGTGGATGACTTCTGCGCGAATCATATTTTCACCGAGCAAGCGGCGGAAATCCTGAAAGTTGACCGTACAAACATGGACGCGGATGGGTCGTTTGCAGCCCCTCGCCGGGCCGGAAATTGATGGCGGGCATCGCTATTTGTTCCGCCGCAGTGATCTGGAAGCGTTGCGACCGGCCCAACGCCTGAGCGCGCCCCAGAAGGCAAAGCAATTGGGCATTAGTCGCTCGCAACTGTTGCAATGGATCAAACAGGGGAAGGTAACGCCCATCTCCGGGCCGGGGATTGATGGGTGTGGGCGTTATTTGTTTGTGGGGGAAGCCATAATTGGAAATATACTCTAATGATACAACACTACTGATAAAAAGTTACCGTCCGATAATCAAGTCGGGCGGTAACTTTTGATAATTTGAAAACGCAAACTAATGACAAAAGGTTATTAATCATGCGATATGCAAGATTCCCAACCCTTGCTTTGTTGCTTTTGGCCCGTATTTATCAATGAATTGACTCAAATAAGCTTCATCTCCCTCGGCAGCTTGCCAGATAACCCCACACACGAAATCGGCAATTTGGATAGCTTCGTTATCTTGTGAGTCAAAGAATTCAATCTGTGCTTGGATAGCCAGCATTTCACGAAGCGAATCTGATACTGATTTAGGTGAATTTCCCTTCTCAATATTTTGCCGATGTTGAGACCATTGATTTTGCCGTTGTATTTCATGCTTTTGACTACCGAGTCGGTCAAGCCAGAGTTTTCCCTGACCTTTCTGTACACTTAAGAACAATGCAAACTGCGCCACAGGCCCCAACCACATCAAATCATAGTCTATCTTATCGTTCCCTTTTTTGCTTTGGACAATAAATGTTCCAGTGGCCCGATCTTTACGGGCTACCGCTACTGCTGGAATAATAGGGGCTTCCCTAAAAAGGTGTTCTAATGCCAATGCTGCTAAATAACGTCGGCCTTTTGGGTTTTTAATCATAATAGGTGTAGGGATTTTGGGGTCGTCCGCATGTACAAAAAAATGCTTCCATTTTAATTCTACGTTAGCATCACCACACATTTCAGTTTTGATGCGTTGCCAGGCAGTAATTGCTTTAGGCAGATCGCTTTCGGAAACAACATAACCGCCAAACACAAAGGTGTTACTGACGCCAGATGACATACCTGGTGTACCCATTTCATCAGCTACAAAAAGATAAGATTTCAAATTTCCCCTTTATACGTCGAAGACCAGCCAAAGAGCTTCCGCAACCTCTGCGCGGGATTAAACTTGAAGACCGCTGTGCGTCCCTCATCGCGGATGTAAAACGTGCCGAAGTTGCGCAGTGAAACGCTCTCCCCGCGTTTGAGCGCCGCGTAGATTTCTTCCAGCATGGCCTCCAGGATTGGCGCGACGGTCTCTGGCGCAGTATCCAGCCGTTGCGCGATTCGCGCGATGAGGTCTGTTTTGTCTATGCTATTGCTCATAGTTCTCCCCGAAACCCCCGTGCCAGGATGGACGCCTCCAACCCTGCCAGTTCCGCCGCTGCGACCGCCTGCGCCCCCCGCAACGCCGCGACCTGCGCCTGCACGCTATCCAGATAGGCAACGATGCGCTGTTGTTCTCGAAGTGATGGTAAGGGCGGTTTGAGTGCTTTTATAATCATAGCATTTAGATTGGGTTGATTGCCGCCGCGCATTTCACTTTGTTGGCGTAAATCTTTGTATTTCCGTCGAAACCAAAATTGCAAATACCGAGGGTCAAATTCGTCAATGGCTGGCAGTAAGGCACAGCAAGCTTGGTTGGTTGCTGCTTGTATAGATAAAATCCCTGTTCTGCCACGTGTTTGCCCTTGTCCATACAATGCAATAAGTAAAGTCCCAACTGGAAAGAGTTTTGCGCTGCTGTTTTCTATGGCCGCTGACGTTATGTGTTCTTCGGTTTCAGTAATAAATCCATCGTTCAATTCGCCGGTTTTAACCCACGGTATATTTCCCCTATAATATTCAGGATTATCTCGTGAAGGAGTTCCGCCGCTGGTGATATGAGTGATCTCGTTTAGATTCTTCTGAGGAATAAATTGACCTTCGATTTCTATGAATGTCTCTATTAGCGCCGCCTCAAGCAGCGATTCCGTCTCTTGCGCGATGCTCTCAAGCAACCGCCGCGCCTCGACGATCCGCGCAAACGCGGCTTCGATGTGGGCGACGATGCGGCGTTGTTCGGCCAATGGCGCGACGGGGATACTGGCATTCCAAAAATCAGCCATGCGCACGCGGGGCATTCGCGCGCCACTGCTATTTCGGATTGCATATTCAACAAATTGCGGAGAGCGCAAATACCAAGCCAGGTATTCACGAGTAATGCCATCTTGATTGGGAACTAGGGGCACAAATTCAGTGGTGGCAATGCCGGTATGTGTTGGAACAACTACTTTGTTCAAATAGGGGCGCAGTTTAGCATATAACACATGACAAGTATCAAACTGAATGCAATTACTGCGCACCTCCGTTCCCTTAACTTGATAGGGTTCAGGTTCCACCCAACCACCGCTGGGCAAACTATCCAGGCTGAGATACCGAAATTCACGCGCGGGAAATTTAGTGGGTGAAATTTGGTCGGCACTGGCGGGTGCAATTTCTCCCAGCCGTCGCCATTCCCATCCCACCGGTAGGGGCGCACGGCTGTGCGCCCCTACCCCGTGCGCTACGCCGTGCAACCCGACCGGGTTATTCGTCATTTTCATCTTTCTGTAACATCTGCCAGATTTCGGCAGCCTGGGCGTCGCGCCCGGTTGGTGCGGGGTGATAGGTGTCCCATTCCCAACGGGCAGGGTTATTTTCAATATACGCGCGAATTGCCCCTAATGCGCGTTCTGTACGGATAATGTGTTCCCAATAGTTGCGTTGCCAGACAGCTACACCGGGGGTATCGCGCAGAAGATTGATTTGTTTGGTTACAGCAGATTTGTATCCCGCTATTAATGATCCCAATGATTTTGGTGGTCTATGTAGGGGCGGACGGCCGTCCGCCCTGGTTTCGGATGCCCCACCGGGCGTATCATTATTGGGCGCACCAGCGTGCGCCCAATAATGATACGCCCCTACGATCCATACAATGGCGTGGAAATGGTTAGGCATGACCACAAATGTGTTCAACTCAATCTCGCGGCGGATTTCTGCGGATTTCAACCATTCGTAGTGTACGACCTGTCCATAATCGTTCAGCGCCATTTCTCCGTCCACTACTTCGCCAAACAAATGGCTTTGATCAGCAACACACAAGGTCACAAAATAGGCACCCGGCCCGGTGTAATCATATCCTGGTAAGCGAATAGAACGCCGGTGATGGCGTTCAGGGTCATAATGATCTTTCATCCCCATCCCCCACCAATTCGTGCAGCTCTTCCACAATCCCCGTCATCTCGCGCAGGCGTTCGAGCAAACTCGCGGTGATTTCCGCCGGGTGACGGGTGGCAGCGGCCTCGGCCCGGCCAGGATTGCGTGCGCTCAGGTCATAGCCGCGCTCGCGCAAGTCCGCCGCCGTGACGATCCAGGCGTTTGCGGTGGGTTCCGGGCGCGGGCCGCCCTCACGCCGGTAAGCGTCCCAGGCCGCCCAGAGCGTCCGCGCTTCGGCAAAGTGTTCATCAGCTATCGGCGCACCCTTGCTAAACTTCTTCAAGCCCTCCGGCAGCGGCAATTCGTAGTACCAGACTTCAGTGGTCGGGCCGGGCCGCTCGAAGAACAAGAGCGCGGTCTTCACATCGGAGTACGGCGCGAACGTCCCCGGCGGCAGGCTCACCACCGTATGCAGCGCGAACTGCTCCAGCAGTTGCTTTTTCACCTCAGCGAAGGCCCCGCCCCGGAACAGCGTCCCTTCCGGCACGACCATACCGCAGCGCGCGCCGGCGCGCGGCTTCAGTTTCTTCATAATGTATTCCAGAAACAGCAACTCGGTGGCGTTCGCCGGGATGGGGAAATTCGCCTGGATGTGCCGCCCTTCGGTGCCGCCAAACGGTGGATTGGTGATGATGACATCGTACCGCTCGGCCACCCCGCCCAAGACGCTCTCTTCCAGCGTATTGCGCCGCTGGATGTGCGGCGCAGTGATCCCATGCAGCACCAGGTTCAGCGTCCCCAACAACGCGGGCACGGCTTTCTTCTCCTGCCCGTAGAACGTGGCCTCTTGCAGCGTGCGCTCATCTTCCACGCGCTGGGCCTGCGGCTTGAGCGCCTCGTAAGCCCCGGAGAGGAAGCCGCACGTTCCCGCAGCTGGATCGTAGACAGTCTCGCCCAGGCGGGGTTGGGTCACGGTCACCACAAAGCGCACCACCGAGCGCGGCGTGAAAAACTCACCCGCCAGCTTGTTCTCATTGCCCAGCCGCCGCAGCAGCTCTTCGTAGACGTGGCCCACCGTAAAAATATCGTCCTGGCTGTGGAAGTTGATACCATCCACAATCCGCAGCACTTCCTTGAGGTTGTAGCCAGAAGCCGCCACAATCACGTTGCGGTCAGTGAACACGCCGCGAATCGTCTCGCGGAGCGCATCGCCGCTCAGCGTTTGCAACGTGGGAATGAGCCGCCCATGCACAAAGCGCAGCAGCTCTTCAGCATCCCAATCCTTGCGCGCCCAGGCCGGCCAGCGCAGCGCATCGGCCAGGATACGGGTATAAGCGCGCCCATCCAGCGCGGCCTCGGTCTCCCAAACCTCCTCTTGCGCATCCAGGAAGCGCAAAAAGAGCAGCCAGGCCAGATGCTCGATGTACTCCATCACGCCGCCGCAGTTGTTATCGCGGCGGAGAATATCACAAGCGCGCCAGATGTCATTGGCGAGGGATTCGCGGGTTTGGGGGGAGTTCATACGTTAATCCTTATCTTGATTTGCTGGATAAAAATTAGAGCTGCGGCTCATCCAGCATATAAGTTGTAAACAAGATGATGCAGTTCCACCAAGCGTTGTGGGTCATCAGGGAAACTATGCTGAGATTGATAATGCCCTTCGGTAATTTGAGTAAAAGCAGACCTGAAAGATGGGTGTCTTCGTGTGGCTTGTTCTACTTGATTAAGTACATTGGTGAAACTAACATTACGAGAGAAAGTAATAATAATGCCGTAGTTATGCCGCCAGGTTAAATAGCCAAAAAGTTGATTGATGGTCTCAGCATAAAGAGTGGCTCCGCCCCAATATTTACATTCGGCGATTAAAATGCCGCCCTTTTGAACCACTAAATAAATATCGGTTTTACCTTTTTTGCTGAAAGTCTCACCACTGGCGGCCCCTTCAAATACAATATTGAGATGGCTGAGAATAACATCGCGTAGACTTTCCTCTTCCATCTTCGTAAAAGTTGTCGGGGTAATTTCAAATTGCCGCCCGGCTCTATCTATAATCTCAAGAACAGGTAACACCTTGTCTCTTTCAAGGACAAGTTCTTCTGGCCGTTTAGGTTGAGGCGGTTGCAAGAGGGGCTTGATTTCTCGGCGAATGGACAAATCAACCGCTGGGGATTGGCTCGCTTGTTTTATCTTAAGTGGAATGCTTGACCTTTGCACTAATGCTGCTAAATCGTGTGCGCGTTGCTCAACTACTTTTTTGCGCGCCTTTATAAGTCGTTTTATGGTTTCAAGCAAGGCGGGATTAAAGGCTTGAATATCCTGGTTATGTGCCTCTAGCCACCGTTTTAATGATTCTAAATCGTTTTCCACGCTTCCCGTAAAAGTGGTAAGTATCAAGGCAAATTGACGTTGGTCATACTCAAAAGTGTGTATCGTAGTAGTCCGTTGTAAAGTAGGTAGTATTTCTAGGACTTGTGCAATTTTAGTGTGCTGAATAACTGGGTAAGTTACCTTCAATAAAACGATTTCTTGACGCATCATTTCATCGAATTCATCGCGCCGCTCTTGCCATTTGGTGGTTTGTTCTACGAGCATTTCTCTGGTAGTATCATGTTCCACTGGCAGCAGTGAAAATTTATCAAACAGATAAGCGGCATATTCTTCTGTTTCAACCACCAAAATATACTCATCAGGGCGTGAATTGATTTCCTGTTTCACCTTTTCTTCTGCTGCACGATAATACTCATGCATAGTTGGACCACGGAAAAACATAGTAATTGTTCCTCTAGGTTAAATGGATTCAGGTTTTACTTGTGTAAAGACGTTTTTGTACTTCCTGCAACACCTGCCGCAATTCATCCACGCCGCCGAAGCGTTGCGCCACGCCGGGAGCTTTGCCCATTCCCTCGAAAGGCGGCAAGCGGAAGATGCGCGCATCGGCGAGTTCATCCACCCCGCCCACGCGATACTTTTCCAGCAAGGCCAGCAACACCTCGCGCGCTTCGGGGCTGTACCGCTGCAAGAAACGCTGTTCCCGGTTGCGGAAGGCCGCCGCACGCTCATCGCGGCTGCGCAACGGCGCATCGAAGGCCAGATGCGCCAGCAAATCGAAAGCGTCGGCGTCGCCTCGCCCCAACACTTCGGCCAACACCTCCGGGTGGATGCTGGCCGCCGCCAGGTCTTCCAGGAACCGGTGGCGACGGTCAGGGTCGGCCCAGATTTGTTGTAGTAGGGGCGCACGGCCATGCGCCCCTACGAGTTCGATAACTTTGCGGCGGGTGTAATCCTCGTACTCTTGCAGCGAGAGACTTTGCCCGGTACTCTCAATCAAGAAGATGGATTCATCGGCAATGGTCACTTCCAGACCGCGCACCTTGATCTTGCCCGGCGCTTCGCCCACTGGCTTGAGCGCGATCTCTACGGTGGTCGTCTCATCGGCCAGCAATTCCACGCGCAGTTGGCGCTGTCCAAAGCCCGGCCCGCCGGCCAGCACCGTCGCCACTCCTGCGGGCAGTCGCTCCACACAAAACTCTCCGGTCTCATTGGTGTAATAAGGGCCGCGTTGCGTGTTCGGCCCTAAAAGTACCGCCACGTTCGCCCTCACCAAACGGTCGCCGGTTTCCACATGGATGACCTGCCCATCCAATGTTGCCGTTTCCGGCCCCAGGGACGCATCGCCATGCGCCCCTACCGGTGGCCGATCCCATTCATCAAAAAGCCGCGTCGCGCCGGTATAATCCAGGATACGGAACCAGTATTTGTCCGTCGCCGGGTCAATGCGGCTGCCGCGTCCCAGGATTTGCTTGAACAGCACCGGCGAGGCCAATGTTTTCATAAAGACCACGTTGCGGCACGCCGGCACATCCACACCGGTCGAGAGCAATTCCGCAGTCACGGCCACTACGGGCGTTTTCTGATCGCTGTCCTGGAAGCGGCGCAACCAGCGGCGCGCGTCTTCGCCTTCTTCAGCTACAATTGGGACGGCATAATTGTCGTACCCCAGCGTGCGGAACGCATCCCCCAGCAAGCGGGCGACCAGGCGCGCGTGCTCGGTATCCACACAGAAGACCATCGTCTTCTCCATTGGCCCAAAGCGGCGCAATAGCCCGGCCAGATGCTCCACCAATGCCTGCGTCCGGTCGGGCAAGGTGATCTCGCGCTCGAATTGCGGGGTAGCGTAAAAGTCGCGCGCTTCCGCGCCAGTGGGGATTTCCACCTCCGCGCCGGTTTCCAGCGCGTCGCGTAGTTGCAGCCCGTCCTTATCCACCGTGCTGCGGATCCGATGGACTTTGTAGGTGGCTAAGAACCCATCCTCAATGCCCTGCCCCAGGCTGTACTCAAAAGCGGCGTTGGGGCGAAGGGTCTCGTCGGGGCGCACGGCCGTGCGCCCTTCCTCCTGGCAGAAGTAAGCGTAGGTGTCCACATTGTCGGTGCGTTTGGGGGTGGCGGTCATTCCCAAATGAATCGCGCTACCGAAATACTGCAAAATCTCCTGCCAGGTGCCAAAGCCAGAGCGGTGCGCCTCGTCAATGATCACCAGGTCGAAGAAATCGGGCGGGAAGGTGGTATACAACCGTTGGCCCGCGTCATTCTCGCTCCAGAGGTTCTGGTAGATAGCAAAGTAGAGGTCGAAATGGGTAGGGATGGGTGCGCCTTCGATGCGGCACCGGGGATCGCTGGCGTCGCTGGCGAATGGCGCGAAGACGTTGTACGCCTGATCGCGCAACACCACCCGGTCAGCCAGGAACAACACCCGCGCCGGGCGGTCGGGATGCCGCTGGTAGAACCAGCGCGATTTGAGGAGCTTCCACACCAGTTGTAGGGCGATGAAGGTTTTACCGGTGCCGGTGGCTAAAGCCAGGAGAATCCGTCGTTGGCCGCGCAGCACCCGTTCCAAGACGCGCGCTACAGCCACTTCTTGAAAATAGCGCACTTCTTTTCCGGTGATACTGGCCGGGCAATAGGGGTGTAACAGCGGATTGCGGCGGCGGGCCTCTGCTGCCGCTGGGTCGTACAGCGCGCGCGCATCTGCCACCAATGCCACGTTGCGCACATCGGTCAAACCGGTGTTGGTCAACCAACGTTGCCAGAGTTCATCCGGGCTGGGAAAGATCGCCAGCTCCCGGCTCTGGCGGGTGAAATAATCATACTCCAACACCGTATGGCCGTTAGTGACAAATGCAAAGGGTACGCCCAAATCGCGGGCGTACCCTTTGGCTTGCTCAAAACCACTTTCGGCGCTTTCCCCCTCAGCTTTGGCTTCCACCACGCCGATAGGAAAATCCGCATACCGCAGGAGATAATCTACCTTGCGCCCCTCCTTGCGGTGGGCGCGGTCGCCCCGCAACACAATGCGCCCTGGCGTATATTGCACATCGCGGCGATAATAGTGCTCGTGGCTCAGCTGGTCATGGCCCCAGCCAACCGCATCCAGGCGCGGATCAATCAGGCGGGCGCGGGTATCGGCTTCGTTTAAGGTCATGGTTCAATCGTTGGACTTACTAAAAGCCTTCACTTTGCCTAAAATCAAGGCAGTTCCACCCGTTTCGCGTGTAGGGCAGTGCCATGAAGTACGTTTCAAAATCGGCCCCAAATATAGGGTAGTGCCATCAACTGCTGAAAATTTCCCGCCGGTAGGGTAGTGCCATTAACTTCGTTTCAAGTCGCGGCCCGTTCAGTGCCATTAACTTCGATCCAGTGCCATATACTGTGAGACCCTACAACACTTGTAGGGTTTCACAGTTAATGGCACTGGCAAGGGCAAAATAAGCACTTTTCATCGAAGTTAATGGCACTGGCTATCGCAGTTATTGGCACTGCCCTACTTTTTTGTCACAGTTAATGGCACTAGCCTACGAGCAAAATTTCGGGGCTTGAAAGATAATGGCACTGCCCTACAAGAAGAAGAATTATCGAAGTTAATGGCACTGGCCTCAGCCGCAGTGCATGGAGATTACTTAAATACCCGCCCACAGTAAATTTGCTGTGGGCGTAGTGTTTATGCCGTTTGTATCAATCTTCTTGTTTGACCCCTTCATAGGCCAGCCACGCGCGCACAGTGGTAATCACGGCTTCTTTGAAAACCTCAGAAGTCTCGGCTAATAGATTGAGCAATACCGCTTCTTGATGATCTAATGCAGCAAAGCCAGCCGGTTTTTGCACGACTTCGGGCGGCAAGGGCGCGCTTACATCACCCGCTTCGGCCTGGTAATGCGCCCAGATGGATTTCACCATCACCAGGAAACGGGTTTGTTCTTCCTGTGGCAATTGGCTTAGATAGTAATGGAGTTCCCCTAACAGCATATCGGCTCCTGGCTCTGGGGCGATAAGCCCCGCCTGGCGCAAGATGACTTCAAATGACATATCCAGAGCCGTTGCAATCCCCTGATAAAACTTCAGCCCCGGACTTTGTTGCCCACTTAGCACATTGCTGACACTGGCCGAGGATAGCCCTGCGCGGCGACACAGTTCTCCTTGTGACCAGTCTCGTTGTGCCAGCTCATTTTTGAGCCATTCAGTAAAGTTATTGGTTTCTGCCATTATATCTACTCTCTTGCATAAATCAATAGAACAAGTTAATGATTATGATTGTTATAACTAATGATTTAGGTTATAATGTTAAATATAGTGAGTGTTATTGTTATTTCAAGTGATTATCAAGTCGTTTTATTGCTATTTTCTTTGATTTTACTCAAAACTTCCACTTACACAAGTCAATACTAGAAGATGAAAAACAGGGAGGAGACATGGGCTTAACCAAAGTGATTACACAGCTCGCAACGGTGGATTTGTTCGCGCGCGATCCGCAAACCCAGGTTTTTCTGGCGGGGGGCTTTGTAGGGCGTCCCTATTATGTGGATTACCGCGAAGTGCATTTGTTGGTTGCCGATTCTTGGAAGAAACAAGCGCAAGGCTTGCCCCAGGGAGCCTTGTTGCTGGCTTATTATGAAAATGAACCGACCGTGTATGAAGCCTTCTTACTGCGTGTCTTACAACCGACCCGTTTACCGACCGATGAGCAGGTCATCAGTGCCATGATTGCCTATTATAAAGACAATCTCAAGACGAGCGGACAAGATAGCCAGTTAGACAGTTTCACCCGTTATGAATTCAGTTTTTCAGGATTGCGTTGTCGCATCCTCGGCACGTTTTACCAGACCGCAACCGGGCAATTACACTTTGGGGCCGATGTGGAGAGTTTTTATAGTGCTCATAACTACAGTGTCCTCAAGCCCAATCCGAAGGTATTGGAACTGCTGGTCAATTATCGGGAAAGCGGAATCACCGGGCAGCCTACTGATATTCGCATCGGTCAGGTGCGGTACAGTTCGACGCGCCGCTTCCACTCCCAACTGCCACAAGTACCAGTTTTTATCAGCCCACAGGATTTTCTAGGGCATCGTACCGCACTTTTTGGTATGACACGAACAGGCAAATCCAATCTTGTCAAGAAAATCATTCAAGCGACGGTACTAATGAGTGCGCGAGCACCGTATGAATCAAACCAAGCCGCTATTCCAGTAACAGAACACCTGGAACGCTTTACATTGGATGGTGTGCCCAAATACCCTGTAGGGCAAATCATCTTTGACATCAATGGCGAGTATGCCAACGCCAATTTGCAAGATGCCGGCACAGCGATCTTTGAGCTCTACCGCGATCAAGTAACCCGGTATAGTACCCTACCCAAACCTGATTTCAAGGTAATGAAGGTCAATTTCTATCAAGATGTGGTTTCCGGGTTTGAGTTAGTGCGAGCACATCTGGCTTTGAGCGGTGGCAGCTATGTGGAGAATGTCCGGGCAGTAGATTTAACGCCGCCTCCTGATTATCCCAATAACTACTCAAGCAAAATTCGCTATGATCGGAAAGTAGCTGCGTATCTTGCTTGCCTGCACCGCGCTGGGTTTTCTGCGCCCCCTAATTTCAAGGTACGTTTTGAGGGCCAGACAGAGCTTAACCACCTGGTTCGGCCCGATGATCCCCTTGATCCCCGGCGCGGATTGACGTTAGCGGAAACTGTGTTTTGGTTCTCGACGCTCTGGCTGAACTACACGACGCATGAGTTCTTTGCTGATTACAAAGCCCGCGAAGGCCATGAATGGGCTGACGAGGATCTCAAAGCATTGTTAGCGTTGCTTACTCGGCGCAAAAGCCCGACCAGCGGGGTAAACATAGATGGCTACCTCAAGCTGCGCGGAGTTATTGAGCTGCACACCCCCACGCTTAGCCAGCCATTCGACAAAGAAATCACAGCGGATCTACGGCAAGGACGCATCGTAATCATTGACTTATCGCAGGGCAACCCAGAGATTCAACGCCTGTATTCAGAGCGTATTTGCCAATACTTGTTTGCCGATGCAATGCAGCGGTTTATCTCCAATCAACCTAACAACTTCATCCAGTTCTATTTTGAGGAAGCGCACAACTTGTTCCCCAAGCATGAAGATCCGCGCACCGGGCAAATCTACCTGCGGTTGGCGAAAGAAGGAGCCAAGCTGAATGTGGGATTGATTTATCTGACCCAAGAGGTAAGTGCCATCAGCTCAGCCATTCTCAAGAATACACAGAACTGGTTTATTACCCATCTCAACAACCAGGAAGAAATACGCGAGATCCAAAAATACTACGATTTTGCAGATTTTGCGGATAGCTTGATGCAATTCAGTGCCAGTACCGATAAAGGTTTTGTGCGTATGAAAACCTATTCTAATCCCTTCGTGGTGCCGATCCAGGTAGATCGGTTCCCGCAATAATCAGGGAGGTGTGTGATGGCTTATCCGGCTAAACATGGTCGCCCCAATGAGTATGCCAGCAAAGCAGCGCATAGCCAGGTTATCCAGGATGCCGCAGTCCAAGCCCTGCTCAATCGCTGTGGTTTGCCCAACGCGCCTGTAATACCGCTTTTCACTGATCTACCCCCTTTTCCTTACACCGCAGCTACACTCAACCCACTTCGCCACATCATTGCAATTGATGGCGGCTATCGTGAGGTGCCGCTCCGCACGGGCTATCCTGCGGCGACAGTCTGCTTCTTTCAATTTGGGGCGCTTACTTTTAGCATTGCTGATTTGGAAGGTCTGACATATCAGTCTTTCATAGACCCGCTGGATATGATGCGCCTCAAACAAATACAGCGGCTCAAGCTGGTGTTACCCGTGAACAACTTGATTCTGCACGGGCAAACCACATTGACACACTCAGTACGGCAAGCTTTGTACGAGTTTTGCTGCCAACCATTGGATGGTGATGATACGCTTATGGCAACTCTAGCGTGGCTGCTATACCAGGACTACGCTACATCCTTGCAAGGCTGGCAGTTGGCCGGTTGCCCTGTATGCCAATCGGCTGATATTCCGCTCTTACGCAGTGCAATGAGCCGCACCTATACGTTTTCCTGCCCGCAATGTGGCAATGTGCTTTACTTGACGGATGTATTCCGCTTACACGAGCGGATTGATGATGAATGGGGGGCAGGGGGAATTCTAGGCTATGCCTGCACTGCGATTGAGCAATTGCTATTGGCACATCTAATTCGCTTGATCTTGCGCATGAAACCGGCGCTTTTGAGCGAAATCCTGTTCATCAAAGATGGGCCGTTGGCCTTTTTTGGCCCGACGCTGAACTTGCGACGTGCGATGAGCGCATTGGTAACGTATCTCTTCAAGCATCACGATCTTTATCTGGTGGGGATAGAGAAAAGCGGTAGCTTCGTAGAACATGCTGACGCAATTGCAGAGCAATTGGCACCGGGAAGTGTCTTATTATTGAACAACACTTATATTTACCGGTATATTGTGCCTGGGCCGTTGCATCCCACTGAACCCTACGGAAGTTCGACGTATTATGCTCATAAACTGATTTTCAAAACGCCAGGAGGCCAGCTCTATGTGGCTTCCTTACCCACCCCTCTGGTCAAAGCTGCCCCCATGCCGGAAGACTTTTACCACTTAGCCATCATCTTGACGAATTTGGAAAAGTTGCAGTGTGATATGTATGATAGCGCGTTGGTGCCGATAGCGTTGGTCAATCAGTTGGTCTCACTATCCCAACATCCCAGCGCGCGAATTTTGCAACGGTTCGCCTCAGAAAGCATAGCGCGTTAAACCCACCTGGAGACGCAAGGTCTCCAGGTGTTTGTTCCAACGGGCCGCGACCAGAATTACCTCCTCTCTCAAATCCCCACAATGACAAAGACTGCAAAAGTCTTACACCTATACAGATACCCTGCTACGCACCTGATTTTATCGAAAATAATGGCACTGCCCAATTTGCTGAACCAAAAGCGCTTATTAGTGTCCTGATATATAGAAAGCACACATGATAAAACCCTAAAAGGAGGCTTTCAACATCATGCCAGTTAGACAGGTTTCCAACCGAGGCGGTAATTTTATCGGTAGATTCCCTTCATACAAGATGCAGCGGATGATTGCCTATGAGTCCTTGATCGAATGTGATTATCTTTATCTGGCGGATTATGCAGCCGAGATTACACACATTGAAGAACAACCCTGTACTATTCACTACCGGCACGCGGGCAAGCTCCTGAAATATACTCCCGATTTTTATGTAATTGAGAGCGGCCAGCATATTTTGATCGAATGTAAGCCTGCCGTGTTTACCAATACTGAGGAGAACCTTCGCAAATTCACTGCGGCACAAGAGCATTGCGCTGAGCAAGGCTGGCTATTCCGTGTAGTCACAGATACCAACCTGCGCACCGGATTTTTACTGCGAAACGTCAAAACTTTGACCCGGTACGCTCGACATCCCGTATCTCCGCAGCATAAAGGGGCTATCTTTGCCGCGTTGTATGCTGCCCCCACGCCATTGACATTGAAGGAATTGGCAGCACAAGCACGACCAGGCAACCCGGCTCCCCTGACCGCCGATATACTCCACCTGGTTTACCATCGCCAAGTGTGCGTGTGCCTCACCAGTGCGCTATTGACAATGGATTCTATCGTCACATTACCGGCGAGCTAATTCTATTTTCTCATTAAGGAGGACATGTTATGAGTAGTCATCGTTTTATCATTGGGCAATGCTTTGTGTGGGAATCTGAACTATACGAGATCAAGCGCATATTTCCTCAAGAAAAACAAGCTAATATCGAGAATGTTGTTACGAAGGCCATACGCTTGGTTCCATTGGCAGAACTGCATCAGGCTCTATTTGATGGGACATTGAAGTTTGAGGTACGCGGGAAGCAAGCGCGTCGAACACCCGATAGCCACGTTAGCACGGCTAATGAGTACCTGGAATTAGCGGATTATCCTGAACTCCTGGTCGCGCAAGCGCGTGAACGTTTGAAAGTCATCCAGCCATTGCTAGACCTGCCCCCCACCCAACGCACGCGGGCCGCGTTTGTGGCGCGCGTGGATGAAGCCAAAGCTGCCGGCGACTTAACCATCAAAGTTAGTGTGCGCTCTGTGTATCGCTGGATCCAAGAGTATACCTATAGCGGTAATGATTTGCGTGCATTGATCGCACATTCATTCAAACGCGGAGGCCGCGATGCGTCTCGGTTAGACGAAACGGTGACAAAAATTATCGAAGCGGTGATTAACGAGCAATACTATCAGCGTGAAAAAGTCACTGCTGATGATATTCGAGACGAAGTAGCTGTGCGTATTGAGGAGACCAATCTGTTGCTCCCGCCAGCCGAAAAATTACAAGTCCCAGCATTGGCTACAATTAATCGCCGCCTGTCGAAACCCCTTGATCGTGAACAGCACGCGCTCAAACATGGCAAACGTGCGGCAGAACTAGGCTATACCCAATACGGACGCACTGGATACCCAACTGTCCCATTGGAACGGGTGGAAATTGATCATACACGCATGGATTTGATTGTAATTGACGATGAAGATGGGTTGCCTCTGGGCCGCATGACCTTGACCTACTGCCTGGATATGGCAACGCGCTATCCGTTGGGGCTATACATGGGTTTTGAACCACCAAGTTATTATTCTGTGATGGAATGCCTGTATCACGCCATTTGCCCCAAGCCTAACCTGGTAGAAAAATATGGCACCGATCACGAATGGTTAGCGTATGGGCTTCCTGATACGCTGGTGACAGATAACGGCAAGGAATTTATTGGAAAAGACTTGGAAGATAGCTGTCAGTTATTGGGCATAGTGCTTCAGCGCACACCCGTAAAACACCCTGAATTCAAAGGGGGCGTAGAACGTGCGCTAAGGTCGGCAGCAACGATGCTCTTGCACAAGATTCCAGGGACGACCTTCTCCAATATCCGCGAGCGGGGTGATTATGACAGCATTAGTCAAGCCTGTCTGTACTTGAGCAAGGTGGATGAGGTGATCTGCAACTATATCGTGGATATTTATGCAGAGAAATATCATCGTGGGTTGAAAGGTATTCCGCGCGTGCGCTGGGAAGCCTTGACGCACAACGGATTCGCGCCACGCTTGCCGCCCAACGCAGAAGAATTACGCATCTTGCTTGGGCGTACTGACATGCGCACTGTACAACACTACGGTGTCGAGTTCAAAACATTGCGTTACAACAGCCCTGCCCTGGTAACGCTGCGGACTCGATTACAAGGTGAGCTTACCAAAATCAAATATCACCCTGGAGATATGAGCCGGATTTATGTTTATGACCCTTTCGAGAACCTTTACATCGAAACACCAGCATTGGATCAGGAATACACGCAAGGGCTTTCCTTGTGGAAACATGCAGTTATTCACAATGCTGTACTGGAAAGCGCCAAAGAGGTCAACCCGGTGAATTTGGGCCTTGCTAAACGACGTATCCAGGCAATCGTCAACGAAGGCCGCGCGCGTAAGCGTGTGGGAACGCGCACTAAAAGCGCACGGTGGGATACAGCCGGCAAACCTGCCAGTGAATTGACCGAACCCACCCCGCCGCCAGAGTCGCCCCCGGCTCCGCCACAGCCGCCGCTGCCGCCCGCGTACTTCTTCGAATTAGACGAGCAGGCTGATCTGTCAGATTATAAAGCAACTTTTAATCTACCCAAGAGCCGTTCCGATTAAAGATTCAACCCAACCATTGCAAAGAAAGGAGTGCTTGTTATGACAACTGTAACACCATATAAATCCGTATTAGAACGTGCGCAGTCGATTTTAATCAGCTACCCGCGCTTCATAGACCTGCATCACAACATCCGCGAATGTCAGGAACTTTCTCTACAAGCCGGAGAACCTCAATGTATGTCATTGGAAGGCAAAACCGGCACAGGTAAGTCAACATTAGTCAAATCCTATGCCGCGCTTTTTCCGCGCCAGAACTTAAAAACAGGCTTCCATATTCCTGTTTTCTATCTGGAAACGCCCTCACCTGTTACCGTAAAAGGCATGGCAGCCCACATGTTAGAAAAATTGGGCGACCCGGCTGCCCATAGAGGGCAATTATGGACTATGAACTCGCGGTTAATCAAATACATCCATGCTTGCCGGATAGAATTGGTGATTTTGGATGATTTCCACCATTTGATTGACGCTAAGACGGATCGGGTGCTCGCTGCGGTTTCCGATTGGCTAAAGGTATTGATCAAAGAAACCGGAGTACCCTTCATGGTGGTGGGTATTGAAGGAGAAAACGAGCGTATTTTAACCGCCAATGCCCAACTTTCACGTCTGTTTGCTTTGCGGGAACAACTCCGTCCCTTTGATTGGGACAATCACAACCAGGAAAGTATCCAACAATTTTCCAATTTTACGCGCTCGGCGGAGGAAATCATCGGTCTATCTTTGCCCAAATCTATGTTCCGCATTGATTTGTTGTACCGGTTATATTACGCCACCGATGGCACGATAGGGCATTTGATGAATCTTTTACGGCAAACCGCCAAATTGTTTTTTGATCAGCAGCTATCTGAGGTTACGCTTGAGCTGTTGGCGGCAGCCTACGAACGTCGCCTGGCCTGCCTCTGGCCGAACAAAGTCAATCCATTTCTGAGTTCGGCAGATGAGATATTTGTCCTCCCATCGCCTGCGCCGCCGACAAGCACCCCGCAGGCAAAATCTCGAAGCAAAGTTTCGGCCAATTCTGTCTTGCGCACACGTTGAATCTCAAGTAGTCCATTGACTCAAAAAAGGAGGAACATTTCATGGATATTCAATTGCGTCCCTTGATCTGTCGCTCTCCCTTGTTGCCGGGTGAATCGTTGAATTCGTTTCTGTTGCGTATTCAAGAACTGAATGACTACCCCGTTAGCCTTTTCCAAGAGTTGATAAGCGGCGGAAAATATGTTCGCATGACCGCTCCGCGCTATGCAGAGACTTTCAGGCGGTTAGCCTTATTGACAGAGCTCGCTCCAGAGGAGCTCTACCACGCTTCGATCCATGCTTTTGCACCGCTCTTGAATCGGATAAGATATAACTACCAGCAGTGCGATTCACTGGAGCTAGCTCCTGATGATGTACGACCACTAATAGCGGATTTTGCCAGGCAGAAATCGCTACGCGATGTAACACATGCGCAATGCTGCTCTTTGTGTTTACAAGAGGGGCGTTATCACCGCTTGGCCTGGTACCCCAAGATGGTCACTGTTTGTCTGCGTCACCAATGTCTCCTGCTTAATAGTTGCCCCGGCTGCGGTAATAAAATTGCCATGCAACAGATCTTGACCGCATTGTGCCCCACTTGTGGCGTAGACCTCGCGCAGTGGCCGGTCATACCGCTAAAAAATCCGCTGGGTATTTTTTCCCAACAGCTCACCCAGGCCGCGCTGGGGATAGTCGGGATTCCCTCACAGCCCTGGCCGTATACATTGCCTACGGAGCACATAGCGGCCCTGGTTGATGTTGCAGAATACTTTAGCGGACGTTCATTTTGTAACGCCGAGTGGGAGCAGCTACAATCGGAACTAGCGCCGCCAAAAGTCCTGCTTGATTGGCACATTGCCTTTCCACGCTGGAATGAAAGTATCAAAGAAATCCGTTATCAATCAAGTTTGCCAACCTGGAGCTACCACACCCATCTTCATCCCTGGAATATATTAACAAATTGGCCGCAGGGCTTTCACAGATACATGGGGACCAACGAAAACCTACCACGCTGGCGCGTGGTAGGTTTAGCCGCCACGCTTAGCAACTTTTACTGCAACCCAGAACACCGGTGGAATGGCCCGGAGTACCAATTTATACGAGAAGCTTACATTGAACATATTGCTCAACAGTATGTTATGTCATCGGCAGTCGCACGCTCAAAGGTCTGCCAGTTAATTCCCGACTTACCGGCCAAAATGGCGAATTGGACAGTGGGCCTGGCATCTGAATACCTGCAGGTTGGTCCGGCAACCATTGCACGCCTGGTAAAAGCCGGACAGCTCGAAGGGGAAGGTTTCTGGCCGCAAGAAAACCGACATTACAAATTCGTGAAGAGTGCTTCGGTCATAGCGTTGAAAGAACGGTGGGATGCCGGATGTTCGCTTGCTACGGTTGTGGAATGGCTGGGTCTCAGCGAAGAAATCGTCGTCGAAATGGCTGAACGCGATTTCTTCAAAGCTGTGCGTGGCCCGATTACTGATGGCAGTCAGCGGTGGCTCTTTGATCGAAGCGAGGTGGAAAAATGGTTGGCACAAGTCTTGATAATGCTAACTCGCACGAATGAGCGCTTTGCCGATGCTGTCACACTGCCCGAAGCCGCCCGGATATTAAACTCATTGGGTCTCAAAAGCGTTGATATTTGGGAGCGGATTGTAGAGCGGCGGTTGCCGGGCTTCTGCCCTCTTGGAACAGGCAACCTCAAGCCGGTATTTTTGAGCGGTGCGGACTTGCGTCGGCACATCAACCACGTCAAACAAGAGCGACACCTGCTAAATTATCACGAAATTGCCCTGCGTTTCAAGGTGAAATCTACAGTGGTCGCTCGCTGGATTGATAACGGGTTGCTTACCCCTTCTCTCAAGATCGGCGCGGCGGAGTATTTTACCCAGGCTGAGGTGGATGACTTCTGCGCGAATCATATTTTCACGGAGCAAGCGGCGGAAATCCTGGAAGTTGTCAGTTTACATGCGATAATGTACCAGGGGTTTACACCCATTATGTCCCAGAGG
>CAZDDI010000004.1:0-4286 GCA_964504195.1 uncultured Anaerolineales bacterium
TTTCACATAAAACCTTATTTACGGATTAATTTCTTAAAATTCATGAGCCTGTGCTTCTCCACAGGATGAATCCTGTGCTACATACAGGATCAAGCCTGTGCTACGCGCGATTTCACCCGCTCCGGCTAGAAAACCCTTGCCCAAACAGGGAAATAATTGTATACTGGAGGCAACATCCATCATTTTTAAGCATCAGGAGGTAATATTTTGTCCGAGAGTAGCGATCCCGCAGAACTCGTGGAGGAAGACCAACGTAGCATCAGTGAAATAACCGCCATCCCCCAACTGGTACGGATCAAAAAAAAGCGACCCCCGGCTCTGTTCCCGCTCCAAAAGCGCTTCCGGCGCTGGCAAAAGTACATTGAAATTTCGGATGCAGGCAGTATCGCCCGGCGCGCCTTCGCCAACAATTCCTTCGATGGGGTGTTGACGATGGTGGGGGTGGTGATGGGCAGTTTTGCGGTCGGGATACAGGATGAGGCCATCGTCCTGGTCACCGGACTGTCCACCGCCATGGCGATCGGTATCTCCGGGGGCTGGGGCGCTTACCTCACCGAATCCGCCGAGCGCCGCCATGATATTGCCGAATTAGAAAGAATCACCTTGAGCGATTTGCAAGACACGCAAATCGGCAAAGCCTCCCGCGCCGCCGTCGTCCTCGTCACCGCCGTAGATGGCTTATCCCCGTTTATGGCTGCCGCCATCGTCGTCGTCCCCTTTCTCTTTGTGCCCCTGTTCCCTTCGATTACCTACGCCTTTTACGCCTCATTAGGCATCGCCCTGGTCGCCCTGTTTGGGTTAGGGAATTATCTGGGCAACATCTCCAAAGAAAACACGCTGGTATATGGGCTGAAAACTGCGGTAGCCGGCGTGGCCTGCATGGCGCTCACGCTGCTCATTGAACGCTTGACGCGCTAGGCGCTGCCTAGCCAGAGCGGGGGCGCCCCCAAGAGAAAACTAAACACCCGTTAGCAGTACACCGAATCGGGGCGTACTGCTAACGGGTGCGTTGTGGTCATTGCGCAGCGGCTAATCCTGCGGCGTCACCACATCCTCAATGAGGATTTTACCGGCGGCCACTTCATCAATCGAGTGAATAGAACCTCCGGCAAGTTCAATCACCGCAGCCACCGCATCATAGGAAAGTTCGTGGCCCTCAATGGTGATTTTCGCGTTTTCCACGCGGCGATCAATCTCATAAATCGAGATATTCACGCCATCCACGCCATTCAGATCGGCCAAAGACTGCGAAAGTTCCACAATACTCGGATCCATCGGCTTCAACACATCCAACACCAAACGTCGTAAATTCGCCATCAACCACTCCTCTAAAAATCTCAAATTAACGAATCGCAAATCAACACCAAAATCATGCCAGGGACAGTCACCATGCAAAGCAGTATACCATATTTATCCCTAGCAACCGCACGCCAAGTGTAAAAGAGGGCCATCATTTTGATTAGCGATTTGCGATTTTCTCAGAAAATCAGGTATAATTCCCGTTGGGGTGCGCCGTTCGCGCACCCCGCGAAGCAGACGCTTCGCGCTACGCTAATTTGCTGATTTGCCGATTTACCGATTTGCTGATTTTCAGAGGGAGGATAACAATGAAAGACGTTCGCGCCAAAATGGGGGTGGCCGGCATCATGGGGGCCGTGTTTATTGCACTGGTCATCATGCTGATGTTCGGCAGTAATTTCTTCTACATCATGAAAGCTGTAGAAGCCAATGAGATGGGCGTGCAGATGCGCGCCGGGCAAATTGTGGATGTGGTCGGGCCGGGTATTTACAACGACTTCGGCCTCTACGTCAAACTCCACCGCATCAACATGAGCGCCATCCACTTCTCCGTGTCCGATGAAGAAGTCATCACGCTGGATAAGCAGCGCGTCGGCGTTGTCGTGGCGGGCGATCTGTTCCGCCCCACCAACGCCGAAACCATTCGCGAGCTGTGGCCGCGCTACAACCGGGTGTTGCTGAACGACGCCGCCGCCATGACCGTCATCGAAGAATGGGCCAAGCAGGCGATGAAAGTGTGCGTGGGCAGTTATACGTTCGATCAGAACGTCATCGGCGAAGCGCGCGATGTGCTCCGCATCTGCATCGAAGCCGCGCTGGATGAGCTGGTGACAGGCTATGGGATGGACGTGCGCAACGTCACCGTACCTAACGTCATCCTCAGCGCCGATGCACAGGCGGCTTATGACGCCATCACCGCCAGCCGGTTGTTGACCGAGCAAGCCCGGCAGCAAGAGCTCCAGGCCGCCGCGCAAGCCAAAGCCCAACTGGCTCTGGAAATCGGGGAAGTGCAAGTAGCCGAAGGTCGCAATCAAGAATTGGCCCGGCAAATGGTGATCCAGGCCCAGCTGCGCCGCGATCAAGCGGTAGCCGAAGTGGAAACCACCGAGGCGCAAAAACAACTGGAACTCCGCGCGGCCCAGCTCGATCTCGAAATCAACCGGGTCAAAGTAGAATCCTCCCGGTTGGCCGCCGAAGCGGAACTGGCCCACGAAATCCTGCGCGCCAGCCTGTTCACCGAAAACCCCGGCTACGCCCAAGTCACGATTGCCGGCTACAATGCGGATGCGCTGCAAAACGTGCAGAAGCTGCTCATCATCCCCGCCGGGGCCATCCCCACCATCGTCCTCCCCAGTGACACCGTCGCGCCGGTGCTCTCGCTCCCGCCCACCAGCACCCTCCCGGATTAACCGGGCGGAGCGCGTTACCATAACTCCAGTTACCACTTGAGCTAGTTCAGAGATTTAGGACACGGATCTTACAGATCACACGGATTTTTTTTCTGGTTTTTATCCGTAAAATCTGTGCAAATCCGTGTCCTATCAAGGTTCTGGGGAACAGGTAGCAACTTGGGTTAATTGTTGTAATGGGGGACGGCGGGGAAAGCAAACGGGCCAGCTAATGCTGGCCCGGTGAGCGGGCGAAGGGACTCGAACCCTTGACATCTTGCTTGGGAAGCAAGCGTTCTACCACTGAACTACGCCCGCAGACAAACGAGATTATACCACACGCGAAGAATTTGACAAGCAAGAACGCAGGGTTGAAAACTTATCCCCTTACGCTACCTGTTGCACTTATGTGTTGTTTTTGAACGGGCTGTTTGTGGCAAGGTGAAGCCCTGCTACAAACAGCCCGCTTTATCCCTGACCTGCAGGCCGTATTGCGACCACAGATGTACGTCACTTTGACAGATCCCTAGACTGAATTACAATACAAATAGTTTTCAATCATCCTGTTTCACAATAAAAGTTAAAGGAGACTAACCTATGGAAATGCTGCAACAAACCTTCAGATTGGAAGACCTGCGGGTGAAAACCTATCAGGACATCGCCTGGCTGGCGGGGCTGGTATTCCTCGACCGGCATTTTGTGGCGCTGGTGGATGAGCACGGGCTGGAAACGCTGGCGGCGGAATGTCCGTATGGCGATCTCGCCACTGACGAGTGGGCCACCTTCACGGCGGCCTTCAACCATCCCAAATTGCGCCAGGTGGTGACGCTGTGGTGGCAAGAATACGACGCCGCCCGTGAGGCCGGGGAGATTCCGCAACCGCAGGAACCATGGTCACCCTACATGATGTCCATAGCGCAGTATCAGGACATCACCTGGCTGGCGGGGGCGGTATTCTTGCGGCGCGATTTTGTCCAGGCAGCCGATGCACAGGGGTTGGAGTCCTTGCTGGCGGAGTGCCCGTATGGCGATCTCACCAGCGACGAGTGGGCCACCTACACGGCGGCCTTCAACCACCCCAAACTGCGTCAAACCGTGGCACTGTGGTGGCAGGAGTACGACATCGCCCGCGAAGCTGGGGAGATTCCGCAAGCAGGACAACCCTGGTTAGCTTAACCACTATTGTTGATGCCCCACCCGTCCGGAGTCCCGGGCGGGTGGGCTTGTTTGTACGGGTATACTCATCCGCGCGTGACCAACCACACTTGGCGAATGGCGAATAAAAAACTTTGAGCCTTTGCGTCTTTGCGTTGAATTTGGCTTTCAGGGGAGAAAACTCCATACTCGGCGCGGATCGCCAGATCCGCGACTGGGTTGATTCGAGATTCTCTATTCGCAACTTATTTCTGTGTGTATTGCCCGCTGGCTTGGCATTTCTACAAAATCTGCTACACTAAAAACAGGTAGCAAGCGGCAAGTAGCAAGTAGCAAGCGACAAGCGACAAGTAGCAAGTAGCAAGTAGCAAGCGACAAGTAGCAAGCGACAAGCGGCAAGTAGCAAGCGACAAGTAGCAAGCGACAAGCGACAAGTAGCAAGCG
>CAZDDI010000004.1:4386-161442 GCA_964504195.1 uncultured Anaerolineales bacterium
ACAAGTAGCAAGCGACAAGCGACAAGTAGCAAGCGACAAGCGACAAGTAGCAAGCGACAAGCGACAAGTAGCAAGCAACCAGCAACCAGTAACCAGCAACCAGTAACCAGCAACCAGTAACCAGGAGGCAACATGAGCAAGCATCAAGATATCGCATGGCTATCGGGATTGGTGTTCATTGACCGCGATTTCGTCAAGCGGGCGGATGAGGAGGGGCTGGACAAGGTCTTCGCGCGCTGCCCCTACGGCGATTTGACCGAGAGCGAGCGGGAGACCTTCACCGCTGCGTTCAAGCACTCGGAATTGCGAGAGGTGGTGGCAACGTGGTGGAAGGCTTACGATAAGGCGCGGGAAGCGGGAGAGATACCTCAAACACGAGCCCCCTGGTCACCCTATTGAACAAGCCCCACTGCAAAATAACCTAAATATATCCAATGAAGCAATCTCTGAAAAAAGCCTGAGATTGCTTCATTGTCTTAGTACTTAAACCCATGCCCAACGAAAAGCATTATCAAGATGCACGGAACACAGCTGCACGTTATATACTCAGGGGTAACATTGCTCTAATAGCTCTGGGTATTGTAGCATATTGCATGGTGCTGCTCCTTATACCAGGAGATACACAAGCAGCTTTCCAACAAACCTGGATTTACTTAGCGCTTATGGGCATCTTGCTCATAGCATCTATAATTTCCATACGTCAACTCAACCACGCCTTGAAACAAGCAATACAATTTTATACCTGGGTGGGCATGATTTGTGTCAGCACAATGATTGTGACTTCACATTACATCAGTCCTACAGACGAAATTCCAACAATTATATTCGCTTATCACATGGGAGTTTTTTCTTTAGGTCTCATCTTAGGTTTCCGAGCCGCATTGAAATATGCTATCCTTACCAGCATCTTACTTATTGGTATAGGCTTTCTCTACCAGGACATTGGTAACTCCTTCACCGCTATTGTCCTTTTATATGGCATGACCCTCCCTTCCTGGCTGGTGGATCGCCTGGAGCGCGATTTGCATCACAGCGAGGAGAAGTTCGGGATGATCTTCCGCGAGGCGCTGGATGGGATTCTGGTGCTGGATAGCGCCACGCAGACTGTCCTCCGCGCCAATACCGCCGCCGCTGCGATTTTGGGCTACACGGAAGCATCGCTGCCGGGGCAGCCCATCGCCGCGCTCCTGCCGCTCGATGCGCCGCTCGCGCAGCTCCGCCTGCCGGAAGAACTCCATCCGGGCGGCAGCTACTTCCCCTCACAGACCGCGCTCCGCCGCGATAGAACGCTCTGCCCCGTAGATGTCACCATCACCATGATTCCCTGGGAAACGCAACAGGCCGCGCTGGTCACGCTACGCGATGTCACCGCGCGCCACCAAACCGAAGCGGAGCTGGCCCGCCACCGCGAGCACCTCGAAGAGCTGGTGCGCGACCGCACCGCCGCGCTCGAAGCGGCGAACGCGGAGCTCCAGCAGCGCTCGCTCGAACTCGAAGCGACCAACGAAGACCTCAATGCGTTCTCGTACACCGTCGCGCACGATCTCAAGAACACGCTGACCGCGCTTATCGGCTTTGCGAGCCTGTTGGAGAAGCGCTACGAGCGTATGACGGGCGAGCGGCTGCGCGCCACTGCGCAGGCCATCGCGCAAAATGGGCGCAAGATGAACAACATCATCAACGAGCTGCTGGTGCTCGCCAGTGTGCGCAAGCTCGAGGCCATCCACCAGACGCCGCTCGATATGGCCGCCATCGTCGCGGAGGCGCAGGCGCGGCTGGTAGACCTCATTACCGAGCAGCAGGCCGAAATCATTTTGCCGGAAGCCTGGCCCACGGCTTGCGGTTACGCGCCGTGGATCGAAGAAGTGTGGATGAACTACATCAGCAACGCCATCAAGTATGGCGGTGTTCCGCCCCGCATGACCCTGGGCGGGACGCCGCTCCCCGATGGGCGCGTGTGCTTCTGGGTGCATGATAACGGCCAGGGGCTACATAGCGAGGAGCAAGCCCGGCTCTTCACCGCCTTCACGCGCCTGGAGACAGTGCGGGTGAAGGGTCACGGTCTGGGCCTTTCGATTGTGCGCCGCATCGTCGAGAAGCTCGGCGGCGAGGTGGGTATCGAGAGCCTGATGGGGCAGGGCAGCACATTCACCTTCACACTCCCCGGTACATCGCTTTGACACTCCTTCGGTTTACCTCTCGCGCCCGGCAATAATCGCCAAAGAAGAATGCACCATGCAATGTCATTAAGTTAAGACCTGGCAGGTTGCGTCCAAATTGGGTAGGGTAGGATTTTACCGGTGAATAACGATGTTTTGTAGACTCAAGGCCTGGAAACCTGCCAGGTCTATGCCCCAAACTTAATGATATTGATGCACCATTACCTGGCGTTCACCAGCGGTTGAATGAAAATGTCACGCGAAGTGTCAGCGCATAGATGCGCCGCTCGTGCGCGAAGCAAACGCTTCACGGGCGGCACTACAAACCCTACGTTTTTTCATGGAATCCAAGCGGTAGCTAGTTCTAAAAATCTTTAGCAAGGAGTTTGCGATGCGACGATCTCTATTAACCATGGTGTCTGTGATGTTGCTGGCGGGGATGCTGGGCGGGTGGCTTGCGCCGGCACCGCGCCCGATAGCGGCGCAGAATGCGCTGCTGGCCGGAACTGTCCACTACTACCCCCAGGCCATTCCTGGCAATGCGGTTGTCAACAGTGGGACTTTGATTTCCGGCACGCCCTTTGCGGTCTACGCTACCGTGACCGGCCTGAGCGGGGCGTGCTTCGGGCCAAAGGTGTATTACCCAAGTACGTCCAGTTCCAATGCTTTCACCTGGAACAATGGCAGTTGGAGAAGTCCCAGCGATGCCTGGGCCACCTATACGCCGATTGATGGCAGCAGCGGCAGCTGGTCGGGTTGGGTAATCGGAGCGATACCCGCTACTACGGCTGATAGCGGCAATATCATTGTCGGCATTAGATGCGGCACGAGCAATCGTTACACTACTGGGGTTCCTGTGACCAAGCTGAATATGTCCACCGGCGGCGGCTGGATTGAGGGGCACGCCTACCATGTCGGCGGCGCTCCGCCGCTCGAAGGTGCGCCGGTTGTGATCAAGCAGGGCACAACCATTGTGGGTATCTATATCACGGAAAACAATGCTGTGAGCGAAGGCTATCCGGCCACCAATGCCGGCTACTACCGGGTTGCCGCGCCAGCGGGCAGCGGCTATACGGCGGAAGTGTGGGACGCCGCACAGCAGCTGATCGGCACAGCGCAGAGTGGGATTGAGGTCACTGCCGGCACAGTGACCGGCAATGTAGACATCAATAGCGATCCAGGCCTGCAATTCACTCTCTCGAAAACTGCTCCCGTGCTGGTGGCGACGGAAGAGACCTTCACCTACACGCTCGTCGCGGTCAATCATACCGGGGCGTTGCGCTCTGGGGTGGTGATTACGGATAGCTTGCCGCTCAGCGTGACCGTAGGGCCGATCTCCGACGCGGGGGTGGTAACGGGCCAGGTAGTGCGCTGGGATATAGCCACGCTCGCCGCTGGCGCAGCGGTGACGCGCACGGTGCAGGTGACGGCCCCCGCAGTGGATGCGTTGCTGGTCAACGCGGACTATGGCGTGTGGGCCGGCGATTGGCTGACGCGCACGCTTGGCGTTGCTGTGCAGACTGTGGTCGAAGCACCGCCGCCCTCAATCCGGCCCATCTACGATCTGCAATACACCACCAATGCCGGGGACGGGACCTATCCCTCGCCCTACGTTGGGCAAATCGTGACGACCACAGGTACGGTTTGCGCTGGCTTGAACAACGGCTATATCATTTCTGAGGCCCCCGGCCCTTGGCACAGCCTCTACATCTTCAATGGCAATCAGCCCAAACCGGATTTGGGGACTGCGTACCTGGTGCGCGGGGAACTGCTAGAATACTTCGGGATGACGGAATTCTCCTCACCTGGGCAGCGGTACGTTGGCGATGGCACCGCTGTCTGCACGCCGACCCTACGCACAGCGGCGCAAATTCGCTACAACAACACCGCCATCAGCGAACCGTATGAGAGCGCCCTCGTAGAAATTCGCGACATTACGATTACTTCGATAACAACTAATCGCGCCCTCTTCACCGATAGCAGCGGCGGAACGGGTGCCATCGGTAAGGAAGGCTACTATCCAGCGGATATGGCTGTCGGCCAGCAATATGTCTACGTGCGCGGGCCGGTGCTCTATAGTTTCAATGAATACCGCATCATGCCACCGACCGCTGCGGATCTCAAGTTGCTCGATGTGACGCCACCCACGGTGATAGCGACGCTGCCGGGCGCTGCGGCGACGGATGTCAGTCCGCACCGGCCACTCTATGCGACGTTCAGCGAGCCGGTGGCCGCTAACACTGTGACTACGGCGAGCTTCACGCTGCGCGGGCCAGGCGGCCCGGTGAGCGGCTACGTCGCTTACGATGCCGCGCTGCGGCAGGCCAGCTTCACGCCCGTGGGCGCGTTAGCGGCTCAGAGCCTCCACACGGCCACGCTAACCACGGCCATCGAAGACCTCTCCGAAAATCCGCTGGTGGCTTATAGTTGGACGTTCACTACCGGGCCGCAAGATACTATCCCGCCCACGATCATCGCCAGTGTGCCCGCTTCCGGCGCGGTAGATTTCCCGCTGGGTGCGGATCTGGTCATCACCTTGAGCGAAAGCCTCCAATCGGAGACGCTCATCGGGGCCAATTTCACGCTGGCAGGGCCTTATGGCGCGACGCCGTGGGACGGGGTACACTACAATGATATGCTCCACCGCCTCACGCTGAACCCACGGGGGTTGCTGCTGCCCCAAGCGGTCTACACGCTCACGATTGCCGAGGCGGTAGTGGATTGGGGCGACAATCCCATCCTCGCCGCACAGCGCAGTTGGAGCTTCACGACCGAATCCGAGCCGGAGATGCTGGCCTATCATGGCGACCTGCACAACCACACCTCCTACTCCGACGGTGCCGGGACGCCGGACGAAGCATTTGCAATGGCGCGTGAGAATGGGCTGGATTTCCTGGCGATTTCAGATCATTCGTACTACATTAATGACAGTCAATGGCTCGATACTTGGGAGCAAGCCGAAACCCACACGGAGAATGGGGCCTTTGTCGCCATACGCGGCTTCGAGTATACCCAGGGCGCAGAGGGACACATCAACGTCTATAATACCGTGCGCCATGCCACCCGTACCAGTGTCAGCGGCTGCGACTTCTGTGACTACACGCCCAATCTGGAAGCCGGGGAAACGGTGCAGGGCTTCTACCCCTGGCTGGCGATTACGGGGACGCACGCGATGGATGACGCGGGAACATTGATGATGTTCAATCACCCCGGCTGGATGAACTTCAATGATTGGACTTACCACCCGGAGCTCGAACACATCGCGCAGTTGGAAGAAGTGGGCAACGGCACGGGCACATCCTATTTCTTCTCCTTCGATGAGTGGATACGTTCATTGGATTACGGCTGGAAGCTGGGCGCGACGAACAACTCCGACACGCACCGGCCCAATTGGGGGGCGGCGACGGCGCACCGCACGGGCATCATCGCACCAGAACTGACCAAGCGCGCGCTCTTCGATGCGATGCGCGCCCGACGCACCTTCGCTACCGAAGACGCCAACTACGCGCTCTTCTTCAAGGCCAACGGCTACTGGATGGGGGCAGAATTTCCCAATACGGACGAGATTACCTTTGAGATCAGCTTCAACGATCCCGACGGGGAGCTCACGACACAGCTGGAGCTGTACAGCAACCACGGCCACATCATCACCTATACGCAGCCCACACTGGCGGATGGTACATGGAATTTCACCCTCTCGGATGTTGAGCCGGGCGTCCATTACTTCTTCGTCAAGGCCACGCAAGCCGATGGCGACCGGATCGTTACCTCGCCGGTGTGGACGATGGGAGAAGAGGATGTGAGCATCAGCGATCTCACCATCCAGCCCACGATTCCCACCATCTACAATCCCAGCTTGCTCACGGCGCGGGTGACAAATCGCGGGCAAAGCGCGCACACGCTCACTGTGACCTTTGAGCTGGATGGCGTGATGCTGGGGGCGGTTCCGGTGACGGTAGATGTGTGTACCGTTGGGCCGTGCCCCGATGCTTTCGCACAAATCGCCTGGCAGCCCACGGAGACCGGCCCGGTGAGTGTGAGCGTTTCGCTGCTCGGCGCACCGCCAGAAGATAACCCGCGTGACAATACCCGTACGCTAACCCTCGATGTAACCGATGAGAAAGTGCCCCTCATCCTCATTGATGGCGGCCACAACAACATCGGCATCAGCCCGCGCGAAGTGAGCTCCTTTGTGGCGGATATGACCCGGCACGGTTACAATATACTCTTCAACCTCGATGAAATCACCGCCACCGACCTTAATACCGAGACTGTCCGGCTGCTCATCATCAATGCTTACGGGCCGGAGCAGCTGACCAGCGACGAAATTGACGCTATCAGCGACTTTGTCGCAGCGGGTGGCAGTCTGTGGCTCAACGGCGTAGCCGATTACACAGGCAAGGTGTTCTGGGCGGATACCGTCGCTGATCGAATAAATGGGCTGGTGGCAGCTATCGAGGCGCGGATAGGACACACCATCCCCATGCGCATGAACGATGACCAGGTGCTTGACGGGAACAATAACAATGGCTATCCGTGGGGCGTGGTCTATCACCGCTTCCCCGCATGGGAAACCACCGGCATCGGCAGCAATGTCGCAGAAATCCAAACCTGGTCTATCTGCTCGCTGATGAGCCGTGACCGCGGCCCACTCACAGCGGAGGCGCTCGGCCCACACGGTTTTTTGCTGGTCATGGGGGATTTAGACACGGGGACCGGAACTTATGGGCGGCCCAATCGCACCCATAACACGGATGAGGATAAGTGGGGCGATGCGTACATCTACCCAGAGGGCGTCCCCCTGGCCGGCGCGGCAGGGTATGCCATCCCCGACGCGGGACGGCTCTTCATGTACGGCGATTCTAACGATGCCTTCAACACCTTCGCGTATGTGGCCGGCGACGGCAAACAGAACGAGCTCTTCAACCTGCAAACGGTCATGTGGCTGCTCGGCAATCCGCTGCAACCGCAGGACATCGCCGCTGTGCGCCCGCCGGAAAACCTGCACACCCTGGTCTGGGTCGAGGGCGTGGTCACAGCCGCCTACAACGAGTTCTTCAATGTGCTCTATGTGCAGGATGAGACCGGCGGCATCACCGTCCACGCGCCCGCTGGCGACATTTACGCCGCAGACTACCTGCGCGGCAAACGTGTGCGCATCGTGGGCACGCGCAGCGCGTACCAGGGCGATATGGAAATCGAGTTCTTCGAGGCGGAAATGGTGCAGGTCATCGGCGAAGCGGATGACCCCGCGCCGTTGCCCTTCAGCACCTACGATGTGGGATTGTTCGAGAACCAGGGTTGGCTGGTGCAAATCACGGGCACGGTGACGGCCAAATCGGCAGAGCTGGATACGCTCTGGGTGGATGATGGCTCCGGCCCGATCCGCGCCTTCCTGGATGGGTACAACGGCATGTGGGGCGACATCAACGTGTTGGATCGCGTGACCGTCATCGGCCTGGCCTCGTATGATGGCGCCGGCCCGCGGATCCGCGTGCGGCACTACCAGAACGATAGCCGCCCCGATGACGCCTGGGTGCTGCCCGTAGCGTCGAACTTTGCGGAATCGAGCAAGCTGGTCAACAGCGAAACAGCGCAAGTCGGGGATATCCTGACGTACACAGTGTTGCTCGTCAACGCCGGTGAGATGCCGGCCACAGTCATGTATACTGACACGCTCCCGAACGCAGTCACCTGGCTGAGCGGGGCACTGCGGGATACGGTGGAAGTAGGGCCGACGGCAACGACGCTGATCGAGATCGTCGTACAGGTGCAGGAGTCGCTGCTGCCGGGGACGACGTTCCTGAATACCCTGACGCTAGATGACGGTATCGCGCCGATCTTTACCCGCTCTTCACCAGAAACCATGATCATCTCCGGGCCGCCGATAGTGGCAGCGAGCAAGACGGTAGACACACTGATCGCAAAGGCTGGCGACCGGTTGACTTACACGTTACATTTCAGCAATAACGGCGGTTCGCCCGCGACGGTGCAGTATACGGACACGCTCCCGGCGGAAGTGGATTGGATCAGCGGCGCGCTCATGGGGAGCTTCACGCTCCCGATAGGTATGCAACATACCATCAACATCGAAGTGGAAGTGCGTGCGGATGTGGAAAGCGGCGCAGTCTTCACGAATACAGCCTGGGTGGATTACGGCTATGATGTACCGTTCGAGATTGTATCGCCAGCGGTGACAGTGCTATCGGCGGATGTGGCAGCACGCAAAACGGTAAGCGCGCTGCGCGTGGACGCGGGCGAGCTGCTCACCTACACGTTGCACTTCACCAATACTGGCAACACGGCCGCGATGGTGCTCTACACCGACACACTCCCAGCGGAGGTGGATTGGGTCAGCGGCGCGCTCACCGGAGCGGTGGGAGTGCCAACCGGCGAACATCGCGCGGTGGTCATCGTAACCCGGACACGCTTCGGCGGGCTGCACGGGCAACCGTTCCGCAACACAGCCGCGATCCTATGGAACGAGCAGCCGTTTATGCTCCAATCACCGGAAACCCACATCGCAGCACGGCGTATCTTCTTACCGCTGGTGCTGCGCGGGGCAGGGGATTAAGTCAACGAGAGTGTTTTTGAAGACCTGCCAGGTTTTTGAAACCTGGCAGGTCTGAGAAGAATGAAAGCGTGACGTGTCCTATCCCCGTTTTGACAAACAACCGTTTCATGCCACAATACAAGGCGTGGATAACCGAACACGGTGTTACTACGCGCAAATTCGTGGCGCTAACCATCTGCGAAACCACATTCATTACCTGACATTGAAGGAGGCCCAGAAAAACCGTAGAGAAAGAACAAATTTGTAATTCGGAACGTTATACCAAAATTTAAGTTTCACATTTCTGAGGAGGAAGTCTAAGATGACTAAGAAACGACTACGAATAGTGAATGCCCTGATGGGGGTGCTGCTGGCGCTGAGCATGATCAGCAACCCGCTCGCAGCCCTCGCTGCGCGGGGCGAGATCACGCAAACGGTGGCAGCCCAAGCACAACCGAGTCTGATGCTAACCTCTGTATTAGTTGATGATTTCGATTATGGCAACACAGCTGGAGATTTAACCTCAGCTAGTAGTAATGCCTGGAGTGCTCATTCTGGAGCCGGTACCGGCCCGGTACAGTACATCACCACGAGCCTTTCTATGCCTGGCTATGGCTCTTCTGGTGTAGGCGGTGCTGCTACCATCTCCACAACAGGCTCCGAAGATATCAACCAAACATTCCCCTCTCAAACATCGGGAACAGTGTACTTTGCAACACTGATAAACATCTCTGCTGCTGGCGGAGGAGCTTACTTTCTACATTTTAAGGATGCTGGCAGTAACTTCCGAGCCCGCGTTTTTGCCCGAAATGACGCTGGGGTTTTGCGTTTCGGTATAGGCGACGGCAGCACTGGCACATATTCTGATGATGCGTTTGATTATGATAAAACGTATCTACTGGTAGCAAAGTTCGATGTTACCACTGGGGACACCGCATTACACGTGTTAGAAGCACCCAGTACTACTGAACCTCCCCCCCTACTATCTGTCTCAGGAACAGCGTTGAACATTCAATCCGTTGCAATTCGCCAAGCCAGCGGCGGCCCCGCCGCCACCATTGATGGCGTTCGGGTTGCCACCACTTGGGAAGACGTGATTGGCTATGTGGCTGATGAAATCACCCTCACCAAAACCGTGACCCCCACCACCAATGTGGACTATCACGGCACCGTTACCTATACGCTGGTACTAGACAACAACCTGGCTATCAGCGATACCGTGTTCTTGACCGATACACTGCCCACCGAAGTAACCTTCGGAGCGTGGATCGAGAACGCGGCGGGCGCGGTTGAGGATAGCGATCAGATTACCTGGAGCGGCACGCTGACGGCCTCCACCACGCTCACCTTCACCTTTACTGCGATTCACACTGGCGATTACGGCGACATCATCACCAACACCGCCGAGTTCAGCGCAACTGCACAAACCGGCACCGCCGAAGCCACCTTCACCGTAGCGAATTTGCTTACCGATGTCACCTTCGTCTACCACGACTTGGAAGGTGTGGTAGAAGCAGGCGAAACCGTGTGGATTGCGGGCGACTTCAACGCCTGGGCGGCCGCCCAGATGGGCGACGCCGGCGGCGGGGTCTACACCTATACGGTTGCCGCGCTCACCATTGGCGACACCTACGAGTACAGGTATATCGTCAATGATGGGAGCACCGATCAATCGGGTTGGTTAAATACCGCTGACCGTTCCTATACCGTTGTAGATGCACCAGAACGCCACGATTATCGCAATGTCGTGATCAATTGGGCTAATCTGCAGTGGCCCTTCTCACTGCAAACCAACGCCTTTGAGGCCACCAGCGACGTATACGGCCAGATGTTGATCAATGGGCTGACCGGGACAGCCGGTCCAGCACGCGGCATCATAGCCGAGGTAGGCTATGGCGATACAGCACTACCCCGTGCCGACTGGGAATGGTTCCCCATGACCTACAATGTCCCTGTTGGCAACAATGACGAGTTCATGGGTGTGATGACCCCCACCCTGGGCGGCGTTTTCGACTACAGCACCCGCTACGACGCTAACGGTGGTATTGGCAACCCCAACGCCGCGTGGTATAACGCCGCCGAAACTGGCGTGCTTACCGTCACACTGTACGATGTGGCTGTGACCAAGACCACGTTGGTAGATACGGTCTATGTCTTCGACGGCGACAGCGCCCTGGTGACATATACGATCGCCATCGAGAACCTATCTTCGCTCGACGCCACGGACACCATCACCCTCCACGACATTTTACCGGCAGGCTTCGCGTATGTGACCGACTATAGTCCAGTCACACCCAGCGAAGCCAGCGGCGTCTTGACCTGGGTCTTCAATGATCCGTTGGCAGCGGGCGAAACGCTCTCCTTCACGCTCGTCTTACGCGCCACCGATGCGGTTGCTCAGACCGGCCTCCACACGAACGAGGTCGTTATTGAGGTAGCACCGGCAGATACATTCACCGACAACAACACGGCTGCAGACGATGTCATGGTCTATCGCGCGGTACCTATCTCCACAGCACGCGCGGGTAGCAACGGCCAGATTTTCACGCTGGAAGGCGTCGTCACAGCTCCTAATGATACCTGGAACAACGCTCCTGAATGGACCTTGCAGGATGCGAGCGGCGGGATTGCCGCTTACTTCATTGCCACCCCGGCTGTCGCACTGGGCGATACCGTGCGCATGGTGGCTACACGCGGGGCCTACCAAAATCAAGAACAGATGACCAACCCGACGTACTTCGAGATCGTCTCCTCTGGCCCGCCCGTCATGCCCATCACCTACACCACCGGGCAGGTCGCCAGCGGCAGCAGCGAGGGCTGGCTGGTGGAAATCGAAGGCGAGGTCGGTAGTATGCCCGCCACTTGCGGTAGCGCCTACAACATCACCCTCAACGATGGCAGTGGGGCCGCGACGGTACGCGTCGAATCCGCCACGGGCATCAACCTGTGCGCCCTGGGCATCGAAAATGGCGATATGCTCGGTGTTACCGGCTTCAGCACCCAATTCCAGACCACCTACCAGGTGAAGCCACGCAGCATGAGCGACCTGCATCTGTTCACGGATGCGCCGCTTGTCATTGGGACTACCCCGACCAACAACGCCACCAACGTCCCCACCGATACGCTCATCACCATCAACTTCAGCGAGCTGGTCACGGTCAGCCCCGATTGGGCCATTCTGCACTGTAGTGAAAGCGGCCTTGTGTCAGCTACAACCACTCCCGCCGGGCCAGCGAGCAGCTACACCCTCACCCCAGATGCACCTTTGGCCTACGGCGAAATCTGCCATGTCACCGTACTGGCCGATCAGGTGAGCAACGCTGAAATGATGAATATGTTGGCGGATTACCGCTTCAGCTTCATCACCGGCCCAGCCCTCACCTTCGGGGCCTGTGGCAACACAGCCATCCCCATCAACTTTGTCCAGGGCAGCGGCGAAAGCACGCCTATCCTGGGGACAACCGTCGTGATTGAGGCCGTGGTCGTCGGTTCTTACCAGGGCGCAGGCCAGTTCAGCGGCTTCTTCCTGCAAGAACGGGATCACCTGGCAGATGATGACCCGATGACCTCCGAAGGGATCTTCGTTTACACCACCCTTACCACCGTCGCGCCAGGCGATCTGGTGCGCGTGCTCGGCACGGCCACCGAGTTCAACGGCCTGACGCAAATCGCTTCGGTAACGACGGGCAACATCGCTGTTTGTGACACCGGCTTCACCGTCACCCCGGCAGAAATGACCTTGCCGGTAGACGATATGATGGCGTGGGAAGCCGTTGAGGGCATGCAGGTTTCCTTCAATGACGATCTGGTCGTGACCGAGCACTATCAGCTGGGGCGCTATGGCGTGGTACAGCTCTCGGTCAATGACCGCCTCTGGAATCCGACCAATGTGGTCACGCCCGGCGCGGAAGCGCTGGCGCTGCAAGACCTGAACAATCGCAGCCGCGTAATGTTGGATGACGGAATCAACCTCCAGAACCCCGACCCGGTCATCTATCCCGATCCGCGCCTGACCTACACCAACACCCTGCGCACTGGCGCGCTAGTGCATGACCTGCTGGGTGTGGTAGATTATCGTAGCAACAGTTACCGCCTTCAGCCGGTGAACGTCATCTCCTTCACCCATACCGCTGATCGGCCCTACGAAATGGATGCAGTAGGCGGCACGCTCAAGATTGCGAGCTTCAACGTGCTCAACTACTTCACCACGCTTAACAGTCGTGGCGCAAATTCGCTCTTTGAGTTCGAACGTCAACGCACCAAGATCATCAACGCCATTCTGGAAATGGATGCAGACATCGTAGGCCTGATCGAGATCGAGAACCACGCCACCGATGATGCAGTGCTTGATCTCGTTGCCGGGATTAACGCCCTGGCCGGGGCCGGAACTTACGCTTACATTGATACCGGCGTAATCGGCACCGATGAAATCAAGATGGCCTACATCTACCAACCCAGCAGCGTAACCCCGGTGGGCGACTATGTCATTCTGGACAGCAGCGTGGACCCGCGGTTCGTGGATACCAAGAACCGCCCGGTGCTCATCCAGACCTTTGCCGAAAACAGCACGGGTGAGTTGGTAACAGTCGCGGTAAACCATCTCAAATCAAAGGGATCAGACTGTAACGATCTCGGTGATCCGGATATGGGCGACGGGCAGGGTAACTGTAACGTGACCCGCACCAACGCCGCCGAGGCACTGGTAGATTACCTGGCAACCGATCCCACCAATAGCGGCTCCCCGCACTTCCTGATCATCGGCGACCTGAACTCCTACGCCATGGAAGATCCCATCACCGCGATTCGGGATGCCGGTTACACTGATCTGTTGCGCGCCTTCTACGGCGATGCGGCTTACTCCTACGTCTTCGACGGGCAGGCCGGGCATCTGGATCACGCGCTCGCCAGCCCGGAGCTCATGCCCTTCGTCACCGGCGCAACGGCCTGGCACATCAACGCCGATGAACCGCTGGTTTTGGATTACAATGTCGAGTTCAAAACAGGGCAGCAAATCAGCGAATGGTACAGCCCGGAGCCTTTCCGCTCCTCCGACCACGATCCGGTCATCGTCGGGCTGAACCTGGCTACTGATTTGAGCATCACCAAGGCCGTCATGCCTACCAGCGACGTAGGTTTGGGCGATGTTGTTACGTACACCATCAGCCTGAACAACGACGGCGAAGTGTTGGCGTGGGGCATCGAACTAACCGACACGCTCCCTGTCAGCATCACCTTTGGCGGCTTCCTGCCTGCCACTAACGTGACACCTGACTACGCAGCTGGCGTCATCACCTGGGCGGGCGACCTCCCTGCGGGCATCCAAAACATCGTCATCGTCTTCACCGCTACGGTAAATGTGGATAATGCTCTCTACGGCGAGACCATCACCAACACGGTCGCGTTCACCTCCGAGAACGCTGGCGACGGCATGGACGAAGCGGCCTTCACCATCGTCATGACGACTGAGCCAGAGCTGAGCATCACCAAATCCGTAGTCCCCACCACCCAAGTTGACCTGAGCGACATCGTTACTTACACGATCAACCTCACTAATGAAGGCGGCGGGGTGGCCTCCGACATCCTCGTCACCGACGCGCTGCCTACAGGGATCACGTTCGAAAGCTTCGTGGCGCAGAACGGCGCGAGCGAAGCTGCCGGCGTCATCACCTGGAGTGGCGAACTGGTCGCCGGGGAGAACCTTGAGATCATCTTCACCGCTACGGTGGACGATGACCCGCTACTTTACGGCGAGACCATCACCAACACGGTCGCGTTCACCTCCGAAAACGCCGGAGATGGCATGGACGAAGCGGCTTTCACCGTGATGGAAGAAACCATCACAATGCAAGTGACCTTCATGTACCACGATCTGGAAGGTGTGGTTCCCGATGGCACCACCATCCACATCGCGGGGAACTTCAACGGCTGGAACAGCAGCGCGACACCGATGATTGGTGACAGCGTGACCGGCATTTACACCGCTACCATCACCCTCGAAACCGCGCCCTACACGCTAGATTACAAGTTGATTTTGGGCGATAACTGGGACGACGGGCGCGGTGACCTGCTGAATAGCGATAACCGCAGCGCGCTCATCACAGAATCCACCACCCTGCATCTCTATCGCAACGTGCGCGCCGGCTATGCCAAACTCAACGGCCCTGCGGAGATCACCATCCCGCTTGGCGCGACCACGCCAGTTATCAATGGCGAGGCCTGGTTCAGCAACACCTTCGATGAGAACCAGGTGCTCCGCGCGCAAATCGGCTACGGAACCGACGCCGATCCGGCGAACTGGACCTGGGTCGAGGCAACCTTCAGCGGGCGCAACGGGAACAACGATATTTTCACCACCACCCTCATGCCTACCGCCGCAGGGGTCTACTCCTACACCATCCGCTTCGATGGGAACTGGGGCGACGGCAACCCTAACACCACCTGGTACCTGGGCGACTTAGCAGGTACCCACCCCGACAACCCCTTCGACATTGGCAATGTAGGCGTCCTCACCGTCACTGAGCCAGCGCCACTGCTGAATATCAGCAAGAGCGTGCTCCCCGTCAATGACGTGGAGCTTGGCGACACGGTCACCTACACCCTCCAGCTAAGCAACGCTGGCAGCATGACCGCCTACGGCATCCTGCTCACCGACACGCTCCCCACGGGCGTCACTTTCAGCGCATTTGTGGATAACGACGGCCTGGCAGTAGAGAATGCCGGGGTTATCACCTGGAGCGGCGATCTGGAAGCCGGCGAGGAAATCGTCATCGTCTTTACTGTCACAGTAGATGCGGATGATGACCTCCAGGGCGAAACGATCACCAACACGGTCGCGTTCACCTCCAGCAATGCTGGAGACGGCGCCGCCAACGCGGCCTTCACCATCGCGGCGGGAACAACAACAGACTATTTCATCTTCCTCCCGCTGGTGATGAGGAATTTCGGCACGCCGTAACGGCACACACCTAACCAGACCTGCCAGGTTTGAGAAAACCTGGCAGGTCTTCCCTTTTATGGACGATCAATTCCGCAAACGGTTACAACGCCTGGGCGTGGTGAAAGGTTTTCGCAATCTCAAACCTGCACCGGCCCTTCGACAGGCTCAGGGGCCGGACGGTGCGCCTGCCGCGCCGGACGATAAGCCTGCCGAACCGTCCCCCCTGCGACAGACTCAGGGAGCGGTCGGTGAGCCTGCCGCGCCGTTGCCCGGCGCGGAGATTGCCACACCGCACGGCCCGGTCTGGGTCGCACGGCGCACCTACCCGCCAGATTATCAGCATGGTTGCGCCACGCTACACGAGCTGGACGATCTATCACCAGAAACGCTCGCCCTGCTGAACACCCCCACCCTCGGCGCGCGCCCGGCCTTCATTGATACAGAGACCACCGGACTATCCGGCGGCGCGGGTACGCTCGCCTTCCTCACTGGCGTGGGGGTGTGGGATACGGAAGGCCTCACCCTGCACCAGGTCTTCCTGCGTGAACCGCACACAGAGGCCGCCGCCCTGCGCTATCTGAGCGACGTGCTCGATAATGCTACCTGTCTGCTCACCTTCAACGGGCAGGGCTTCGATCTGCCCCTACTCCAGAGTCGCTACATCCTCAACCGCCAAACGCCGCGCTGGCAAACGCTGCCCCACCTCGATCTGCTGCTGGTGGCGCGCAAGCTCTGGCGCGACCATCTCCCCTCCCGGCGGCTGGGCGCGCTAGAAGAAGCGCTGCTCGGCATCACTCGTGAAGAGCTCGACCTGCCCTCCTGGCTCATCCCCACCCTCTACCGCGAATACCTCCAGACCGGCAACCCCACCGAGATGACCCGCATCTTCTACCACAACGAAATAGACATCCTCAGTCTGGTCACACTAGTGGTACATATCGGCCGGTTATTGGGCGATCCGGAACCGCGCGCGGCAGCAGGCGAATGGGTGGGCCTGGGGCGCATCTATGCGCAAGCCGGGCAGGATGAAGCCGCCCGCACCGCCTGGGAACGCGCTTTGGAAGCGGATACCCTCTCTGAAGATTGCGCGGCCCGCCTCTGGCGGGATCTCGCGCTCCAACAAAAGCGCGCCGGCGCGTGGGACGCCGCACTCGCCCTGTGGAACGCCTGGGCGCAACGCCAACCACGCGCCATCGAACCGCTCGTGGAACGTGCCAAGTATCACGAATGGCAGGCTCACGATTGCGCCGCCGCGCTCTCCGAGACCGAGCGCGCCCTGGCACGGGCCGAGGCGTTGCCGCGCGGCAGCACCCGGCAGCGCTGGCTCACGGAGTTGCACCAGCGTCACGAGCGGCTCACGCGGAAAGCCGCCCCCACCGCACAGGCATAGCCCCCGCCAACGGGCAAACAAAAAAAAGCGAGGCCGGTTTCCCGGCCTCGCTTGATGTTAGGAATAGGTTGCAGCTACTGGCGTAGCACCAACGGCAGATAGATATAGTAGTCGGTTATACACGCACCATAACAGACCTCTGTGATGTTGCTGGCAGTCGGCGCGGTCTCGATAGCACGGCCCTGAGCCTGGTTCGGGATTATCGTACCGGCGCTCAAGGTAGTCGCGACGGCGACCTGGATGTAAACCTCCCGACTCGTGCCATTTGCCAGATTGCCTACGGAACAGTAAACAACCCCGCCCGTCAATCCGCCAACGTGCTGACACTCAGCCGACGCAGATAAGAACCCCGTATGCGCACTGAGCGTATCCGTCAACACAATCCCGTGCAACAAACCACCGCCGGTATTGGCATACGTGATGGTATAGTAGATTGTGTCATTAACGGCCAACCCCTCAGTCGGCCCTGCGGCTTTGGTCAACGTGAGTTGCGGATTCAAAATCACTGTATTGACCGTCGGGCCATTTTCAGTTTGAGCAGGCGTTAGCACTTGCCCGGCAGCGGTGTTTTCGATGGTGTAGTTGGAATTCATAGCCGTCTGCCCATGCGTTCCGGTATTCACCGTGGCATAAACTGTCACCACGCCGGTCGTATTCTTGGGCAACAGCCCGATATTCCAGGTAACCAACCCGGCACTGTGCGAACAACCGGAATCACACCCGGCAAAGGTCAGTTGCGCGGGCAATTGATCCTTGATCACAACCCCGTAAGCTGCATAGGAGCCGTAGTTCTCATAAGTGAGCGTATAGGTAACGACATCGCCCGGTGCGACAGAATGCGTAGGCGCACCTACTTTATTCACCCGCAACCGCGGGCGCGCGACCAACGTGCGCAACGGCTCATCCAGCGGGCGTAAGGGGATACCTAAACCACTACTCACCGCTTCGTTGACCAATTCCGTATTCTCAGCGGCTGTCACCTGTCCCCAGATGACAAAATGCCCGGAAACACCGTTCAAAAGGGATTGGCAACGCCAGACAGCCTGTTGGCTTTCATAGGTGAAGGTCCAACCGGGCGATTGACAGCCAGTAGCCTGGGCGCTACTCTGCCCCGCGAAGACGAAACCAGTGGGCAAAGTGTCTGTAATCACAGCATTGACGACACCATCAGACGAACTGGTGTTAGTGAAATACAAGGTATAGGTCAACGTGCGGCTCGGGAAAGCCGGTGTAGGATAGGCAGTCTTAGCTAAAGCGATACTCCGTTGCCAGGTGCGCAGCTGGGTGCTTTGCTTGCTTGTCTGCGTGGAGCTCAAGTCAGCAAGGTTCACGTAGCTATCCTGAAGCACGTCTACCTGCACCGTCAATGGACTAAGGTAAATGTCGGATGTAGCACCGGGAGCCAAAGCGGCAATTGTGTAATGGGCATAGGTACCGCCAGGGCCAAGCACCCAGCCGGGGCTAGTCTGGAAACTTGTGGCACTATCCCAGGTATCGGTAATGATCAAGTTAGTGGCCGTGTACGTACCGATATTTCTGAGGTGGAAGGTGTATTGCATCGGTGCACCAAGAGCCGCAGCCTGAGTTGGCCCGGTCTTGTGGAATTCAAAGATCGGGCGTAGCAGCGTTGTGGTCCAATCATCCGTCTGTACTGGAGCGCCAGGGCTGGCGAGCTGCACCGCACTGGTTAGCTCTTCCAACGTGTAGGGCAAGGGCGCGTCAGCAGTGAGGGTAATAGTCAACAGCTTGTTAGTATCATCGTTAGGCACGACAGTCGTGAAGGTCTGCCCCTCCGTGCCGGGAACCGGTAACAACGGTGTCGCGCTGACATAGTTAAGATTCGGGTCATAATCCAATGTCAGCGTGAGTGGCGCGCTCGATGAACCCGTATTGGAATAGACAATCGTGTAAACCACCGGCCCGCCCGCGTAAGTGGTAGCCGACCCGCCCATACGCAGATGTAGCGCAGAGACATCAATATGGGTGGGTTTAGCCACACTGAAAGGCTCGCTTTGAGCGCTATCCCATATCATGGTATTGGTCAAGACATAGCGGCCCTCAATCACGGAATCTACACGCATGGTCAGAACGATCTGCGCTGCGCCCCCCACAGGTAAAGTCCCGAGCGCCCAGCTCAGTTCCCGCGCACCGGCATCATGGGACGTTGGCGCAGGCGAGGCGGACACAAACGAGAGGAACTCATCATAATGATCCAAGACCACCACATCATTATAAGCCGTCGTGGCGCGCGTATCCGTCAAGCGAAGCGTATAGGTAAGCAGTTCACCCGGCGCTACATTTGTGACCCAAGGTTGCTTGTCCCCGGCCAGGCCTAAGACTGTAATGCACTGTGCGCCACAGTTGACCGGGGTGGGAATAGGATTATCAGTAAAAATCCGATCATGGTAATTACGCTCGCCTTCAACAACACCCGCCTTGCTGCTGAATTCCTCGATGGAGACGCGATTGGTGTACATCCCCGGCACAGCGGTCGGCAAAACGCTGATTTGGTACTTTATCTCGTGATATTGCCCTGTGTTTGCCGAACGGGGCAAGCCGTCCAAAGTCCAGCAGATTGTACCGGTGCTTCCTGCAACCGGTGACGTATAAGCAGGGCAAGGCGCAACCCCACCAACAGCCTCACAGCTGAAAGTAGTTTCGTAAGCAAAGCCGTCAGGAATAGTATCACAAACCCGCAGTCCGTGCGCTGATACGCCAGGAGTAGCACCGCTATTGCGCAGCCGGATCGTCAACAACACCACATCACCAACATTCACCGGCGCCGAGCCGGTGCGAATAGCGGCAAACTGATCATTAACCAAGCGCGGCTGAATGACATTCACCGCGGTTGAGTTCGCCTTGAGTCCTAGATCTGTGTAACTCCCCCCAAGATTTGTGTAAGTAGAACCCACTGGGGGCGTCCAATGGAGCATCGCACCAGTGAGGCGATTAGTAACAGAACCAGCTTCAATGGTATTTCTAGCCGCGGCCATATCCGCCAACGTATCCCAGGTCGGCGTTCCATTGAAGTCTAACCCTGTGTTCAAGGCTACATACTGCACCGTAACTTGACGTAACATCGTTGTTACTGGTAACGTAGCCATGTTCACACGTAAGTTTTCCAGATACCGTGCGGCAACGCCAGTCCCAGCAAGTGGCCCTTCCTCAAGCGCGTGCCCTAACAAGGTCGCCCCTTCCACGCTCAAGGTACCAGAAACGTAATGGAAACCGCGTGACAGCGAGTCCACATACGTGGGTAATTGTAACTCTGTGTTAGGCGCCTGTCGGAAAGTAAGCGTATAGGTAATGCGGTCGCCCATGGTGACAGCACCGCTCCCGGGGACAGAGGATTTAGCTGTGACAGAAACACCAGGGCGTAGCACTTCAGCTGTACCGGCTGTGATATAGCGGCCCATGTACGGAACAACTCCGGGGAAAGTCTCGTGCTCAGCGAAGCCCTGATAGGGGAATTCCTGACCAATCGTGAAGGTGCTGGGCAACGTCGCTGTCACCACGGCCTGCCAGGTCTGCGGAGCAACCAGGCTCCCCGGCACATTCCAGGTGATGTAAGTCACCTCGCCCACGGTGGTCACTGTTCCCGTTCCCGCGCCGGCCCCGTTAGAGCCGACATAGGTCAGGCCCGAACCCAACGTCGCGGTGTAGACAATGTCATAAGCTGTCGGGCGGTTAGCTACGCCAGAGGCCGTGAAGGTTAGCCGCACTTGTCCCCCACCCGCGCCCAACCCGTCGGGATCGAGATAGGTTGCACCATAAGCGGTGTTGACCTGCGGCTGAATCGCGGGGACTTGCGCAACCGTAGTGTCATTAGAAATAAACGCGAGCGGGGTGCAACCCGGTTCATTGGCGCAGTAACGCAAGATCGCCTGTACTCGCAGGTTAGTGCCATGATTAATCTCAGTGGTACCAACATAGAAATGCTGGGTACGAACTGCATAAACCACCATTGTTATGATATCAGTGCCTGTGATAGTCCCTTGATCAGGAAAGATGACCAACGCGCCATCTCGGGCAACCACATTCCCCGGCCCTTCAAGGGTGCGCAGTTCATCTCTAGTACCGGTAGACATCGCGGCCCAACCTGGTGCGGAACCAATGGGCAGCAAACCGTCTGCCAGCACCACGCGAGGCGACACATCGTAAATTGTCTCTCCAATTGGAACGTTGTATACCACAGTCACAGTGACAAGCTCACCCGCTACGGCCTGGGCGATGGTATTGTTGGTATCTACAATCGAAGTAACACTGCTTTTTGTAATCGTCGGAGCCAACAACAAAGGGTCAGCCGCCTGTCCTTGCGCTGTTAAAGCCCCCCAAAAGAATCCAAACAACGCCAACGCGGCTATGACCGCGCTTCCAAAACCGAGCCAGACACGCACGCGGCGCGGGCTATGATATGTATGTACCTCACTGACCATTACAACCTCCTTGTGGATTAAAAATTTGTAATCTAAAAGCCGAATGAATATAGAGTGTACGACTATCAATTAAGTATAGTTGAAAAATTCTAACTGCCAAGTGCTCTTTTACCGCTAGAGATGCTTATACCTGGCGGGATCAATACAGGCTTTCGCGCGCACATTGACTCCCACCTGCACACCGGCTTCCCGCTTGGCCTTTTAAGACCTTTTAGGTATAATACAGCAGTTACGCGGTTGCTGTTTGTGCCACCGGCTCCAAGTGAATTTGGCGGCTAAAGCCGCTAAAAAAGGAGTGTTTTTCGTGGGCGGGCTATGCCCGCCCACGAAAAACACTCTTAAAAAATCACTTTTTGAGCTTACAGATCGTTCGATAGAACAAACCGCGTAACTACTGTATAATAGACCTGACGGCATAAAAAGTAACGAGGAAATCCCGATACGCCACACCATGGCTCATGGATACCCTCCGCCGTCGACACAAGATAACCCACGTTTTCCGCACAACCATATTCGACCCAGAGGAGTCACGCATGGAAATAACCTGGTATGGTCTGAATTGCTTCCGCCTTAGCGAGCGGAGCTATCCGACCGTCGTCACCGATCCTTTCGACGAAGAAGAAAGCGGCCTCGCCCTACCCCGCACCCGCGCTGAAATTGTCACCTCCAGCAGCCTTGCTGATCCCGACCAAACACGCTGGAAGGGCTTGCGCGGCCCATACCGGGTCTTGAGCACCCCTGGCGAATATGAAATCGGCGGGGTCTTCGTCACCAGCATCGCCACCTTCCGCGACCGCAAAAAGGGCCTCGAACGCGGGCAAAACCTCATTCACGTCATTGAATGCAAAGGCGTCACAGTCTGTCATCTGGGCGCATTGGGCCATATTCCCTCACAGTCTCAGGTCGAAGCGATCGGCTCTGTTCACGTTTTGCTGTTGCCGGTCGGTGCGCCCGGCGGGCTAAATCCCTCGATGGCTTCAGAAATCGTAAGCATGATTGAACCTAACATAGTTGTCCCAATGGATTATCAAATCTCCGGTCTCAAGTTCGAGCGCGAAAGCGTAGAACGGTTCCTGAAGGAAATGGGCATCACGAAGAGCGTCCAACAAGACAGCCTCAAGGTGTCTGCCAGCACCAACGCGGAAGAGACCTCAGTTGTTATTCTGGAACCACAACGCAACGGAAACGGATAAGGAGGCAAATTATGCGCCGGATAATGTGTTATCTCGTGGCAGTTATGTGTCTGGCTATGCTCCTGGGCGGTTGTGGCCCCACCACCCCGCCTGCCGACATCAGCGCTGTCGAGGCCGCCCTCGCTGCCAAGAATTATGATCAAGCGGCGTTGCTATTGGAGACCATCATCGCCGCTGAACCCAACCACGCCGAAGCCCACTTCTTGCTCGGCCTGGCGAACTTTAACCTGGGCCGCCACGCCCAAGCGCAAACAGCATTCCGGCGCTCGCTGGAACTCGATGATGAGCGTGCCGCTGCAATCCATCACAATCTGGGCGCGCTGGCCTACCAGATCAACGATTACGAGACGGCTGTCGCCGAATTTACCGCCGCGTTACAGTTCGAGCCGAACGATCCCGACACCCACTACCAGCTCGGCGCGGCTTATTTGATCCTCGCTATTCCAGAAAACAGCTTCTTCCCGGACGAGGCCCTGCTCCTGCAAGCACAAGAGGAATTCGAGACCGCGCTCCATCTCGCGCCAAGCAAACCCGAAGCACTGGTAGGCCTCGGCAATGTTTACCTGCTCCAGAATCGCCTCCCAGATGCTATCGCCATCCTTGAGCAAGCCGCCGCAGAAAACCCCTCCATGCTAGAAGCATTGTTTGGACTGGGGCGCGCTTACGCTATCGCCGGGAACAATGCCGCCGCACAAGAAACGCTACAAGCCTTCTTAGCGCTCAATCCGCCGGAAGTTTGGGCTGAGCAGGCCCGTGAAATTCTAACTATGCTCGGCCCCTGAGCCAAAACAAAGGGGTACAACTATCATGTCATCAGTTAAACTGATTATGCAATGGAATATCCGAGCTGGGCGAGAAGAGAGCTACTTCGAGTTCATTACACAGCAGTTCCCCGCACAGCTGATGAAATCCGGCGTTCAACTCAGCGATGCCTGGTACACGCTCTATGGGGACTGGCCGCAGGTGATGATGGGGTTTGTCGTAGAAGACCTGGATACCCTACAAGAATTCTTAAAATCCGAAACCTGGACGCAGTTACTGGGCCGCCTGCGCTTCTACATTAGTGACTACCACCACAAGGCTGTCCCCGCCCGCAACCGTTTTCAGATGTAGCGTTCCACTAAATAGAACGCTCGGTCAGGGATCTGGCGATCCCCTTGGCGCATTTCGGGTTATCATAAATCGAGCGGCAGCGGAATCTGCACGCGCTCTTGCTCCACGATGGGATCTAAACCCAGGTAGACTTCCAGATCTCCAGCGCTCTTGATTTCGCTAACGATGCGCCGCAGGTGCCGAAACTTGATGAACCCCCAATGATCGCGAGCGATTATAGTTTGCACACGCGGGTCACGCTGCAATTTGAAGCTCATCAACCCCGCGCGACTGCCCGGCAGCACCAGACACGCGCGCCCTGGCAGCCGCGCCGCCAACAGCGGCGCAAGCAAGGCCGTCGCAGTCAGATGAAAGCGGTAACGAGGCGCGCCGTCACTGCCCAGCCACACACAAGCCCCCAACACATCCACAGCAACGCCGAAGCCCAAACGTGCGCCCAACGCCGCCAGATCATCCGCATAACGCGCCAGCTCCGCGCTGCGCGCGGCATACACATCAGCGGCCCGCAGCTGCACACCCCCCTCGATAACGGGACTGGTGTACGATGCCAGACACGCATCCACCAAAGCAGGCGCTGGCGAGAGGCCGGCGCTGAACTCTGTATAGAGCGCCGTTAGCAAGGCGTGCAGCTCCCAGGTGGTGCGCGACCGCAACCGCTGGAGCAAGAAAGTCTCCACCCGATCGGCGAGCGGGCGGGCGTCCACGTCCGGAACGGTCAACCACCAGCGCCCCCCACCCACCTGTGTAAAGCCCTCAGCGCTGAGTTGCTTAGCGATCTCCGCTTGCGCCGGGTCGGCGATCACGGCTACGGCCTGCAATAGCGTTTCAGACGTCGGCTCGGCGCGTTGGCGGAGCGTCGCTGCCACCTGCGCTGCCGCATCCCGCGCGGGCAAGGCCGGGCCAAGGAGCAAGCGATAACCGTCCGCCTCAGCAGAAAACCAGCGCTGTACGCCGAGTTGCGCATCACGGGCAGCCCCAACGAGTGTCGCCAACGGCACCGGATCGGCACGCGGCAAAAGTGCGAGTAGTGGCGCACCTGGACACAACAAACGCGCGCCCAGCTGTAACGCGCCGCGCAAGCGCCCACGATACCAGTCCCAATCCAGACGCCGCCGCCCCAGGAAGGGGCGCAGTTGCGGGTAGGATTCTTGCCCCCAGAGCCATGTCGCCCACAACGCTGAGAACGCCCAGTAAAGCGCATCGGGCGCGGCAGGTTGGATCACCAGCGCCGCAGCTGATCCCGACGGCAGAATACGCGCCAACGATTGCAAAGAGCGGGACAGGAGCAAGTAACCCGGGTCGCGGCTTGCCAGCAATGCTGGCAACGATTCAGCTTGCAGATCGGCCATATCACTGGGGCAATAGGCGGCGGTGTACATTGCGAGCGCTGTTTCCAAGAGCGCCCAAAGGTTGTGCTCGACAAAGCGAGCGGGCTGCTTGAAGCTACGTGGGCGGGCAAGAGATTCACCGGGCGCAGACAGCCCTACGCCGAAGTCGAGCGCTTCGAGTAGCAACGCGGTCAGGCCCCGGCGCAAGCGCGGCGTGGGCGCAGCTTGCGGCAGGCGATGCAACAAGTCTGTAAATACGGTCAATGCACGGGGTGGATAGAGTGCCACCAGTTCGGCGGCGCGTTCGCGGAGCGGGTCCTCAGCAGCGGCGGCCCGCCCCACAGCCAAGTGATAAGCCGGCCCGCTGCGCGGCGGGAACGCGGCAAGCAACGCCAGATCATCCGCATCCACCGGCCCTTCCTGGGGCACGGCACAGCGCGTGCAACGCACACGCTTAGCAAAGGGACGTTGCACATCACGCTCCCAGACAAACCAGATCGCCTCGCCCAGCGCCGAACAAGTAGGACACCGCGAACGGTAGAGCTCGCGGATGTGCAAATAAAGCGGGCGGCCCGATTTAGGGAGATCGCCCAAATGCGTGAGCGCAGTGCGCAGTTCAGCCGGGGTGGGCGGATCAAGCGCCAGCGCAGCGCTCAACAGGGGCAGGGGATTCACATTCAGGGCGATGACACGCCGACCTTCTTGCAAGGCTTCACGGATGTAGGTCGGCCCTAAGCAAGCGACCTCGATGATAAGATCGCCGGGTTGCGTAGCCGCAGCAAGCAACGGCCCTAAACAACCGCTTATTTGTGAGTTGCGGTAGCGCGCCAGAGGCAGCCCCGGCGCGACAAGTGTCCCCGGCAACAATGTAAGAGCCTGAGCACTGACAGACACGACTCCTCCAAGTCTGGTGATTAGCAAACCAATGGCATTAAGTTTAGCCTACAGACCTTGCTCCCGCTGGACGGCGTCCCGTGAAGCAAAGCGCAATGGGATTGCTAAATCCAGCGGTTTACCAGATACCCCTGAGGGCAGAAGCGTAGATTTGACAATCCACGCCGAGCAAGGTGGACGGTTTTAATTCTTGGAACGGCCTTAGCTTAATGACATTGATTACAATCAGCTCATGCTGCTATAAAAAATTACGGCGTTTGGAATTCCGGCGGGCCGAGGCGGGTGAGACAGCGCGGATCGGGCTGAGTGCGCGGGTTGTTGAGGAAATCGGCGATGACCGCCTGCCCGCATTCCGTATCTACCACGCCATGCCCCACGCCGGGGAACTCGAAGTAGAAGCTGGCGCTCAGGTAGCGCGCGGCACTCTGCGCCCAGGCCGGGGGCGTGATGGGGTCATAATCGCCCGCCAGCACCAACGCGGGGATGGCGCTCCGCACCGGCTCGGTCTCTAACGCCGGGGCGCGGCCCACGTTCCAAATCGCGCAAATCTCAAACACCGAATTGGTATCCGGCATCAGGTAAGGGATGAGCGGCGAGGAGCTGGTCACCGCCAAGTCCGCCGCCTCGGACACACTGTTGAAGGGTACTTCCTCGTAACACTCGACCGAGTAGAAATGCCCTTCGCTATCGGTCAGGTCTTCATCATCATCCTGGCGCAGCCACGCCCGGCGGCTGAAGTCCGGGCCTTCCTCGCCGCCCAGCAGCAAAATCCAGGCTTCCTCGTAGTTGCCCTGTGCCAGCTGATCTATCGCGTAGGGAAGCCAGGGAATCGTGGCGGTGTCATACAGCGATTGGAAGATCGCCCCGGCCAACTCCACGCCGTCGAGGGTAACATCCTCTTCGTCCTCCGTCCAGGGATCAACGAAGGTGAATTCCACCGGGTCGGCCTGGAGATCATCAAGCAGGGCGTAGAGGGTCTGGTCGAGGTCGGGGAACGCGCGCCGGCAGGCCGCGTCCGCCGCACATCCGGCGAAGACCATCTCGAAGGCGCGCACGCCGTTGAGGGGTTCTTCTTCGTAGGCGTCTACCTCCGGCGGATAGACCGAATCGAGGATGACGCTGCGGATGCCCTGGGGGTAGTCGCGCATAGCGGTGAGGGCCAGCCGCGTGCCGTAGGAAACGCCGAGCAGGTTCCACTCGCTGTAGCCCAATGCCTGGCGGAGCAGGTGCAAATCGGCGGCGCTGGCGGCGCTGTTGTATTGCGCAAGATCAATGCCCTCATCAATCAGCCGCTCGTAGCACGCCTGGGCTGCAACCACGTCCTCATCGTCACCATATTCCAGCTCGATGCAGTTGAGGCTCGGCTCTGACCAGCCCGTGCCGCGTTGATCGAAGAGGATGAGGTCGCGGTCGGCCAGGAAAGGCTGCTCTAGCCAGCTTTCCACATCATCGGTGGCGCTGCCGCCAGGGCCGCCCGCCAGATAGACAACAGGATCGGCAAAGCGTGCGCCGCCAGGGCTGCGGATGATGGTGACGGCCAGGTAGACGAGATTGCCATCGGGGGCGCTGTAGTTTTCGGGGACAACAACATAGCCGCATTCCAGGTCTACGTCGTACTCATCCTCGTACTCGCACTCGGCCGGCTCGAAGACGCCGATTTCGCCTGCTACGAGTTCGCCATCATCGTCGTCCGTGTCGTCCCACACGTCCGCATCGTCGTCGTAATACTCATAATCGTCTTCAACGGTTACATCTTCCTCAAATAGAAATTCCAGAAAGCCACAACTCAATGAAGAAAACAACAAGACCACAATCAAGACCCAACGCGTAAGTTTGAGTATCATCATAACCCTCCGGTGCAAGTTTGCGAAAAAGCGAAAAGGCGAGAAGAACCTATCCAAAAACTCATAAAGGCAGTGGTTGAGCCTATCGAAACCACCACCGGGCTGCGGCAGGCTCAGCCACCGGGCTGCGGCAGGCGGTGGGTAAGCCTGTCGAACCCCACTACCGACGAAGTTCAAAGTCATGCATCAGTTGAGCGGCTTACCAAAAACAGCAATAAAGTAGTAGCCCCAACTGGTTTTGACGACCCCCACCCCGATATCGGACAGCCAGGTGGTGAGCAAGGTGCGCCGGTGCGGATCGTTGGGCGGTATCTCGTCCATCCAAATATCTACCGCGCCTTGCGGGGTGAGGCGTTGCGCCCAGCACTCGGCCCACGATGACGGTTGATAGCCAGTGCGCAAGACACGCACCTTGATGTCCGAACCATCTGAGCCGGTATGGCTGCACCAGCCGCGCTGCATACAATCGTTGGCCTGCGCCTGCGCAGCAACGGCCAGGAGCTCATTATACACCAAGGGCGGTAATCCGTGCGCGGCGCGCACTTCATTAATGATGCGCGCGGTTTCGTAGGGCCAATCTGCTGCATCGGCGGGGGGCGGCGCGGGCGCGATGGTGACAGGGGCTACGGTGGGGCGCGGGGTTGCGGCGGCGACAGACACCTGGGTCGGCGCAGGCGTAGGCACCAGCGGCTCTGCTGCAGGCCGCGCTTCGGTGTAGTTGCGCAGCGGGATCACCAACGGTTGGCCCACCGTTATCATATCCGCATCGGTCAAACCGTTAGCCGCCCGCAAGTCCGGCAGTGTCACCCCGTAGCGCTGCGCGATCCCGCTGAGCGTTTCCCCGGCGGAGACGATATGCACGATCCAGAAGGGCGACGCGCCCTGCCAGGCAGCGGCGGGCGGAATTTCGAGCGTTTGCCCCACCCGCACGGTCTGGCTGCTCCCCATATTGTTTTGCAATTGGATCGCCGCCATCGGCACGCCGTACTGCATCGCCAGGCCTAACAGCGTGTCGCCGGCCTGCACGGTATGCGTGACCGGGGCGGACGTGGGGGGCGCAACGGTCGCACCCGGCACGACCTCGCCCGGTGGCGTGTCCGTAAGCGCGGGCGGCGGCGCATCGCCCGGCAACGCGGTAGGCGTGACCAGGATGATCGGTGGGTACGGCGTCGCTGTGGGCGGCACAGGCGTCTCCTTGCCGAGGCATCCGGTCAACAAAAACAACAGCCATAAACAGGTGAGTATGCGCTTCATGGGGATAAGATACCACAAAAACGTGAAACGTGAAGAAGGCGTGCGGTGTGGTGGAAAAGGTTATAGTTGCGTTAAGATTTCTCGTGGTTGACTGGATGAGTGTATGGTAATATTGCTTTGAGCAGCCCCGCCGGTGAAGCGATGCGAGCGGGCAGGTGTTGGGCACGCGGGAGTACGACCCGTATGGCGCGATTATTCAGCAGCAGGGAGTCAGCCCCTCTCCGTTAGGCTTCGCGGGCGAGCCTGTCCTGAGTCTGCGAAGGATGGCACGATAGCGCAACGGGACTACAATATCTGCGCGCGGTGGGCCATCCTCGAATCCATCACGAATACACGAATGTCTGTCGGGACAATTCGTGTATTCGTGTGTCATTCGTGGACGGCGGGCGACGCAGCCCGTGTCTGCACGGCCCCTACCAGTACGCGCTCAACAATCCGCGGCGATATACCGATCCGAGCGGGGAATCGGTGCTGGTGGTGGGGCAGCGGGCGAGAACGTGTTTTAGAGACCCCCAAAGAAGAAGGTTTTTCTTCACGCATCACGTTTCACGGCCAGGAACATCCCCTGGCACTTGGGCGCACTGAACGGCCCATCGTTCAATAGCGTTTGTAGCCGCTCTGCAAATGCCTGTTCTTGGGCGGCATCCCCAGCGGGCCAGGCGATTTGGGTGGAGGAGATGTATGCTGCCACCGGCGCGGCTTCGGTCAGGCGCAGCGCATCCTCGTAGGTGAACAGCGTCACGGCCTCAAAATACGGCTCCAACTGCGCCGCGCCGTTCTCCAGCGTGAATTTGGCGACCACCTCAACCGCGCGCGTCACGCTCCCCGGCACGACCTGCTCGACCAAAGCCCACAGCGCGCGCAAGTTCAGCTCGCCTACGGTAGAGGCGTACAGTTGCCCGCCGGGGCGCAGCACCCGATGCAACTCGCGCACCACGTCCGCCACGCTCGGCACATGGTAGAGGACATGGTTGGCGATGACAACATCGAAGGTCTGCTCCTCAAACGTGAGCGATTGCGCGCTTTGATGCGAGAAACTAAAGGCCGGGTGGCCTGCTAGCGATTGCCGGGCAGTCTCCAACATCCCCGCCGAGGCGTCCGTCAGCGTGATGCGCCAGCCGGCAGGCAGCCGCGCCAGATTGCGCGCCCAGAGTGTGCTCGTCCCGCAGCCCACTTCGAGGATGTGCGCGTCTGGCGGCAAAGCCAGCAACATATCGAACACCCATTCGAACCAGGGCGTGGGGTTGACGCTAAAACGTCCATACAAATCAATCCGCTCCTTAAGATTGGCGGAAGTGGCATATTGATTGGTCACAAAAAGCATCGCTCACACCTCACGCATTTGTAGACGCAACAGCCATACGGCCAGCTCCGTCTCGGTCAGGAAACCCTCCGCCGCGCCCTTATCGCCGATTTTGTACGAGGCGAACACCTGCGCATTGCGCAATGCGCGGTAAGGATCGCGCCCCTGCGTGTAGAAGTGGATGAAGGCCGAAAACAGCGCATCCCCCGCGCCGATGGAGTTGACCACGGGCCGAGTATGCACGGCGGGGAAGCGCCCCACAAAGCCATCCTCACGCACGGCAAGCAGCGCCCCTTGCGCGCCCAGCCCTATCACCACGATCTCCGCCGGGTAACGCGCCAACACCTCGCGCGCCCACTGCTCCGGCGGCAGCGGCAACGCTTCATCGCTCATAAAGAGGATGTCGGCAGCGGCCATGAAGTCGCGGTTGTAGTCATCGTCCAAGTCCGCGATGGTGTGGACATCGGTAGCAATCCGCACCCCGCACTCCCGCGCCGTGCGTAAAAAGGGCCGTGAGAAGTTGATGTTGCACAGCACGGCCAAATCCACTTCCGCCAGCGCCTCGGCGAAGCGGGCGGGCGGATAGGGGCGTTCCTGTGCATCCTTGAGATCCACATGAATCTGGCGGCGACCAGAAGGCTCATAGAGGATCGCCGATTGTGGCGTTTGGCGCAGCTCGCCCAGCACATGCGTTTGCGGTAGACCGTCGTGGGCAAGTGCGGCGCGCACCAGCTGTGCCCCCAGGTCATCGCCGATGAGCGAGACAAAGCGCACCGTATTGTCCAGCGTGGTGAGGGCTTTGGTGATATTGTAGCCCACGCCAGAGACAGTGCTGTTGACGCCCCAGAACGGGAAGTTGACCGGGTTGTACTCCAGCGGGAAGCCCGCCACCCGCAGTGTGGTTTCAATGTTGATGAGACCAGATACCAGAATGGTTGACATAGCAATAACCTCAAATGGCGAACCTACGGGGAAATCTTCACTCACCCCTGCGAGCTAAACCACTTGCCGCCGGTATCGGCAGGCTGGTAGGTATCGAGATAGGCAAACACATCCGCTACGTCCAGCGCGGCATGATAGAAGGCGCGATAGGGTTTGGCGAAGCGTTCATCGTAGAAATGCTCGAAGAGCGCCAGCAAGGGCGCGTAGTAATCCTGCTGATTGAGCAACACGATGGGCTTGGTGTGCAATCCCAGCTGGCGCAGCAGGAGCACCTCAGCCACCTCATCGAGCGTGCCGAAGCCGCCGGGCAACGCCACGAACGCTTCCGCGCGCGCCTCCATGATGGCCTTACGCTCGCGCAGGTCGTTGGTCAACACCAGCTCATCGGCCTCAGCGTAGGCGATGCCCCGCTCTTTGAAGATGCGCGGAATGACGCCGATCACGCGCCCGCCATGCTCGTGCGTGGCCCGCGCGAGCACGCGCATCAGCCCCACATCGCTGCCGCCGTAAACCAGCGTGTCGCCGCGCTGCCCCAACGCGGCCCCTAGCGCGCGCGCCACCTCGAAGTAGCCCGGCGCGACGGCCTCACTCGATGCACAGTAGACGCAGATATGGGTCATTGGAGCCTCCTGAGAATGTGTGAATGGCGAATGGCGAATAAGACAAAAGCACAAACTTATTGCAAACGACAGACCACAATTTGCTCTACAAAGGTCGTCCGTCGTCCGTCGTCTGTGGACAAAAGTGCGGGTAAATGTTTACTAAAACAGATTTACCGGCGCGGGTGGCGACTTGGGTTAGCGTGATGCCCTGAGTCTACCAGAATACAGCTTTCTGGCAAGCAATGGAGGCTATGCTATAATTTATATATGAACACACAAGCTGCTACCCGCCGCGAACCGGTAGTGCTGGTAGACCTGCACTGCCACTCGGATGCCAGCCGCGATGGCACTTACACGCCCTCGGCAGTGGCGGATTTCCTCGCGGCTGCGGGCGTGGTGTACGCCGCCCTCACCGATCATCAAACTGTCGCCGGGCTGTTTCCCTTCCACGCGGCGGCGGCGCTGCACGGCATGGCTGAGTTCGCCGGCGCGGAGCTCCATGCCACGCTGGATGAGCAAGAGCTGCACCTGCTGGCTTACGGCTTCGAGCCGACCAGCCCAGCGTTGCAGCGGGTGCTCGGCGTCATACCTCCGGTCGAGCAGACCATCGCCGCCGTCCACCAGGCGGGCGGGATCGTGTTCCTGGCCCATCCCTTGCAATACGGCTGGAGCGAGCGCGAGATGGAAGCCGTCGCGGATCGCTTGGCCCGCGCCGGGCTGGATGGCCTCGAGGCATTCTACAAGCCTTATCCGCTGGAAACGCAGGAGCGCCTGACCGCGCTCGCCGACCGGTTGGGCCTGCTCACCTGCGGCGGCAGCGACTATCACGGCCCACAGCACAGCCCCGGCGTGGAAATGCCCATCGCCCGCTGGAAGCAGTTCCGCGAGGCGCTCGGCGATCCCGCGCGCAACGGGCAGCCCGCCCCCGCGCGCCCCGATGAGGCCGAGAGCGCCGAGAGTACCGCGCCGGTTAACTGGCGCGGCCTGCTGCTACAAATCGTGCTGCCCGCGCTGCTGGTCATTGGCGTCTTCGTGATCTTGCTCTTCGGCGTGCTGATCCCCACGATGCAGCAGCGGCTCCTCGACCGCAAACGCGACATGGCGGTGCAGCTCACCAACTCCGCGTGGAGCATCCTCTGGGAGTACCACCGCGAGGCGCAGGCCGGGCGGCTCAGCCTGGAGCAGGCGCAACAGGAAGCTATCGAGCGCGTGCGGGGCCTACGCTATGGGCCGGAGAGCAAGGATTACTTCTGGATTACCGACCTGCACCCGCGCATGGTCATGCACCCTTACTTGCCTGATCTGGAAGGCGCCGACCTCAGCGACTTCACCGACCCCGAAGGCGTGCGCCCATTCGTGGAATTTGTCGCCGTCGTCCGCAACGATGCCTCTGGCTTCGTGCGCTACGTCTGGCAGTGGCAGGATGATCCCGATCGCTTAGAGCCGAAGGAATCTTATGTGCGCGGCTTCGCGCCCTGGGGCTGGATCATCGGGACGGGCCTGTATGAGGACGATGTCCGGCAGGAGATCGCCGTCATCACCCAGCGCATGGTGGATGCCTCGTTCATCGTCACGGCGCTCGCCACCGGGCTGCTGCTGCTCATCGCCTACCAGAGCCTCAAACTGGAGCGCCGCCGCAGCGCAGCAGAGCAGGCTTTGCGGCTCTCGCACGAGCGTTACCGCGCCCTGGTCGAATCGGCCACCAGCGGCACGCTGCTGCTGCTGAACGGGCGCTGCACTTACGCCAACACCACGCTGCTGGAGATGCTGGGCTACACAGCGGCGGAGCTCGCGTTCTTCGATATTCAGGACATCGTGCTGGTGGATGCCGAAGGCGCTGCCGCCGACCACTTGCAGCGCATCCTCAGCGGCGGGGAGGTGCGCGCGCCGTTTGAGGCCCGCCTCAAGCGCAAGAACGGGCGCACTGTGCCGGTGCTGCTCTCGGCGACCGCCGTGTTCTTCTCCGGGCGGCAGGGGATGATCCTCAGCGTGCAAGACCTCACGCAGCACCGCGCCATGCAATCCGCCGCCGAGCGCGACCGGCTGATCTCACAGCTGCAAACGTCCTCGCTCTTCCTCACCGAGCCGGTGGGCGACTCGATGGCCCCGCCGCTCACCTGCGCGCTCGATACGCCCATCGCTCGCGCGGTGCGACAGATGAGCCGCAACGATGCGGATGCCATCATTGTGACCACCGCCGAGGGCGAGCCGGTGGGCATGATGAGCGATCACGACATCCGCAAGCGGGTGGTGGCGGTGGGTCTGGATGCGCAGCTGCCGGTGTCGCGGATTATGAGCGCGCCGCTCGTCACCATCAGCGAAAACGCGCCGCTGTTCGAGGCGTTCCTGCTAGAGCGCGAGTGCAACGTGCGGCATCTGGCGGTGACGGATAGCGGCGGCGCGCTGGTGGGCATCATCCAGAGCAGCCGGGCGTTGCAGCCGGATCGCTACTCGCTGGTGGCGTTCACCCACCGCATCCGCCGTGCGCAACGGGTTGGGGAGCTGGTCGAATGCTACCGCGACCTGCCCGCGCTGGTCGGCGCGCTGGTGGAAGCGGGCGCACTACCGCAGAACATCTGCCACGTCACCACCTCCGTCTCCGACGCCATCACCGAGCGGGTCATCACGCTGGCGTTGGAGGAGCTGGGGACGCCGCCGGTCCCCTTCGCCTTCGTCGCGCTGGGCAGCGAGGCGCGGCAGGAGCAAACGCTGGCGACCGACCAGGACAACGCGCTGATCTACGCCGATCCCCCGCCGGACGCGCCCGATGTGGCGGCGTACTTCCTGCGACTGGGGGAGTTTGTCTGCGACGCACTGGATCGCATCGGCTACCGCTATTGCAAGGGCGGCACGATGGCGAAGAATCCACGCTGGAATCAGCCGCTCAGCCGGTGGAAGCAGTATGTGGCGGAATGGATCGCCGAGCCGGATGAGCAGGCGTTGGCGCACTGCAACATCTTCTTCGATCACCGCTGCGTCTACGGCGACCGGTCGCTGGTGAGCGCGTGGTGGGAGCATATCGCCCACATCGTCGCCGCGCGCCCGGCCTTTTTCTCCTACATGGCGCTGAAGACGCTTCAGTACAAGCCACCGCTGGGCCTGTTCGGGCGGATCGTGACCGGCGCGGACGGCGCGGCCCCCAACACCTTCAACATTAAAGAGGCCATGCTGCCCATCATCAACTTCGCGCGGCTCTACGCCCTCAAGCACGGGTTGGAGGAAACGGATACCTTCAGCCGCTTGGAGCGGCTCTCGACGCTGGGCGTGCTGCAAGAGGAGAGCTATCGGGGCATCTACCAGGCGTACAGCCACCTGATGCAGCTGCGCTACCAGCATCAAGTGGCGTTGCTCAAGGCGGGGCGCGAGCCGGACAACGCCATTGATCCGCGTGCGCTCACGCAGATCGAGGTGGGCATCCTCAAGAATACCTTCGCGCAGATCTCGGCGATCCAGAAGAAGGTGGGGTACGATTTCCGCGCGGGGGGGTGAGGGCGGGGAATTTGTAGCTTGCTCTATGCAAGTTTTGCATAATCCACAACCTGTATATAATCATAGTTATGTTTTTTGCAAAATAGGCGGATCAAGATGGCGATACAAAAATTACAGCTGAAAGAGTTTACAGCTTTTGAGGAAGCTGAATTTTCCTTTTGTCCGGGCATTAACGTGCTTATTGGCGCAAACTCTACCGGCAAAACGCATGTATTGAAAGCTATGTACACTTTACTCAAAGTGTGCGAACGGGCTGAACTCGATAAAATCGCTGATCCTGACAAGCTCAATGATATATTGAGTAATAAACTTATGGGTGTATTCAAACCCGATACAGTCGGACGATTACGACGGCGCGGGCGAGGACGCGGCACAGGTATAATTACTCTGGATTATGACGATATTCCATTGACTGCAGCTATTAGCACACAAAACAATGTTCATCTTGAATACAAGCACCTTCCCACACCGCAACCTTCTGTTTATTTGCCGGTTCACGAATTCGTTTCCGTTTACCCAGGATTCATTGCTGCTTATAGCAAACGGGAAACAGCTTTTGATGAGACATATTTCGATTTGAGTATTGCCTTAAATGCGACTTTGCTGCAGCCTGGAGCGCGCCAGACCAAGATTGATGAATTAGTAAAACCATTGGAAAGTGCAATCGGAGGCAAAATCACTCAAGAGAATGGGCGTTTCTATTTCAAATTAGGGGGAAAATTTGAAGCTCCGCTCGTTGCAGAGGGCTATCGCAAACTAGGGGGGTTAATCTATCTCATCCTCAACGGCTCCCTGACACAAAACGGCATCCTATTCTGGGATGAACCAGAAGCCAATCTCAATCCCAACCTGGTAACTGTAGTTACCAAGATGCTACAAATTCTGGCAAATTCTGGAATCCAGATCTTCATCGCTACCCACGATTACCTGCTGAGCCAAGAATTATCACTCGTCGCAGAATACGAACCAGAAACCGTAAATATGCGCTTTTTTGCACTACACAAACCCAATCGGCGCACAGGCGGGGTGGCGGTAGAAACAGGCGCATCCCTGGTCGAAATAGAACATAACCCCATCCTGGCCGAATTTGCCGCGCATTATGACCGGGAAGCACGCCGTTTCCAACAAGCCTAGCCCAGGAACGCCGCGATGTCACACATTTTTCCCGAAGACCGCCTTGAGTTTTGTTTTTCCGATGCGTGGCATGTTATCAAGTTTGATGAATGCCCAGAATATCAACGCTTGGCGCAAGAAAGCGGGAAGCAGAATTTGCCCGGAACAAAAGGGGTGGATTTTGTAGGAATTTGGAATGAGGTGCTATATTTCATCGAAGTCAAGGATTTCCGCACCTATCGCATTGAAAATCGGCCCAGGTTAGAAGAGGGAACGTTAGCGATCGAGCTGGGGCAAAAAGTGCGCAGCTCCATTGCCTGTCTGATCGGATTCTATCGCACATCACCGACGCCCGAACTCTGGACCCCCTTTGCGCACTTGTTATGCACGTCCACGCGGCGCATCAAGGTTGTGCTCTGGTTAGAACACGAGCTACCCCTGCATCCTGTTATGCAGCGCAAAGCCTTGAATTCACTACATATCAAAAATTTCAAACCCCGCTTGCAGTGGATCACCCCGTATGTGTTCATATCGAACCAGGAGACCAATGTCCTTACCGGCGTCGAGGTGCATAACTTGCCACATCCCCAATTATAAATGCCGCTTACCATACAGAGGGAAGTACAATGTCAACCAACATGAACTCACAGGCACCAAATTCTGGCCTGCTGCAAGAAGCTCAGGCGCGTTTGCACAACTTATCGCCAGGACGCTTGCGCGTCGCCAATGATTTTCTGACCTATTTGCAGGAACGGGAAGAAAACGAAGCTACGCAGGAACTATTGGAGATTCCAGGTTTTCTATCCGCATTTCACCAGGCCACAGCGCAGGCAGAGACGGGTGAGACAAAGGTGATCCAATGAATACACCATACCCCGTTAGGCAGTACCGGAGGTAATACCATGATTGAGGCGACCTTCTTCGATTGCTGTGAAGTGCGCATGGGATCTCCCTCCGAGGTCTGCTCGCTACGGCTGCAGGGGTCCTGGTTACCTCCTGGCCTTAATGAGCAGAGGGAGTGGGTCAGGGTCTCGGCCAGCAATAGGGACAGGAGCTTGCTTGCACTGGCGCGTTGGGATATCCAAGAGAATGCACCCGGCTTTCGCTTGCTCGTCATTGACACACACAACAAAAGCGTCACTGAATCCCATAGGCTGGAAGGGTGCTGCGAGAGTTTAGCATTCGAAGAAGGTAAACTTATATGGCATTCTTTTGGTCTTTCGGAGTCGGGGCATTCCGGTGTCCTTGAGCTAGCCACCACCTAGCGAGAACAAAATTCTGCCACTTAACAGTCTTTCGCACAAACCTTGAGCCGTTCTCAGAAATATAAGACAGGTTCAAAAACAAACAGGCCCGCATCTTCAAAGATGCGGGCCTGTTTGCTAAACGATTTGTAACCTATGCTTGCACAACTACCGGCTGTTTCTTCGCCGTGAGCAGCGAGACCACCACCAGCACGATGAAGCTCAGCGGGATAGAGACGATGCCAGGCTGGTTAATGGGCATGGGCGCGGTGGCCGGGTTGAGGCCGTAGCGCGCCCACATATCGGGGCTGAGCATGATGAGTGTCACGGAGGCGACAATCCCGGTCAAAATGGAGGCGATCATCCCCGGCGCGGTAGCCTTCTTCCAGAACAACATCAGCAGCAGCGCGGGCAGATTGGCCGAGGCAGCCACGGCAAACGCCCACCCCACCAGGAACGAGACGTTCATATCGCGGAAGGCGATGCCCAGCACGATGCCAATGATACCCACCACCACCGCCACGATCCGCCCGGCCTGCACTTTGGCAGTATCGGAGAACTCCCGCCGGAACAGATTGCCCATCAGATCGTGCGCCACCGCGCCCGAAGCGGCCATAATCAGGCCGGAGACTGTCGCCAACACGGTAGTGAAGGCAATGCCGGAGATCATCGCAAAGAGCACCTCGCCGAAGCTGCGGGCCAACAGCGGCGCACTCATGTTGCTCGTCTCCGGATTCAGCGCGCCGCTCGCCACCGACCCCACCCCCAGGTACATCGTGAAGATGTAGAAGAGGCCGATACCCGCGATGGCGACGATGGTGGACTTGCGGGCCGCGTCGGCGCTGGGGACGGTATAATAGCGGATGAGGATATGCGGCAGCGCCGAGGTGCCGAGGAAGAGCGCCAGCATCAGCGAGATGAAGTTGAGCCGGTTGAGCAGCGTCGTCGAGGCCGGCTCGCCAGGCTGCGCTTCCAGCGGGAACATCAGCCCCGAACGCATGAAGGTCGCGCCATCCAGCGGTACCTCGTAGTGAATGGTGATACGCTCGCCAGCATCGGTGGTGAAGGCGACATTGCGCGGACGCTGCACGACCGTATCCTCATCCGCAAACACGCTCAGCAAGCGCAATGGATCGAGCGGGCCAGTACGCTCGCCATACGCAGCGGGCAGTTGGGAAACGCCGCCCATCTGCCGGAGCCGATTGGTGAGCACCTCCGGCGCGCCGTTGACCAGCGCCGTCCCATCGGGCAGCACGGCGCGATACTGCGTCTCCACCAGGCGCATCGCGCCATCCGCGCCGGTCTCCAGTCGCCACCAATCCTCGATGCGGATAAAGGGCCGCCCTTCGACCTGCTCCAACGCCCAGCCGACGGCCGGCCCGGAAGCGGTGTGGAAGTGCGGCGTGCGCCCTTTGATGCTGGCGGTGTAGCCATCGCCGCCCTCGGCAATCGCCGGGATCAGCCGCGAGATACGATAGAAGACGATGCTCTCCGCGCCCGTGTAGCGATCCACAACCGCGTGTCGTCCCACCACGCGCGCGCCGGGCAAATCCACCATGAGCGTGTCGCCGCTGCGTTCAGCCGCGATGGTGGCGTAGCGATAGGCCTCCAATCCCGCCACACCCTCCTCCATCGGACGGTCCGTCACACTCACGCCACGCAGCAGGATAGCGATTGTGAGCACCGCAGCAAAAAGCAGCAGCAGCCCGCCGTTGAAGAATTGCACCCAAGTCGTGGAGGTCATCCCGCCGCCGGCCACAATGAAGATGACCACCGCGCCGACGATGATGACGCCCCAGTGGTGCGGAATCCCCAGCAGCGGCTCTACCAGCACGCCCGCACCCACCATCTGCGGCACGAGGTAGAAGAGCGAAACCACCAGCACACTCAATCCAGCGGCCAGCTGGATGCCCGGACTCTTGAAGGTGCTGTTGAGAGCATCGGGAAAGGTGAACGTCCCCCGCCGCTTCATCGGCTCAGCAATCACGAAGAGGGCCACAATCCACCCTGCGAGAAAACCGATGGAGTAGAGGAAGCCATCGTAGCCAAAAAAGGCGATAAGACCCGCAATGCCCAGGAAGCTCGCCACGGAGAGATAGCCGCCAGCAAACGCGACACCGTTGACCGTCCACGGCACAGAGCTGTTGGCGACAAAATAGCCGCCCACACCGCGCGCCCGGCGGCTCGTATAAGAGGAAATCGCCAACACCACACCTACAAAGATGAAGAAAACTACAATTGCCATCTAGCCCTCCTGTTGGCGGCTCTGCGCCGGAGCAACCGCGCCCGCAGACGGGACCCGGCAGAGGTAGTTGTAGATCAACGCAAAGATGAAGGCGATGATGATCAACGCCAGCCCGTAGGCGACGGCCAGATTCAATCCAAACACAGCGCGCGCGCCCATAGTGGTGGGCTGGAACACGCTGAGGATGACAAACCCGGCGTAAATGAGGGAATACAGAAGGGTCATGCGAATACCAATGCGGGACTTGCGTCGCTCGAAAGCTTCGCTTGCCGCTGTCGAATGCTGCGTCATAGGAACCTCCTGGTTACGCGAGTATGGGATAGCGGTAGCTTTCCGTATGGTAGCATGATTCTGGGAAGATACAAACGCAGATTAACAACAAAACTAACGCCAAGGCTTTACACCGATAAGCCAAGTCCTGTACTTGCCAAAACAGGTAGTAACTACTCAATCTTGTCATTACGAGCCACGTCTCCGTGGTGTCCGTTGTCAAGCGACAATTAGAAATGCCCATATCAGAGGGCAAAACCTCAGCGGCCTGGGGAGGGGGCGAAGAATAACGGTTTTTTTGGGCGGCGGCTTCGCCGCCGCCCAAAAAAACCACAAAAAAAATCCCCCCTTTCCCCCGCAAGCGGGGGAAAGGGGGCAGAGGGATAGGGGGTATCATTTTATTTTTAGAACGACCAACTTGACACAAAACCTTATTTACAGATTAATTTCTTAAAATTTATAAGCGCATCGCTAATATCATCTATGGCGAGCCATGTCATTAAGTTAAGACCCGGCAGGTTTCGCTTACATTGTGTTTGACCGCATTTTCCAGGTAAATAAAAGGGGGAGTGTAGCGTCAAACCTCTCAAACCTGCCAGATCTGTGTGCTAAACTTAATAACACTGCTATGGTGACCAAACCCAGGTGTCCATACCGTTGAAATAGCGGAGCAACGTGCGAGGTGCAGTGGTCGTGTACCAAGCTATCTCGCGCTCCCCTACTTCCACACGCCAGGCATCCTGCGAACCAAACGTGGTCTCCACCGCCTCGACACCGATAACTTTGACCAGCATCGTTTCCAGCACTGGGCCGCTATCTTGCGTTGCCTGGCGCCATACATTTGGCGACAGGTGTAGCAACCGGGCGGTAACGCCCTCTTCAAAAGTGAGTGCCGCCAGCTGCCAGGGCCAAATACCGCTAGCTGTGACAAGCGTATCCTGCGCCAACAAGGGCAACGGCTCCACCCAAGTCTCCATTTCCGCGTCTGCATGGGTGGCCTCAACAGTGATTGCTTGCTCAGCCAACATCCACTGTATCACCTGCGCTTCAAAGTCGGATAGATCTAACAACGGCGCGTAGCTCTCCCGATCCCAACGCACCATACGTTCCCCCACAAGCGCCTGGCTGTACCAATAACTGCGCTCCACCTGCACTTCGTATTCCTGCTGATCCTGCCAACAGGTCAGGGTAACGGCCTGTGTCTCTGGTGCGAGTGTGCAGGTCGCCTCGCCAATGGGATCGTCAATGACGTTGTAAATCTGATAGTGCCACGTTTGTGTCTCAACCCAGGGCAGCGGATTGAGGACCACAGGCTGGGCAAACAGCTCCGGCGAATAGCCAACAAAAACCTCTAGCCCGATGAAAATGAGCCAGATCGGCAAAGCAGCCAGTAAAGGCCAACTGCGCGCCAACCAACCGCGCTCTGTAACCGGTGCATCTGGAGGCGGTGCGGGGCGCGTGAGGCGGACAAGCAACCCCAGCGATAGCAACACCAACCCGAGACCGGCAATCGCTGTGGGAAACGCCAGAATCACCTCCCCCGCTGATTGAATCCACACACGTTGAGTAATCACCAGCGCGGCTAACACATTGGCTCCGAAGTGTGTGAGCATGGAAGCGGGAAGGGAGGCAGTGCGCCAATAGACAAATCCAAGCACCAGCACCAGGGGTATAATGCTCAAGCCCTGTAGCAATGCGAGATGAAAGGCCATGAACAATAGCCCTACGAAGAGAATAACCCGCAGCGGCCCCCAATGGGCATAAGCATTTTGAACTATACCACGAAAAAGCACCTCCTCGCAGATGGGCGCCATCACGGCGAACGCCACGAAAGCCAGTAGGGCTTCAAAAGGCGTGCTAGGAATCAGCTCTGGCATCTCCGGCAAGGTGTAACCGAGGAGTGCCTGGTAAAGGTCGGCACTGTAAATTGCCAAAGGATACAGCCCCGCACCAATGACGAAACTCAAACCAGCGATTTTCCATCCCGGCCAGCGCCACTGTAGCGTCTCCCGCACCGGAAGCCCCGCCCAACGCAGGTAAATAAACGCAGGCAGCAGAATAAACAACGCCTGGTTTAGAATCATACGCACATAGTTCGGCAGCCAAAAAAACAGCACGTTGCTCGCTTGAAGTCCGAGTACAATCAAGAGCAACAAATTAACATGGGATATAGAAGGTCTTTTCACCATCAAAGGCACTCCTGTGCGTAGCAATTACTCAGCGGCTTCTTGAATCCAGGCATGAGCCTCTTCAAGATTCACAAACCACCGCACGGCCATCTCATCCTTCGAGCGTGCAGCATAATCAGTTTGCCCCATGCGCGTAAACTGATCCTTGGGCACGATAAACGCCAGCTTCCGTATCCCCACCTCAAGCAATTGTGGATTCCCTACCTCTGCCAACCACCGCACATCTTCTGTAGCGACTTCTTTTTGCTCTCGCGTATCGCTGATGATTGCGTGTACTTCTTCTGTCTGCGCAAAGGCAATGGTTTTTTCGATAGACGCTCTAAAGTTTAATGATCCGGCATACCCCTGCCAAATCTGAAGCACACAGTACGATTCAGGCATGTATTTGATAACACAATGGGACTTAAAATCAACAAGCATCTTAATTGTACCTCACACTACGCTCACAAAAAAACTGGGAATCTACCCGAAAACTCATGCAAGCCTTGGCTTCGGCAGGTTCAAGCACCGCCAAGTCTCGACAGTCTCGATCAGCAACAAAATTTCCGAAAATGTTCAGCCAACACTACACGGCTGCTCCCTATAAACATACCCACCAAATTATAATGAAGTTTGAAAAATAACGCAAATGAGATTCACGAAAGTTAAGAATCTCTCATCACAAACACCGCATACGCTGCGGGAATTTTGATGCCAAAGCACTGGCACAACAATTTGACATCGTGATAGTCGTTCTCGTCGAGCGGGTAGCCGGTGTGGAATTCTACCATCCATTCCGGGGTGATACAGCGCACCGGCTGGCCTGCGATGACGCCCTTGCCGCGCAAAGAGGCGGACGGATACGGAACGCCAAAGGTAAGGTTGCCCTCTGCATCGAACGTGTATGAATGGAAGTCCACCAAATGGCCCTGATCGTCACCGAGCACGAAATTGCAGTCCCGCGTATCGTCACGCGGCACATCCTGGTAACCGCGCGCTTCGAGCAGAGCGCGCAGTTGCGGCACGTCCTTATGCTGCATGGCGATGTCCAGATCCGCGTGCGGGCGCGTCTGCTCACCGAGCAGCGCATCCACGCCCCACCCGCCATCAAGGATGATCTCGATGTCGTGTTCGACACAGAGCTGGAGCAGCTCAAGTACGTCTTGTGCGGTCATTTCAGGGTGTGGCATGTTTCATCCATAGCGCGAAGCGTCTCGAACGGCCCGCGCAGCTGATCCTCCGGCGCACCGGAGAGCAGCTGTGAAAACTTCGCAGTTACGCTTTGGGCAAAGCGTTGGAAGACGGGGAGGATGGGTGGGGTCATTTACATATTCTCCTCAAACCAATCTTCAAGCGCCTTATCCAACGCTGCCAAAGCGGTATCTAGCGAATCCGTGTTCACGTTACTTTCCCACACCAACCCGCCGAGATCAAGGGCGCGCACCAGCGAGACACTGTATTCGTCAGAGCCGACTTCAATCCAGCCTTGTTCATCAATCCACCGGGCGATGGTGGGGTAAAGCTGCGAAAATGTCGTCATGTGTAACCTCCACATTGTAACGCGAAACGTCGGCTTCGCATCTCTTGCGAACTGACAGTTCGCACTACATTTTCGTCATCGTTGATGTGCCAATAGCACATGGAGACCTCTTTCGATGAGGTCATGCGGATTGATCATGCACTCAAATTATAGCCTCAATCAGCGGACAGGCAAAATCTCGCTCCCCCTCCAAAAAAAAGCGTGAAACGCGATTGCTCACGTTTCACGCCTCACGGTTCACGTCCCTCTCACACCACAAAATACCGCGCGTGGGGCGCGTGGACGATCAACGCGGCGGTGCTATGCTCCGGCACGAGCTGCCCGGCGAGGGTGAGGGCCATGCCCAGAGCCGTTTCTGCGGGCAGCAGGGCGAAGACCGTCCGGTGCTGGGTGACATCCGGGCAGGCCGGGTAGCCCCACGAGTAGCGCTTGCCTTGCGTTGCGCCCAGCCCCAGCTCGCGGCGGATGCGGGCGTGCAGCCATTCCGCCGTCGCTTCCGCCATCGCCGCCGCCAGCCCGTGGACGTAGTACGCCTCGCTGTACGCGCCCGCCGTCTCCAGCGCACCGTACCGCTCGGTAGGGCCGCGCCCCACCGTCACCACCTGCAAGGCCGCCACATCCACGCGCCCGCTCGCTACCGGCGCGAAGTAGTCCGCCAGACACAGGCACTCGCCGCCGCGCTGCCGGGGGAACACGAACCGCCCCAGCTCGCCCCACGCTTCCGGCTCGCGCGGATCGTAAATCACCAGCGCGTCGCCGTCGGACTGCGCGGGGAAGTAGCCGTACACGGCCTGCGGGCGCAGATACGCCCCGGCCTCCGCCCACATCGCCGCCAGCCGCGCATCGAAATCAGCCTGCACCGCCGCCCACTGCTCGCCGGTAGCCCCGCGCGCGCCCCAGCCCACCCGGTACAGGCTCTTGCGATCCAGCAGTGGATGCAGTTCCTCCAGGGGGATGCTCCGCAGGGCACGATAGCCCCAGAAGGGCGGCGTGGGCGCGGCGGCGTGATGCTGGCCCGCCGGGGCGCTGCACTCGGCGCAACTGCTGCACGTCGCCTGCGGCGCGGCGTGCTCATGGTCGTGCTCATGCGCGGGGGGTGCCGGCTTGAACAGCACGATTTGCTCCAACACCTGCAACGCCTCGAAGGCGTCCTTACAATAGTAGACCCCGCCGTGATACAGGCCGCCCGGCTCGGTGACGGCGATGCGCTGCGCGAACGCCGGGTTGATGGCCGCGCCGCCCACCAGCAGCGGAATCGCCAGCCCGCGCCGCTGCAACGCCTCCACCATCCGCGCCATCTGTTGGCTGGTCGCCACCAGCAGCGCGGAAAGCCCAATCGCATCCGCGTTGACCTCCACCGCTTTCTCGATGATGGTCTCCACCGGCACTTGCTTGCCCAAATCATGCACCGTGTAGCCGTTGTTCGCCAGAATCGTCTTCACCAGGTTCTTGCCGATGTCATGCACATCGCCGTAGACCGTCGCCAGCACCACCACGCCCTTGCTCGCGCTTGCGTCGCGCTCCAGGTACTGCTCCAAATGCGTCACCGCCGCCCGCATCACTTCTGCCGATTGCAACACGAACGGCAAAATCAATTCGCCAGTCCCAAAAAGCTCGCCCACCGCCTTCATCGCGGGGAGCAGCACCTCGTTGAGCACGGCCAGCGGCGCGCGCTCGGTCAGACACGCATCCACCAGGGCCTCTACCCCCTCGCGGCGGCGGCGCAGGACGGCCTGATACAGGCGCTCGGCGGGCGCGGCGGTCGGCAAGGGGTCGGCATCCACTGAAGCCGCGTGCCCCTCGAAGTGCGTCACGAACCGCGCCAGCGCGTCTGCCCGCCGGTTGAAGATGAGATCATCAGCCAGCTCGCGCTCCTCGGCGGAAATGTCGGCGTAGGGGGTGATTTGGGCGGGGTTGACGATGGCCGCATCGAGGCCCGCCTCCACCGCGCGATAGAGGAAGACGCTGTTGAGGACACGGCGGGCGGGGGGGCGCAAGCCGTAAGAGACGTTGCTCACGCCGAGGTTGGTGAGCGCGCCGGGCAGCTCCGCCTGGATGCGGCGCAGCGCGTCGAGCGTGGCGATGGCGGCGGTGGCGCTCTCGGCATCACCGGTGGCCAGCGTGAACGTGAGCGGATCGAAGATGAGCGCGTGCGGCGGGAGGCCGATGTCATCCACCGCCAGGGCGTACAGCCGCCGGGCGATCTCCAGCTTGCGCTCGACGGTCTTCGCCATGCCCTGCTCGTCAATCGTGAGCGCAATCAGCGCCGCGCCAAACTCCCGCGCCAGTTCCAGAATCGCACGGGCGCGCGCCTCGCCGCCCTCCAGGTTCACGGAGTTGATGACCGCCCGCCCCGGATACACCTCCAGCGCGGCGCGCATCACTGCCGGGTCGGTCGTATCGAACGCCAACGGCGCGGGCGAGTGGAGCGCGAGCTGCTTGACCACGTCCTGCATCGTCGCGACCTCGTCATCGCGCTCGGTGAGCGCCACGCACACATCGAGCAGGTGCGCGCCGTAGCTCACCTGCATCTCCGCGAGCTCCACCAGCGCAGCGTAGCGGCGTTCCAGCACCAGCTCGCGGGCCTGCTTGCTACCCTGAGTGTTGATGCGCTCGCCGATGATGAGCGGGCGCGGCTCCTGATGCAGCGGCACAGCCTGGATGTTGCTCGCCAGATACGGCAGCGCGGCAGGCGCGAAATCGCCGCGCAGGGCCGTCGCGGGGAGCGCAGCCCGCAGAGCCGCGATGTGCTGCGGGCCAGTGCCGCAGCACCCACCCACCACGCGGACGCCCCACCCCGCAAACTCGGCCAGCGCCGCGGCGAAGGTTTCAGGCTGCATCCGGTAGACTGCGCGCCCGGCCACGTTCTCCGGCATCCCGGCATTGGGCATCACGGAGATGGGGCGGTTGCTCAGGGCGAGCAGACGACGCACGGCAGCGCGCATCTCTTCCGGGCCGGTGGAGCAATTCAGGCCGATGATGTCCACCGGCAGCGCGGCCATCGCGACCAGCGCGGTTTCGGCGTCGGGGCCGGTGAGCGTGTGGCCACTCGCGTCGAGCGTGATCTGCGCCTGGATGGGGACGCGGACGCCCAGGCGCGTGAACGCCTGCCATACGCCCTGCACGGCGGCCTTGAGCTCCAGCAAGTCCTGCTGGGTTTCCAGGAGCAGCACATCCACGCCGCCTTCGAGCAACGCCTGCGCCTGCTCCGCGTAGACCTCGGCCAGCTCCGCGAAGGTGAAGCGGGAGAGCTCCGGGTCATCGAGCGAGGGCAGCTGCCCGGTCGGCCCCATCGAGCCGACGACGAAGCGCGGGCGGCCCGTCGCTGCCGTGTAGCGGTCGGCCACAGCGCGGGCTAGGCTCGCCGCGCGGCGGTTGAGCTCCGGCGTCAGATCGCCCACGCCGAACTCGGCCAGCGTGAGACGGTTGCCCCGGAAGCTGTTGGTCTCGATGGCGTCCGCCCCGGCCTCCAGGTAGGCGACATGCGCGGCTTCCACCGCGTCGGGGCGATGCAGGAGCAGCATCTCGTTCAAGCCCTGCGTGCGCTCGCCGCCATAATCCGCCGCGCCCAGGTCAAACAGGGCCAGCTGCGTGCCGGTCGCGCCATCGCACAGCACGACATGGTCTTCCACCGCGTCGAGGTAGCGGCGGTTGGTGTAGGGGATCAGAGTGTAGTCGGGCATAGTGTTACCTCAGTGTACAGGCTTTTTACTGCGTAATGCGTACTGCGTAATCCGGAAAATTACGCAGTACGCATTACGAATTACGTCTCACATCTCCCCCATCGCCTCTAGCGAGAGGGCGCCGAGGGAGACCCACTCCAGCGGCTCGGCGATGGGACGCGGATAGAGGCGCAATGCCTCCACGATTGGCGGGACAGCCGACGGCCACCCGACGGCCATGATGTGCAGCCCGCGCACGCCTTCGATTTCGCGCACTTGCTGGGCGATTTCCACACACAGCTCGATGCCAGCCTGGGCTTGCGCCTCTTTGGAGAGGCCCTGCATCCGTTGCACCACCCAGTCGGGCACGTCCATGCCCGCCACCTGCTCGCGCATGAACTCGGCAGCGCGCAGTGAGCGCACCGGCCCTACCCCCGCGAGGATGGCGACCTGCTCGTGCAAGCCCAAATCCACCACGCGGGCCATGAACTCGCGGAAGCGCGGCACGTTGAAGATAAGCTGCGTTTGGAGGAACTGTGCACCTGCCGCCACCTTTTTCGCTACGCGAAGCGGACGGAAGTCGTAGGGCGGCGCGAAGGGGTTTTCCACCGCGCCGACGAAGAAATCTGGCGCGCGCTTGGGAATGGGTTGGCCGTTCTCGAAGACGCCCTCGCGCATCATGCGCAGCATCCGCACCAGGTTGACCGAGTCCAGATCGTAGACCGGCTTGACGTGGGGATGATCGCCACCGCTGACGTGATCGCCGCTGAGCGCCAGCACGTTGACGATGCCGTGCCCCACCGCGCCGATAAGGTCGGCTTGCAGCGCGAGGCGATTACGGTCGCGGCAGGTCATCTGCAAGACCGGCTCCATCCCCGCCTGCTTGAGCATGATGCAGACCGGCAGGCTCGCCATGTGAACCGTCGCCGCCTGATTGTCGGTGACGTTATAGGCATCGGCGTAGCCGCGCAACACCGCAATCTGCCGGTAGATGGGGTCGGTAAGCGGTCCAACCGGCGGCCCTACCTCGACGGTGACGGCGAAGCGCCCAGCGCGCAATACTCGCGCCAGGTTGCTATCGGGTTGTGTGATGGTGTTCATATAATTCTCTAAATTGACCACAGACGACAGACCACTGACCACGTTTCATGTAAAAGTCGTCCGTCGTCTGTCGTCCGTGGTCTAGGGTTCCCCAATTTCCGCATAGCGCACGGCGCTCTCATTGCCAGTCGTGATGCGATCTGCGCCGGTGGCGTAAGTGACCCAGGAGGCCATGCCGCGCAGACGCCAATCCACCGGCGGGTTGAGGCGCGCTTTTTCTGCCGTGTAGGGCGTGCGTTCCAGCCCGGCGAGGGCGCGCACCCAGACGCAATCGCGCTCCGGGTAGACCTCGCAATGTCCATTGGCGCGCACGCCGCCGCACGGACCGTTGCGGAGCTGCTTGGGACAATTCATCGGGCAAACCATGCCGGTATAGTGCAACACACACTGACCACACTCCTGGCAATCGAAGAGCGGGCGCTTGAGCGCAAGTTCGAACGGGTGCAGCCAGCGCGACGCGCGCTCCGCCCCCACCCGCTCGAACAGTCCGCCGGTATGGCGCAAGAGCCAGGAGGTAAGCTCCCAGGAGAAAACCAGGAAGTGCGATTTTAGATTTTGGATTTTTGATTTTGGATTGCTCATCCTCACCGATCCTTCACGCTGCTGCCTCATATCCACAGTCCACTTGCCCCGACGGATTGCAATAGCGTTTCAAGAGTGCGTCTACATTGGGTTTGTCATGCAATGGAATGGCAATACTCATTTCTTTCCAGTCTCGCCAGGGCCAGCGGCGCGTTACAGTCAATGTAAGCGTAGTGGGACAATCTTCTTCCCAATGATAAGCCTCAATTTGTTTCCAGGTAATCAATGTTGCCCCTAGGATACCATACTCTCTTATTTGAAGTTGCACCAAACCGGAGAACAAACAGAATACACTGAGAGCTAACCACAAGATGAGCGAAGAGAATAGCAAAACACCTCGTTCGCGACTCACATAATAAAGTATTAATCCACACACAAAGAAAAAAGCTGTCACAAGGCCGAGCACTACCATGGAACGTTGCGCCCCAGTATACCCAATAGTCAGCAAATGATTACCAGACCGGGTTCGATGTCTGAAGTAAACGATTGGAGGGAACAAAAGTATTGCTGAGAATCCCCATAAAAATGCCATCCGAACACCATCTTGCCATATTTTTGGCAAGATGGACAGAGCGAGCGGCATCAATACGAATGGCAATACGATTGGCAAACTTATCAACAATAATTTAACCGTTCGCAATGCAGCTGTAGGCCCCACCGAACGTTGCAAAATCACATAAGTCAGCAACAAGCAAAAAATACTACAAATAAACATCACAAAAACAGCAATTATCGAAAATAAGATGGGCGACATTTTCAAAACCTCCCCTGATAAGAGCGAAAACCCCACTCTTCATGCTTCACGTTTCACGCATCACATCTTCCAGAAACGCCAACGCCTGATACAGCACCTCATCGGGCGTGAGGGCGCTGGTATCAATGTAGAAATCGCAGTGCTGGCGGGCGTGGGCCAGGCGTACCTCACGCTCTTCGATCCACCACGAGGAGGGTTTCGCCAGCCGCTCGCGCTGCGCGCCCACGTCGAGGCTCACGTCCACATAGAGCAGCAAATCCGGGTTAGTGATTTGCAGCCACATATCCGGCACGCCGGAGTGCTCCTGGCGGATTTCTTTGACCTGATACCCACGCTCGCGCAAGCCGCGCGCGAGCACGGATTTCCCCGCCGAGCAAGGGCCGACAATGCCAATCAGCGGCGACTCCATGGCGCTTGTTCACACCTCGGAGAGCGGCATCTCGATCCGCATATAGCGCGGGCCGTCGCCGGCACCCGGTGCGATGTGCAGCACGGCAATGCTGGTATCATCCGTGGGCCGGTTGTCATCGGCGGCCAGGCCGCGCGCCAGCAGGCCATCGGCGAGGGCTTGCGCCGTAGGCTGCGCTGCCCACAGCTCAGCAATGGCGGCGGCAACATCGAGCTGCGCCCCTTTGCGGCTGCCCGCGTGCGCCAGACCATCCGTAAACGCGCAGACGACCAGCCCCGGCGCGAGTGGGATATTTTCGACGCTGGGGCGCATCTGCCGCCGGAAGCCGAGCGTGAGCGCGGTATCGGGCAGCGCGCGCCACGTTCCCTCCGGCTCGCGCACATAGACGGGCGGCCCGCCACAGCGGGTGATGACCAGCGAGTGGCTGTGCATATCCACCGAAAGCACCACCAGCGTCGCTGAGACCTTGCCGCCGCGCAGCGTGTGGAGCATATCGTTGGCGGCGCGGGCGGCCGGGCCATCGCGCACCCCTTCGCCCAGTTCCGAGACCACCTTGCGCACTACCGCCAGGCTCACGGACTTTGCACCTAGCCCGGAGCTCTGCCCATCGGCCAGCACCACCGATAGCCCGCCGTGCGGCCGCTCGATGACTTCGAGCGTGTCGCCGCTTTCTAGCACGGCCCACTTGTTGATTTTAGCGACGGCTACTGAGATGTGCATAATAACTCACTACCAAGAACTAACGCAAAAGGCATACCCTAAACCTGCCGCAAGGGGCATCGCACTAGAAACCGCCTGACCCTGCCATGGAGAAAGGCAAGGCTCAGGCGGCGTTGTTGCGCAAGAGCTGTATCAATTTCTACTGCTGCTCGCAACAGCGGCCTTGATCTCTTCAACTTGCGGCGCGCCAGCACGGGCGTAGACAATCTGACCAACACGATCTACTACAAAAAACGTGGGGACGCCACGCACGCCCCAGCGTTGCGCGATCTCACGGCCTACGGATTGGGTCACGTTGAGGCGGAGTACACCTGCCTGACCGACCAAATCTGCTTCGAGTTGATCCACCTGAGGCTTGGTAAACAAACATATACTACACGAGTTAGAATAGAAATTCACCACGGTGGGTTGCCCCGCCTGCAAACGCGCTTCTAGCGCCTCCATAGAGGCGAACGTATCACCGGGTGTACGCAGAAAAACGAACGCCGCCCCCAGACCCAGCACCACAATAATGATGAGCCAATTCTCACGCCAGAAAGATTTGAGTGTTGCCATGTGTAAAGAGTCTCCAACAGTAATAAATATAGCGTGATGCGTGAAAATCTCTTCACGCATCACGCATCACGCCACTACTTACCCGGCAGGTAGGGGGCGGGCTGATCTTCCACAATGCGGAAGCTAAACGTAATCGGAGCCGTTGCCTTAAGCATCGCCGCGACCGAGCAATAGGTCTCCTGTGACAGTTCAATTGCACGCTCCAGAGCAGCAGCGGATATGCCCTGCCCGTAAGCCACATACTCCAGATGGATTTTAGTATAGACCTGCGGGTGTTCTTCGGCCTTTTCCGCCTCGACATGCACTTCCAGGCCGGTGAGCGGCTCGCGCTTTTTACCCATGATAGAGACCACATCCATCGCCGTGCAGCCGGCCGCACCCATCAGAAGCAGTTCCATCGGGCTAGGGCCACCCTGCGCTCCCGTCGAGTGCGGGACATCTAAAACAATCGTCGGGCTATGATTGGCCTGCGCAATCAAGCGCATTCCCGGCCCAACCCAAGTAACAGTTGCAGTCGCCATATAGTTCTCCTTGTGAAAATCTAAAATCAGAAAATCTGCAAATCTCAGAGCGGAATAACACAGATAAACTTGAGCGTGGCCTGCCCGGTGTTGTGATACCCGTGGACGGCGTCCGGCGGGACAAACAATGCCACACCGGGCCGCATATCGCCCAGCGGGCCATCCGGCCCTAGTAACGCCCCCTCGCCCTCAAGGACAAAAATCTCATGCTCGTAGGGATGGTGATGCGGATCGAAACGCACGCCGGGCTGAATCTCGATGACGCGCATAGCGAAGTTGGGCGCGCCGTCCTTCTCGGTCAACATCCAGCGGATGCCGATGCCGTCCATCACTGGTTCGAGCGGCACATTGTTGAGGTGCTTCAATAACATGTGGACCTCCTCAAAAAAAATGGCGAATAGCGAATCTCAGAACTTAACCCGTCGCGGATCTAGCGCTCCGCTCCGAGCAGCTGGCTCTGAAGGAGTCACCAATACCCAAAATTTCATTAGCCTGCTTCCACCGCTTCGGCAGCCGCTTCTTCGGGGGTGGGCACAGGGGCCGGGCAGGAGACTGGCTTGCCCAGCAGCGTATAGAAGCCGCAATAACCTACTGCGCCGGTCAAGAAAGCAACGGCGCCTACCACCCCCAGCAGCGTCCCTAGCACGCCCTGAAGAAACAGTAAGCCGAACAACATAACGTAAAGCCCCACAATCACGCGCAAAATACGCTCAAAGGTACTGATGTTCTTTGGAATGCTCATACAACTTCCCCTCCCATAGATTCATGCAAAATTCACAACGCCAGCAAATACTCGCGCACGGCGACCGCGGACTTGGCTCCATCACCCACCGCTACTGCGATTTGCGCCAGGTTATCGGCGCGCACATCGCCAGCGGCAAAAATCCCCGGCACCGAAGTGCGCGTGTGCGCGTCGGTCACAATGTACCCGAAGCGGTTCAACTCCACCACACCCTCCAGGAACTTGGTGTACGGCGCATACCCAACGTAGATGAAAACCCCATCGGTAGGCAAGGTGACTTCCGCGCCAGTCTCGCGGTTCTTCACCACCACCCGCTGCACGGTCTTCTCACCTTCGATAGCGGTCAGGCTGTGGTTAAAGAATAATTCCACTTTCTCATGCCCAAAGACCCGGTCTTGTAGGATTTTCTCTGCCTTCGAGGTAGGCAAGAATTCGACGATTTTGACGCTGTTGACGTAAGTGACCATAATCGCGCCTTCTTGCAAGCCGGAATTGCCCGCGCCAACGATGACCACATCCTTGCCCCGGAAAAGCGGGCCATCGCAAGTAGCGCAGTAAGAGACCCCGCGCCCATAAAATTCTTTCTCGCCAGGGACGCCCAGCTTCTTGGACTCACTCCCCGTGGCGACAATCACCGCCTTGGCCTGGTACACTTGCCCCGCGGCAGTATGCACTTCCACGCGGCCCGGTTGCACCGGCACAACCCGCTCCACCTCATCAAATTCGACAAGTTCCGCGCCAAAACGTTCAGCCTGCTGGCGGAAGAGTTCCATCATCTCAGCACCGGAAACGCCATCGGGAAAGCCGGGGTAGTTCTCGACCAGCTCGGTACTGGCCGCCAATCCGCCGGCACCCGCCTTTTCTAAGAGCAACGTCTTCATGCCATCACGCGCAGTGTAAATGGCCGCGGTCAACCCGGCTGGCCCGGCACCGATGATAAGTACATCATACAGCGTAGCTGTTGCGACTGTTTTCTTAGTCTCTTTGCTCAATGAAAACTCAAACATACTGAACCTCCCTTGAAAATGGCGAATGGCGAATGGCAAACACTTACCCAATCGCGGATCTGGCGATCTGCTCTGAACATTCTGACGCTAAGAGATAGTTCCCGCCTCCCGTCTATCATAGCCCGCTCTGTAAAGTTTGCAAGAACAAGCCCGGCGGATAAGGCCGGGCTTGGAGTGACAAACATTTATACGCGGAAAGGTATTCAGCCCACCGGCTACAACACCGACTTGATAGCATCCACAATTTTCTCAGCAGGCACACTACCTTCGACCCGCACCTGCTCGTTGATGACGCTGAGCGGAACGCCCATCACATCAAACTGCTGCGCCAGCTCTGGGAACTCGCTGGCTTCGACCACCTCGGCGCGCACGTAAGAGCTCGCCACGGCCATATCATAGGCCATCGCTGCCATGGGGGGGCAATAAGGGCAACCGGGCGTAACAAAGACGCGCATCAGCACCGGCTTTTGCAGTTCCGCCAGGAAGCTCGCGGTAGCCTCATCAAGATGTGCGTGACCGTGGCCCACCGCCTGAATGCCGTGAATCAGCGTGGTAAACTCATGCTGCGCTGGGATGCCAAAAAAGCGCAAGCCGTAGTCCTCTTTGCCAATAAAAGCAATCGCCGGAGTTTTATCAATCGCAAACTCGGCCGCTATCGCAGCATTCTTAGTAACATCGTACACTTCTACAGCTACCTGCTCTGAGGTCGCAGCCACTTCTTGAGTCAGTTCCACGATTACATCGCAATACTGGCAATCCTCTGGTGTGGTGAATACCAACAAGCGCACGGGATGATCCAAACCAGCCAGTAACTCAGTTACCTGGTCACGAATTTCATCATTAAGCAAAGTCATAGAGAACCTCCTTCAAGCATCTCAATTTGAGCCGGTGGCGCAAACAGCAACCACGTAACTACTGATCGAACTGTTTTGATTGTAACATATCTCAGAAAAGTGTCAAACAAAATATAAAAATATCGCTTTACATAATGAATAATCTACAAAAAACAGTAAAAACGCTTGACTTTCTTCCTGATAAGGGTATGCTCTTGATAGAGTCTGCGTACTACCCGGCCCTATCCAACACTCCGGCGTGAAAGAGGCGTATAGCGTGAATGTGACAACAAACCATCCTTACATTGCTATCGAAGGCGTCATCGGTGTAGGTAAAACTACACTGGGGCGGTTACTCCAACCCCACTTCAACGCGCAGCACGTTCGAGAAGCCTTTGATGAGAATCCTTTTCTTTCCGATTTCTACGGCGACCGAGCACGGTACGCCTTTCAGACACAAATTTTCTTCCTGCTCAGCCGTTACCGTCAACAACAGAGCATTCCCGCACAGTTGGGCCAGACTACGGTCATCTCGGACTATTTCTTTGCCAAAGATCGCCTCTTCGCGCGGCTCAACCTGGCCGGTGACGAGCTAACCATGTACGAACGGCTCTATGAGGCGTTGGCCGAAAAGACCCGCCACCCCAATTTAGTCGTCTATCTACGAGCCAGCACAGATATGCTCATGGCGCGCATTGCCATGCGTGACCGTCCCTATGAGCGCCAAATGGATCGTGCCTACATCGAGGCACTGCGCCAGGGCTACGAGGAGTTGTTCAGCAACTATACCGCCACCCCACTCCTGGTGATCGAGAGCGATGCGCTGGATTTTGTGCGCACGCCGCAGGATTTGGAGCTGATCGAGAATCGCATCCATGCGGCGCTGGCCGGGGTGCGCCAACCGACGCTGATGGAGCTGGAAACGCCCAGCACACCGCATCTGGCCTGGCAATTACCAACGGCGCCCCCGCTGGAGCCCCGCTCCGCAGCCAACTGGCACGCGCTGGGCGATTTCATTGCCTTGGTAGAGACCGTGGGTGCTATCGGCGCAGCCCTCTCCCAGCAACCGCCTATCAGGCCAGAAGGTGCGCCCGAAAAGCTCCTGGCGGCTCTGGAGCAAGCGCAAACCGTCCTGCAAACCCTGGCCCGCCGCGCCGGACATCCCTATTCATAAAATAACTCGCCCTCCTCGTGATTTACCATCATAACAAGGAAACCTATGATTTACGAACGCATCTTTTCTAAAGCCTGGGACTTCACATGGAAGTACAAATCCTTATGGGTACTCGGATTTCTTGCCAGTCTATTCTGGGGAAACAACAACATTAATAGTAACTTCGTTCAAGGTAGCGCCTGGCTCTTCCAAAATATCGGGGGCATGATAAACCCCGATGCCTTGATTACTACCTTGACCATCATTATCTCTATCGGGCTTTGGCTGATAGGTACAGTGGCCCGCATCAGCCTCATCCGAGAAGTAGCCGCACTTGATGTGAAACGCCCCCGCCCCATCGCCCCACTGAAAGATGTATTCCAGGCCGCCTTCAAATCTCTCCGCTCGGTTCTGCTGATGCAATTGTTGCTTTGGTGGCCCATCATAATACTGAATCTCATCATGGTAATTGCCAGTCGCTCCCTCACCCAAAGCCTGGATGCCAACATTGTAGGGGGGACAATACCCATGGGCGCAACCAGTGCATTCACCGGTATTTGGTTATTAGGCATGAGCACCGCGATATTGGCCGTCCCATTGATTTATATGGATGCCTTTGCCTATCGCGCCATCGTATTAGAGCAACGCGGCGTCAAAGCCAGTCTCCAAAAAGCAGCGCACATCCTGCGCACCCACACCAAATCCATTCTGACATTCTCTGCAATTTGTTTGCTCATTGGCCTGATTTTCAGTTTTGTGATCGGGATTATACTCATGCCGCTCATCCCGCTGGTAATGTTTGCCATGGAACCGCTGCTCCAGGTTATGCAACAATGCACAGCCAATGTCAATATTAATGCTGTCATGAGCTGTATGCAACGTCTGAGCACAAGTCCGCTGTTTATCGTGGTAGGTTTAATAATGAGCAGTCTTAATGCTGCCTTATCGGCAGTATGGGTAGTATTTCAATCCGCCATATTTACACTGGCCTATAAAAAACTGACAGAAATTAGCAAACCCAGATAACCAAAACCCTCCACAACCTACTTGAAATGCAAGCATCAGGAGACTGCACACAATCTATGGAAGCATGTGCTATCTATCAAGCTGCCCTGCACGCCATTGAAGCGTTGCTCGCTACCCCGCTGAGCAGCGCTGGCTGGAATATACAGGCCGAAACGCTCACGCTAGAGCCTTGCACCGGCGACCTTTTCGCGGATGCGGCACTACAAGAGAACCTCACCCGCGCGTTGCCCACACACTTCGCCATCACCGCCCCCACGCTCCTGCCAGCGGCCCAGTTCGCACCGGAGCTGGACGCACAATTTCTACTCCTGCCAGCGACCATCGCCCCCACGTCGCTGACCCTTAAAGGGTTTATTATCAGCCTGCCCTCGGCAAACACCCTCACCACGCATCAACAGGCCGGGCTAGAGAGCATCCTCCAGCTCTCACACAGCGCGCTCAAAGGAATCCACAGCCTGGCACAATCCTATCGCCGCCAGGAGCGTCTGGAAGCAATCGCCACCGTAGGCCGCGACGCCACGGCTTACCTCAACCCAGAAGAACTGCTGGAGCACGTTACCCACCTCATCAGCAAACATCTGGGCTTCTATCATGTCGGGATTTTCTTGATGGATTCAGAACAACAATACGCCGTACTCAAGGCGACCAACAGCCCGGAAGGGCGTGCCCTGCTCGCGCTGCATCACAAGTTGAAGGTGGGCGAGCAAGGGATTGTTGGCTATGTCACCGGCTCCGGCGAACCGCGCATCACACTAGAAGTAGGTAGCGATAGGCAACACTTTGCCAACCCGCTGCTCCCTGCCACCCGCGCCGAAATCACCCTCCCCATGCGCCATCGCGGACAAGTCATCGGCGCTCTGGATGTGCAATCCACCCAGCCGGATACATTTACTCAGGATGATTTTACCGCCCTGCAAATCATGGCCGACCAGCTAACCCATGCCCTGGTCAATGCACGCCTCTACAAGGCCGCGCAACGACGGCTTCAGGACACCCACTTGTTGCGCGAGTTGATGTTGCGCGCTTCGGCGCTTACCCGACGCGATGTGCTAACGCTGGCGCAAGCCTTCCTCAAGGACGCTCTCCCCTATCCACAACAGGCCTTCCTATGTAAAAAAGGGGACCACCTCCAGCCTCTCGAAGGCTCAAAATGGCTGTCAGACAGCCTCCCCCTGACGGCGGCCCCCTGGAATACAGTGTGGGCTGGCGAGAGTTACTGGAATTCTCCGCCGCCCGATATGCCTGAGTTTACCCCTCCCGCATGCACCCTGGCAGCTGTTCCAATCCAGGAACGCGGGGAGACCCAGCTGCTCTTTGCGGTCGCCTCACCAGAAGAAGGCACTAATCGCCAGTATGAAGTACGCTTCCTGGAAGCGTTAGCCACAGAACTGGGGGTATTGCTACAAAATGCCCGGCTCTATGAAACCATCAGCGCGCGCGCCGAGATGCTCCAACGGCTGATGCAAACGGGTGCGCACATTGCCGCCAACCGCGAAGTCAACACCATTCTCGATTGGCTCATCCAGGCTATCAACGCCGAAATCCCTGGAAGATTGGAGATCGCCTTACTACGCGACGAAACGCGCCTGGAATGGATTACAGCCGCCCCGGACGCCTGCACCACGAGTGAGGCCAATGGGCTTGCCGCACAACTACGCGGATTGACACCCCACCTGATCCAGCCCGAGGCACGGGCCACCCTACTGGAAAAGTTACCCCAACTAGGCGACTATATTATGGCCCTACCACAACAGCCCCTCTTCTTCCAACCGTTGCAAACGCCGGAGCGCGTGGTGGGGCTACTTTTGCTCAACATCGAACGCTTACCGAAAGCCGATATGCAGGAACGGTTGGCCGCTGTCCAAATTCTGGCAAATCAAACCGCGCTGGCTCTCGCCAACGCACAATTGGTATCCCGCTTATGCACACAGGCGGAGGAGCTCACCCTGGCCTACGAAGAAGCGTACCAGCTCAACGAAATCCGCACGCAGATGGTGCAGAACGTCAGCCACGAGCTGCGCACCCCGCTGGGCATCATCCTGGGCTACAGCGAGATGTTACTCGAGGGCGCGCTCGGCGACCTGGCCCCCCCCCAACGCAACATCATCTACACTATTTACGCACGCGCACGCAGTCTCAATCGCCTGATTCACAACCTCACCACGCTTCAGGGCCATATCGAACTAGGGCCGCCCACGCAAGTAACGCTACAACACCTGGTACCACAGGTCATCGCAGAATTTGAGGAAATGGCTGAGCGCCAACACATCCTCTTCCACCTGGACATTCCCGACAACCTCCCCACGCTCTCTGGGGATAGCGAACTGTTGCACCTGGCGCTCAGCCACTTGATTGAAAACGCCATCAAATTCAGCCCCGATAAAGGTATCGTAATGATTCGGGCGTTGGATGATATGGATTGGGTCTGCCTTTCGGTTATTGATCAAGGAATTGGCATCGCATCGGAGCATCTCCAATTGATTTTCGAGCGGTTCTATCAAGTGGATGGTTCAACCCGGCGACGTTATGGCGGCATGGGACTAGGATTGTCGCTAGTAATGGAAATTGTACATGCGCATGGCGGATCAATCGAAGTCGCAAGTGTTCCGGGAGTAGGCAGCACATTCACCCTCCAACTACCGTTGCAGCAAAAACCAAAGCCCGATGAAACGCTTACGCCTTGCGCTCCGTACACTAAATCAGAGGATTAATCCATGAAGAAACGCTTTATCGCGATTGCTGGCAATATCGGGGCGGGGAAATCCACCCTCACCGCGTTGCTTAGCCAACGCCTAGGCTGGGAACCGTTCCTGGAGGGGGTCACAGACAACCCCTACCTGGCGGATTTCTACACCGATATGGAACGGTGGAGCTTTCACTCGCAGGTGTTCTTCCTGGCACGCCGGTTATTACACCACCGCCAACTGTTGGAGCGACCCAACTCCGTCATCCAGGATCGCACAGTGTACGAGGATGCAGAAATTTTCGCCCGCAATCTTTACCTGCAAGGGGCACTGCAAGAGCGCGATTATCACACCTATCACGATCTCTATATTGCTGTAACCACTATCCTGCCGCCACCTGATCTGGTCATCTACCTACAGGCATCCGTCAGCAAGCTCTGCGAACGCATCCAACAACGGGGCCGCCCCTACGAGCGCCAAATCACAGAGGATTACCTAACGCGCCTGAACGGGCTATACGAGGATTGGTTCGAGCATTTCGCGCTATGTCCCATCCTCACCGTGCCTGCCGACCGGCTCGATTTCGTCTCCAACGGCGATCACCTTTCTCTAATTATCGAGAAAGTGTTAGAACGCTTGCAGGGCAAAGAACTCGTATCGTTCGATTGACACCAAGCAGCTACAAGCAGCCTTCACAAAATACGGTTGACTGAGTTGAAGAGGAAAAAACATGCCAGACACGCCTAATCACGATGCACGTCCCACCAGGACGCCAAGCACACACAACTACACTACCCAATGGGTACGCGACAACCTGCCGGGGGCCGTGCTGGTGCTAAGTCTCTACTATGGCGGATTAGCCTTTAGCCACCAATTCTTGTTACCTGCCCCCATCGCCCCCGCCGTGGCCCTGCTAGCGACGGCCACCGCAGCGCTCCTGCTGGTGCTCTGGCTCGCTCTGCGAAGCTACTGGCACCCCCCCCTCCACCTGGTGTACCCCCTCACCGCTGGCATCGCCGGCCTGGCTTTGCTTAACAGCCTGATCCTCCTCCATCTCACTGGTGAGCCACAGCAAACCACCAACCTCATGTTGATCGTCATCGGCGCTGGTTTCTTGTTCCTTTCCACCCGCTGGTTTGTACTGGTGCTGATCGCCACCTGCATCGGCTGGGGGCTGATTCTGTGGCAGTTGGCCCCACCCCTGGCAGCGTGGCGACACTTCGGCTTCGCGCTATTTGCGACGATGATTATCACCAGCATCGTACATCGCGCGCGTATTCGCATGGTGAGCAATTTGGAAGACTTGCGGCAACAAGAACTCCAGCAAACGCACGCACTCGAAAAGGCCCTCACTCTGACACAAAAAGCCCAGTGGGTGCAGGAGAACCTGACCGCGACAGCCCACGCGCTCGCCAGTACTCTCGATCTGGAACAGGTGCTCAAGCTGATGCTAACACACCTGGCCCAGACTGTACCCTGCGATAACGTAACGGTCTATCTATTGGAAGGCGATCACCTCTATCCGCAGGCCTGGCACAGCACCCTCACCCAGTCTGTAGCCCCAGTAGCCCTCACGGTCAGTAGCCCCACGCTGCTGGGACATGTGTTCCGGGCGCGCGCGCCGCTCGCGCTCAACGATGTCACCCAACACCCTCACTGGCACCCCCAAGAGGCCGAACTGCCCTTGCGCAGTTGGATTGGAATGCCGCTCATAGCGGCTGAAAGATCCGTGGGCCTGTTGACCCTGGGCAGTTGCCAGCTCCAGGCATACCAAGAACAGGATCTCCAGTGGGTACACGCCTTCGCCGATTACGCTGCCGCCGCCGTCCATAACGCAGCCCTGGCAACGCGCACGCGCAACACGCTCGAACGCCTGGCGTTCCTCTACGCGGCGGCGCGCACGCTGGCAACCACGCTCAACACCCAGGACATTCTGGAAATGCTCATGGATCTGCCCCACAAACGCTTCCATCCGGATGCTGTCTCAGTCACGACGGTTGAGCCAGACGGCACGCTCGTGTTTCGCGCCGCCTCTGGTGTATCCGCCGATCAGATCATTGGGATGCGGTTGCCGCCGGAAACGGGGGTGCTGGGCTGGGTGGCTACCCACGGGGAGCAACTCTGGATCCCCAACGTGCAGGAAGATGGCCGTTTTTACACGGGCGTGGATAGTAAGACCGGCTTTGTCACGCGCGCTATCTATGCTGTCCCCATCCGCGCCGGGCAAGAAACCATCGCTATCCTAGAGCTAATCAATCCCTCCGATGAAGTCAACTTCGCAGATACCCAAGACCTGCTCACCGCCCTGGCAGCCCTGGCCGCGCCTGCCATCCGCAACACCCAGCTTTTCGAGCAGATTCGCCAGGCGGAAGAGCGCTACCAGCAGTTATTCGATCAAAACCTCGATCCCATCATTATCCTCAATCACAGCGGGAATATACTTGAGGCCAATCATGCCGCACAGCGCCTGCTCGATCTACCGGATGACTGCCAACGCTGCGATGGCCTGCGTATCCTCAACCTCACACCAGAGCGGTTCGCGATCCTCAAGCAAGAGTTGAAAACGCAACCAGTATTGAGCTGGGAAGATCAGTTCACCAATGGGCAACGCATGCAACGCACGTTCACAGTATACCTTTCGTGCCTGCAACACTACACCCCCGACCAGACCTACCTCTGGCTCGGCCACGACATCACCGACCGGGTGGCCCTGGAAACGACCCGCCAACAACTCGCCAACATGATCGTCCACGATCTGCGCAACCCGCTGAACAGTATCCTCAACGGGCTGGAATTGATCCACAACGCCTGGCGGGAGCATGACCTCACGCTGCCGATGGAACAGCTCCTCCAGATCAGCCTGCGCAATGCCCACCGCATGGAGCGACTCATCGGCACCATTCTGGATACCGCACACTTGAGCTCCGGCGAAAAGCGGCTGACCGTAGAAAGCGTGGATTTGCGCGAACTAACCGCTGAAGCTACCGAAAGCGCACAACCCGCCGCTACCCAACGCCGCCAAACGCTCACCTGCGCCCTCCCGACCAGTATCCCCCTCACCCTGGGCGATGAAGATGTGCTACGCCGGGTCATCGCCAACCTGCTCGATAATGCCATCAAGTTTACACCGCCCGGTGGTGCCATCCACATCACATTGGAGTATGATACCACCGAGTTCCACGTAAACGTGACCGATTCCGGCCCGGGCATTTCCCCAGAAGAACAAGCGCGCATCTTCGAACCGTTTGTGCGCGGCGATAGTGCGCTTACCAAGCGCATCACCGGTGCCGGGCTAGGGCTTGCTTTCTGCAAGCTTGCCGTCGAAGCCCACGGCGGACGCATCTGGGTGACGAGCACACCCGACGCTGGGGCGACATTCAGTATTGCGCTGCCCTATCGCCGCCCAGAGGCAATGGCATGACCCGCAAACTTTACTATGAAGATGGCACCCTGCACGACTTCACTGCCCGCGTTCTAGAAATACGCGCAAGCGAACCGGAGCCAGCAGTGCGGCTCGATCAAACCGCCTTCTATCCCACCGGCGGCGGGCAACCGCATGATATGGGCACGCTGAACGCAATACCAGTGGTAGATGTCTGGGAAGAAGCTGGGACAGTGTGGCACCGGCTCGCGCAGCCACTACCAGAAGGCGCAACCGTAAACGGCGTGCTCGATGGGGAACGCCGCCGCGATCACACCCAACAACACACCGGGCAACACTTGCTCTCCACAGCCTGCTTGCGACACCTCCAGGCAAAGACCGTCGGTTTCCACTTGGGGGCGGAGGTTGTCACCATTGATCTGGACGTGGCGGTGCTGGAATGGGAAACTGTCTACGCCATCGAGGACGAGGTCAACCGCATTATCTGGGAAAACCGCCCGGTAACGGCCCAATGGATCGAGGCGGATGCTCCAGACGTCCCCGCGCTCCGCAAGCCACCTCCCACCATCTCCGGGCCATTGCGCGTGATTACCGTGGCCGGTTACGATGCGAATGCTTGCAGCGGAACACACGTCACCCACACGGGCGAAATCGGCCTGCTCAAAGTGATCGGCATCGAGCGCTACAAAGGTGGGGGACGGGTGACGTTTTTGTGCGGCAGACGCGCACTACGGGATTATCAGCGCGGGCTGGCACTACTACACGCCGTGAGCAGCACACTCACGGTAGGCCAACCAGATCTGCCCGCCACCGTAGAACGGCTCCAGACAGAAGTCCAAGCCACACGGCGAGCGTTACGTCAGGCCGAAGCGCGGCTGCACACTTACGAAGCCCACCAGCTCTGGGAAAACGCACCCGTAGAGGCTGGCATCAAGCATGTGTGTGCCCACTGGCCCGCGCGCTCCTTCGAGGAAGCCCGCGCGCTGGCCGTGTACTTGCGCGAACAACCGCACACGCTCATCGCGCTGGCAACTGGCACCGGTGCGACCACCCGGCTACTCTGCGCGCGCAGCGATGACCTGCCCGGTGTAGATGCAGTGGCCCTACTGCGCACAATCATCACCCCGCTGGAAGGGCGCGGTGGCGGAGCACCCACGCTCGCGCAAGGTAGCCTTCCCCGCGCACCAGAAAGCTTGTCGGAGCTATTGCAAAACGTGCTACGTGAAGTGTGAAGCTGGTTACAGGATGTTATCAACGCTTTTTCGCTGACTTGTTGATTTTGAAGGAGAACACATACCATGCAAGAAATCGCCCCTGGCATTTTTATTGAACAACGCTACCCGCCCTATACATTGGGGCTGATCCAAACAGACTATGGAGCGCTGGCAGTGGATATTCCCCCACACCCCGAAGAGGCGCTTCGCTGGCAGGAAGAAGCCGAGCAGGTCGTTGGGCCGTTACGCTACGCCGTCCTCACCGATGCACAGCCCGAACGCCTATTCGCGGCTACCCATTGGCGAGTGCCGCTCATCGCAGGCGAAGGTTTCGCCCGTCGCCTCAAGACCTTCGACGAGCGCGGGTGGCAGGAGTTTATGTTAGCAATGGCCCAACGCTATCCCGGCCAAGACCCGCCACTACTGGGACGCAAACCGCGCCGCCCCACACTTGGCGTACATCAACGCTTTGCGCTCCATTACCGCCCCCTGCCACTGGAATTCTTCGGCGTTGAGGGCTGCGGCCCAGCGGCACTGTGGCTTTACCTGCCCGATGAGGGGCTTCTCTTTGCTGGTGACACAGTTGTGCTTGATGAACCGCCTCCATTAGAGCACACACCCGACTCACGGAACCTGCTTAACACGCTGGGGAACCTGGCCGGGCGCACGACCGTGCAACGGATTGTTCCCGGACGCGGCCCGGCAGTCGTCGGGCGGGGAGAGTTGGAACCGTTACGCGAATACCTGCGCGTGGCGCGACGCACAGCACGGACACTCGCACGCCACGCTAGCAGCGCCGACTTCCAGAACACCGCGCAAGACCTCCAGCAGGCATTCTTTGCCGAGCGCCCCCAGACAATCCAACGCGTCCGCCTGGGACTGGAACGCCTCGCGGCAGAAGTGATAGAAGCAACCGCAGCAGCCGAAGCAGCAAAAGCATCAGCGGCAGAGGCAGAAGCAGAAGCGACGGCGGAGACGGCCACAGAAGAGGGTACAGTTGAAGGGTAAGACTAAAAAGCCGTGACCGATATCCAAACTCGGCCACGGCCTTCTCAAACTATACTATCCGGAGTATTACATCTAACCCAAGTTACTGCCTGTTCTCCAGAATTTTTATAGGACACGGATTTTACAGATAACCCCCCAAAAATCCGTGTCCTAACCTCTGAATCAGTCCAGTGGCAACATGTATTTTGCTCAACTCTCGATGCACTTATTTACTTTGAAGATGCACTAGCTCACCACCACCAACCACACAGTACACCACAGCGCATTGGAGATGGCAATCGTCGCGTTATCGGTAGAGCGAGGTGAAATCAACTCCAGAATCGTGGAACTGAGTGAAATTATCAACGCCAGCCACAGGTAATTGACCGGCAATTGCGCGCCGGAAATGTGCAACGCGAGGCTGATCAACGAGAACGCAAAGACCGCCCCCGTTCCCAACCAGGATTTCCGGTTGATTTCCCCTAGCCCTTTGACCTTGATGGTATGCTTGCCCCACGTTCCACCGATGATTTCCCCGGCGGCATCGCCGATAACCTGCGGGTAGTAGATGAAATTGATCAGGGGTAGAATCAGCAGCTGTTCATTGCCGGCCAGGGGTAGCATCACCCAAATCCCCAACGCTGAGACCACGATGTACTGCACGCACAACCCCAACAACGCCACGACCAGATTAAGCCGCCCGTAGACTCCATCGCGGATGCGCGCCAATCCGCCATAGAACAGGCCACCCAATCCTAGCACGCGCTCAGAGCGATAGGCAATCAGCAAAAACCCCAGGTTGATGAACGATTGGATGATGATCGTAGGAACGATGAGAAAGAGGTCTTTGATTACCAGTTGTGTAATCATGATATAGAGCATCCCGCTCAGAACGTGATGCCCCTTGCGACAGAATGAATCCACCCGGCGGATGTGAACTTCAGGATACTTTGCCAGCAGCGCCTGGAGATCGAACTCCTTGCGCGTGAAGAAAATCTGTCGCCGCTCCGCATCACTCAGCCCTAGCCGCTTGAGCCAGAACCATTTGAGCAGCGCCATAGAACCCTGGCTGAAAACCTGCACCGTAGAGAGCAACAGCAGGTAAGGCGCCCATTGCAAGGGGATGAGGTTCATCTTTCGAATCTTTAAGAGCTATGGCGCAAGAGTATGCAACATGAGATTGGGGATGGTTACATGTTGATCATCATCGTGAAAAGTAAAAACTGATGCGCCTGGTTGCGCCGGTGGAAAGAGAAAAGTCCCATCCATCACAGTGAACTGCCCTTGATGTGCGGAACCACCTAGTTGTGCGGCACCGCCTGTCCCAATATGATCATACCGATGCCCTAAATTATCAATCAAATACATATTTCTGTTATATGTATCTGATTTTTTCCTGGCATCAGTTCCCGACAAGAAATTGACAGACCAGGTGACAGTAAACTCCATTTCACCAGATTCCCTGAGAATCACATATACCACGCACCAATTGATATTGGCATGTGTGTCTGGGCCACTGATTTCGTAAGTGGCGCAAGCATCCTGCTGCGGATATGTTCCTGGCACTGCGGCGGATGGAGGTACCGCTGTAGGTGTGTGTGTCGCCATAGGTGTTGCTGTCCATACAGGTGTTGGAACCGGTGTGTTGGTAGGTGTTGCCGGCGGCACAGTGTTGGTAGGCGAGGGTGCTGGAGTATGCGTTGGCGCTGGCGTTATCGTGGCTGTTGCTGTAGCTGTTGGCAGTGGAGTGGAAGTCGCCGTAACGGTTGGTTCAGCCGTCGCGGTCAGTGTCGGCTGTGGTGTGTGCGTTTCAGTTGTAAGGCCGGTTGTGTTTGGTGTAGTACATGCTGCCAATAAAAAGACAAGCAAAATCCACAATAACTTCCCAGATTTCGGTGCTGAATACATATTTTTAGATATCTCCTATTTCAACTTGAAGGATATAGTAACATAATCAAGATTATTGTCAAATACATTGCGACTCGGAAGTTTTTTAACAAAGTTTTACAACCTTACTCTAACCACAAAGAGCATTCTGAATAGAAGCCACCATAACTTGACTAGAAAATATACCCCCCCCCCTTTGGAAAATTCCCAAAACTACACTATACTGCAAGTATCCCGGCGCGCGTGAACCTTTGCGCTTGCACGCGCATGTAACCCTATAGAAAGGTAGCCCACTGTGGCGGCATCACTCGAACACGGATCGCAACCACTTCTCCAACCGCTTTTGCGGCCGCTTCTGCGACGCTGGCTGGCAGCATTGCTCACGCACTGCCTCGACCTGGCCTGTCGCCTGGCCTGCTTCGTCACCGGCGATGCTGAGGCGCACCGGCAGGGCATCCCCACCGCAGAGCTCATCCGCCGCTTCCAGCACGGGCAACCCCGCGCCTTCGAACTGCTCTACGACCGCTACAAGGACTACGTCTACCGGGTCGCTTTCTTCATCACCCGCAACGTCTGCGAGGCGGAAGACGCCGTGCAGGAGACCTTCATGGATGTACACAAGGCGTTGCCCAACTACGATGTGGCCGGCCCGGCGCGCTTCGAGACCTGGCTGTACCGGGTCGCCGTGAACCGCTGCAAGATGCGGCTGCGGCGCAAACCCGTCCCCTCGGCGGAATGGGACGAGATCGAAGAGCAGTTGGAGCGCCTCCCGCTGCCCTCGGAAGAAGAACCCGAAAGCGCCGCGCTGCGCAAGGAACGCGCCCTGGCGCTTTGGCAATCGGTAGATGCGCTGCCGCAGGAGCACCGGGATGTAATCATCCTGCGCTACCAGCAAGACCTTTCGTATGACGAAATCGCCCAGGTATTGGGTGTTTCACTGGGAACGGTGAAATCCCGACTCTTCAACGCCCATCGCAAACTTAAAGGGGCATTAACGTAATGCGTACTGCGTAATCCGGAATTTTACGCAGTACGCATTACGCAGTATTATCTTGTGCATAGATCACAATGACACCAGAAACCACCCATAGCACCACTGACCTGCTCGCCTATCTCGATGGCGAATTGAGCGAGCGCGACCAGGCGCGCGTTACCGCGCACCTGGCAACGTGTGCCGCCTGCGCCGCCGAGCTGGCCCAGCTGCGCGCGCTGCGCGGCGACCTGCGCGCCACGCTCGATGTCGCGCTCGCGCCGGTGCAGCTCTCCCGCGTCGCCGATGCCCGCATCCGTGAGGCGCTGCGCCACCGCAACGAGCGCCCCGCCTGGCTGCTCACCTTCTGGCGGCAGCGCGGCCTCACCGTGCAAGCCCTCATGGCCGTGCTGGTGTTGGCCTTCAGCCTCAACCTCTTCCCCACGCTCCAGGCCGGGCCGGCGCAGCCCAGCACTGCCACCGAAACCGTCGTCCTGAACCAGGAACGCCTGATCCCCGGCAGCGAGGCCGCCGTGCGCGTCATCGTCCGCTCCGCTGAGAACGCCCTGCCCTTGCTCGGCGCACAGATCACCGTGCTGCTCGCGCCGCGCGGCGGCGCAGCGCGCCCCGTCTACACCGGCGCGACCGGCGCGGGCGGCACTGCCGACATCGCCTTCACCGTCCCCGCCGACCTTACCGGCGCGGCCAACCTCATCATCGAAACGCGCACCCCGGCGGGCCAGGAGCGCATCGTGCGCCCCATCACCATCGCCCGCAGCTATCGCCTCTACCTCAGCAGCGACAAGCCCGCCTACCGCCCCGGCCAATCCCTCTACGTCCGCGCCCTCGCGCTCGACGCGCTGGATTACCTCCCGCCCACCGGCGCGCAAGTCACGTTCACCTTGCTAGGACCAGCGCGCCAGCAGCTCTGGCAGACCCAGGCTGCCGTGTCCGAGTTCGGCGCGGCCGATGCCGTTACCGACCTGCCCCTCACCGCGCCCACCGGGACGTACACCCTGCGCGTTACGCTCGGCGATACCATCTCCGAGCGCACCCTCACCGTCGGCCAATATCGCCTGCCCGCCTACCAGCTCACCCTCACCCCCGACCGCGCCTTCTACCAGCCCGGCGACCGCGTGACCGGCGTACTAGAAGCGGCCTACTTCTTCGGGAAGCCGGTGGCTGCCGCGCAAGTCGTACTACACGGCGTCGCCGCCGGCAACCAGGCCCTGGATTTGCGCGGCGTCACCGATGCGCAAGGCCGGTTCGCCTTCGCTTTCAATTTGCCCCTTACTTTTGGCGATCCGGAGCCGCGCACGCCGCAGCCCTTCACGTTGGAAGCGCGCGTCACCGATGTCGTCGGGCAGGTGGAGGGGGTGCGGCACACGCTGCCCGTCGCCGCGCAAGGCGTGCTGCTGCGCGCCCTGCCGGAGGGCGGCGTGCTCCGCCCCGGCGTCGAGAACACACTCTTCATCCTCGCCGCGCATCCCGACGGCAGCCCCGCCCCGGCAACGCTGCTCGTGACCCTTGACCGCACCGCGTACACTCTACGCACCGACGCCTACGGCCTCGCCATGCTGACCTTCACCCCCGCGCAGGCCACTACGCCCATCGCCATCACTGCCCAGGCTGATAGCGGCGCGACCGGCCAGACGCAGCTCACGCTCACCGGCGATACGGCCCAGCAGCAGCTCCTCCTCCGCGCCGAGCGCGCACTCTACCGCGCTGGCGAAACCCTGCGCGTAGAGGCGCTCACCGCCGGGCTGGATGCGTTGCCCGATCCCACGCTCTACCTTGACATCGCGCGCGCCGGACAGACCGTTGCCCTGCTCTCCGCGCCGCTCCAGGGTGGGCGGGCCGTGTTCGCGCTCGATCTCGAACCGGGGTGGGTGGGTGCGCTTGAGCTGCGCGCCTACGCCCTGCTTCCCGATGGCCGCCGGGTGACAGATACCCGCCTGATCGTCGTAGACCCACCCAGCGGCGTGGATGTCGCCATCACCGCCGACGCGCCCCAGTACCGCCCCGGCGCCACCGCCGCCCTCACCGTGCAAACCACGCTCGCCGCCACCGGCGTCCCCGTGCAGGCCGCGCTGGGGCTGGTCGCCGTGGATGAATCTGTCTACGCCCTGGATACCCTGCCGCCGGGCTTCGCGCGCGCGTACCTGCTGCTGGAAAAAGACCTGTTCACCCGCGCCGGTAGCGTTCCCGGCTTCGATGCCGCCGCGCTCCGCGCCAGCGAAGACCTCGCTGCGCGCGCGGCATGGGCCGAGCTGCCCGGCGCAGCAGTGCTGACCACGTCACGGATTACCTCGCCCGCGCCCCCTGCACCGCCGCTCTCCCCCGCGCAAGTGCTGGCGCTTACCCTCACGCTCGCGCTACTGGCGATGCTGCTTACCATTGGCATAATCCGGGGATTGCAACCGGCAGGTGTGTTGCCCCACGCACTGCGCCGCGTCAGCGTGGGCTTTGTGATACTCACTCTGGCCGGATGGCTGGTGTTTGGCCTGCTCGCCGGGGTGCTCTGGCTGTTGCAAGCCTGGCTGGGGGGGCTAACGCTCCTGAGCCTGCTGGGGACGCTGCTCGCGCTTCCCTGGCTGTGGCTCGTTATCGCAGGCTGGCGGCGCGGGGATGCACGCTTGCAAATCACTACCGGCCTCCTGGCGGCTTATCTGGTGTTGCTGATAGGGCTGGTGTGGGCGACGGGGCAAAACGTCCCCATCAGCGCACTGCTCATCGCGCTGGTCACGCTCAGCTATCTGGCAATCATTGCGACAGTGGCGCTGCTGGGCCAGGGCCTCATCCTCGAAGGTCAACGCGGGCTGGGCTGGCTCACCACCGCCTTCGCGCTGCTACTCATCGTGGCAGCGTTGGGCTTGCCGCTGATCTCCGGCCTGGCTTCCGACCTGAGCCGCACGCTGGGACATCCCGCGCTCTACGCCGGGCCGGTGGGATGGATTACTGGCTGTGGCGCACCGGCCACCTACGCGCCAGTAGCGACGGAAGCCCCAGCCACCCAAACCCCGCAAGCGACCACAGAAGCGCCTGTGATTGTGCCTACGACAGAGGCCACCCCACCGCCGGCCCCTACCGCTACACCGCTCGCGCCGCCCGCCGAACCCTGGCCGCTGCGGCAGCTCTTCCCGGAAACGCTCTACTGGCAGCCGCAGGCGCTCACGGATGAGCATGGGCAGCTTGCGTTGACCCTGCCGCTGGCGGATAACATCACCACCTGGCGCTTCACCGCGCTGGCCTCCACCCGCTCCGGCGACCTGGGCGCAGCGACCTACGATATCGTTGTCTTCCAGGATTTCTTCATCGAACTAGCCCTGCCGGACGTTATCCGCGCAGGCGCACCACTCACTGTGACGGCCACGCTCTACAACTTCCTACCGGAAGCGCAGAACGTGCAGCTGACCCCCACCCCCGCCGATTGGTACACCTTGCTCGCTGCGCCGGAAGCGTTGCGCATTGAAGCGCAAGGCGTGACCACCGCCACACTGCGCATCCGCCCAGAGCAGGGCGGCACATACACATTGCAAATACACGCCGCTGGCGCACGCATGTCCGATGGTATCGCCGTTCCGGTCACAGTGGAACCCTGATACGCTGCAAAACGTCTATTCTAAGCAGATCACAAATCTGTACTGTGGGCCGTCCGCGAATAGGGCCACAAATACACGAATGAATCTGAAACGGAGTAAATTCGTGTATTCGTGAACAAATTCGTGGACGGCAGACAAGCCCGTTACCCCAATTCATTAAACCTGTGATCTACTGATTCTGTATTCCGTAGTGCGTATACGTCCAGAAAATTCGCTGACTCGCAGAGGAGATTATCATGCCCGCTCATACGCCCGTCCCATTGCAAACACGGCTAAAACGCTGGTTGATTTCGGGGTTGGCCTTCATCACCAGCGTAGCCTGCACCGTGCTGGGCATTGATCTTGGTCCGCCCACGCCGATGTGCTACGAGGCGCCGGCCTACACCCCCACGCCACAAATCCTATGTTATGAGCCGACCATACCCCCACCCACACCGGTCAGAGCTACTCACAAGACCGCGCTTCCCAATTTGCCTAAAGCGACCCAAATCGAATGCTACATCATCTCACCCGAAATTTTGCTCACGCCCACGCCTGAACCGGAGAGCCGCGACGCGCTGCGCGAGCGGCTGCTGGCGGAAGGCCGCTTCCCGGCGGATGTGGCGCGGGAGTTGTGAGGATGGCGTTCAAACGCACCCTGGCTAATTGGAAGCGCCGCCTGGATGCGGAACAGGCGCGACTTACCGGGCGCTGGTCGGCGGAGCTCGGCCCGCACTTCATCCTGGAACTCACGCCGCGCTGCAATCAGGACTGCCGCTATTGCTACAATGTGTGGAAGCTGCGCCCGGAGCTCGCCGCAGCCCCGCTCGATGCCGCTGGCTGGTGTGCGCTCATCGCCAAATTGCAGGCCGAGACCGGTTGCACCCGCGTCACATTCTCCGGCGGGGAGCCGCTGCTGCATCCCGGTTTCCGTGAGATTCTGGCCTTTTGCGCCCAACGTGGCCTGGAAAGCACCCTCATCTCCAACGGCGGGCTGCTGGATGACGCCATGTTGGCTTTGTGCATGGCGCAGGGCGTGCGGATGTTCGAACTGACGCTGCTGGGGCGGGATGCCGCCACGCATGACGCGCTCACGCGGACGCCGGGTAGCTGGGAGCGCGCGCTGCAAGCCATGACGCGCCTCTACAAAACCGGGGCGACCTGGTGTGGGGTCTTTGTCGCCACGCGGGACAACATCCACCAAACCCGTGAGACGCTGGAAATGATGATCGCGCTGGGCGCCAGCGCACTCATGTTCAACCGGTTCAATCCCGGCGGCGAAGGCTCACGGCATCTGGACTTGATGCCTACGGGGGCGCAGGTGCAGACGGCGCTGGGCGTGGTGGACGAACTCGCGGCAACCTACGGGCTGCTGGCTTCGGCCTCGATTCCCATCATGCCATGTCTCATCAACACTACGCCCTATACGCACGTTTACTTTGGGTTTTGCGCGGCGGGACGCGAGAACGCCTATCCCACGCTCGGCCCGGATGGGCGCGTGCGTCCGTGCAATCACAGCGCCACGGTGCTGGGCGATTTTCGCGCACAACCGATGGCAAAAATTCTGGCCTCACCCGCGCTCAAAGCGTTTACCGCAGCCGCGCCGGACATCTGCAAGCCCTGCCCCGGCCTGGAAACGTGCCGCGCCGGATGTCGCGCCGCAGCGGAAGTCTGTTTCGGCTCAGTGGCACAGCCAGAACCCTGGCTGCGGGAGAACTTCGATCCCGGCAGGCTTTACAGCGCGGGGAACCGCTGAAATCAACAGGCTTTCCCCGCATAGCGAACTCTTCGGCAGACTCAGGGGATAAAGCACATCTAAAATCGGTGCAAACCCGTTTCTATAGGCTTTCTGGTGAACAGATAGCAACCGAGTTACCTGTATAGTTATCGTTACACAATTCATTGTCAGTGCGTGAACTTTTCCCCTCCTCCGTGCATGTAACCATCAGAATCGCATTCACAGGAGGAGAACGATGCATCGTATATGGCTACTCAGTATATTGGCTTTGGTGATCTTGCTATCCGCTTGCGGGCAAGCCACACCCCCACCCGTCCGCGCAACGATAGCACCGGCAACGCAAGAGCCTTATGTTGCTGCGACAATGGAAGCACCCCCAGAGATACCGGCTACTCCCATGCCGACGCCCGTTGGTGATCCGGCGCTCCAACAGGCTCGCAACGCCGGAAGCACCCTGCCAGATACCGACTACCGCGCCAACCGGCTCATCATCAAGAACGCCGAAATGATACTGCTGGTGGAAGATACCGATAATGCCATTGACCGGTTGACCCAGATTGCAGGCGATACGGGTGGCTACATTCTCAGCTCACGGGTCTGGTATCGGGAGTGGCTCGGCACAAACTACAAGTACGCCACGGTTACGCTCAGCGTTCCATCGGGACAGTTCGAGGTAGCGATGCGCCGGTTGCGCGTCCTAGCACTCCGCGTGCTCGACGAAAACGCCTCCGGGCAGGATGTTACGGATGAGTATGTAGACCTGGAATCGCGCCTGCGCAACCTCCAGGCTACCCGTGATCGCATCCGCAGCTTCCTGGAACAAGCCGAAAATGTAGAAGAAGCGCTGGAGGTCAACCGGCAACTGGGGGCAGTGGAGGCCGACATCGAGCAAGTGCAGGGGCGGATGAACTATCTCTTCGACCGGGCGGCCTACTCCACCATCACCGTCTCGCTGGAACCGGATTTACCAGAACCGCCGCCCACACCGACGCCGACGCCCACCCCTACACCAACGCCTATACCACCCTGGTCGCCCGCACCCACAGCGGAAGCAGCCGGGAAGACGCTAACCCTGATCTTGCAAGTATTGGTCGAAATCGGTATCTGGCTCGGTATCGTGATGTTGCCGCTGGTCGGGCCGCCGCTGCTCATCATCTGGGGCATCTGGCGCATCTATCAGCGCAAGTCGCGCCGCGCGTAAGCGCCAAAGAAAGCCCGGCCAGTTTTTAGAAACCTGGCCGGGCTGCGTATCTGCCAATGCAAGTCACCCCGTGGATAAATATCCCCAAAAAGACCTGCCAGGTTTCAGAAAACCTGGCAGGTCTGTGTTTAATCTATCATGCTCAGCCGCGCCTCGATATCAGCCTTGACCTGAGCGATAGCGGCTTTGTACTCCGCCTCCTTATGCCCCAGAGCCTTGAGTTGCTCCTCACTGCTCTCGAGCTGCTCGACATAGCGCGCTCGCAGCGCGCCTTCTTTGCCAGTCTGCGATAGTGCGCCCATGTTGCCCTGAATCTGCTGCTGGGCGGTATAAATTTTAGTCCGCTCGGTCTCCAACTCCGCGAGTTTCTTCTCGTAATCGGCAATGGTATCCCATAGCATCAACAGCTTGGAGACCTGATCAAGCACATGCTGATCCAACAAACCCTGTTTGAGATAGCGCTGCAAACCCGCGTAAGATTGCCGTTGCAGTTCCTCTTGCCGCCGGGTGAGTTGGCGCTCCTGCACCTTGAACGTGGTTTCGCTCTGCGGCACAACCGTGACCGCAAAGCGCAGCATCTCGTCAGTACGCTCTTTGGGCTGTGGCGTATCAAAAAGATCATAAGCCGTGTTACGCGGGTGCTCGATCAGCACTGTGACCGGGCGCGCGGTGGTATTAGTGAGCCGGTAGTCCTGCCGCCGTATCTGCCACTCCTCAAATTGCAAATACGCGCCTTTCAAATCGAGGCGGCGGATTTCACGGCTGTTGATGCTCTGCTCGCTGATTTTGACGCCGAGCTCGACGGCATAGGGCACCACCACTTCGCCGCCAGTCACGGTAAAGGGCAGCACAGCCTCGCCCACATACTCGCCACCTTCAATGACCGTGACCGGGCCACGCTCCAGCGTGAGGCCCACAGTGTTGCGCAGACGCAATGTCGCCACCGGATGCGCCGGGAGCTTCCGCCCGTTGTAGAGCAAGTCCTTGTGGAAATCCAAATCAGACGCAATGATAGGCACCATCGCCGACTGCCCCCGACCCACCGTCACCGGCGTTTCGATGCTATACTGGAAGAGCTCGCCTAGCTCTGCACCTTTTGTGGTTACTTGCGCGGCCTCGGACAACGCGGCGCGGGACATCGGCTCAGGCGCTGCCATCGCCTGCATCTTCGCCATACCCAGCCCCGCGCCCAACCCCATGTGGGCGGGCGGTGCTTCAGGAATAGCACCCCGGAATGACTCAGCCTCGAACTCCACTGGCGCAGCGGCCACACGGGCTTCTTCTTCGACCACGGGACGCTTGGGGGTAAAGGGGGTGTATAAATCATAGACAAACGAAATCGGCATACCCGCGACCAGCGATAGCGAGATACCTTTGAGATCTTCTTCCAGGCGATTGTCGAAGATACCCCATCCCTGGAGCAGGGCCTTGCCCGCACCCTCGGCGTCGGGCGGATCGGCAACCAGGCGATAGCTGACCCGCCAGGTGGGCGCGGGAGCGATGTAGCTCACGCTGAGCTCGTGCCCGCCGGGGGTCAGGCGGATGGTGACGCTGCGGTAGAGCTCCTGGCTGAGCGCAGTCTGGAGGAAAAAGCGTAAATCGCCCGCGCCGCGCTCATCGAGGATTTCCACGCCCTGCACCCGACCCAGTGGCGCAACGGCAACCTGTGCGCCCGCGTCACGCAACACCGAGACCAGGGCTGTCGCCAGCGGTTGTTCATCGTCCACTTCGTCCAGCCCCAACAGAATACCCGCCAGCGCTTCCTCCTGATCGAGCAAGAGGCGTACCTGCCGCCCGCGCAAGCCCACGAGCAGATCGCGCAAGCTGCGAGCATCATCCAACCGGATCGAGCAGCCCGCCAAACGCTCTTCACGGCTCTGTGGGGTGGCGTAATCAACGCCCAACACCCGCCCACCGCCCCAATCAATTGCGGTGAGACTTTTGAGGATGTCGTTCATTTCTTCCACGCGGAAAGAGAGCTCTACTTCCTCGCCTTCAAACTGCGCCCGGCGCTCGAAAAAACCCACGCCGTGCTTGTACAACGTCATCCGTGTAATGGGCAAATGCTGCATGGTTCCTCCTTTGAAAATGGCGAATCGCAAATGGTGTGTTTCATTTTTTCATTTCAGTTATGGAACGAAGACTGGCACGGTCGGAGACCGACCTGAGCGTGCTGGGGCCGATCTTTGACCGCGCCCCGCTCAACCCAAATGAAACACCTCCGCTACATTCTAGTTGAGAGTACAGGTGCAACGCACTTTAAGTCCCCAAAACACCGATTTTTACACGAATATCGGCGCGGTTTTTCGGCCAAGTGCGTTGCACCTAACGATTGATTCGTGTATTCGCAGACAGCCCAGCACAGATCTGTGATCTACTGGGTCTTCTTACGACACAGGCCACAAGCGCTTTGCCATCATAATATCGGGCTTGCCTGGGCCATTGGCATCTGGAACAACTCCCACGATGGTGTAGCCCAGCTTCTGGTAGAACGAGTAGGGATGCCCCTTGAGGTTTTGAATCCGCGCGATGTGACCCCATAAGTCGGTGTAGAGATCCACCCCGGAGAGCGAGGTCATGTCATCCTCATCATCCGTGCCCAGATAGAGCGTGAGCACGCCCCGCGCCGCGACCTGCGCTTCCAGGTCTTCAACCAACGCCCGCCCGATGCCCTTGCCACGCTGATCCGCGCGCACTACTAGCGGATGTAGCTCCCAGGCATACTCGTACTGCGGCTGCGCCCCCACCCATCCCAGCACCACATCCCCCTCAACAGCGATGCGGTTGAGGTTACCTTCAGCCAGGGTTTCGTGGACTTCTTCCAGGGCCGCTTCCAGTGTGGGCCAACCGTTGGGCCAATGCTCGGCAAAGCCTTCTACCAACAAACGCGCTGCTTGTTGGATGGCGAATTCATCATCGGGACGCAAATCGCATAAGTGCATCAAGTCCTCCGTAACCAATCATTGCATAGCAGATTTCTTGCGCTTCCCCAGCGTGGCCCAGGCTTTGACCGCCAAAAATGCAAGCAATGAAACAGGCAACGTCAAAGCCGCAAACAACCAGCTCTTGCTTCCCAGAGACCGCGCGCTGCGAAGATCGTCGGCTAACGGCTCCAGCGGAACCCGCTGCTCGATTTTGCGCTCCAGGATCTCCAACTGTTTGTTAAGCGCCGCGCGGATTTCGCCCGCTGGCAACAGATCCACCAGCCGGGTCAACTCGGTGCGTTTAGCCGGTTTGACCAGATGCTGCTCTTCCAACAATGCCTGGTAAGCCGTGATCGTCATCTGCATGATGTTGCCCCAATCGAGCGGTTGCACGCGCTCGCGGGCACGCAGGGCCATCGCCGTATACTCGGCAGACGGCAGATCGCAAATGGCCTGAACGCACCGGGCAAAGTGTGCCGGATCCGTGTCTTTGGGCAAGCAACAGCCCACAGCATCATCCACCAGCTCATTTATGGTTTCGTTGGCAAGCCCCACCACCGGCGTTGCCGCAGCCAACGCCTCGATAACCACCAGGCTTTGCACTTCCATTTTCGAGGCAGATACAAAAACGTGGGTATTGCTCAAATACTCCGGGATGGCCTCATGGCGCACCTGTCCGGTAAGTAGCACCCGCTGCTGCAAGTCATGCGCAGCAATGAATTCCTGAATCCGTGCAGCATCTTTCTTGGAAAGCGGCTCCCCCACCAGCTGCAAGCGATACGTCTCCGGCAAGTACCGCAGCATATCCAGCAGGTATAATTGGTTCTTGCGCTTGGTAATGAAGCCGATGAAAGTGAGCATCTTCTCCGGGCTGGTGATGTCGGCCACCGGGCAAGTGGCATAGCGCGCCAAATCGCGCCCGTTGGGGATGATAAAGATGCGCTTGCGATAGCCAAATTGTTGAATATCGTCCGCTGCACTGTGATTGAGCGCCACCACTGCGTCGCAGTTATCGTAGAACGTGGTGAGGAAGCGCAGCGCCACCGATTGGGTCACGGAGCTGCGCATCAGCCCCACCGCATCCGTCGCGCCGAACTCCAGCACCTTGGAGGGGAGCATGTGCGCCGTTTGGACGAAAGGGACACGCCGCATCTTCGCCCAGATTTGCCCCAACAACCCCAGCGGGGTCGGATCATGCGCGTGAACAATGTCCGGGTGAAATTCGTTGAGGAAAGTGAAGAGCTTATTGACCGTCCCCGCCGTGATGATCGGGATCGCCACATCCCCACGCGCCGCGCTGCGGATGCCGAAAACTCGCAGGCCATGTTCGCCCGAGGTCAACCCGGTCTTTTCAGCAGGGCAAATCAGCACGACCTCATGGGCGCGGGAAAAATACTGAGCGATCTCATGCGCCACCCGGCCCGCCCCGCCGCCAAAATCCTTGCGGAAGAATGAGATGAAAACGATTTTCATGGGTTGATCCTCAGAAAGCATGACCTGACGCAACTATGATTGCTCCACCAAACGCCCCGTAACATACTTGTGTAAAACGCTTGCCATAAGCGTTTGATAAGGCAACCCTTCTTCCATAGCACGCAACTGCAAACCCACCAAATCTTTCTCAGATAGCCGGATATTCACCCGCCGATCTTTCCGAAAAGTCGCGCGCGCGTATTCCTGATATCTGGTTTGTTCCTCCGGCAAATCAGTAACAGATTCCCATTCATCCGCGTCATACGATGTCAGCAAAGCAACTTCTTCGCTATCCAATTTATACGTTGGCATGAGTCTATTTCTCCTTTCCAAAATACTTTCGAGTGGCCTTCCGACTTGGGATAATGGTTTTCAGAAATACTTCGGTCTCTGACTCCACAAATGGCACCAAATAGGCATAATTAGCTACTGCCACAATAAAAATACGTTGTCTCGGATATTGTACAGGATTAGGGTGTGCGACTATATCCAGCAAGCCACCGGTTTCAATGTGATAGACGATCTGCTCAAAAGAAATATGGCGTTCTTCGCGTAATTGCTCGTTTTTCACAGGATTCCAAACAAAGTATTTCATACTCATATTTTATCACGTTGTGTGCTCTTTGGCAACAGAGTGAACTCAAGAGACAGCACGCAATGGGTGCTGTCTCTTGAGTTGATGTGAGTGCTACTTCGCTTCTATTGATTCGCCGCGTCCCATCCCAAGCGGAACGCAACCTTATTAACCGCCTCATACTTCGGCGGAACGCGCTTGAGGATGGCGGCCTCCCACACCTGCGGATCGGTCTCCAGCATGGCGGAGAGTGCGGCGAGCATGATAGTGTTCACCGCACGCGCGTTGCCGGCCTGTTCCGCAAGCGGCAGCGCATCCACCACCGCCACTTTGCCCGCCCGTTGACGCAACGCCGTGAGGATGTCCGCCTCCGCCGGGTAGAGGACATCGCCCACGCTTACCGACATCGGCGTAATCTGCTGCCGGTTGACCAGCACGATACCGCCGGGCTTGAGCCACTCAATCCAGCGGGCGGCTTCCAACAGCTCGAAAGCCATCAGCACATCCACCGTGCCCTTCTCGCACGTCGGCGAGCCAACGCTCTCCGCCCAGCGGATGTGGCTCTCGACCACGCCACCGCGCTGCGCGAACCCGTGAATCTCCGATTTCTTCGCATCCAGTCCCAAATCCACACCCACCTGGGCAGCAATATCGGAAGCGGTCAGCACCCCTTGCCCACCGACTCCGACGAAAAGAAAGTTCATGTTTCCTACCATGACGCCTCCTGAGCGCTACAATTCAAATTAAGTTTTATCTTGCAAACTAAACTTCAGGGTAGGCGTGGATATTCCCCCTCTTCCCCCCAGCCCCCCTTCTCCCCCACGCGGACGTGGGAGAAGGGGGATTTTTTTTGTTAGGGTTTTTGCAGGCGGGCGAAGCCCGCCTGCAAAAACCCTTTATTTTATCTCCCCCCTCCCCGGCGTCTGCGCTGGGGAGGGGGGCAAGGGGGGTGGGAGAAATTCTCCCCACCATATTATTCAACAAACAAGATTTACAACCAGACTACACTGCTCCACTTGCCGCTCGCGCAACCACTGCTGGACAGTCTCATCGGATGGCGCGGGTTGTGAGGTTACCAACAACCCCAATGCGCGCGGCAATGTTGGCTCACGCTGCGATTTTTCCTGCACCTGAGGCAACGTGTTGATCACATCACGCACCAGGGTCAAGCGCTGGTCTGGCGGCCAACGCATGATTTGGGTAATGATATGTTCGTATTCGACCTGATTCAGCGTCATGGAGCAGCTCCTGATATTACACTTATTCGCCGGGACGGATGGCTGTTTGCGGGCAGGTCTGCATACAGACCGTGCAGCCAGTGCAGAGCAGCCGGTCAATGGTGGCCTTGTGCTTCCCGGTCTTCTCATAAACCTCGTCACTCTTGAGGATGGCCGGGCAACCCACGCGGAAGCACGTCCCGCAGGCCACGCACTTCTCAGCATCCACAATCATGCGCGGTTGCAGTTTGAAGTGCGGCGTGAAGACGCACGCGCCTCGCACAATCATCACCGCCGGGCCGCCCTCATGGTCGAGCGTCTCGCGGAGCGCCGTGTTGACACCTTTCACGTCCCAAGCGTTCACCTCGGTCAGCTGCGCCACGCCCAATCCCCGACATACCCCGGCAATATCAATCTCGACCGCGTCCTCGCCCTGCAACGTCTTGCCCGTGCTGGGATTGTGCTGCTGCCCCGTCATCGCCGTGATGCGGTTATCCAGCACAGCCACAGCGATGTTGGCCCGGTTGTAGACCGCGCCCGCCAGCGGCGACAGGCCCGAATGGAAGAAGGTGCTATCGCCAATCGTGGCGACGGCCTTCTCCTGCCCGCCCGCCTGGCGGAACCCGTGCGCCATACCGATGCTGGCTCCCATCGAAATCAGCATATCCATCGAGCGGAACGGCTCCAGCACACCCATCGAATAACAACCAATGTCCCCGGCGATGACGACCTTGTTGCGGTTGCGCCGCAGGTTGTAGAAAAACGCGCGATGCGGACAACCGGGACACAGCGCGGGCGAGCGCGCCGGAACAGTTACCTCGCTTAGTGGGGCGACGAGCTCCGGCAATGTCCCTTCAATCAGCCCGGCCTTGAGCGCGCCAGCGCGCACGTTGGAGAGCGTCAACTCGCCGCACAGCGGGAAAATATCTTTGCCGTGGGCGACCGGAATCCCGGCAGCCCGCAGCTGATCTTCGATGAACGGATCAAGCTCTTCCACCACAATCAGGGTCTCCACCTGCGCGGCGAAGTCGCGGATTTTCTGCATCGGCAGCGGATAGCTCATGCCCAATTTGAGGATCGAAGCGCCGGCAAAGACCTCGCGGGCATATTGGTAGGCGATACCGGTGGTGATAATGCCCAGCCGCTTGTCGCCCCAGGTAATGTGGTTGATCTCAGCAGTCTCCGCCCACGCGGCCACGTCGAGCAGGCGTTGCTCGATTTCCGGGTGGCGCTTGCGGGCAATCGCCGGGATGATGACGCGGGTAATCTCTTCCTCACGCTCGAACTTGGGCAGCGGCTCGAACTCGCGCGGGACTGGCGGCAGCATCTCCACCGGCGACTTGGAGTGCGAGATGCGCGTGGTGGGTCGCAACATGACCGGCGTGCGGAACCGCTCACTTACTTCTATCGCCACGCGCATCAAACGGCGCGCGTCCTCGCTATCAGCTGGATCAAGGCAGGGGAACTTGCCGAAGCGCGCGTACTGGCGATTGTCCTGCTCGTTCTGCGAGGAGAACGCCCCGGCGTCATCCGCGCTCACCAGCACCAGCCCACCCTGCGTGCCCGTGTACGAGAGCGACATCAGGCTATCAGCGGCCACGTTGACGCCGACGTGCTTCATCACCGCAATCGTGCGTGCTCCGCCAAAGGACGCGCCGATGGCATTATCGAGCGCCACTTTTTCGTTGGCAGCCCACTCCGCCTTGACGCCAGAGTAGCGGGCCAGATTTTCGAGAATCTCGGTCGAAGGCGTGCCAGGATAGGCCGAGGCGTACTGCACACCCGCCTCCCACGCCCCCAGCGCCATGGCTTCATTGCCGGAGAGTAATACCTTCATGCAAAAAACCTCCTTTGCAAATCTACAAATCAGCAAATCTCAAATCAAATTACACTGATAACTTAACGCGAACTCTAGTTTGCTCTCTTGCGGCTATTATCGTCATAGATTGCGATAAGCTTCGCCACGAGGGGCAATACGCATCAGGCATCCAACAAACCCTCAGTAACCAATTCAGCGCGCACCTCGCGCCATGGCCTAACCGCTTCAGGATGCCGTTGATAATCGTAGTATGCAATCAACGCCGCTATTATGTCGCACAAGTCTCCCAATTTAGTCAACAACATAACCCATAGCTTGAACATAGCAGCGTTCCCTATTTCCTTGCGCAACACGGGCAAAAATTTACCCAAGCATCCAGCATCCAGCATCCAGCAACCCGTCACTACCACTATAGTACCCCGAACTCCCCGCGTGACAAGTGACAAGTTGCGTCTTCGCTTGGGGCGGATATAATCAGCCCATGGCGCTACGCACTCTGTATCAAACCTTACTGGATAGCGAGCTGGCCCGCTTGCAGGTGATCGCGCGCCTGTGGAACATTCCGCTTACCGCCGAGCGCCGCGCGGATATGGCGGCGGAGCTGGCGGATGCGATGTCCAACGCGGCGGCAGTGCAGCGCGTGACGGCGCAACTAGCGCCCGATCAACGCGCCGCGCTGGATGATCTGCTCCGCCACGCTGGCGCGCTCCCCTGGCCCACGTTTGCCCGGCAGTGGGGGCAGATTCGCAGCATCGGCCCGGCGCGGTTGGAGCGGGAGGAACTCTGGCGCGCGCCAATTTCCCCCGCCGAAGGGCTATGGTTCTACGGGCTGCTCCAACGCGCCTACGCCGGCGCGGTGGAAATGGCCTTCATCCCCGAAGAGCTGCAGCTCTACCTACCTGTCCCCGCGCCACTGGCAGCCCCTCCACCACCCGCCAGCGCACCGCCCCCGGCTTTGCACGAGGCGGGCGAGCAGGCCGCCGAAGACCTTACGCGCCTGCTGGCTTATTTGCAAACGCAACCTGTCCGCCGCAACGCCAATGGGACATGGCCCGCCCGCCGCCGCGAGCAGCTGCGCCGCCAGCTGTCCCCATCCACTGAACCCTATCTGGCCCTGCTGGAAACACTCGCTCTGGAACAGGGCTGGCTGGAGGCGCAGCCGGACTACCTGCGCCCCGCCGCCGCGCCCTGGCTCACCTGGCTCGAAAGCACGCGCTGGGAGCAATGGCTCGTGCTCGCCCGCGCCTGGGAACACAGCGCCGCCTGGAACGATCTTGCCCACGTCCCCACGCTGGAATTGGCGGGCGAGGCCGGCTGGCCGAATCAGCCCCGCGCCACGCGCGCGCGCTTCATGGAGCAACTGCGCTGCTGCACGCCCACCGTCTGGTATGGCATTAGCGAGTTCATCGCGTACCTGCACGCGCAGTCCCCCGATTTTCTCCGTCCCGATGGGGATTACGACACCTGGCCACTGCACGACCGGCGCACGGCAACGCGGCTGCGCGGCTTCAACGCCTGGCCCGCCGTGGAAGGCGGACTGGTGGATTTCTATTTGCGTGGGCCGCTGGCGTGGCTAGGGCTGGTGGATGTGGGCTTCCCCGCCCCGGAGCTCCCCGCCGACCGGTTCCGCCTCAGTGCTGCGGGCGCAGCCTGGTTGGAGCTCGCGCCGCCGCCCACGCTGCCCGACCCCGCACCGCTCGACATCCGCCCGGAGGGGCTAGTAAGCGTGCCCACCGGTCGCCGCTACGAGCGCTTCCAGCTGAGTCGCGTCGCCCAACCCATCCCCGGCGACCCGACGCGGTATCGCCTCACGCCGCGCGCGGTGCAAATCGGCAAACAACAGCATATCAGCCTGCCGCGCATCGTGGAATTTTTGGAGACGGCTAGCGATAAACCGCTGCCAGATGCGCTGCGCGGCGCACTGACGCGCGCCTACCAGACGCCGGGCGAAGCGGCGGTAGAGCAACTATGGGTGCTGCGCGTAAAAAATCCCGCCATGCTCGACTTGCCCGGGCTGCGCCCCTACATCCGCGAGCGGCTCAGCCCGCAACTGGCCCTCATCCGCCATAGCGACCGCGAGCGCGTCATCGCGCTCCTCGCGCAACACGGCTTGCTTCCCGATGTGCAAGAAAGCGTGTATAATTAAGTAATGCGGACCGCGCAAAGCGTAACCTTTATTGTGTGAATTACGCAATACGCATTAAGGAGCCAACCATGCCAACAGACCCCCTATATGACCGCGTCGTACAAGCCTTCCGCAGCCGGTACTTGCGCGCACCGCAGATTGTCGTGCGTGCGCCGGGACGGGTGAATCTCATCGGCGAGCACACGGATTATAACGATGGCTTTGTGCTACCAATTGCCGTGGATCGCGCCGCCTGGGTAGCGGCGGCCACCGTCCCACAACCGGAAGCCACCGTGCGCGCGCTCGACGTGGGCAATAGCGAGGCAATTTTTATGGTTGACCGAACTCCCTCCTCCACCGGCAGTTGGGCCGATTACCCCATGAGCATCGTATGGGCGCTGCTGGATGCGGGACACCGTCCGGTAGGGCTAGAAGCAATGATGACCTCCAATGTCCCCGTCGCTGCCGGGATGTCTTCCTCAGCTGCGGTGGAAATCAGCTTTGCTTATGTCTGGAATCAGCTGAGCGCGCTAGGTTTCTCCAACGAAAAACTGGCACTACTGGCGCAACGGGCGGAAAACGAGTATGTGGGTATGAAGTGTGGCATCATGGATCAGATGATTAGCGCGTGCGGCAAAGCGGGACATGCGATGCTACTGGATACCCGCACGCTCAAGCAGACGCACTTCACGCTGCCCGCAAACCTGGCGGTGGTGGTGGCGGATAGCCAGATGCGCCGCGAGCTGGCTTCATCAGAATATAATGTACGCCGCGCGCAGTGCGAGGAGGCGGTCGGGCGGCTGCGCGCGCAGATGCCCGGCATCCGCGCCCTGCGCGATGTGTCGGCAGAAGACCTGGAACGTCACCGCGCGCTGCTGCCGGAGACCGTGTATCGCCGCGCGCGGCATGTGGTGCGCGAAAACGCGCGCGTGCTGGCGATGACGGGAGCACTGGAGGGCGACGATCTGGACGCCGCCGGGGAAATCATGCGCGAGGGGCATCGCAGTTTGCGAGACGATTACGAGGTGAGTGTGCCGGAACTCGACACGCTGGTAGAGGCCGCCAACGAAGTCCCTGGCTGCTACGGGGCGCGGCTCACCGGCGCGGGCTTCGGCGGGTGCATCGTGGCGCTGGCGGATACGGGGGCGACCGATGACATCGCCGCGCATCTCACCGAGGCATATACAACGCGCTTTGACAAGCGCCCTGCTGTGTACGTTGTCCACCCGGCGGATGGGGTGGCGATAGTTTAATTCAATGAGGGTAACTAATGACCATACACACTTTCAAACGGCTAGGGATTACACTGGGGTTGGCGGTTTTGGGATTGGCCGCGCTATGGGCCGCGTTGGGCGGCCAACCGGCGCACGCTCAAGGCAGCGGAATTTATGTTGACAAACGCCTGGGTCGCAGCGATCCGGTGGTATATGTAGGTGAGTATATTACCTTCACCATTCAAATTCGCAACAATGCGGGCTTTACGGTGACCAGACTCCCGTTACGCGACAACTTCAACCAGGCGGTGCTACGTTACGTGGACGCCTCGCCAGTAGGCCCGGATAACCAGACCGGAGGACAACTTGATTGGGACGATCTGACCACACACTTCGGAAATCTATCTCCCGGACAGGTGATTTGGTTGACGGTTGGCTTTATCGCCGAGCATCCTCAAACGGCCATTGTGAACCGCGCCGAAGTCCATGATGCCGAAGGCACAGAGGGCGATATCGGCGGTGGAGGCAGCACCGTCACCGACACGGTGGCAATTGGCGGCAGCGCGCCGGTGGAAAAGTCAATCATGCGGGGATTAAATCCACAAGTGGGGCAACTACTCACGTTCACCATCACAATCACCAATCAAGGGCACGTCACCTTAACCCGCGTGCCGCTGGTAGATGATTACAATCCGGATTGGATGGAGTTTTTCTACGCCGATCCCCCACCGGACGTGGTAATCACCACCACGGGCATACTCTCGTGGACAAATATCGTCAGTTGGACCGGCCCTATCGCACCATTTCAGGCCGTGACCATCACCACCGTGTTCACCGCGTTGACCAGTGCCAACAATTTACCCCTCAACCGCGCGGAAGTAGAGGCTGTTGGCGATTGGTACGGGAATGATTGGGCCGGCGGCGCGGATGAGGTGCCAATCACTATCGTTGACAGACCAACGACCACCCCAATCCCCACCCCTACACCAACAACCCCAACACCGTCAACACCGACGCCCGCTACGCCGGCACCATCTACCCCAACACCCGCTACTCCGACCCCGGCGGCGCCTGAGCCATCGCATACGCCCATCCCGGTTATTCCACTCCTCCCGCTCACCGGCGAACCGAGCAGCGGTTGGGGCGGGCTGTTATTGATGGCCGCTCTCAGTGTGATAGCAGGGGCCATGGTAACGCGCCGCTATTTGCAACAGCGTAAAGAACAAACACCGCTTCAATCGTAAAAACTGTGATCTGCAACAGCATAGAGGCTACATTTTTCCCGTGTGTCAATACACCCCTTGATAGCCCCTGTGGTAAATGAGGAGCACAACCATGCCAGAGTCACAATCAGTATTCATGCCACTTTGTTCTGCGGGCTTGATACTACTAATAAGCGCTTTCATGCTCGCCAGCGCCATCCGCATCGTACCGGAGACCAAACGCCTCTCGGTGTTCCGCCTGGGTCGCTACATAGGCGAAGTAGGCCCTGGCGTGGTGCTCCTGATCCCAATCATAGATAAGGGCATTCTGATTGACATCCACGATCAGGTCACGAAGCTGTACGAGCAGACCAAAATCTGGGGAGCCGTAGGCACCACCCTGACCGAGGTACATCAAGACGGCAGCGTAGACCTCGGCGGCGAGATGTGGAACGCCATCAGCCCAACGCCGATCCCGCCCGGTAAGCAAGTGCGCGTGGTCAAGGCGATTTTGGAGGTCAAGGAGCTGTAGGGGGAGACTTGCAATCCGCTCGCACGCTGCTGTGGGAGGGGCTGGAGTTTTTACCGGAGTAGTAAGACGGGTTGCCAACTCGTCCTACTGGGCCAGGAACAGCTACCCCGCAGCACAAAGAACACGGTGACATCTAGCAAATCAGAAACGGCACATAGACACTTCAAACCGGCGGGGTTCAATGATAGCGTGAAGATTGAAACGTGATGCGTGAAGCGTGATCAGAAAATCTTCACGCATCACGTTTCAGTCCTGGCTTTACTTACACCCTAGAACCAACTACAAAGGAGCGAATATGAACATCGGTATCCCCAAAGAATGTCGCGCAGGGGAGGCCCGCGTGGGCCTGATTCCCGCCATCGTCAGCCTGCTGATCAAGAATGGTCATGCTTGCTACCTGGAGACCGGAGCGGGGGAAAACTCCGGTTTCGATGATTACGATTATGCCCGCGTGGGCGCGAAAATCCTCCCCACCACGCAAGAGGTTTACCAGCACGCGGATGTCATCCTCAAGGTGCTCACCCCCACACTCGAAGAGATCGCCTGGATGCGCGAGGGGCAAACGCTGATGGGGCTGCTCGGCATGGTGGCCGCACCAGATGAGGCGCGCGCGCTGCAAGAACGGCGCATCACCGCCGTAGCTTACGAGATGATTACCGCCGATGGCGAAAACTACCCCATCCTCAAGACCGTGAGCGAGGTGGCCGGGCGGATGGCACCCTATATCGCCGGGATGATGTCTATGCACAGCCAGGGCGGGCGCGGGATTCTGCTCAACGGCGTGCCGGGCGTCTCCGCTGGCGAGGTCGTTATCTTGGGCGCGGGCACGGTGGGCGTGAACGCCGCGCGCGGATTCTTGGGCCTGGGCGCTAAAGTCTTCATCCTCAGCCCCCATGTGGAATGTCTGCGCAAAATTGATACGATGTTCGAGGGGCGCGTGACCACGATGGTCTCCCATGCCTTCAACATCGCCTATACCACGCGCTTCGCGGATGTGGTCATCGGCGCGGCGCGGGTGCCGGGTGAGCGTGCGCCCCGCCTGCTTACCCGCGAGATGCTGCGCACGATGCGCCGCAATGCTGCGTTCATTGACTTTAGCATTGATCACGGCGGTTGTGCGGAAACCAGCCGCCCCACCACGTTGCAGGAGCCGCTGTATGTGGAAGAGGATGTGCTCCACTACTGCGTGCCGAACGTGCCGGGCGCAGTGCCGCGCACTTCCACCCAGGCAATCAGCAACGCCGCCTGGCCGTACATCGAGGCAGCTGTAAGCCTGGGGGTGGATGCGGCCATCGCACAGAACCCCGCGCTGGAGCAGGGCGTGGTCATCCGCGACGGTGCCGTGACCAATCCCCAGCTCGCCGCCTTCCTCAAGCGTTAGATAATCCATTAGCCACGAATTACACGAATTGCACGAAAAAAAGAGAATTAGTGAAATTCGTGTAATTCGTGGCAAAAATCTGCACCTTACTGGAGATACTATGGACTGGCAAAGTATTTACGCAAGCAAAGTGACCACCGCGCAAGACGCGATCGCTGCGGCGGTGCATTCCCACAACCGCCTCTTCCTCACGGGCAACTGTAGCGTCCCCACCGTTCTCATCGAGGCGCTGCTGGCCCACGCGCCCACGCTGGAGGAGGTCGAAATCGCCCAAACGCTCACCGTCGGCCCTGCGCCCTGGGCGGCCCCAGAGATGGACGGGCACCTGCGCTCCAACGTGCTCTTCATCGGCCACAACACGCGCAAGGGCGTGTGGGAGAAGCGCATTGATTACACGCCCGTATTGCTCTCGGAGTTCCCGCTGCTCTTCAAGCGCGGCATTTTGCCGGTGGATGTGGCCCTGGCGCACGTCTCGCCGCCCGATGCTGAAGGCTACTGCTCGTTCAGCCTGGAGACGGGGCTGGCAAAAACGCCGGTGGAAGCGGCCCGCGTGGTCATCGCTCAGGTGAACCGGCAGATGCCTTATGTCTACGGCAACACCCGCATCCACGTCAGCGCGTTGGATTACATTGTCGAGGTAGATGCGCCGCTGTTCGAGTTCAAGATGAGCGAGAACCCCGATGATCCCATCACGCAGGCCATCGCCCGCCACATCGCCGAGCTGGTGCCGAACGGGGCCACGCTCCAGATGGGCATCGGCGCGATTCCCGACGCGGTGCTGGGGTACCTCACGGACAAAAAAGACCTGGGTATCCACACGGAGCTGTTCGCCGATGGCGTGAAGAAGATGGTGGAGCTGGGTGTCATCACCGGCGCGCGAAAGACCCTGCATCCCGGCAAGATCACGGCGGGCTTCATCCTCGGCTCGCGTGCGCTGTACGATTGGGTGGATCACAACCCGATGATCGAACTCCACCCCACCGAGTACGTCAATGACCCTTGCATCGTCGGGCAGAACTACCGGCAGGTCGCCATCAACAGCGCGATTGAGGTGGATTTGACCGGGCAGGTGTGCGCGGACAGCATCGGGCACAAGCTCTTCAGCGGCGTGGGCGGGCAGGTAGATTTCATCTACGGCAGCAGCCGCTCGGAGGGTGGCGTGCCCATCATCGCGCTGCCCAGCACGGCGAAGGATGACACCGTGAGCCGCATCGCGCCCATGCTCAAAGAAGGCGCGGGCGTCGTCACCTCGCGCAACCATGTGCATTGGGTCGTCACCGAGTACGGCGCGGTAGACCTCTACGGCAAATCCATCCGCCAGCGCGTGGAGGGGTTGATCGGCATCGCGCATCCTAACTTCCGCGAGGAGCTGCGGCGCGAAGCGCAAAAGCTGGGCTATATTTGACGTAAAACGTGAAACGTGATGCGTGATCAGAGCGCATCGCGTTTCATACTTCAAGGTTGGGAAAACAAATGTCCGCTACAAATCTCGAAACCCTGTTGCGCAAACTGCAAACGCTGAAACCGATCCTGGTTGACCGTTACAAAGCCAGAGAAATCGGTATCTTTGGGTCCTTTGTTCGTGGAGAGCAAAGCGCCAGCAGCGATATTGATGTGTTGGTGGATTTTGAAGAAGCTGCAGATTTGTTCGATCTGCTGGGACTGGCCCTATACCTTGAGGAAGAACTCCAACGCAAGGTAGATGTGGTACCTAAACGCGCCCTTCGCCCAGAACTACGCGAATCTGTGCTGCATGAGCTGGTAAGTTTATGAGAGATTACGCGCTTTACTTGAAAGACATCCTGGCAGCTATAGACAGCATCGAAAAATTCACCGACGCCTTCCCCAAATCAAACCAGAGATACAGAAAATTTTAGATACTTTTTGATATTACGCAAAGAAACACGGAGGAACCGCATGACCATTGCTGCTGATATGTTACCCACACTAAAAGCGCTTCCTCGTATAGAGAAACTGTGCTTGATACAGTTCCTTGTTCTTGAATTGGCTCAAGAAGAAGGGGGAAAAGTTGTGTAAATTTTATAAAAAGATATTAAAAAATTTTAAGATTTGCATATTATAATTTCTCATTATCAATAAAACTTTACTTTCCGCTAAAAGTGTGTTTTTGGGCTATTTTACTGTTTTTACCAGTTTTAGTATCCCATATCTAGTATTTTTTAACTTGGAAACACTAGATATAGGGGTATTTTCAAGTTAGCGAAAACTAAAGTAAAATAACGATTTTAATAATAGAGAAAGAAAATGACTACTGCATTTGAACGGGCCGTTATTGCGCTTAAATCCGGCGATAAGACAACCGCGAAACAAATATTAGCGAGCATACTCCAAGAAAATCCGAGAGATGAGAATGCTTGGCTATGCACATCAATAGTTGTTGAGTCCAGTATTCAACAACATTACTGTTTAGAAAAAGTATTGGAAATCAACCCCAATAATAAAACTGCACAAAAAGAATTGTTGAGTTTACATCAATCTGCATCAAAAACAAAAGATACCTCACTCTGTGTTGCTAAGTCAGAAATGCAAGTTGATCAACCATTTAATGAAAGTCTTGAAGTAGAGCAGGTTTCTTTTGAGCTACCACTATCAAACAAAAAGCAACAAACCATTTCTACTATGCCAACGCACTCTTCTCAATTGCAAGATGGTGTAACAACGGATATTGACACGAGTCACCAGAATTCAAAAATAAAATCGATATTATTAGGATTTTTGCCATGGGCAATTGTTACGCTATTATGTGCTCTTGTGGTTGCAATTGAGCAATCCATCTATATGCAGGCTTTCATATCTGTGGCTTTTGTTTTTTGTGCAGGTGTGTTTTATTTGGCCTTTACAAGTAATCGACATAACTTAATCCCTCCAACAGCAAAAGAATTACCACCAGAACCAACACTGAAAGAATCACCAGTTGAAATACGATGTCCAAAGTGTGGATCAACACAGATTGTTGCAAATTCGAGCGGTTTTGGTGTTGGAAAAGCCGCTGTGGGAACATTATTATTGGGACCAGTTGGACTGCTTGGAGGATTTATTGGCAGCAAAAAAATGAAAGTTATTTGCATAAGTTGCGGATGCCAATGGCAACCCGGTAGAAATTGAAACTAACCACAAATTGAGGCTAATTCTATGTTAAACTTACCACCTAAAACGGAAGATTTTACTGGCTCGCTTACTCGAGAACATAAATTACGAATATACTTGTTATCTTTTATTTTTTTAGTTTTAGGCATATTGGGAATATTGAACTTATCTTCAAATATATTTTTATTTAATACAGAAATAGTTGTAATGTTAGTTTTTTCAAGTGTTTTATTATTGATTGATATTTTGCCTATCTTTGTAAAAACTATTAAATTTGGAAGTTTCGAAATTGAAATTAGACAGGCTCAACAGCAACAAGAATTTATATATGAATTCCAGCGAAGACTAACTGAATTAGAAAAAAGCATGAATCAAAGTATGCCAGATAATTTACTGGTAAGTCAGTTTGAAAAAGCCGCTCGGGATTTTGAGGAAGGATCTCGTTCAGAAAGAAGTTTGGCCGAAACCGAACTGATTTTTACAGGGATTAGACTTGGAAAAGGTTTTCTTCTGAGTAAACTAACCAAGGGAAAATGGGGAGAGCGAGCAGGTTCAGCGGCGGCACTAGGATTATTAAACGACCCAAGCACGCTTGATGAATTAATTAAAGCATTACAAGATGAATCTTCTTTTGTACGTTACCGCGCGGTTATCTCTATAAAAAGAATGATAAAGAGTTTCAATTCGAAGCAATTGAAGTCTGTTTTAATATCTTTAAAAAGAACTATAAAAAGTGAGCGTAATACAAGAACGATAAATTTGATTGAGGATACTATTTGCGCATTGGAAAACTTTAATAAAAATTACTGAGTTTACCGCAAATTAAGTCTTTTAAAAATTTTTACACTGTGATTTTATTAAACTATTTATTTTACTATATACTAATTTTTCAAAAATTTATCTGTGTTGTTCGCTGTAAATATAGCCCATGTTGTTATATTCAGGGACTAAACGTAAGTTATACTATTGATTTAGTAAGAGGAAGTGACCAACCACCACCTTGACAATCCCCCCACTCGGTATACAACATAACCGTACTCAGCTGTGGCGCAGACAGAAATCAGCCGCAGTATAAAATTTGTAACTACTCAGCCTTGTCATTGCGAGCCGTCTGCGGCGAAGCAATCTCAACCACGAACGAGATTGCTTCGCCGCGCAGACGCGGCTCGCAATGACAGATAAAGTTTGAACCTGAGTAGTTACTAAAATTTTGAGATTTGCTGATTTGAGATTTTTTGATTTGCGATTTGCAGATTTTTCCCAGGAGGTGCAGATTGTTCCACGCAGTAGTTGCAGTCAAGCAAGTGCCGGACACCACCAACATCCGCATTGACCCGGATACGGGCAATCTGGTGCGCGAGGGCGTCCCGGCGATTATGAACCCCTACGATGCGCACGCGCTGGCGGAGGCCGTCGCCTGGAAGCGCAAGTTGGGCGGGAAGGTGACGGTGGTCTCGATGGGGCCGCCCAACTTCACCGCCACCATCCGCGAGGCCATCGAGCTGGGCGCGGATCGCGGCGTGCTCCTCACCGACCGCAAGTTCGCCGGGGCCGATACGCTCGCCACGTCCTATGTGCTGGCGGAAGCCATCAAAGCCATCCACGCGGAAGACCCGGTGGACGTGGTGTTCTTCGGCAAGCAGGCGATTGATGGCGACACGGCGCAGGTAGGGCCGGGCGTAGCCGTCCGTATGGATTTGCCCATCGTCACCTACGCGGTCAAAATCCGCGAGGTGGATGTGGAGAAGCGGCGGCTGGTAGTGGAACGGCGCACCGAGCGGTGGACGGAAGTGGTGGAGACACCGCTGCCCGCGCTGCTCACTTGCGAGAAAGAAATCGCCGAGATCCCCTTCGCCCCCCTGCCCGACCTCATCCGCTCCCTGCGTTACGCCCCGGAGATGTGGACAATGGAAGGGCCAGTTCCCTTCAGCCTCGAAGAAGTGGGCGTCAAAGGCTCGCCCACCATTGTCTACAAGATGGGGACACCGCCGCTGCCCGAAGCCGGCGAGAAGGTCAACGCGCGCGAGATGGGCGCTCCCGCAGCGGCCAAGTTTGCGCTGGATAAGGCCGAGGCCGCCGGGATTCTCAAGGCAGTGCTAGGAGGTGCAGCATGAGCGCGCGCCGGTTCTGGGTATTTATCGAGCAAGAGGGCGGCGCAGCACATCCCGTCTCGTGGGAGCTGCTGGGCGTAGCGCGCGGGCTGGCCGAGCAGGTCAAGGCCGAAGCGGAAGCCGCCGGGGATACCGTATTGGTCGAAGGGGTGCTGTTGGGTCACAACATCGGCGAGATCGCCACGGAGGCACTGGCCTATGGCGCGGATCGCATCTATGTGGTAGACGATCCGGCCTTCGAGCATTATCGCAACTGTCCTTATTACAAGACGATTTGCCAGGTGGCAGAGAAGCACAAGCCCGAAGTCTTCCTCATCGGCGCGACGACGCTGGGGCGCGACCTCGCCGGCGCGGTCGCCACGGCGCTGGGCACGGGTCTCACCGCCGATTGCACCGAGCTGGAGATGGGCGAGGTGAAGGGCGCAGCGCAGCGGTTGCTGCTGGCGACCCGGCCCGCTTTCGGCGGCAACATCATGGCGACGATCCTCTGTCGCAAGCATCGCCCGCAAATGTCGAGCGTGCGCCCGCGCGTATTCCCCATGCCCGCGCGCATCTCCGATCCGCAGGGCGAGATCGTCCACGAAAGCGCCGCGCTGGAAGAAGACGACACCGCCGCCTGCATCCTCGAATTCATCCATGCCAAAGGCGAGACGGTGGATATCGAGTACGCGGATGTCATCGTGGCGGGTGGGCGCGGCCTGGGTTCGCCCGACGGCTTGAAAGTCCTGCAAGAGTTGGCGGATGAGCTGGGCGGCGTGGTGGGCGTCACTCGCCCGCTAGTGGATGGCGGCTGGGCCAGCTCCGCACATCAGGTGGGGCAGAGCGGGCGCACGGTGCGCCCCAAGCTCTACATCGCGGCGGGCATCTCCGGCGCGCTGCAACACAAGGTTGGGATGCAGAGTTCCGACTTCATCATTGCGATCAACAACGACCCCAACGCACCGATCTTCGAGGTGGCGGATGTGGGCATCGTGGGCGACCTGTTCGAGGTGATTCCGGCCATGCTCGAACAGATTCGCACCTACAAGGAGGCGCGGGCATGAGCCAGCAAGCACAGCACGACAAAATCAGCTTTGATGCAATTGTGGTAGGAGCCGGCCTGGCCGGTTCGGCAGCGGCGATGATTATGGCGCGCGCCGGGCTAAACGTGGCTTTGGTCGAACGGGGCCAGAAGGCGGGCGGCAAGAACTACTTTGGCGGCGCTATCTACACCCATGCCATCGCCGAAGTGCTGCCCGATTTCATGGAGCGCAAGCCCCCCTTCGAGCGGCCTGTCACCGAGGCGGGCTTCTGGTTCCTCTCGCCCGACGGCGGCCTGACCAAAATGGTCACCAAAGGCGGCAAACTGGCGGCGCAGCCCGCCGACGCCTACACTGCCCTGCGCGCCACGTTCGATCTGTGGTGGGCGGAGCAGGCGCAGAAAGAGGGCGCGTTCCTTATCCCCAAGACGACGGTGGTGGACTTCATCCGCGCGGAGAACGGGCGGGTCATCGGCGTGAAAACCGATCGTCCGCAGGGCGATATGCACGCGCCGGTGGTCATCGTATGCGAAGGGGTCAACAATCTGCTGGCACAGAAGCTGGGGCTGATGAAGCACGACCTCGAACCGGCACACATGGCGCTGGCATTCAAACAAGTGCTGGCATTGCCGATGGACACGATCAACGCGCGCTTTGGCCTGAGCAGCGATGCGGAAGGCGTGGCCGCTTCGGTGATGGGCGACGTTTCGATGGGGCTTTCGGGCATGGGCTTTATCTACACCAACAAAACCACGCTCTCGGTGGGCCTGGGGGTGATGTTGGAGACGCTGGCCGAGCATCGGGTCAAACCCTACCAAATTTTGCAGCGCTACCTGGAACATCCCGCCATCGCGCCGCTGGTGAAGGACGCGCAGCTGCTCGAATACGGCGCGCATCTGATCCCTGAAGGCGGCTGGCGCGATATGCCGCAGCTCTACACCGACGGGGTGATGATCGCCGGGGATGCGGCGGCGATGGTGAACGCGCTGCATTGGGAAGGGACGAACATGGCGATTGTGGCCGGGCGGCTGGCCGGCGAGACGGCGGTGGCGGCGCATCGCAAGGGCGATTTCTCCGCGGCAACGCTGGCGGACTACAAGGCGCGGCTCCAGGAGGGCTTCATCCTGCCCGACCTCAAGCAATATCGCAACTTCTCGCACTTCCTGGAAACGCATCCCAGTTTCATGGAAACATATCCGGCCTTTGTCAATGAGGCGTTGGGGAGCTTCTTCAGCGCCTACGGGAAGCCCAAGAAGGAGTTGTTCCAGGAGATGCTGGGCGCGTTGACCCATCGCCGCAACCTGTTCCAGGCGGCGGGCGATATTATCTCGATGGGAAGGGCGGTGATGGGATGGTAATGAAAAAGGGAGACGCATTCGAGGCCAAAGCCTTGTCAGCGGAATTACAGGCCAGCCTGCCAGATGTGTATGTGGACGATTTGCTGGTGAGTATCAAGTACTTCCTGGATGAAGAAGAGGCGCACCTGTGGATCGAGGATCACGCGATTTGCGCGCGGTGCAAGCACAAGCCGTGCCTTTACTTCTGCCCGGTGAACGTCTACCAGCTGGGCAACGATGGGAAAATCCAGGTGGCTTACCAGGCGTGTGTGGAGTGCGGCAGCTGTCGCGTGGGCTGCCCGTACAAGAACATCGGCTGGAAACTGCCGCGCGGCGGCTTCGGCGTGGCGTATAAGTTTGGGTAGACAGTAGACAGTAGACGGCGCGCCCCCGCGATTCCAATGGAGTTGCGGGGGCGTATTGCGTGAGAGTGAGTTGGCCTGAATAGTTACTCCATGGATAAAAATCGCACCCCCGCTGGATTTACCAGCGGGGGTGTTGTTATAAACTTCAGCAGGACTTGGCTTCTTGATAGCTAATTGATAACGAATCGTTAGGAATACAATCCCAGTTTTTGGTATGCTATCTTCAGTAATCGTCACTGGAGGTCCCAATGTATCGCAAAACATCATTCGTAATCGGATTGCTTCTCATTTCAATGGGAGGAATCTGGCTATCTTTTAGCCTGGTAGGCCTGGCGTTCGGGTTTCGTATCTGGCAACTCTGGCCCCTATTCGTGATTAGCGTGGGCTTAGCGTTCGTGGCCCCCCCACTACTCACAAGAAACCATCCAATATTGGGGATAGTATTCATCCCTGGCATTCCCATTTTGGCAACAGGCATGCTCCTGCTAATCGCCAGCGTTTTCCATGCCTGGGGTATATGGAGATGGCTCTGGCCCATTGAAGTTATCGCCGTAGGGCTGGGCTTCCTCAGTGCAGCGCTCTATATGCGTCGGCCCGGGCTGCTCATCCCGGCGATCATTATCAGCATGAACGGCCTGCTGTTCCAGTTCTGTGCCTTGACCGGCTGGTGGAGTCTGTGGGCAGTTGCCTGGACAGTGGAGCCGCTTTCTGTAGGATTGGGCTTGCTAACGCTAAACGCCTTCCGCCCGACGCGTGGGCTATCGCTGGCAGGCATACTGCTACTAGGTGTCGCGCTCTCCGGTTTTGCGTTATCAGTTGCAGGCATTCTGTTAGGCTTCATACTCCCGTTGTCCTGGGTACTGCGCTTCACATTCCCGGCAGCATTGATTTTGTGCGGCGTATGCTTGCTGGGAATAGGATTGTTCCGACGTATTCCGGTGGCCGCCCTGGCGGCTGAATAATCGTAGAGTAATTGGAGGTTATGATGAAGAATAATTGGATGTTGGTAGGCTTGTTGGTATGCGCGATGGCGCTTTCGGGATGTGCCTGGGGATTCAGCGGGATTCAGGGATCGGGCAATGTTCTAGCGGAGACCCGGACGGTGGGTGCGTTTGACGCGGTCAATTTCGCTACTATCGGCACGCTCCACGTCACGGTGGGCGAAACCGAGTCGCTGCGGATTGAGGCCGAGGACAATCTGCTACCGTATTTCATCGCGGAGGTCGTTCACGACACGCTGATTCTGAAGTCACAATCGGGGGTCATGTTCCAGACCACACGCCCGGTCAATTTCTACCTGACCATCAGAGATTTGGATACGCTCACTTTGGACGGCAGCGGCAACGTCATCCTACCTGATCTTGAAACTACCACGTTGGTCCTAACCCTGAACGGTTCTGGGGATCTGGATACAGATCAACTCACAGCGACGACGTTGGAGACGCATATCAACGGTTCTGGTAACATAAACATTGCTGGCGCTGTTGTCGCAGATCAACAGCGCATTGTTATCAAAGGCTCTGGCGACTTGCGCATGGAGGAACTGACCGCGGAATCCGTGGTCGCGATGATCTCCGGCAGCGGTAACATCAGCATCGCTGCCGGTGCAGTGCAATTACAACAGCTCTCCCTTAATGGCTCCGGTGATTACCAGGCAGGCACCCTGCAAAGCGCCCAAACCCAGGTTGGGGTGCGCGGTAGCGGCTCAGTTTACGTTGCCGTCACGGAGCACTTGAGTGCGAACCTTACCGGCAGCGGGAATGTGCATTGCACAGGTCAGCCTACAGTCGAGCAGATAGTTAGAGGATCGGGACGGCTTGTCACGCTCGAGAACTGATTGAAACGGTAAACCACAAACCGGGGCAGGGCAACCTGCCCCGGTTTGTAGTGCTTTCCCTTTTCCCCATTTTCTGCTATGCTCAGGGTATCCCATTAACTGGAGACCCGTTATGCACACCATCCGCTTCACCGAGAAGAAACTCGCCCGGCGCTTGGCGCTGATTGCACCGCTGGTCTATCGCCAAAGCCTGCCGCTGCCGCATTTCCGCTTCTGCGCGGATGCGGAAGCGCGCGTCGCGCCCGATGTGGATGATAGCAGCTGGCCCACGCTCGCGCCCGGCGACGCCTGGGGGCAGCGCGACCAGACTTTCACGCTGCGCACCACCTTCCGTGTCCCGACGGACTGGGAACCGCCGCTAGTGTTGCACCTCCCCATCGGTGATAGCAACGATTTTGTGCTGCCGGAGGCGCTGGTTTATGTTGACGGGATACCGGTGCAGGGCATCAACGCCCGCCATCAGGAAGTACCGCTCGCGCCGGGCTGGTGTGACGGGCGCGAGCATACGCTGGCCCTCTACGGCTGGTGCAGCACGCTCCGCCCGGCCAGCGTGGTGATGGGCGTCCCGGCCCTCGCACAGGTGGATGCGCCTACCCGCGAGTTCGTCGCGGCGGCGCGCGTGGCGCTGGGCGTGCTTGCGGAGCTGGCCGAGCACGATCCTACCCACTCCGCACTGCTCAACGCGCTCGATGCGGCTTTCCTGCGGCTCGATCTGCGCGACCCCCTCGGCGGCTCGGCGTTCTACGCTTCCGTGCGCGAGGCGCTGCCGCTGCTGCGAGAGGGCATCGCGGCGGCAGGCGCGCCGCTCCCCGTAGACGTGCTCGCCGCCGGGCACGCGCACATTGACGTAGCGTGGCTCTGGGCGTTGGAGCAAACCCGGCACAAGGTCACACGCACGTTCACCTCCGTCTTGCGGCTGATGGAGGAGTTCCCCGATTTCCACTTCACCCAGAGCCAGGCGCAACTCTACCGCTTCGTGGCGGAGGATACGCCGGAGCTGCTCGACGAAATCCGCACGCGGGTGGCCGAGGGCCGCTGGGAAGTGACCGGTGGGACGTGGGTGGAGATGGACACCAACGCCACCGGCGCGGAATCGCTGGCGCGGCAGTTCTTGCTGGGGCGCCGCCTCTACCGCGAGCTCTTCGGGCCGGTGGATACACCCGTGCTGTGGCTGCCGGACACCTTCGGCTACAGCGCCGCGCTGCCGCAGCTGATTCGCGCAGCGGGCCTCAAGTATTTCATCACCTCCAAGATCAGCTGGAATCAGTACAATCATCTGCCCTACGATAGCTTTTGGTGGGAGGGCATAGACGGCTCGCGGGTGCTGACCCACTTCATCACCACGCCCATCAACAGCAGTGATTTCTTCAGCACCTACAACGGCGACCTTTCGCCCTTGCAGGTCATGGGGACGTGGCGCAACTACCAGCAGCAGGCTGCGCACCGTGAGGTGCTCGCCTCCTACGGCTGGGGCAACGGCGGCGGCGGGCCGGATCGCGCCATGCTAGAGAACGCCGGGGAGCTGGCGGCGCATCCAGGGATGCCGCGCGTGCGCCTGGGGCGCGTGGGGGATTTTTGCGCGCGATTGGAAACCAGCGCGGCGCAGCTCCCCGTCTGGAACGGCGAACTGTACCTGGAAATCCACCGGGGGACGTACACCAGCCAGGGCCGCACCAAGCGCGCCAACCGCAAGGCTGAAATTGCCCTGCACAACGCCGAATTTCTCGCGGCCTGGGCTGCACAGCGCGGCGCTTACGCCTACCCCCACGCCGCGCTGACCCACGCCTGGGAGCTGGTCTGCCTCAACCAGTTCCATGATATTCTGCCCGGCTCTTCGATTGGTGAGGTCTATACACAAGCGGCGCAGGATTACGCGGCAGCGCAAGCTGCGGCGCAACAAGTGTGCGCGGACGCGCTCGCGGCGCTGGCAACGGCTTGCCCCTCGGAAACGGCGCTGCTGGTTGTGAACCCCACTGGCTTCGAAGGGCCGCGCGTGGGACTGGCCCCCATCAGCCTGCCCGCCGGGCATACACTGGTGGATTTGAAAACGCGCGGGGCGCTGCTCACCCAGCCGGTGGAGGGCGGCACGCTGACGGCGTTGCCCGCCTGCGATGCTTACAGCATCCGCGCGTTGGGGGTGGCTGAGATGGCGCAGCCGCCTTATCCGCCGCCGACCCTGCTGGAGCAGACCGCTGATGGCGTCGCGTTGGAGAATTCGCTGCTGCGGGTCGAGCTCGACCGCAACGGCGAACTGACGCGCCTGTACGACAAGGGCGTGGGACGCGAGGTGCTGCCGCCTGGCGCGCGCGCCAATGTCTTCCAGGCGTTCGAGGATCGCCCGCTCAACTGGGACGCCTGGGATGTGGACATCTTCTACGATGAGAAATGCTGGGCCGCCGAACCCGCGCACGCCTTCACCGTGATCGAGGAAGGGCCGCTGCGCGTGGGCGTGGAGGTGCGGCGGCGCATCCTCAACAGCGAACTGGTGCAGCGGATCACGCTGAGCGCGGGCAGCCGCCGCGTGGATTTTGACACCCGGCTCGACTGGCATGATCGCCATGTGTTGCTCAAAGTGGCGTTCCCGGTGGACATTCTCAGCTCCACCGCCACCTACGAAATCCAATGGGGTACGGTGGAGCGGCCCACACATCGCAACACCTCGTGGGATTGGGCGCGGTTCGAGGTATGCGCGCAGAAGTGGGCCGATTTGAGCGAGGGGAACTACGGCGTGAGCCTGCTCAATGATTGCAAGTATGGGCACGATATTCAGGGGCACGTCATGCGGCTGACACTGCTCAAGAGCGCGACCAGCCCCGATCCAGAAGCCGACCAGGGCGACCACGAGTTTACCTACAGCCTGCTCCCCCACCCCGGCGACTGGCGGCGCACCACGTCCCGCGCGGCCTACGCGCTGAACTATCCGCTGCTATTTCACGCGCCCGCCACGCCGCCCACCGGGCAACAGGCGGCGGCAAGTCTGCTCGCGGTGGATCGGGAGCACGTCATCATCGAGACGGTCAAGCAGGCGGAAGATGGGCATGGGTTGATTGTGCGGCTATACGAGGCGCAACGCACGCGGGGCCGGGTCGCGCTCAAGGCAGGGTTCCCCCTCGCGACGGCTTATCGCTGCAATTTGCTTGAAGAAACCGAGGTGGAATTACCTGTGCGGGGCGATAAGGTCGCTTTCGACATACGGCCTTACGAGATTGTCACGTTGCGGCTGGTAGAAGCGTGAAACGTGATAAAACCGGTGGTTGAGCCTGCCGAAACCACCGGGCTGCTCCGGTGCCTGAGCTTGCCGAAGGCCTCTGCCACCAGGCTTCGACAGGCTCAGCCACCGGAGGGCTGCGGCAGGCTCAGCCATTAGGCTGCTCCGGTGCCTGAGCTTGCCGAAGGCCTCTGCCACCAGGCTTCGACAGGCTCAGCCACCGGAGGGCTGCGGCAGGCTCAGCCATTAGGCTGCTCCGGTGCCTGAGCTTGCCGAAGGCCTCTGCCACCAGGCTTCGACAGGCTCAGCCACCGGAAACGTGAAGACAGAAGTATCTCCTCACGTTTCATACATCACCCATCACGCCTACAAGGAGTTGTTAAAATGAATACGCAAACCATCAGCGTGCTTTTAGCCGATGACCACGCGATTGTGCGCGCGGGGCTGCGCAATGCGCTGGCCGGGCTGCCGGAATTGGAGATTGTGGGCGAGGTAGACAATGGCCCATCCCTGATGCAGGCGTTGGCGACGCTGCGACCGGGGCTGTTGGTGGTGGATGTCAACATGCCCGACTTCGAGCCGGTGGCGGCGGTGCGCCAGATTCGCACGACCTACCCGGAGCTCAAAATCCTGGTGGTGAGCGCGCACGACGATCAGGCGTATGTGGTGGGGCTGCTCTCCGCTGGCGTCAACGGCTACCACCTCAAGGATCAACCGCTGGCGGATTTGCAGTTCGCGGTGCGCAAAATCCTCGCTGGCGACCGGTGGATTTCCGGCCCACTGGTCAACCGGCTGGTACAACAACCCGCCGCCACGAGCGATCCAGCGCTGCCCACACTCACCCGACGGCAGCGCGAGCTGCTCCGCCTGCTCACATTGGGCTACGATAATCGCAAAATCGCCCAAAAGCTGGAGCTGAGCGTCAAAACGGTGGAAAATCACCTCACGGCGCTGTATCGCGCCCTGGGCGTGGGCAGCCGATTGGAAGCGCACACCTACGCCATGCGCCATCCCGATGTGCTGGGTGCCGCCGGTCACGAGCTCGTGCAACATCCATCACAAACGCATACCGCCGATAGCCTGATCGTGCTACTGGTAGATGATAGCGCGCGGTACCGCACCCAGCTCGGTAAATTGATCGGCAAAGCCTGCCCCGCCGCGGTGCTCTACGAGGCCGAAGATTGCATCGAAGCCATGCAGCTGATCAGCCAAGTGCGCCCGCACCTGGCCTTCGTAGATGTGGTGCTGCCAGAGGAGGATGGAATTCAATGCACACGGCGCATCAAAGCGGAAGCGCCTAACATCAGGCTGGTGTTGATTAGTGCGTACCCGGATCGCGAATTCCGCCGCCTGGGGTTGAACGCCGGCGCTGTAGCATTTTTAGACAAAAAAGACATTGACGCAATGTGCGTGCGGCAAATCATCGAGGATGTATTGAACCGCGAAACTTAAAAGGGGCAAGACTAGCCAGAGTTGACTACGGCTGGTTTACGCGCAGACCAAGGCCCGCTCCCTATTCAGGCTGTGACACTAGCAATTGCCACGCGCCCGCCCCGTCTGCAACGGCCAACAAAAACGCTGGCGACGGCCAAGCAGCGCGCGCGACACTGTGGATCAAATACCGCTGCAAGTCCGGCTGATGAACCAGACGCGTCGGCTCATACCCCAACGCGAGCGCAGCCTCAGTGATGGCGAGCACGTCCGCCGCCAGCCCCCCTGACGGGAAACCCTCCTCCAGCGCCAGCTCGACAACGCGCAACGTAGTCTGCGCACCGCTCAAATCGCCATGCTCCAGCGATTCCCGCGCTTGCACCAGCAACAACTCCAGAGTAATCGCTTGCGCTTCACGGGGCCGCCGCACAAAGTCCGCCGTAATCCCTAGCCGACGGCCTTCAGACGGATCAAACAAAATCCCCTCCAAAAAGTGCGCTGCCGCATCATAACGCGCTTGATACGCGCGCATCGTCTCCAGCAAATACCACTCGGTCTCCAAGCGCAGCTGATCCGTAAGCCCAGGATGCAAGGTTCCCAACCAACGCAGCCAGGCGGTCTCGAAGTCTGTCAAATCCAATGTACCGACTGCCGCCTGCACGCCAAGTTCCAACCGGTCGCGCTCACTGCCCCCGCTCGCCGCGCCCTGGCACAAGCGCGTTACCCCCGCCCAACCCGCTTCCTCGACTATATACGCTATTAATGCCCCTGCTTCCAGATAGCTGATTTCGTGCTGATGGGTGTAGAAATTCTCCACCAGCACCTCCAACGGAATATAATGATCGGTCTGCAACAGCGTGGCGGTCTTGAGGGGCAAGGATTCGGCCCAGTAATGGCCGCCGGCCACATACACCGCCAGCCCCTCACGCACCAGCGCGGGCGCACTATCGCATCCGATACCGCTATCCAGACGATGGGTCAACTCGTGACGCAACAGCCGCTCCATCCCCACCGGTGCATACAGCCGATCGGTATACGAAACGGCGACCCACGCAGACGAAGCATAACCGCCCTGCCCGATGACCCGATCCAGCAAATAAATATCCACACCGGTATCTACCTGCTCGCCTAACGTAGTAGCCACATTGGCATAAGCCACTTCCGCATCACGGCGCAGTTGAGCAATATCGCGCTCTGCCGCCGTGCCGGTGAGGTAATGCAAACGCAGGCCCAGCGTATCGGTGAACGTCCACCTTGTCGGCTCCGGCGGCGGCAACGCCGTTTCCGGCAACAGCGGGAGCGGCAACGCGAGCTGATAATCGCCCAGCTCAACATCCGCGCTGCCCGAAGACAAGCCCAAGGTGAACGTAAGCAACTGCGTACCTGTTAACGCATGCGTGTCCCAGATCCAGTAAAAGCGCGCTCTAGGGATACGATCCAGACCCTGGTGAATCACCGACGCAACGACGGGAGGGCCACCGGGCAGCGTGACCGAGATAACCGCCGAGCCGGAAACATAATCGGGCGGCAGCCAGGGCCGCACCTCGAAACTCGCGCGATCCCCGGTATGCAACGTAGCAGGAAAAACCCGGATGCCCGCCGTTGTAAGCGAGTAAGGACGCGGCGTGGGGGTAGGCGTGGGAAACAGTGTGGGCGTCGGGGGGCTAACGGTTACGGTGGATGTAAGCGGCGTCGGCGACAGGGTCACCGGGGGCGTGACAAACGTCCCGCACGCAAGCAACAACACAAAGCATAAGGGTAGAAGCAGTTTAATCGTGCGCATAGCCCGATTGTAACAGCAAAGCGTGAAACGTAAAACGTGCTACCTGGGCAGAGAATTTTCACGTTTCACATTTGACAATCTTCCCAGCCCGAAGATAATCATTCCCAATGATGATAGAACAACAACTTACCCCACCCCAAATGATTACAACACCGGGCGCGCTACACGATTTAGCGCGCGTGCTGGCCCGCGAACCCCGCCTGGCCGTGGATACGGAAGCCAACAGTTTGTTCGCTTACCACGAACGCGTCTGCCTGCTCCAAATCTCTACGCCGGACAGCGATTATCTGATTGATCCGCTGGCCGTCCCCGACCTAAGCCCCCTCGCGCCGCTCTTTGCCGACCCTGGCATCGAAAAGGTATTCCACGCCGCCGATTACGACCTACTTGTGCTGCGACGCGATCACGCCATCCACTGCTCCCACCTGTTCGATACGATGTGGGCAGCGCGGATTCTGGGCTGGCCGCGCGTAGGGCTAGGCGATATCCTCGGCGAGCATTTCGGCGTTCACCCAAACAAACGCTTTCAACGTCACGATTGGGGGCTGCGTCCTATTGAACCTCGGGCGCTCGCCTACGCGATGATGGATACACATTACCTGCTACCACTTCGCGAAATCCAACTCCAGGCCCTCCAGAAAAACGATCGCTGGGAAGAAGCTCAGGAGATTTTCGCCTACCTGAGCGAAAGTAGCCCCGCCCCCCAAGGAAGTGATCGCAACCATCTTTTTTGGCGCATCAAGGGCGTACACGATCTCACCTTCACGGAGCAGCGCATCCTATTTACGCTCTATCGCTGGCGCGAAGAAGTCGCGGAACGCCTCGACCGTCCAACGATGAAGGTGATCTCCAACGAGCGGCTGCTCAATCTAACGCGGGTGCAACCACGCACCAAAACAGCCCTGGCGGCGGCAGGACTATCCCCCCATCAGGTGCGGCGCTTCGGGAAAGGCATTTTGCAAGCCCTACGCACACACCCAGCACCTGATCCTCCCCCCCAACCCGACCACACATTCCCACCGGAAGCCGTCGTAGAACGCTACAATGTCCTCAAGGCATGGCGCAAAACCACCGCAGAAAAGCGCGGGGTAGATTCGGATGTAATTCTGCCCAACGCGATCCTCTGGGAACTGGCCCACCACCCGCCAACCGATTTGAACACCCTCGGAACGGTCATCGGTATCGGGCCGTGGCGCAAGAAGACCTACGGCCCGGAGCTGCTGCGGCTGTTGCGCAAGTAATTCCATGTCCGAATTTTCGCCACGAATTACCCTAAATTTTGGGAAGGACACAGCACATGAAAATCAAATTTCTCGGCGGCGTGGGGACTGTGACCGGCTCGATGTATCTGATCCGCACCAATCGCCAACACATCCTGCTGGAGTGCGGCCTGTATCAGGGCAAGCGCGAGGAGGCGTATAAGCGCAACCGCAAAATTCCTATAGACATCCACCGGCTCAATGCGGTCATCCTCTCCCACGCACACATTGACCACTCCGGCAACCTGCCCAACCTCGTCGCCAACGGCTACGAAGGCCCGATCTACGCGACGCCCGCCACCCGCGACCTATGCGCCTCGATGCTGCCCGATTCCGGGCGCATCCACGAGCAGGATGTGACCTACGTCAACAAACACCGCATCCGACAAGGCTTGCCCCCCTTCAACCCCATCTACACTGAAGCCGACGCGCTCGCCACACTACCGGCCTTTGTGGGCGTGGGCTACAATCAACGTATCCCCCTCGGGCGCAACGTCTGGCTCACGTTTTTCGACGCCGGGCACATCCTCGGCTCGGCCATGGTGTTGTTAGAAAGCAAGGAAGACGACGTTACCACGCGCCTGGTTTTCAGCGGCGACCTGGGCCAGCCGGGGCTGCCCATCGTGCGTGATCCTGCGCCATTGCCTGAAACCGATCTGTTGATGCTCGAAAGCACCTATGGCGACCGCGACCATGATCGCTCGGAGACCACACAGGCGCAGCTAGAGGATATCATCAAGCGCGTGACACAACGCGGTGGGCGAATCGTCATCCCCGCCTTTGCTGTAGGCCGCACGCAAGACCTGATCTTCGATTTGCACCAGCTGTACGAAGCCGGGCGCATCCCCGACATCCCGATCTATGTGGATAGCCCGCTGGCAACCAATGTCACCGAAGTGTTCCGCCTGCATCCCGACTGTTACGATCACGAGACATGGAAATTCCTGCAAGATAGCGATAGCGCCGACCCCTTTGGCTTCCACCGGCTACGCTATGTGCGCTCCGCCGACGAATCCAAAGCGCTTAACGAAAAAACCGAGCCGATGATTATCATCAGCGCCTCCGGGATGGCGGAAGCCGGGCGCGTGCAGCACCATCTCAAGCACAGCCTCACCGATCCGCGCAACGCGGTGCTGATTACCGGCTGGCAAGCGCCCAACACACTGGGGCGGCGCATCGCCGAGCAACAACCGACCGTGCGCATCTTCGGCATGGAAATGCCGCTCAAGGCTGAGGTATTGACGCTCTACGGCTACAGCGCGCACGCCGGGCGCAGTGATCTGCTGGCCTGGGCCGCGCCACAGGCCGAGCGCGTGCGCATCGCGTTCGTCGTCCACGGGGACGCCAAACCTGCCGCCGCGCTTCAGGGAGGGCTACAAAAGCTGGGCTACCGGCAAGTCGTTGTCCCCCAGCCCAATGAGCGGTATAAAGTGTAACTTTGCTATTTCACCACAGAGCCACAGAGAACACAGAGAAATTTTGAAAATCTCAGTGAACTCTGTGCCTCGGTGGTGAGAATTTTATTTGAAGCAACTACGATGATGATGCCCAATGAATGAAACACAACCTACCTACCCCCGCGCCGCATGGCGCTTGCTCTACGAACCCAGCCCACACAGCGGCGCGTGGAACATGGCCGTGGATGAGGCTATCTTGCGCAGCATCGCGGCGGGCGAGGCGCCACCCACGCTGCGGCTCTATGCCTGGGCACCCCCGGCGATGACGCTGGGCCGAGGGCAACCGCTCGCCGATGCCGACCAAGCCGCGCTCCAGGCAGCGGGCTACGGCCTGGTGCGCCGCCCCACCGGCGGGCGGGCCGTGCTCCACACCGACGAGATCACCTATATGGCCGCCGCGCCCGAAGACGAGCCACGCTTTACTGGCGGCATCGTGAATAGCTATCGCGGCATCAGCCGGGCCATCGTCAACGCGCTGGAACGGCTGGGACTGACCGAGGTGCGCGCCGACCACCACGCCGAGAATCGCGGGTTCAAGGGCGCGGTCTGCTTCGAGATGCCTTCCGATTACGAGATCACGGTCGCAGGGCGCAAGCTGGTGGGCAGCGCGCAGATGCGCATCAAGGGCGGCATCCTCCAGCATGGCACGCTCCCCCTCACCGGCGACATCGCCCGCGTGGGGTTGTATCTGGTGGAGCGCCCGGCCCCGGAGCGCATCCGCGCCCGCGCGCTCACGCTCCACGATGCGCTGGGCGAGCCGGTGGGCTGGGAGACCGCTGCCGAAGCGCTGCGCGCCGCCTTCGCCGCTACGCTCAACCTGGAGCTGCGGCCCGGCGCGCTCTCGGCAGCAGAAATGGCCCGCATCGCCCAACTCCGCGATGAAAAATACGACCACCCCGATTGGACGGGGCGCGTGTAGCCATGATTATCGGGGCCTGCACCGTGCGCCTGTACCTGCCGGGCGTGCATTCACTCAAGGAAAAGCGCGGCCTGCTCAAGCCACTGCTCACCCAACTCCGTCGCCGCTACGAGCTGGCGGCCGCTGAAGTGGGTCAGCAGGATGTGTGGCAATCGGCGGATGTGGCGCTCGTCGCTGTCGCCAATGATAGCGGGCACATCTACGCCGTGTTGGAGCAAGCCGTGCGCTGGATCGAAGATGAATACCGGGCTGTGCAAGTGTTAGATTTCCACCTCGAATTGCGCTAACCGCGCGCTTGCCTTTCTCCCCTGCCTGAGTACAATACTCTGAATATGGATGTAGTGCAACAAATCAAAGAGCGGCTGGATATTGTAGAGATCATTGGCCGCAGCATCACGCTCAACAAGGCCGGGCGTAATCTCAAAGGGCTGTGTCCTTTCCACACGGAAAAGACACCGTCGTTTTTTGTCTTCCCGGATCGGCAGAGCTGGCATTGCTTCGGCTGTGGGCGTGGGGGCGATCTCTTCACCTTCGTCATGGATCATGACGGGCTGGATTTCCGCAACGCCCTGGAGGAGCTGGGACGCCGCGCCGGGGTGGAGATCAAGCCCCGCACGCCAGAACAAATCCAGGTGGAGGAAGAGAGCGACCGCCTGCGCGCCATCCACACCGCCGCCGCCGCTTACTTCCACCGCTTGTTGCTCTCCGCCCCACAGGCAGAAAAAGCGCGCGCGTACCTGCAACAGCGCGGTTTCAAGACCGAGACTATCGCACAATTCCAGTTGGGCTACGGCCTGGAAAGTTGGGACGCGCTGCGCAGCCACCTGCTAGGGCAGGGGTTTACGCTGGACGACCTGATCACTGCCGGGCTGCAAATCGAGCGCGAGACAGGCGGCTCCTACGACCGGTTCCGCGACCGGGTGATGATCCCCATTTGCGACCGGCGCGGGCAGATCATCGCCTTCGGCAGCCGGGTGCTGGGCGATGGTGAACCCAAGTACATGAACTCGCCGCAGACGCCGCTCTTCGACAAAAGCCAGGTATTGTTTGGGATGCACCTCGCAGGGCCAGCAATCCGCCAGCACGACGCCGCCATCATCGTTGAAGGCTACATGGATGTGATGATCCTGCATCAGGAAGGCTACGCCCACGTCGTTGCGCCGATGGGCACAGCGCTGAGCGAAGCGCACCTCAAACAGCTGCAACGACTCACCAAGCGGTTCATCCTCGCGCTCGACCCGGACACCGCCGGCATCCAGGCTACGCTACGCGGGCTGGATGTGGCCCGCGAGACGCTGGAGCGCAAGGGCGAGGCCGTGTTCGATGCGCGCGGCATCGTGGGCTACCAGGGGCGACTCAACGCCGATATCCGCGTGCTGAGCCTGCCGGACGGGCTTGATCCCGACGAGCTGATTTTGCAAGACCGCGCCCGCTGGGAGGCACAGGTTGCCACGACGCAGCCGGTAGTGCGCTTCTACTTCCACGAGCTGCTCAAACAAGCGGATGCGCGCGAGCCACGCGGGAAAGCCCGCATCGTCGAGGCGATGTTGCCGCTGTTGCAAGACATCGCCGATGGCGTGGAGCGCGAGGCGTACATCCGCGAAATCGCCCAACAGCTGGCGCTCGATGAACGCGCACTCCATGATCGCCTGCGCGTGCGCGAGCGGGCCACAGCCCTACGGCAGCAAACCGCCGTCGCGCAGCCAGGCCACGCCCTCGCCAACGCGGGTCTGGAAGCACACGCGCTCATGGTGCTGCTGCACTACCCGGAACTATTGGAAATCGTCGGGGGCGATCTGGTCGCATTAGACCTCGATCCCTTGCAGGATGAAGACTTCTCGCCGCACTATCGGCTGATCTGGCTGGCCTGGCTGGAATCCCTGGCGCATCCTGAGCAAGAATTAGAAGACCTGCTCCCGCCCGACCTGTTCGCTGAAGCGCACGGCTGGCTGACCACACCTTTACCCGAAGCCGCGCTAGAGCAATGGAAGCGTGATCTGTTGCGCGTCGTTGCACGCTTGCGCGAGCGGCGGCTCCGTGAAGAGCAACAACAAATCATGGATCTGATCCGCGAAGCGCAAGCGGAAAACGCTCCGGCAGAGTTGCGCGCCCAATACACCGGCGCGCAGCAAACCATCCACGAGACCCTCTGCCGGGTACAACAGGCGTTAGCACATAAGTAGAGATCCAATGGTATTAAGTTTAGGGCAAGCCCAGGCAGGTTTCAAAGCCTTAAATTTACACAACGTCGGTATTCACTGGTAAAATCCTACCTAACCCAATTTGTGCGAAACCTGCCAGATCTTAACTGAATGACATTGGGTTCCGATTCAAAATTGGAAATCCAAAATCAAAAATCTCGATGAGGCGCCATGGCTAAAAACCACGATCCCGAACTTGATCCACAATCGGATGCCTGGGAGGACGAAGAAGACGAAGACCTCCTGGACGATGATCCGCTGCTCGATGATGACGACGATCTCGAAACAGCCGTATTCGCAGCAGCGCTTGACGAAGACGATCCCGATTTAGAAGATGTCGTCACCGTGCAAATACAGGCCGCGCATAAAAGCGGCGGGCAACGGCGCACAGCAGAGAGCAAAGCCACGCGCGCCTGGGACGAGCAGGACGACGAAGACGAGTGGGACGACGACGAACCTTCCGGCAACGCTCTCGATCAAATCGAGGAAGAATTTTCCGATGGGCTTGACGATCTGGTTGAAGACCCGGTGCGTATGTACTTGCGCGAAATCGGGCGCGTAGACCTGCTCGAACCCTACCAGGAAGTCTGGCTGTGCATCATCCGCGAGGCAGCCGCTCACCTGGCTGAAATCTACCGTACCCTCCAATCTGTCGAGCGGGACGAACCGGAGCAGGCCAGCCTGGAGCACCTCTTCGGTGAGGCTCGGCAATCCTGGAGCCATGCGATGCGCGCAGCACGCAATCATGCGCTCACAACACTGGAAGATCAGCAATTTCTTGAAGAAATCCGCCGCCAACAACACATCCTCATCACCAATACCGGCTCCATCCTGTACCAATCCATGGGCCCTAACCATTGGGGCGATGACCCACAATGGCGCCCGGTCATCATCCGGCTATTGGAAGCGGCCACGTTCCTCTATTTGCTCCCACCGGGCTTGCTTGAACAGATCCAACAGCACATTGAAAAGCGCAAAACCTGGCCCCAAACGCGCTCGCTACAGAAGTATTTACCCTCTGGCGCAGACATCCTGGCGTGGTGGCTACAGGTCGAAGTGATGGCCGCCGAAGCGCAGCAGATGCTTGTGCGCGCCAACCTGCGGCTGGTGGTCAACATCGCCAAGCGCTATGTCGGACGCGGCGTGTCATTCCTCGACCTGATTCAAGAGGGAAACATCGGGCTGTTGCGCGCCGTGGAAAAGTTCGATTTTACGCGGGGCTACAAGTTCTCCACCTACGCCACCTGGTGGATCCGCCAGGCCATCAGCCGCGCCATCGCCGACCAGGCGCGCACCATCCGCATCCCTGTCCACATGGTCGAAACGATCAACCGCCTGATGCGCATCCAACGGCAAATGATGCAACAGCTAGGGCGCGATCCCACGCTCGATGAGCTGGCGCTGGAAATGAATCTGCTCGATACAGAGGATTCCAACGCCATCCTCGAAGCCCGCGCCACCGATACGCCTCTCTCGCCGCTGCTGGATCGCAAGTTGCGCCGGGCTATGACGAAGGTGCGCCGTATCATCAGCATCTCACAGGAACCGATGTCACTAGAAAGCCCCGTGGGCAACGAAGAAAACAGCGAGCTTTCTGATTTCATCGAAGACGAGAACCTGCCTGGCCCGATGGACGCGACTTCGACACAGATGTTGCGTGAGCAGTTGCAGAACATTCTGGGCGAGCTGGGTAAACGTGAACGCGAGGTGCTGGAAATGCGCTTCGGCCTCAAAAATGGACAGCCGCACACGCTGGAAGAGGTGGGACAGGCATTCAACGTCACCCGCGAGCGCATCCGCCAGATCGAATCGAAGGCGCTGCGCAAACTCCGCCATCCTGGCCGCAGCCGCAAACTCCGCGACTTCTTGATTTAGGGCGTAAAAAACGAAAAGTAGCAACTTGAGAGCGCACTGAAATTCGCGTTACACGTGCCACGCAGATTTTTATTTTTGATTTGCTAATTCTCTGAGGAATTCCTCATTAACTGGCGTTCACCAGCGGTTGGATGAAAATGTAAGACGGGTTGCCAACCCGTCTTACGACTGCTATTTTAAGAGGCGTGGTTAGGGCGAGGCAATCCGCGTTTCACCCAACTTGACTTAGCCCTTTGCCTATCCAGCGAGTCTGCCCATGTCGGGCCTGCCGCGGATTGCCTCGCCCGAACGTGTGGAGCAGAATGGTTAATTGTGATTTGCTGATTTGAGATTTTCAGAGGAGGCCCATGTTCGTACAAATCGAGATTCAATCCCGCAGCAAAGTTGATTTGATTGATGTCACCGCAGAAGTGCAAAAAGCCGTAGCAAAGAAAGAGGTATCCGAGGGGATTTGCTTTATCTTCTGCCCACACACCACCGCCGGTATCGTCCTCAACGAGAACTGGGATCCCACGGTGGAGCAAGATATAGCGATGGTACTGGATCGCATCGCACCGGAGAACCTGCCCTACCGCCACGCCGAACAAAACTCGCCCGGTCACATCAAATCGGTGCTGGTGGGTAGCGATCACTTCATTTTCATTGACAAGGGGCGGCTGAAGATGGGCAACTGGCAGGGAATCTTCCTGGCCGAGTTCGATGGCCCGCGCCGCCGTACCCTCTGGATCAAGGTGGTCAGCGACGTTGCCAGCGGCTAACCGTGACGCCACCCCCATCCCCTGGGAACGCCTCGAACGGCTGCTGCATCACGTCCGCAAGCCGGGCCGCTATGTGGGCGGTGAGTACAATGCCGTCCGCAAGGATTGGGAGCGCACCCCCACGCGCGTCTGTCTGGCCTTCCCCGATGTGTACGATCTGGGCATGTCCAACTTCGCCCTCGCGCTGCTCTACGATGCGCTCAACCACCAACCGGACGTGCTAGCCGAGCGTGCATATTTGCCCGCGCCGGACATGATCGCCGCGTTGCGCGAGGCGGGCCTGCCGCTCTACAGCCTGGAAAGCTACCGCCCCGTCGCCGCCTTTGACCTGCTGGCAATCAGCGCCGCCTACGAGCAGCTCTACACCAACGCGCTGGAGCTGCTGGATTTGGCCGGGCTGCCGCTCTACAGCGCAGAACGCACCGAGCAACACCCGCTCGTCATCAGCGGCGGGCACGGCACATTCAATCCCGAACCCATCGCCGATTTTTTCGATGCGCTGGTCATTGGCGAAGGCGAAGCCGTCATCACCGAAATTACCGCGCTGTTGCCCCAGCTGCGCGATCTGCCGCGCGCGGAGCAGTTACACGCGCTGCTGGGCATCGCCGGGGTCTATGTGCCGCGCTTCTATCGCCCGGTCTACACCTCTACTGATTTGTTACAAGCCACCGAACCCACAGTCCCCGAAGCACCGCGCCGTGTGCTCAAGCGGATCATGGCGGAGCTGCCGCCTACGCCCATCCGCCAGCTCGTGCCCAATGTCGAAATCGTCCATGACCGGGCGGTGGTGGAGATTCAACGCGGCTGCTCGCACGGCTGCCGCTTCTGCCAGGCCGGGACGATCACGCGCCCCATCCGCGAGCGGCCCTTCGCGCAAATCGTGGCTGAAATCGGCGCTATCAGTCAGGCAACCGGATACGAGGAAGCCGCGCTGCTCTCGCTCTCCACCGCCGATTATAGCGAAATTGCGCCCCTGCTGCGGGAATTGCAAAGCCGCTACGCTGCGCAGCACCTCTCCTTCTCGCTGCCCAGCCTGCGCATTGATGCGTTCTCGGTGGAGCTGGCCGAAGCGATGGCGCAGGGCCGCCGCTCCGGGTTCACCTTCGCCCCCGAAGCCGCCACAGACGCACTACGCCGCCGCATCAACAAGGATGTCACCACCGACGCGCTGCTCCAAATCGCCGCCGATGTGTTCGAGCGGGGCTGGCGCACAGTGAAGCTGTACTTCATGCTGGGGCTGCCCGGCGAGACGGATGCGGACATTGCCGCGATTGCCGACCTTGCGCATGACGTGCTGCGCATCGGGCGCACGCGCGGCGGGCGCAAGGTGGAAATCCATGTCAGCGTGAGCACGTTCGTGCCCAAGCCGCACACCGTCTTCCAGTGGGAACCGCTGGCCGATGAAGAGACCGTGCAGCGGCGGCAACAGCTGCTCAGCCGCGAGATTCGCGGGCGCACGCTGCGCCTCTCCTGGAACGACTACCGCGAATCGCTGCTGGAGGCGCTGCTGGCGCGGGGCGACCGCCGCCTGGCCCCGGTCATCGCGCGGGCGTGGGAGCTGGGCGCGCGCTTCGATGCCTGGGACGAGTGGCGTAACTTCGGCGCGTGGGAGCAGGCGTTCGCTGAGGCACAGCTCGATCTGAGCTACTACCTCTATCGCCGCCGCGCCGAGGACGAGGTTTTCCCCTGGGATCATCTTAACAGCGGCGTGGAGAAACGGTATTTGCTGCGCGATTATCACATCAGCCAGCGCGAGGAATTCAGCGCCGATTGCCGCCTGGAATGTCACGGCTGCGGCATCCAGGGCTACTTCGGCGCAGAGGCGCAGGAGGGATGGCAATGTCCGACGCTCCGCTGAACACTGAAGTCGCTGAGTACACTGAAAGAGATGAGCGCGCGCCCACACTGCGTTATCGGGTGACTTTTAGCAGCGGTGGGCCATTGGCGTTCCTTTCCGTGCTAGAGCTGGGCAAGGTCTGGGAGCGGAGCTTGCGACGGGCGGGTGCACCCTTGCGCTATTCGCAGGGCTTCAATCCACGCCCCAAAATCCAGTTTGCGTTACCCTTGCCCACCGGCTGCGGCGGCGAGGCGGAATGGCTCGATCTGTGGCTGGATGAATCCTGGGAACCGGCGCGTTTGCAGGCGGCGCTGGAGGGGTGTCTACCCACCGGATTGCGCGTGCGCGTGGTCGAGACCGTCCCCGAAGCCGAGCCGGGGCTGGCGGAGCGCGTCATCGCCGCTGAGTATACGCTGTGGCTGCACACCATCAGCGCAAGCGATGTGCAAGCCGCGATTGCCACACTATTGGCAACGGAGCGCGTGTTGCGCCCACGCCGGGGCAAATATCGCGGGCAAGACTACGACTTGCGCCCGCTCATTGAGAGCCTGGAGCTCACGCCGGCCCCTGCACCCTGGGTGGGACTGGCGTTGCGCGGCACCGCGCTCCCCCGCGCCACCGGTCGCCCCGATGAAGTTGTGGATGCGCTGGGATTGGCGGCGTACTTGCAGCGTTGCACACGACAAAGGATTATCCTGAATAACTTCTCTACAGAAGACGAATGAAACGTGAGGCGTAAATAAAAATCACGTTTCACGAAAGGATACGCTATGGTTCAAGACTTAACACTAACCCACCGGCGTCTCTCAGAATTATGGGCTGACCCCACCATCCCCACCCTGCCTCTGGATGGTCGCCGCTATGTCATCTTCAGCGATTTGCATCTGGGGGATGGCAGCGGGGCGGATGATTTCGCGCCCAACGCAGGGACACTGTACCACGCGCTGAACTATTATTACGCTGAAGGCTACACGGTGGTGTTGCTGGGCGACATCGAAGAGTTCTGGCAGTTCGAGCCATCCCATGTCGCCAAGCAGTACGCCGCACTGTACGCCCGGCTGCGGGCGTTTGGCAAGGAACGCCTTTGCCGCATCTACGGCAATCACGACATCGAATGGCGCGGCCTTAGCGACCCGCTGCGCGGGAGCAGCGCCTGCACTTACCACGCACCAGAGGCGCTACGGCTAACCGACCACGCAGATCGCACGCGCTTTTTCCTGGTGCATGGGCATCAAGGCGACCGCGTCTCGGATGCGGGTATCTGGTTCAGTCGCTTCTTCGTGCGCCTGTACGCGCCCATCGAGCCATACCTTAAGCGGCTAGGGCTTTTCCGCCATAGGGACGCGCCCCAGACGCCTATCGTCAAAAACTACGAGCGCATCTTTTATCGCTGGGCCAAGGCGCAGAATGTTTTGCTGATCTGTGGACACTCACATCGCGCCATTTTCGCCGCGCAAGCCTACGCGCAGCAGCTCCGCGACGAGATTGCCGCACTCGAAAGCCGCAAAACCGCTGCACCGCAGGTGCAGGCCGAGGTACACGCGCTGCAAGAGACGCTCAATGAGGAAATCCAGCGCGGGCGCGATATTACCCCGGTTGAAGCACCCCACATCGAGCCAGGCCCGTACTACTTCAACACCGGCTGCGGGCTATATCGCAACGGCATCACCGCGCTGGAAATTGCCGATGGAGATATGCGGCTGGTCAAGTGGACGCGCGGGAAAACAATCGCGCAACACACAATGAAGGGCATCGCTATTGCTCCAGGCATCATCCAACGGCTCACCTGGGGACGCGAAAAGTGGATCGCCCCCCAGCGCAAAATATATGAAGAAGCTTCGCTGGAAAGCCTGTTTGCGGCGATGAGGCCGTGAGGCGTAAAACGCAAAGAATTTTCTGGTCACGTTTCACGTCTTATCATCAGGACTTACGCAAGTAGCGTACCCTGAGCCTGTCGAAGGGTACGTGCTAACCAAGACTCAGTAGTTCACGAAATGCTCCAAGGGGATCGCCAGATCCCCATCCGGGGCTGGATCTGGCAATCCAGCCTGGGCAATCTATGATCTACCAAGACTCGCTGCCTTCGACAGGTTCAGGCACCGGGATTCCGTAAGCCCTATCATGTCAAAATCTACTTGTAGGAGATACACCATGCCCACACCCGATTGGACGCGCGAGTTCCCCGGCGCGATGACGGTCTGCGACACTAAGGGGATCATCCTGGAGATGAATGAGAAGTCCATCGCCACGTTCGGCAACCGCGGCGGCGCGGAGCTGATCGGCAGCAATGTGCTGGATTGCCACCCCGAACCGGCGCGGAGCACATTGCAGTCGTTGCTGGAGACCGGGCAAACGAATGCCTACACTATCGAAAAGAACGGCGTCCACAAGCTCATCTATCAAACGCCGTGGTACGAAGATGGCGTCTACCGGGGACTGGTGGAACTGTCGCTGGAGCTACCTCACCCCTTGCCCCACTTCGTGCGTGAGGCACAGGAGCCGGCATGAGTGCGCCCATCCCGTACCGCATCCATACCACCCGGCTGGTCATCCGCTGCTGGGAACCGCGCGATGCGCCCTGGCTCAAGGAAGCGATTGATGCCAGCCTCGACCACCTGCGCCCCTGGATGCCTTGGGCAGCGCATGAGCCACAGTCACTTGAGGCCAAGGTCAACCTGATCCGGCGCTTTCGCGGACAGTTCGATCTGGATCAGGATTACATCTACGGCATCTTCGACCGTGACGAGACGCGCGTGCTGGGCGGAACAGGTTTGCACACGCGCACAGGAGAGCACGCGCGCGAGATTGGCTACTGGATTCGCAGCGACGCCATCAACCGGGGATATGCCACCGAAGTCACCGCGGCGCTCACACAAGTTGCGTTTGCGCTCCTGGGAATGCTGCGGGTGGAAATCCACTGCGACCCGGAGAACGCGCGCAGCGCCGCCGTACCGCGCAAACTCGGCTATACGCACGAGGCGACCCGCCGCAAGACCTATCCCGGCGTCAACGATACATGGCGCGACACGATGATCTGGACGCTGCTGGCAGAGGAGTATCCTGGCAGTCCCGCTGCCGGGGTGGAGACCGAAGTTTTTGATGCGGGAGGAAACCAGATTCTATAAAACATTTCTCCTCCATCTTCGCTCACAGCAGCACGCCAGGGTATACAACAAATTATGGGATAAAGAACGATTCTTATCTGAAAAATACCTCTCTAAACTTGTAGCTTGTCTCATTTTGAGAATCTTGCCCCTCCCCACGCCGCTATGCGGCGCGGGGAGGGGGAGAAAATAAGGGGAGTTTTAAGCGGCGGCTTCGCTGCCGCTCAAAACTCCCTCAAAAAAAATCCCCCCTTTCCCCCGCAAGCGGGGGAAAGGGGGGCAGGGGGATAGGGGAAAACTCCCCCATAATTTGTCCTATACCCAGCACGCTGCCTCCGGTTGGAGGGCGGCGTGCTATAATGTAAGGGTTTGTAAAAGATAACTGCAAGTACGTTACGCCAAAGAGTAAGAAAAAAAGACCTGCCAGGTTTGGGAAACCTGGCAGGTCTGCGTTATTATAAGCTACCGCGCACGATAAAAGAGCATCATGCTCATCTGATCGCGCAACACTAATGGCAGGTAGATGCGATTGGCAACCGTGGTGAACGTCCACACCGGGCCAACCGTCATTTCTACACCATCAGTCACAGTAATTTGCCAGTAATAGGTCGTCGCCAGGGTCAGTGCGCCGGGATTGTACGATGTGCCGCTCACGCCCGTCGCCACCACTGGCGGCGTGGCATCCGTGCCAAAGGCGACGGTGTAAGTGACCACATCGCCGTCGGGGTCACCACCGCTCCAGCCCAAAAGTGCGTTGAGTGAGACATTGATGGCCTCATGCGCGGGAGTAGGGTTGAAGGGCGCGTAAGGCGGCTGATTCACCGGCAGCGCAGGCGCAGCCGTCGTGAACTGCCACAGCGGGCCAGTAGTCGTACTGATCCCATCACTGGCAACGATCTGCCAGTAGTAGATGGTGTTCGCCGCTAACGGGCTAAGCGCGCCGAGGTTGAGCGTGGTCACATCCACCACCACACCGACTTCAGGCGGGGTGGTATTCGTCCCGAAGTAAACTGTATATGTCACCACGTCAGCATCGGGATCGCCGCCGCTCCAGGAGAGCGTTGCCGTCATGGTGGGCACATGGGTTGCGTTATGAGCCGGCACTGGATTGCCCGGCATATACGGGGCACGGTTCTCCGCGATCTCGGTCCCGGTAGTGAACGACCACAGTGGGCCGACCGTCTCGCTCAGGCCATCGCTCGCGGTGATGCGCCAGTAGTAGAGCGTGTCCGCCGCAAGTGCGCCGGGATTGTAGTGGGCGACACCCACACCCGTCGCCATCACTGGCGGCGTGGAATTCGTACCGAAGGCCACAACATAGGTGACGGTATCGCCCACATCCGGGTCACCGCCCGTCCAACTGAGAATCGGGTTCAATGGTACGTTGGTTGCCATGTGCGCCGGGGCAGGATTAGCGGGAGTGTAGGGTGGCTGATTCACCGGAGGAGCCGGCGCGGCAGTGGTAAAATGCCATACCGGGCCGGTGGTGGTGCTCATCCCATCGCTGGCAACGATACGCCAGTAGTAAGTAGCATCCGCCGTCAACGGGCTGAACACACCAAGATTGAACGTGGTCACATCCACCACCGTCCCCACCTGGGGCGGCGTCGGGTTTACGCCAAAGTAGACGGTGTAGGCAACTGTATCACCCGCATCCGGGTCACCGCCGCTCCAGCTGAGCGTTGCCGTGGTGGTGGGTACATCCGTCGCGCCATACGCCGGGGCAGGCTCGGAAGGCGCATAAGGTGGCTGGTTCACCGGCGACGCAGCAACAGTCGTGAAGCGCCACACCGGGCCATCCGCCGTGAGGTCGCCATCGCTCGCGCTGATGCGCCAGTAGTAGGTTGTTCCTTCCGCCAGCGTGGGCAGCGCGTAGCGCGCCACATTGCGCACGGTCCCTGCCAGGGGTGGCGTGGCGTTTGTACCGAAGTACACGGTGTACGTCACCACGTCGCCGTCGGGATCGCCACCACTCCAGCGGAGCTCGCCCACGTTCACGGCGATATTGCTCGCCAGATGCGCCGGACTGGGCGCGGAAGGCGTATAGGGTGCGTGATTGACCACCTCTTGCCCTGGCCCAACCAGCACCACGCCCCACTTGCCGTTGACCGGGACGACGACATTGCCACCGCTTACGGTGTAGGTCGCGTTGTTGTTCAGCACATCGGTCAGCACCGTGCCATCGGCAAAGTAGGCGCTCACAGAAAGCGTCGCATTCGCGCTGCTGGCGATGTTCCGCAGCGCCACGATGACCGTATCCTCCGTATCCCAGCGGGCAAAGGCGTAGATATTATTGGCCGCGAGCAACCGCTGATAGTCACCGCCGCGCAACGCCGAGTAGGTGTTGCGGATGCCGATGACTGTTTTGAAGTGATTGTACATCGTGGGATCGGGCGCGTTGCCCCAGGGATAGGTGCGGCGGTTGTCGGGATCGCTGCCGCCGGGCAGCCCCACCTCATCGCCGTAGTAGACTGAGGGCGCACCGGGCAGCATCATCTGCAACAGCACGGCCAGTTTGAGGTTGGTGTAATCACTGCCCACCATCTGGAACAGGCGCGGCGAGTCGTGTGTGCTGATGAGGTTCATCATCGCGTAGAAAATTTCCGGCGGATACTGCGCACGGAAATCGTCGAAGGAATTGGCAAAGAACTCCGGGCTGTTGCCGCTGGCGAAGCCCGCCATCCAGTCGCGGAAGCAGTAGTTCATCACCGAGTCGAGCTGGTCCCCGCGCGTGTAGGCTTCGTAGAGGCCGCCCGCGGCGCAACCGCCCGTCACCTCGCCCAGCATAAGGATGTCGGCGCTACCGTACTGCTCTTTGATGTAAGGCCGCATCTCGCGGAACCAGTCGTTGCTGATGTCCTGCGCCACATCGTAGCGCCAGCCATCAATGCCCTTGTCAATCCAGTATTCCGAGACCGACATTCCGTTGGCAAAGCCAGGGATTTGCGGGCTGCCGCCCCGGAAGAAAAAGTCGCGCACATCGTCATTATCGTCCACCACTTCTGGGATGGTCCCGTAGCCATACCAGCCCTTCCAACCCCAACCGGAGGCGCACTGGAAGACCGCGCCATCGTTGCCGGGGATGAACCACGCGCGATAGGGCGAAGCAACCGCCTCGCACGCGCCATAATTGACCTTCTTCCAGTCAATGTAGGAGCTATCCATGCCGACATGGTTGAAGACGGCATCGAGAATCACGCGCAGGCCATTGGCTTTAGCTGCCATCAGGAATTCATCGAAGGCCGCATCCCCACCGAAGTAGTCGCGCACGCTGTAGTAATCGTTGGTATCGTAGCCGTGATTGCTCGAAGCCTCGAAGATGGGGTTGAGATAGAGTGTGTTGACGCCCAGATCGTTGAAGTACCCGGCATTGATTTTAGCCGTGATACCCTGCAAGTCGCCGCCATGATAGTCCATGCCCCAGCTGGGAATGAGCAGCGGATCGCTCCAGCCGCGCAGATCGTGGATACAGCCATCGGTTAAACCGCCGGGCCGCGCGTGCGGGTAGCCATCGCAGCCGGGCCGCGCCCGGTCGCCATAGACCTCCGTGCCTTCGATGAGCGCATCGTTGGCCGTGTTGCCGTTGTAGAAGCGGTCGGGGAAGATCTGGTAGATGACCGCGTCTTGAATCCACGCAGGGATGTTCTCCACCGGCGGCAGGGGGCCGGCGGTGGTGCCGAGCTTCCATGAGGAACCCGGCCCAGTGACGCTCCACGCGCCTGGGCCGGTGTTGCCGCTGCGCGGGTGATAGTAGCCAGAAGCCGCCCCATCCACCACCTTGAACTGATACCACTGATCGGTGAACACATCCGGCGCGGGAACCACCATCTGCCAGTAGTCGTAATCGCTGTCGCTGTAGGCGACGGTGGCCGTGTAGGTGTACGAAGGATTCGCGCCCGCGCCGGTCTTCCAGACCCAGGCTGTCACGGTTTGCACATCGTTTTTGCAGGTGCGCAAGGTCATCAGCGCGGATTCGCCCATGGCGATACTGCCGAGCGGGTCGCGGTAGGTGAGGTCGGTATCAATGTGATACAACGGAGTGGAGCGGATCTGATTGTCGCCTACCGCCACGCCATCGCAGTCGGGCGGGGGCGGCGGGCCGTCATCGTTGCGCGGCAAGCTCCACGAGGGGTTCTGCTGCGTCGCCGCCGTGTACCACTTCCCAGGGCCATCGTTGCCGCTCACGGGATTGTAGAAGCCCGTCGTGCTCCCATCCACCACCTTGAACTGATACCACTGGTTGATGAGTACCCCTGGCGGCGGCACTTCGACCGTCCAGTAATCATACGCGCCGCTAGGTTCGGCTACGGCGTTCAGGAGCGTGCCAGGGCCTTCCAACGGTTCGCCCGTCTGCCAGACGAGCACCTGCACCTGGCTCACATCGTTGCGGCAGGTGCGCAGGCGCAGCGTGGGCGAGACGAGCATCGAGACGCTGCCGACCGGGTCGCGGTAAGCCACTTCCTGATTGCTGTGGTAGACCTCGGCGGTGACGACGTTGCCATCGCCCACCGTCGCGCCGCCGCACGGGCCGGCACCCGGCACGGTGGTGCTGGCCTGCCGGATATGCGTCAGCCCTGCACCATCGCTAATCTGCACGGAGTTGAGCAGAGTCACGCCTTCTACGCCCGCGTCAATCTCTACATTGAACACCAGCGACGTGGTAGCTCCCGCGTTGACCGTCCCGTTCCAGGTGAGCCGGTTGCCGGTCTGCGTCATCCCACCGGGCAGGCTGCCTGCCACGACGGTCACGCCGGAAGGCAGCGTGTCCGTAATGCGGACGGTTGCGGCCTGGTTGCCGGTGTTGCGGAGCGCGATGGTGTAAGTGAGCTCCTCCCCGGCCAGGGCGGTGGTAGGCAGCACGGTTTTGGTCGAAGTGCTGAGATTCGGGCCGCTCGCGCCGATGCTGGTGCTGGCCGTGCGCGTGAGCAGCGCGCCGCCGCCCGCAATCACCACACTGTTGACCGCCGTGATGTTCTGCACGCCCGCGTTCACAGTCACGCGGAAGCTCAGCGTCGTCGTCGCGCCCGCGTTCACCGTTCCGCTCCACAAGAGCTGACCGCCGCTCTGGGTCATCCCGCCGGGCAGGCTGCCCGCCATCACCGTGACCTGCGTGGGCAGGGTATCGGTCAGCACCACGTTGGCGGCCTGGTTGCCGGTGTTGCGCAGCGTGATGGTGTAGGTGAGCGTATCGCCCGCGTAAGCGGTGGCGGCGTTCACGGTTTTGGCAGATTGCGTGAGATTCGGCCCATCGCCCACGAGGATGCTGATGCTATCGGAGGCCTCGGCGTTGTTGACCGCGACCGCGCGCGCTTCCAGCGTGTGCAGGCCGGGGTCATAATCACCCGCGTTCAACGTGACCGCGAACTCGCTGGGCGGCGTGCTGCCGCATTCCGTGCCGTTGCCCACTTTGGCGAAAGGCACGGTGTAGGTATCCTGATCGCTCCACTCCAACGGGGAGTTGCTCTGGGAAACCCCGGCGGTATCGAGCGTGGCGGGGTCGGCGGGGATGCTGTCAATGCCGGAGTAATCGCCATGCCCTACGAAAATCTCGATGCAGCCGTTATCCAGATCGGGGTTGCCGATGAGGTCGAGCGGAATCCGCACCTCCCAGAAGGTGTTGCGGTTGGTATCGTGGCCGTCGGTGATATAGTTGCGGCCATTCGGGCCAATGACCGGCGTGCCGGTGACGAAGCTCGTCCCGCTGCCCCGGCTGCTCGCGCCGAGCAAGCCCTGCCCGGCGGTATCCACCGGATCCCAGCCCACGCCGTCGTGATGGCGCAGGAACGGCCCTTGCCAGAAGTTGGAGGCGAAGTAGACCTGGTAGTTGAGCTGGTTCGCTCCGGCGAAGCGCTGCGGCTTGCCCCACATATCGCCGGATGCGCCGGTGCTGTAACCGCCCGGCCCGGTATCCAGCCCCACGAACATAATCATGTTCCAGGTGTTCACAAAATCGCCGCTGTTGGCGTTGACCGGATCCTCGATGTCAATCACATCCGCGCCCTGGATGCCCACATAGAGGTACTCGGTGTCCCAATCGGCAAAGAGGCCGACGAAATCCACCTGCCGCTCGTGGGTAGACCAGGTGTGGCCGTCCCGGCAGTAGGGGCCGCTGGTGCAGGGCGCGGCCACCTGCGCGCTGTTGTGCGCGGGCGCGGCGGCGACCAGCTGCGCCTGACTCCAGTCGCTTGCCAGACCGTCAATGGTCTTGCTCGCCAGCAGCTGATTTGCGGCAGGCGCGGCGACCTGCTGTGCGGTGGGGTTGTTATCGCTGCCCACCAGCACATCATCTATGTAGAAATCCACCCGTGTCACGCCCTGCGGGTGCGTAGCGGTGGCGGTCACGACGAATGACCCGCTCACCATAGCCCCATCCTCAGGATGCGTAATGCTCACCACCGGCGGGATAAGGATGTTAAAGGTGATGGAATCCGCACCCTGCAAGCCATCATTGGCGAGCGCGACCGCCTGGAGCGTGCGCGCACCGGGTGCATAATCATCCGTATTGAGCGTGACGCCATAAGGCGTGGTGGTATCCGTCCCCACCACCACGCCGTCCACATAGAAGTTCACCTGCGCGATGCCGCTCTCGTGCGTAGCCGTTGCTATCACGTCGAACGCACCGGAAAGGGTGGCCCCATCGGCGGGCTGTGTGATGGTCACGCTGGGGAAGTCGTACATACCAGGGCGCGCGCCGATGTGGACTGCAATCGCATCCATCGCGGCGATGCTCACGGGCAACGTGCCGCCCGCGCCCACCGTGAGGGTTGCGCCCGTGCAGGTGCGCCCATCGGCAGAGAGGCCGCCGTGGAGGATGTCGCAGTAATCGCCGGGGGCCAGGCTCGTCTGGAAGGTGCGGTTGAGCGCGCTCCCCTCGCGGTTGATGACGACGAAGCCGCCCGCGCCGCGCCCAAACGCGATCTGATCGTTGCCGTTCGTCCACCAGTCGGTGACGTAGAAATAATCGTTGGTGAAGTTACGGAAAGCGACCATGCTGGCGATAGCGGGCCAGCGATGCTCGCAGACCCAACCACCACTCACGCTACAACCATCCGGCTGCCCGTTGACGTAGATGCTGCGAGTGTTGCCACTGCCGTCGGAGGGTGGGCCTTGATCGCCGTTGGTGAAGTAGTAGCTGGACATGACCTTGGGGTAGCCGTAGGGATAAGCGAGCGCAAAGACGTTCGCCAGCCGGTAAACTTCGGGGTTCTTGTGCGTGATGACGCCTCCCCCACCGCCGTGACCGCGCTGATTGTCGTGGTTGTCGGTGAAGACCACCGCGCCATCGCTGGGGAGCCGCCCCTGCTCGAGACCTTGCAACCAGGCGATGCTACCATTGTTGAACTCGCTCCCTACCTTGTTGGAGAAGCCGAACTCGGTCACGTCGCCGATGTGGAGATAATCGCTGCCGTTGGAGAGCGGCGATTGGATGACCTCCTGGAAGATGTAGGCCTCGCCGCCGCCGAAGGCGGTCGGGCGGTCGTTCAGCAGCGCCTTGATCGCCACCAAATCGGCGGGATACATATGCTTGGCAGCGTCAATGCGGAAGCCTGCCACCCCCAGACTGATGAGATCGTTAAGGTATTCAGCAGTCTTACCCCGCACATAGCTGCTATCCGTGCGAAGATCGTCCAGTCCTAGCAGCTCGCACATGCGCGCTTCCCAGGGATCATCCCAGTTGACGATGTTGTGATTGCAGCGATCCAGGTTGAAATCGCTGGCGGAATAGGGGACTTGCGGGTAGTTGGCGACGCAGTTGTTGCCGCTGATAGTGCTGCATGTCACCGTGTTGCCGGCTGAGCTTGGCCCATCAGTCACCCCATTGGGCAGGCCGGTCATGTGGTTGATGATCGCATCCACATAAATATCCACCCCTACGGCGTAGCACCGTTCCACCATGTTCTGGAAGGCGGCGCGGTCGCCGCTGCGGCTGATGAGCTCGTAGCTGACCGGCTGGTAGCGCTGCCACCAGGGATAGCCAGATGCTGGGATGACCCGGTGATCCTGCGGCGGCGAAACCTGCACCGCCGAATAGCCCATCGGCCCTAGAAAATTCTCGCACTCCTGGGCGATGTCGGCCCACTTCCATTCAAAGAGATGCACGAAGACCGTGCGCGCCGTGGTAGTGGGCGGGGGATTAGGCGTGGGGATGGGGGTAGGTGAGGGAGTCGGCGTGGGTGGTGGCCCGCTGGTGAGCGTGTAGCTCCAGTTGCCCTCAGAAGCCACATCACCGCTCCAGATCCACTGACCCAGCGGGTTCTTCATACTATAGGTGCCGGATGGCGCGGCCGTGTTCTTGAGCCACGCCGTCGCCGTGCCGTCGTTAGCCTGAATGCGATAGTAGACAGAGACCCCCTGTGCGTTGACCGGAATGGTTGTATGCCAGACCTCGTAGGGGGTGTTACCCTTATTGTGGAAATCAACGGTCACGGTGTACTGTGTGCTCATCGCGAGCCAGTTGTGCTGCCCCCAGGCATCGCTGGCTTCCCAGATCAGGTTGGCGGCAGTGAGATCGCCCGCCAGCGCGATAAGATAAACATCAGCAGAGCCATCGCCGTTGAGGACACGGAACGCGGGCGCGCTGCCGGGCACATCCTCGGTTTGCGGATTATAGGCGGCGGGGTCATTGTGGTAGAGATGATTCCATTGGATATCGTTATCGTGCGCGCCGCCTTCGCCACCGCCGCCGGAGTTGACCGCGATGTAGCCCCAGTTCCCCTCTGTGTAGGGATTGTCGTTAGCCCAGACCCACTGCCCCAGCGGGTTTTCCAGTTTGCCCTCGGAGGTGTTGTCGTTGTTCTTGAGGATTGCCTGCGCCGAGCCATCCACCGTGCGGATGCGATAATACACCTGCTGGCTATTCTCGCGCCCGGTGATGGTTGCCCGCCACAGCTCATAGGTCTTGCTGCCTATGCCGTGAAAATCGGCGGTGAGCGATTTGAGGCGTGTAAATTCCACCTCGTGGTGCGCCCAGCCATCAGCTTCTATCTGCCAATAGAGCCAGGCGGTGCTGAGATCGCCATCCAGCGCCAGGATATAAAAATCCGCGCTGCCATCGCTTTTGACCTCGCGGAAGTGGAAAGATTCGCCGGGAACCAGTTCGGTTTCAGGGTTGTACCCGGTCGGCGCGTTGTGGTAGAGTTCATCCCAATGAACAGTGTTGTCGCCCAACGGGGCATTACGGGCCAACGTGAGCGAGGATGCGCCCAATAGTCCCAAAATCAAGACCACAATCAAACCAAAAACAATCGCCACCTGCTGCGATTTACTCCAATGCCAATTCATGTTTCGCTCCTTTCCTGACTCGCTGATACGGAAACCCTTTAACGGGAAATCGGGGGAATTTGGGATTGTGGATTTTTGATTTTGAACTGGCACCTCCTTATCATCATGCAAAGGTTGGGCAGGAACAGACTTTGTGTATTATACGCGAAAAAACCCATCACGTCAATTTAAGGGAGATTTTTTAGAATCAAACAGCAAATCGGTTTGCATACCATTTTCCTCCGATAGCAATTGAAAGAGGTACAAAAAAAGCGTGATAGGAAAACCTATCACGCTTTTTCGTGCGAACACGGATCAGGCCAATGCCAGCACCAAGAGCGTAACTAAAGCCCCACACAACGGCATTCCCACCACCAAGACGATAATCACCACCCACACCCACCTGTCCATACCGCCACGCCGTACAAAGGTTTCCAGCGAAGATTCGGTGACGGGCTGCCGCGGGGACGGCACACACTCAATGGCGCGCGCCAGGAGCAGCAGATCGCTCAGCCATTGCTGCGCCTCCTCAGGACTGATGTCGTAACGCCAAAGGTTCTTATTCTTGTAAAGCCAGAGCTTCACAAAGTTGGGGCTGATGATGACTTGTTGGAGCAAAGCCCAGCTCTCTGCGGCCTGCATGAGCCGCACCAGCGCTGCGCGCACCTCATGCACGGCGAGCAGTTCGCGCAGCCAGGAGTCTTCGAGCGCACTGATGGAAAAAGCAGCCAATTCCGGCGCACCGAAGGCCAACGGGTGGTAGTTGACGGCTTTCGCCAGCGGTGCCATGACCATCCCCGCGTGCGAGAAAGCGACGCGGGTCTGGGCCGGCGCGCTCACATACAGGCTAAATGCCGGGCCGCGCGCGAATCGCACGATGACCTCACGGCCTTCAACCGTGCCGCGATACTCGCGCCCTGACAATCCATACGTCTGGCCCTGCAATCCATACGGGGCCAGGATAGTATCGAGCCAACGCTTGCGCTGATACATGGTCAGCAGCAGCGTGACCACCGGCCCTACCACTATCAGCAAGCAGAGCAGTCCCGCCGGAATAATCAACGTCCACACGCTGGCATTGGGGGTACTCAAGAAGACCCCCGCGGGAATGAAGACACATACGCACACTAGAGGAACCGCAATGAAGGTACTCAACGCGCTAACAATCAGCCGTCGCTTGTAATCTGTAGACATGGCTTTGAACATAATCACCCCCTTGAAAATAGCGAACGGCGAATCTCAAAACGCATTGCGGCAAAAGTAACCCGTGAGGTACAGGCAATGGTTTCGACAGGCTCACCTACCGCCAAATCTGCAACTTTTCCCTAATGTCCTTATTCGGATAGCATACCTGCCCTTTGCTCAACATCCACTTGCGCCTGCAAAAAAGCAAAAAGCGCGTCAAGATTGGCAAAGCCATGCCGCTCACCACTGCCGGGACATTCCAACGATGCGCGCCAGACCTCAGCCTCACCGTCGGTAGTGGGCCATAAGCGCAACAGATAGACGATATAGGGTGTTGTTTTATCCTTGACGCGCATAAAAACTCCTGTTGTCAACAAAATGTGTGAAGCGCGGAACGCGCTAGATCGCGCTCCACGCTTCACGTTTCATACGCCGCTTACGCTCACTTTTCTTACTGTTTTGAGACTAAGGGCAAATATAACTTGTAATCAATTGTATACAACTGCGATAAGCCAGTCGTGGTGCCATCGTACATGTTGGGGATGGTGCCCCATTGTGCGGTGGTACTGGTGGTGCGGAGACCCTCCCCAGGAACCAACGGCACAGCCAGTGTCGCCGTCCAGTTACCCTGTGCATCCGCAGTGACCACCGCCAACGAAGCCAACGCCTCTATGATGGTGTCCGTATCATCCAAAAACAGCTCGATGATGCAATTAGGACAAGGAGAATTAGCGCCAGCAGTGCCTTCGACCGTCACATCATCTATTACAGTCACTTGAGCCGGATTGAAATTTCGGAACGCCGTATGTATCCCCGGCCCAAGTTGGATGGCGCTTTCCGGTTCAGATTGACCATCGATCTGCCCCCAAGATGTGTTCTTTTTGACCACATTGCCACGCAGCGTGTTCGCTTCAGAGGTAGAAACCGAAGGGGAATCATTCAAAGAGATAGCCGATAAACCAGGCTGATAAATCTGATTACCGGTAATCTGGTTGAACTTAGTCCCGCTGATCAGATAAATGCCCCGACCACAAACACCAATTTCATTATCCTGAGCATCTAACCCAAGCTTGTTGTTGCGGACAATGTGATTATCACCACTCAAACGAATCGTATCCGCCTGAATGGTAGGGGGCGAAACCTGAAGGCGAATCCCTGCAAACACATTGTCCTCGATGATATTATCGGTATCAGCTACGCTAATACCACTGCCACCGTACCAATCCACCGGGGAACAAATGAGACTTGGGTCAGTCTGTTTCTCTGTAACACGACCATCAGCGCGGGTGCCAATGAAGTTATCGCTAATCGTATTGTGGGTGCCGCGAATTGCCAGTGCCACCCCGCTCAATCCTAGGAAATAGTTGTTTCTGACCAGATTATAATCCGCGCCGCCGCCGGTTGATCCAGCCGAAAAAGCAATAGCGGAATCGCCGCTGCCGCTTTGCAAGCTACCCCCACGCAACAACGCCGCCGTGCCAGTATCATTAAGCCCAAACCAGTTATCTTCGATGGTGTTGTAATCTGTGTTGAGGTAAATGTGGGTTCTCAAATTCTGAAAGCCCAGCCCGCGAATGACATGATTGTTTTGACCGGCAACATCACCAACAACCAACCCATCTTTCATCCCATTGCCAGGCCCAACAATCACAATTTTAGGCCCGGTAGTGCGTCCACCTGGCTGCGTGCTACCATCTATAGTGATATCGCCATTCAAGCGTCTAAAAATGCTGGTTTGCGTCGTGTTATAGACCTGGATGCGCCACAGATTGTGCGTGGCATCGTAGCCGTGGGCAGCTTCGGCGGGGATGTTGAAATTGATGAGCACTGGGCGTTCATCAGCGGGCAAGGTGTAAGCCTGCGCGATAGCCCGGCGCAGAGTACAGGGCGTGTGAGAGATACAAGTGCGGCTCAGGTTATCATCGGGATCGGTGCCGCTGTCAACGGTGATAATAGTAACAGGCGCGACACGGGAAGAAAGCATCGCTTCCGCCGGGCGCACCCCATCACCTGCGCATAAAGCCAACACCAATAGCGCCGCCAGGACGCCGCCCAACCAAAGATTGATTTTCTGTGTCATTTCAATTTCTCCTTTCTTTTAACATAACTTTCAAAAAAAACATCTGATAAAGCACAAGCCGGATGTCCGGTTCGTGCTTCAAGACCTACGGCACAATGTGCAACAACCCGCCGCCGGAGAAGTTCGAGCCACCGCCGACCCACGTCGCGCCGAACTGATCCACATACAGCGCGGTGATGTGATTGGAGTGCAGGCCGTCAGCGGTGGTCAGCCGCTCCCACGTTGCGCCATCGGCGGAGTGGAAGAGACCGTTTTGCGTGCCCGCCCAGATTGTGCCATCGGGGGCAACCGCCAGCAGGTTGAGCCAATCGCGGAAGCCCTCCTGCTGGAAATTGTAGACCACCTCCAGCTGCGCCCCATCGTAGCGCACGATGCTGAGGGTCGCGCCGATGAGCAAGTGGCCATTGGCATCCAGCGCCAAATCACGCACATAGCTGTGGGGCAGATCGTCTTTGGCGATGACCAGCTCCACCTGCCCATTGACGTACCGCGCGATGCCGCTGTTCGTGCCAATCCACACGGTATCGCCATCGGCCAGCAGCGCCAGCACCGAGTCCGAAGGCAGACCGTTGGCCGCAGTGAGCTCCAGCGCCTGCGAGCCATCAGCGTTGAGTACCACGATGCCCTTGCCGTCATCGCCGAACCACGCGCGCCCCTGTGCATCCACCACAACGCTATCGTAGGAGCGTAGCCCTTCGTAGCTCGTCCATTTGCCGTCCCGGTAGCGGCTGGCGTCGCCATTGGTGATGGCCGCCCAGACCGTGCCATCAGGCGCGACGGCCAATGCCGTCGCCCAGGCGCTCGATCCGCCGCCCACGCCCTCCTCACGGGTGTAGTTCTCCCAATCCATGCCCGGATACGATGGATCAAGCCGGTGGATACCGGCATCCGTGCCCACCCAGAGCATCCCATCCGGCGCAGCGGCGAAGGAATCCACAAAGTTGCTCGCCGGCATGACGCCATCAAACGTGTGCGCGATGATTTCGCCTTCGACCAGCGCGTGTAATCCGGTACTGTTAACGAAGACAGGAATGCCGGTATGGTACAGCGCCAGCCCCAACACACCCTGCGATACCGGGTAGTTCTCGACACAGACGCCCGCAACGGGATCGAAGCGGCAGAGGTTGCCGCCACCTAGCGAAGCTGTGCCGACCCAGAGCGTGCCGTCAGCGGCGAAGACCAGTTTGCGGATGTCATACAGTTCAGAGACATCGCGAGCGGCGTAGAACGTCCACTGGTTGCCCTGAAACTTCGCCAACCCGCTGGACGTGCCCACCCAGAGCGCGCCGTCCGCACCCACCGCGAAGGTATTGGCCCGATTGCTGGGCAAGCCGTTATCCTCATTGAAAACCATCACCTGGTTGCCGCTAATGCGCGAGATGCCGTTGTAGCCGGAAGCGACCCAGATATCGCGCCCAACAACGGCTATATCGCTGATGGCGTTCCAGGAGAGGCCCTCCTTATCGGTAAAGCGTGTCCACGCGCCAGTCTCCAGGTCGAGAATGCCCAGGCCGGAGTAACCAATCAACAAGCGGTTGTTCGCTACATCGCAGTACATGATATCTACTTTGTTCGTATGGACATTGCTCTCTTCCGGCGTGATGGGGGCCACGTCCCACTCGCCGGTGAGCGGATCGTAGAAGCTCATGCCAGTCTGCGTGCCGAAGATGATGTGCGGCGCGCGCTCACCGCCAGCGACGGGGACATCACAAACGGCGAGGGAGTGGGCGCTAACATGCCCCAGGCCGTTGAGCGTGGTGTAGAGCGTGGGAAAGCCGTCTTCCAGCGTGGGGGAAACCTCCCAGAGCATCGCGCCGCCCAGCGCCGCCACGTAGACCACGCCATCGTAAACCAGCACATCGCGCGCCACGTTGGGGTTGGTGAAGGAGTACCAGCCAGGCTCTACAAACGAGGTGGGCGGCGGCACCACTGGCTCGAAAAATTCCACCGAGGCGAGCACGGCTTCGGTCAGCAATTCGAGCTCTTCCCAGGCGCTCTCCGGCCCACCGGCGAACATAGAGAATTGCTGCGTAGGCGTCACCATGAGCACATAAACCCGCCCTTTCAACATCTCCACGCCACGCGGCCCGCTGAGATCAGCAGCTAAGCCCGGCAAACCGGCAATTGTTACCGGCATATTTTCGGCCATAGCGAGATCAATGCCCTCGCTGCGCAATTCCGCCATGAGCTCTTCCGTGGTCATCGCCAGGCGCGTATCGCCGAACAAGAGAATAGTCGGCCCAATATCCGGATCGGCCCCCGGAGCAAGCATATTGACCATGCTCCCGAAGGTTTGAATGTCATAATCGGAGACAGGGCGAAAGCTAAAGCCACCTTCTTCTACCCGCTGCCCCGCACCGAGGCGCACTTCGGGCGTGGCCTGCACCGGCGCAGTCGTCGCCTGAATGGGCGCAGTCGTCGCAGCGGGCGTCTCCGCATCCCCACCACCACTCCCCAGACAAGCCAGGCCACTCACCAACAGCCCTGCAACTATCAGAATTTGCAACCAGCGTTTCATAGTTCTCCTTTCGAATTTAACAAACCTACAATCCCGCATCAGCCTTCATCTTACCCCCGTCCCGTCAAAAAAACGTCAAAAGTTGCGCACAACCCATTGACCTGTATAATCAAGCGCAAGCCGCAAGTGGCAAGCAGTAAGCGGCAAACGACAAGCAACCATGAGCAATTTCATCCTATCTCTTCTAGGCCGATGTGAGGCGCAACGTGACGGCGCGCTGGTGGACTTTACCACCGATAAAGCGCGTGCGCTGTTGGCCTATCTCGCCGTGGAGCACACCCAAGCACACCGGCGCGATTATCTCGCCGCGCTACTGTGGCCCGATCAACCTGAAGCACGCGCCCGGCACAACCTGCGCCAAGCCCTCTCCAGTCTCCGTCAAGCACTCGGTGATAGCGATGATTTGCCCACCCCCTGGCTACTTGTCACCCGCGAGAGCGTCCAATGCAATCCTGCTGCCCCGCTCCAGATAGATGTAGCCGAGTTCGTCGCGCTTTGCACGGTCAACCGGCAACATCGCCACCGGCGCGCAGATGCCTGCTTCCCCTGCCTGCGCCGCATGGAACGCTTGGCAGACCTCTATCGTGGTGACTTCCTGGCGCAATTTCACCTCAGCGATAGCGAACTCTTCGAAGAGTGGGCACTCCTCAAGCGCGAATGGCTGCACCGCGAGGCACTCGAAGCGCTTGTGGCGCTCAGCGATTTCTACGAGCGGCGCGGCGACACAGCCATCGCCCGCGCCTACACGCAGCGACAATTGACGCTCGATCCCTGGCGCGAGGAAGCCCATCGGCAACTCATGCAGCTGTTGGCATTGGATGGGGAACGCAGCGCGGCGTTAGCGCAGTATGAGACCTGTCGCCGCATCCTGGCTACCGAGTTCAGAGCTGAGCCAGCGGCAGAAACGGTGGAACTGGGGGAGCACATCAACAAATCCTCAAATCAGCAAATCTCAAAAGCAGCAAACCAGCCGCCGGCTCCCCTTCTCCCGCTCCCCCCCTCCCCCTTCGTAGGACGGGACGTGGAGCGCGCGGAGCTGGCGGAGCTGCTCGCCAGGCCGGATTGCCGTCTAGTAACGCTGGTCGGGCCGGGTGGTATTGGTAAAAGTCGGTTAGCGCTGCAAGTGGCCGAAGACCACCGAGGCATCTTCAGCGATGGCGTCGCCTTTGTCTCGCTTGCAGCACTCACGCAAGGCGACACTCTGCTGCACGCCATCGCCAAGGCCCTGCTCCCGCCAGCCGCGCCCCATGACGCGCGCGCTTTGCTCGCGCAGCTGCGCACCCAAGAACTGCTGCTGGTGCTCGATAACTTCGAGCAGCTAGTAGCATACTGCGACCCGCTGTGTACCCTACTCCACCACGCGCGCAGCCTCACCGTGCTGGTCACATCCCGCGAGAAACTACGCCTGCAAGAAGAATGGGTCTATCCAGTAGAAGGCTTGCCCTACCCTGAAACGCCCTGCGCCGACCCCACCAGCTACAGTGCGTTGGCACTGTTCCAACAACGGGCGACCCAGGCCCAGCACTGGTTCGAGCTCACACCAGAGGTGTTGCCCCACGTCATCACCATCTGTCGCCTGGTACAAGGTCTGCCACTGGGCATCGAGCTAGCCGCCGCGGCGGCTGCCGAACAATCGTGCGCCGAAATTGCAACGGCACTGGCGCACACGTTCGACACGTTGGGAAACACGTTACGCAACGCTCCCCCGCGCCATCGCAGCCTGCGTGCAGCTTTCGAGCACTCGTGGAATCTACTCACACCTACACTTCAACAACACTTTGCCACGTTAGCCGTCTTTGTGGAGAGCTTCGATAGCAACGCGGCTCGTGAGATAGCCCACATCTCCCCCACCGCCCTCAGCGCGCTGACGGCTAAATCGCTGCTGATTTTCGACGGCACACGCTACCACTGGCACCAAGCCACCCATCAGTACGCCGCAGAACAACTCGAACGCGACGCCGCCCAAGCGTGGCTGTTACGCACGCGGCACAGCGCTATATTTGCGGCACGGGTCGCGCAATGCACCACACAGCTGCACACGCGTGCCGCAGCCACCGCGCTGATCACGCTCGAACGTGATCGAGGCAATCTCCAAGCCGCGTGGCAGTGGGCCACCGCACAGAGAGATATAGACACGCTGTTACAGCTAACACCAGGACTCAGCACATTCTACCGGCGGCGCGGGCCAGCAGAAGAGGGCGTAACATTGTTCGCCGCTACGTTGGAACAGCTACCCCAGCACGCCCAATCCACACAGTTATTGGCGCAGCTACGTGCCGAGCATATCCAGCTGCTCAACCTCATGACCCGGTACGAAGAAGCCTTAGCCAGCGTGGCAACCTGGTTACAACAGAGAGAGCTCACGCCGCCACACACCGCGTTAGCCTATTTCCTACAAGGACAGACACTCCAACGACAGGGTAAAAGCGAAACTGCACAAGATATACTGGAAAAATCCCTGGCGTTAACGCAAACCATCTCCGGCACGGAAGGGCAACAGCTGGAAGCCAAAATCCTTTCGGAGATGGGCAACTCCCTGATGCGGCGCGGCAAGCAAGCAGAGTCGCTGGCCTGTTATGAGCGCGCCCTCGCGCTGTGCCAGACCCTGGCCGATCTTTGGAGCGAAAGCGGTCTGCGCAACAACCTCGGCAATCTCTATTATGATATGGGCGATTACAGCGCCGCACGCGAACAGCTCACGCACGCTCTACGCCTGTACCGAGAACTGGGCAACCTGCCCGGCGAAGCCAAAGCGCTCAACAACATCGCCAACATCGCCGCCGACCAACGTGATTATAGCTATGCGCTACAAGCCTATCAACAAGCACTGGAAATCCACCGCACGTCCGGCAACAGCCGCGCACAGAGCAGCGCGCTTAATAATCTCGGTGCTTTGGACTGGGAGCTGGGGCGTTACACAGCCGCGCGCGAATCCTACCGACGCGCGCTAGCCCTACACCGCGAAAGCGGCAATCGCCAAGCGGAAGGTGAAACGCTCGCTAATCTCAGCCTACTGGAACTGCGCCTCGATAACCCCCACGGCGCGTTGGCACTAGCACAAGCCGCGCTACGCGCTTCCAAAGAAAGCGCCGATGTGAGCAATCTCGCCAATGTGTACACCTACCTGGGAAAAATTCACGCGGCGCTGAGTCAATGGGATGCAGCAGAGCGTGAGTATCGTCAGGCATTGACCCTGCGGGAAGCCCTGCCGCACGCCGGGCGGCAGCTGGAGCTGCACGCCGAACTCGCGCACATCACCTATCAGCGCGGCCATGCACACCAAGCGTTAGCCGAAATCGAGCCGGTGCTCGCAGCGTTGGAAGCAGCGCCCGCACTCGATGGCGCTGAAGAACCGTATCAGGTCTACTGGATTTGCCATGAGATTCTTCGCGCCAACAACGACACGCGCGCCACGGCATTACTAGCAACGGCACAATATCACTTACAGCAACAGGCAAATAGCATCAGTGCCCTGGAGCTACGCCGCTCATTCTTGGAAAACACCCCCGCATGCCGTCGTTTGATGAAAGAACGTGAAACGTGACCAGAAAGAAGGGGCTTTTACAGGGAGATTCACCCGCCGGCACAAAACGAAATTTCAGCAGATACCGAACCCTAAGCCTGGCGAAAGGTACACACCATCCCAAAATCGCCGCTACTTCAGCAGCCCAACGGGCACCCTGCGTCAGGCGCATACAAGACTCACGCCTAAGTGCTGCAAAAAAGCGCCCAGTGAGAAATCACTGGGCGCGTATGAAATGTGATACTCTGACCACATTTCACGCTTTATGCTTCACTAATCCACCTTAAAATATCGCTCACGCTTGGCACCGCAGATGGGGCATTTCTCTGGGGCTTCGGAACCGCGATGGGTGTGGCCGCACACCGGACAAATCCAGTAATCAGCGGCTTCCATCTCTTCGCCCAACATTTTGCGGGCCTGCTCGAACATCCCCGCGTGGATTTTCTCCGCTTCCCAGGCATACTTGAAAGAAAGACTCGCCTGCTTGGCATTCTCAGCTTCAGCATCGGCCATGAAATCCGGGTACATCACCTGCACCTCGTAGTTCTCGCCAGCCAGCGCTGCTTCGAGATTCTCGGCGGTGGATTTGATCTCGCCCAGCGTGCGTAGATGCTTGTGCGCGTGGATCGTCTCCGCAGCAGCGACGGCGCGGAAGAGTTTGGCAACTTCAGGGTAGCCATCAGCCATAGCCTGATCGGCATACGCCAGATAGCGGCGGTTGGCCTGTGATTCGCCCGCAAAAGCGGCCTTCAAATTATCCTGTGTCTTCATCAAACAGTACCTCCTATAAAAGTGATGCTTGAAGCATACCCTGAATTTTACGGGCGTCAAATGCCCTGTAACAGCTACGCAGCCACAAAAAACCGCGCCCTGCTAACAGCAAGGCGCGGAACAGTCACAATACACTGAGGCGTGCTAGTCGCCGCTGTACCGCACGTTGACCTCGCCCACGCCCACATTGAGGCTAATGTCTACCGCTTCTTCGGCAGCGGCGTAATTAGCCGAGGTGTAGGCATTGTTGCTGCGAGAGAGTCCCGCCGGCAAATTGAGCGCGCCCACGCCGGTACTCGCGGTGATACGCACGGGCAGGTTGCGGGGCAGCACCAGATCGAGCCGCCCCACCCCGCCATTGGCAATAAGGGTATACGCGCCCTGCGCTGGTAGGTACACCGTGGTCTCGCCCACGCCTAGATCGAGCTCTACCCGTTCCAAGGTCAAACGCGCCAGATCCAGTTCCACCGAGCCAACGCCGCCATCCACCTCCAAACTAAGCGGGACACCCTCGTTAAAAGCCAGGTCCCAGGTCACCTGTTGCGGGCTGAGGCCGGTAAACCCCCAGCGCCCCTCGCTGCGCACTTCCACGCGCGCGCGGCCACTAGTAAGGGACATCTGATGAGTGATACGTTCGCCGGAGAACGGCTGCGCCGTGCCTTCGAGCAGATTAGGCGAATCGTTGAGCGCCATCACACGCACGCTCGCCACTGCTGGCGCGAGTTTGACTTCGGCTGAGGTCACGTCGGTCAAGGGGTAGCTGAGCGTGATGCGCTCACCCGCGGGTGGTTCGGGCAACCGCCCGGAGAGCGCCAGCCATACGCCGCCGCCCAACAACATCCCAATCAACAAGAGTGAAAGCAACGCGCCCAACAAAGAGCGCCGTCCAATCAGCAAGTCAATGCCCAGGGCCACCAGCAAGAGCGGCCAGAGCCGCAGTAGCGACGCCCAACCGTGCCCACCAAGCAGCCCCAGGTTATGGAGCAACAGCAGGACGCCAGCTCCAATCCACAGCAACGGCCCTAAGACGCCGCCGCGATAACGCCGATGTTGATGCTCAGTTTGATGTTCCATCTATGTTACCCTCGCTTCACAGCACGCAATAGCACAAAGAATCCGCTCACCACCAGCAACAACGGCCAGAGCACATCCAGGCGTAGCCACCAGAGCCAGGGGATGTTGAATTGCTGAATGAGCATGAAAATGCCAAAAACCACCAACGCGCCGCCGATGACGATGCCCATGCTGCCGGAAGAGCGCGCAGTGTGCTCCGCGTTTTCGCCCGTTTGCCGCAGTTCCTCGCGCAGAGCGTTATCAGCGACTTGCACATCCCAGGGCATGGCAATCCACAGAATGATGTAAATCAGCACCCCCACGCCATCCCCCAGCGCCAACAACACAAACAACAGGCGGATCCATACCGGATCGAGGCCGAAATACCGAGCCAATCCACCACACACACCGCCAATGACAGTGTCATTACGAGTACGTTGCAATCTAGGGTTCATGATAAGCTCCTTTGTCACGCCCAAGCGCGTAGCATTCGAGAATAATACGCACCGAGGGTGCAGAAAGTTGCAATATACACCTCAATGTCATTAGATCTGATAGGTTTCGCTTAAATTATGTTTGACCACATTTTCCAGGTGAACAAGGGAGCGTGGTAGCGTTAAGCCCTCAAACCTACCAAGTGTATGTGCTAAATTAATGACATTAGTACGCGCCTTATTTGCGCCTGGAGGAAAGCCACAACAAGTACAGGCCCACCACAATCAGCACTGCGGGCCACACATAACGCAGGACAGCGGTGGCAGCAGCAGCGATCAGCAAACCCACGAGCGTCAACACGCCGGCTGGAATGAGCGCCCAAGTCATACGCCCTTCAGATGTGGGTAAGAAATAAAGCAACACAAAAGTTGCCGCGATTCCCCACAACAATACCCCCGCCGCGCCCGCGCCAATGAAAGGCTCTAATGCAATCATAGCTGCCACGCTACATACCGCCCCACCAGGAATCACTGCCCACCAGTATGCACCCCGGCTGACAAGATAAATCAACCAAAACGAGAGGCCTATCATCCCCATGAAGAAAGCAGCTGCATAGTTACCCCCCAGCTCCGGCAACGCGGCACTGAGTGCGATGGCCCCACTCATACCCAAGAGCGTGCAACCCGGAATCAAAGCCCACCAATTCTCTCGATCCACTACTGCGACATAGAGAAAAATAAGACCACCAATACCGAACGCCCCCACCCATATCAGTGGAATATCAGAAGGAATAATCTCGAATGTTTGTAATAAAAAGAGCACGCCAGCCGCAATTAAGGCCAGCCCAACAATAACACGTGTATCAATGCGTTTCATGATTATTTCCTTTCAAAATAACGAATAGCGAATCTCAAAGCGATTGAAGCGGATAGTTACAATGGTTTCAACAATCTCAAACAGCGGATAACGTCAACCTTAAAATTTCCAGCTTACGTTTCATACGCTGCCAAAGTAGTCTCAAAAGGTAAACTCATAGTGAAGATGCTACCCTGGCCTAGCTCGCTTTCAACCCAAATTGTACCACCATGAGATTCAGCGACAAGTCGGCAAAACAATAATCCCAATCCCGTACCACGCTTACGACTCCCTTGATCATTACCCTGTTGGAATTTTTTGAACAGCCTTGCCTGTACTTCCACCGGGATGCCCGGCCCTTGGTCCGCAACGCTAATCAATACATGCGGGACTTCCTTGAAAACCTCATGGCGCGCCGCAAGGGTAATATGACCGGCTTTCGGACTATATTTAATAGCGTTGTCCAACAGGTTATGTATAGCACGACGCAACAGTTCAGGATCGGCCATAATAGATAGCTGCGCTGGCTCACATACCACATGGATATCAATGCCCGCTCCGACTATTAAGGGTTGCATACGGGCGGCGCCCTCTTTCAATAACGCCGGCAAATCCACAACTTCAGGATACAGCGGCAACTGCCCCTCTTCCAAACGATTAATGTCCAACACCTGCTGCACCAAGAACAACACCCGGTCGCTGTTGTTTTTCGCCATCCGGGCCAGGTTAGGCAATTGATCGAGCGTTCCAGCACTTAAATCATCTTGTATCATGTCCAATGTACAATTAACAATCGTCATGGGAGAGCGTAAATCATGCACCAACAGATGGGTGAATTCTTCACGTTTTTCGGCCAGGGTACGCTCTTCAGTAATATCATGAAAAATCAGAAGCCAACCAGTGATAAGACCATCCTGAACATTGCGCACCGCGGCAAGCGTACGTTCCAAGTAGCGGATTGGCGGACCGGGGAAGTGCAAGATTGTCTTCTCGATAGCACCAGGGACTTCGCGGATTTGTTCGCAATCATCGCGGAGGCCTTCAGGATCATAACCCGTCAACTCCAGTAAATCCCCTCCGCCAGGCTGTGCTTCTACCAAATAGCGCCCCATCCACGCCTCACGGGTCAACCCCAAGAAATTGGTCAGGGCACTGTTGACCGCCAATACTTGGAACTGCTGATCCAACAATAAAATACCGTCACTGGTCGTGCGCAATACGGAATCGAGTTCTTGCACCCGCCGGGCCAAGGCTTCATCGGTACGTGAGTAAAGGGTGGCATTCTGAATGACCACCGCCGCCTGCGCGGCGATAATCATCAATAACTCCTGATGAGAAGCGTCATAAAGGCGCGGAGTTGTGAGTGATTGCACCGTCATCACCCCTAGCGCTTCGTCTCCCACCAGAATCGGCACACCAAGCCAGCAAACGGCCTTACGCCCAATAGAATCAACTTTGAGGGTTTTTAGCGCTTCATTAAAGTTATCGCGGATCAACAATGGCTGGCGAGTGCGCAACAAATACTCAGTAAGCCCCTTACCGCCCCACCGTGCAGGCCACTGCACCCGCCGCCCATCTTCAACAACCAACGGGAAAGTAATCCCCCCGCCTTCCACATCACGGAGCGCTACATAGAAGATCGCAGCAGGCATGAGTTTAGAAACTTGCCCGTAAATAGTGATTAAAATCGTATCAAGATTGAGACTGGAACTAACCGCACGCCCAACGACTTGAAGACTATTCAGTTCAGCCACGCGTCGCTCTAACGCATACCCACGCGCCGCCAACGATTTACCCAGATAAATCCCTGCCATCACCGAAGCAGCTAGCGGACCCAACCACGGCTGTGCCTCGCCCGCGACTAGGCCCATCGCTATAGTGCTATCGTAGATGCTGCTCACGATCCCGGCAGCAAACCCTACAGAAAGCATCCAAATATCAGGATAAGAAGCTGGTGTGTGCTGTGTCTGCCACACGAAACTGGCATAAGTTGAAATGAGCATACCGAAAATTAACACAGTGAATACGGGAAAGGCGCTCCCTTTGTGCATCGTAAGATGGCTGGTGAAGATCAAGGTTTCCAAATCTTGAGTAATCAAATAACGGCTATCCACCCACACGAGCAACATCAGCAACACACAAAGGGTGATAATTACAATAGTAAAGCCAGAATGGGGAGATTTGAGAATAGCTTTGACGAAGAAATGAAAGGTGAGCGGGGTAAGTGCGACGCCGGTATAACAAACCCACGTCCAAAAATCCACCGCACGCACCTCCGTGGAGAAAGTGTAAAGGGCATAGCCTAACAGATAACACATCAGGGTCATCTGCAAAAAAACAAACGCCCGTACAGACAAATTGTGACGATCCAGTAGCAAATAGAGGCCCGCATACAAAGCAAATAGACCTAGAGCTACTGCGGCGATCGCCGCGCCCAGAGCTGATACGTGCAATGTAATGAAATCTCCTACCCAAAATGTCATGCCGTGCTCTCTTATCAAATTGAGCCTATATCCATTGTAACGCAATTCTAACATTTTACGAATAGTACGTTAGTACGCCCTAACCTGGACAAGCGAACCCCAAAAGAGTGTGTGTGATCTGTTTTTTCGCTTGTTAAGCAAGGAGTCTATCACTTAGGCTCTAAGGCAGGACATAAAAGATATGTGAAAAACTCAGAAATCAGACCCATGGGGAAAACAAGGGGCGTGTTTACCACAATGATTGCCAAGAACACACAGTTCTCTACGCATTCTTGGCAATCGCAATTCCTTCTCTACACTAAAAACTCATGCAGGTTACAACATTCCCTCAGCAGTAGCGCGATCTAAGGGACCGCCGCTTGTGAGCACGCCCTCCAAGCGTTTAGCAAGCGCCTTATCACCAATGACAATAGCGCCAACGAGTCGGTCCTCGCGTAATACCAACTTCTTGTAGACGAAGGCTGCCGCATCCGCCTGCTGCAAAATAGTGCAAGTCTCATCGTCCGGATCTATCTCCCCCATCGAATTGACATCAATCCCCATGACTTTGAGCGCCGTGATAGGGGGGACATCCTCATACTGCACATCCCCCCCCAGCATGTTGGCAGCAGCGACGCGCGCCTGCGCCTGCGCCGTCGGCACAATCGCCCAGCAGCGATCCTTGTAGATGGCCGCATCGCCCGCCGCGTAGATGTCGGGGACGCTAGTGCGCATAGCGTCATCCACCCGCACCCCACGAAACACCTCCAATCCAGCGGCCTCGGCCAGCGCACTATTGGAACGCACACCCGCCGCGACGATGACAAGCTGCGCCGGAACCTGTTGCCCGTCCCGCAATTCCACGCCGGTTACACGCTCATCACCCAAAATCGCGTTGATGCTATTCTCTAGCCGTACATCAAAGCCCTGCTGCTCCACAAACGGCTTGAGAATCGCCGCGCCTTCGGTATCAAGCTGCAACGGCATCAAACGTGATTGAATCTCCACCAACGTAATCCGTAGTCCCAGTCCTTGCAGCCCGCGGGCAGCCTCCAACCCTAAAAGCCCTCCGCCAACAACCACCGCCTCCCGGCACTCTGGAGCGAACTCCCGGATCGTCTGCGCATCTGCCAACGTGCGAATCGTAAACACACCCTGCTTCTCGCGTCCCGGAATAGGTGGCACAAAAGGAGAGCTGCCCGCCGCATAGAGCAGGCGGTCATAGCCCACTACCGCGCCATCACCCAGCACAATCTGGTGCATTTCAGGTCGCAACTGCGTCACCGTAACGCCCAGGTGCAAGTGAATCCCCTTCTCAGCATACCATTCCGCCGAACGCAACAGTACCTTCTCCAACGGCATAATGCCAGCGAGGTAATTGGTAACTTGCGGTCGATAGTAATAAGCGTGAGTCTCCTGCGTATACAAATGTACCTCGGCGGACGCCTTGGCAAGTTCCAATGCTGCTGTCATCCCCGCCACACCATTCCCGATAATCAAATGTTTCATCAAAGCACGCCTCCTGGAGCAAATCTGCAAATCAGCCACGCAACAAGTACAACCCTATTTTACTGCAAGACGTAATGAATTGAAAGCCGTCGCTTTTTCGCTTTTCATTTCTTTCGTCCCATCGGGCTATCGCATTTAAAAAACTCACCTCCTCGTGCAGCCTGTTGCACTGCTAAAGCCAATACGGTTTAGTTAAGATTTTGCGGTTAAAACCGCTGTAAAGAGGTATTTTGGAGGTGGTGGACTGTGCCCACCACCTCCAAAATACCCTTAACCAAACCGTATTGCCGCTAAAACAGTGTTTTTAGGAGGGGTATTTGTGGCGGGGCGAAACCCCGCCACACCAATCCCCTTTTATCCCCGACCTTTAGGCCGCATTTCTGCAACAGGTGGTCAAATGCGATAGCCCTATTTCGCCCCGCCCCTTGCCGATTTTCAGAGCCGGGTTATACTAGCGTAAAGCTATTCTCAAGACATAAATTTGATAATCCACGCTGAGCGCCGTGGACGATTTCAATGCTGGGAACGGCCTAAAATATAAAACTGTGAAACGTGAACTATAATTTTTCTTCACGCATGACGTTTCATCAAATCAAAAATAAAGGCGACCTATTATCTATGAACAAACTTTCACGAAACGACCTTTGTTGGTGCGGTAGTGGAAAAAAGTACAAACACTGCCATTTCAAGCACGATCAAGTGCGCCCTCAAGTCACCACAGAAGCTAGCCCGCCACCGGGCGTTATCATCAAAACACCGGAACAAATTGAAGGTATCCGCCGCAGCTGCCAACTCACCAAAGCCGTGCTGGATATGCTCACTCCACACATCGCCCCCGGCATCACTACCGACGCGCTAAACACGCTCGCTCACGAGTATACCCTGGCGCAGGGTGCAATCCCCGCACCGCTCAACTACCGAGGCTACCCCAAAAGCATCTGTACCTCACTCAACGAGGTAATCTGCCACGGCATCCCTGGCCCGCGCGTGCTATGTTCCGGCGACATCCTCAACGTGGATGTCACCTGCATCCTTGATGGTTACTACGGCGACGCCAGCCGTATGTTCCTCATCGGCGAAGTCAGCGACGACGCCCGCCGCCTGGTCGAAGTCACCCGTGAGTGTCTGGATCTCGGCATCGCGCAGGTACGCCCCAGCAAGACTCTCGGCGACATCGGGCACGCCATCCAGCAACACGCCGAAGGCCACGGCTACGGCATTGTGCGCGTCTTCGTAGGTCACGGCACCGGCGTCCGCTTCCACGAACTGCCCAACGTCCACCACTACGGCACGCCGGGCAGCGGGATGCGCCTGTTCCCGAACATGATTTTCACCATCGAGCCGATGATCAATCAGGGCACACACGAGGTACGCATCCTGGAAGATAAATGGACAGCCGTAACATTGGATGGGAAACTCTCTGCCCAGTGGGAACACACCGTCCTCGTCACCGCCGACGGCGTGGAAGTTTTGACGGCCTGAACCATGCGTAGCCAATCAGGGGGGCACATCAGCGGGGCATTCCTCGCGCTCTTGTTGACGGGATGTAGCACAGCGACACTCCACGCACCTAACCCCACGGCTACATTGACGCCCACCCTTGTTTCGGTCAGCACCCTGCGCGAAAACGCCCCCCCCCCCACCACCACCGCCCCCCACGAGCCGGAAATCGCTACCCTGGAGCACTTCACAGAACCGGAACCTGTCGCCCCGGCGACGCCCCCACCCACCCAACATACCGTGCAGGCTGGCGATACACTGCTGGCGCTGGCACTACACTATGGCGCTCCGATTGCCGCGATTCAGCTGCACAGCGGGCTGGGCGCTTCTACCTTATTGCGCGTTGAAGAAACCCTGGTCATCCCCCCGGCTGAAGACTGGATCGGCAGCTCACCCTTCTGGACGCTCTACGAAGTACAATCCGGTGACACGCTCACCGGCATCGCTGCGCGCTACGGAGTAGATGCCATCGCACTGTACAATATCAATGCCGCCTACACCGACACAAATCTTGACATCCTAAGCATCGGCGCGTGGTTGATTCTACCGCTCGATGTGCCGGTGGAAGTTGCCGCCGCCCCCCGTGCGCCATCCGCAACCCCCATTCCCTCAACACCCGCACCCACCACCGCCCTCGCACAGGAAACAACGGTCGCCCTCCCCAACGCTCCAGCGGCGGAATCATCCCCCGCACCTACCCTCACCGCGCCAGCCGCCCCCACACTACCCCCGCTTCCACCACCCTCCGGCAACATCGCCGCCTGGCCCTACGAGGTCTTCCAACTAGTCAACGCCGAACGCGCCGCTGCGGGACTGCCACTTTACACCTACAATGAAACCCTGGCACTTTCCGCGCGCCTCCACGGCGAAGACTGCCGCCAGCGCGGCAGTTGCAGCCACACCGGTTCTGATGGTGCCTCGATCAAAGAGCGCATTTTACGTGTGGGCTACCCGGCGGCCGGTTGGGCCGAGTGTTACGTCTCCAGCAACAGCCCGGCACAAGCTGTTCATTGGTGGATGGACGAAGTCCCCCCGAACGACTGGCATCGCCGCACCCTACTGAGCACCTGGGTCACAGAGATCGGCATCGCCATCATCCCCATCCCCGGCCGCGAAGGAGCCTATTACTTCATCGCCAACTTTGGACGCCCGCAATAAGAGCAGGAAAATCAGCAAATCTCAAAATCTACGATGGCGCTCCTACCAGGAGCCTGCTGCTCCAGTAACTTTTCCCCTTCAAATCTGCAACTTTAGCACTACTTCCGCGTAATACACTTACAGAGAATTACAGAAACATACTTACACCTTTTTCCACCAACGCACTGCTGCGCTTCATCACTAACACACAAGGATGTGAAGAAAGTTTTATCTCTGTACTCTCTAAAACTCTGTGGCTTGCATAGGAGGAAGAAAATGATTGATACAACTAAAGTTTCGTGGTTTTTGTGGCCGTTTGCCGTGTTGTGGAATCTGGTCTGCTTCATCTTACAGCTGACCGGACGGCTGGTCGCCGCTGTATTGGGGCTGGTCTTCATGATTGTTGGAGTGGTATTGACGGTTACGGTCATCGGCGCAATCGTGGGCATCCCGTTGATTATCTTCGGGTTTATGCTTATGCTGCGCGCGATTTTCTGAACGTGAAACGCGAGTAAAAAATAACTACGCAAGCTTACACTTTGCTTGTCATTGCAAGCCACGTCTCCGTGACATCCGTTTGTCTCCGAACGGCGCAATCTTGTTCATGGTCGAGATTGCTTCGCCGTAGTCGGTTCGCAATGACAAGGCTCAGCAAATCACAAATCTGCTTGTAGCGTACGGTTTATCGTGCTTCTGGTAAGCCAAAAAACACACTATGAGCTTAAATGTATGATTCAATGTCATTAAGTTAAGACCTGGCAGGTTTAGTTCAAATTGGATGGGGTAGTTTTTCCCGGTGAATAACGACGTTTTGTAGACTTAAGGCCTGAAAACCTGCCAGGTCTGTGCCCTAAACTTAATGACATTGATGTATGATTTACTGAGGTCGAGTAATTACGTAAAAATCACGTTTCACATCTCACACAAACAATCACATAGGCTGGTGCTACTAACGGCTCAAAGAAGGGTATGGGCTAGGAATCTCAATGGACACCTCCAACCCACCCTGCGCGGCAGTACGCACCTGCAACACGCCGCCCAGCAGGGAGACACGCTCACTAATGCCCACCAGCCCGAAGTGCTTCTGCTCAATCAGCGCGGCCAAATCCACCGGCTCGGACATACCCAAACCATTATCCACCCACTGCACCAGCAGGCTAGCGGTAGGCGTGCGCTGGAAGCTCAACTTAACGCGAGTCGCGTTAGCGTGCTTACGCACATTACTCAGCCCCTCCTGAATAATACGAAACACCGAAAGCTCGATGGTCTCCGACAGACGGCCCAGCGCCGGATCCATGTCCAATTCCACCTGAATGCCAGTCTGCTCTGCCCACTGACTCGTCAGCGAGCGGATAGCCGCCGAAAGGCCATGATGGTCAATAGTGGGCGGGCGCAAGTCGCTGCAAATCTGGCGCAAACTACCCACCAGCTCGCGCAACCCACTACGGATTTCGACCAGCTCCCCCCGCTGCGCCGGGTCACTGCAAGCATTCTCCGTCTCTTCGAGCTGGTAATTGTAACTCAGCAAATCCTGGATGATCTGATCGTGCAGCTCACGTGCTAACACCTTGCGCTCCGCCTCACGTTCAGTCATCAAGCGTCGGCTGGCTTCCTGTAACGCGAGATTAAGTTGATCAAGCGCCTCCACCTGATTGTGGAGCCGCTCGATCAACTGCCGATTGAGCGAGTCCTGCTCATCCAGACTCTTGCGGAGCTGAGATTGCGCCTGCCGCAGCTCTTCGGCCTGCTGCTGCGCGGTATAGTAGTTCTCGAACGCCCAAATCATCGGAGTCACGCGCTCCTGCCGATTGGAGCCAACAATGAGCTCAACAATGTCGCGGGGGGTGGTTTCAGCGGTGCTACGCAGCGCAATCTGGCGTCCCTGATACAACACCAGAATCCGGTCTGTAACCGCGAAGATGTGCTTAAGATCATCGCTGCTGAGCATGACAGCAACGCGCTGTGCAGCAAGTGCACTGATACGGTCGAGTAAAATACGCTGCCGCGCAAAACTGAGCGCCGAAAGCGCATCATCCAACAAGAGCAACCGGGCAGGACGGCACAAAGCCCAAGCCAGCGCCACCACCTGCCGTTGTTCATCGGAGAGCTCGCCCGCACGCAGTTCTACCAGATCGGAAGGCAAATTGAACGCAGCCAGCACCTCCCGCGCAATGGGCAACATCGCGGTCACATCGGGCAGGCTGCGCCACAGCCCCGAACGGCGCAGCTCATGACCCAGAAAGATATTGTGCAGCACGTCCATATTATCAACCAGGCAAGGCTGTTGCTGCACAGCAAAAATGCCCCAGCGTTGCGCCTGGGGCACGGTCTTGAAAGGCAGCGGCTTGCTATCATAAATCAACTCCCCACCAGTGGGAGCATACACACCGCTGAGGAGTTGAAACAACGTGGACTTACCCGCACCACGTTGGCCCACCACACCTAATACCTCGCCTGGCACCAACTCAAAACTCACATCCGCCAACGCCGGTAGTGCGCCAAAATCGTGAGAGAGATGGGTTACGCTTAGGAGGGTCATACGTTTCAACAAATGGCTATCACCACAGAGACATCGCGTTCACAGAGATTTCAAAAAAAATTATCTGGGTGCTCTGTGTCTCTGTGGTGAATTTGGTCATTTCCCGCTGCGCCGGGTCGCCACGTCGAAGATTACCGCAGCAAGCAACACCGCGCCGCGCACAATGTACTGGTAAGCAATGTCTATATTCATCAAGTTCATGCCGCTGGTCAGGGACATGTACACCAGCGCGCCCACGAGCGAGCCCATGACGTTGCCAACGCCGCCCGCCGCCGAGACGCCACCGATGTAGGCAGCGGCAATTGCATCCAACTCGAAGAGCGTGCCCGCCGTCGTGGTGGCCGATTGCAGGCGCGAGGCAAACAGGATACCCGATAGGCCTGAAAGCATCCCCATCGAGCCAAAAACGATATAGGTCAGCTTCTTGACACTGATGCCGCTCAGTTCTGCCGCTTCAGGGTTGCCGCCAATGGCATAGATATGCCGTCCCAAAACCGTCTGGGTTGTGATGAATTGATAAATTGCTACTACCAGCAGCACTACCACCACAGTCCACGAAAGGCCGTTGTAACCCGCGAGCACCCAGGTAATCGCAGCAATCAGCCCAGAAACGAAGACCATCTTGAGGATAAAGATCTCCAGAGGTAAAACCTCAAAGTTATACGCCTGTTTCTTGCGCCGGTTGTTGATTTCACTGAAGATAAAAAGAATTACACCAATCAACCCTAACAGCAAGGTAACCAGATGAATCTCCATATCCAAATTCAGGTTAAGATCCGGAATGTAGCCGTTGCCGATAGCGTTGAAGATCGGATCCTGAATGATAATTGTACCGGTGCCCGCAGTCACCATCAGGAGCGCCCCGCGATAGATCAACCAGCCGGCCAGCGAGGCCACGAACGAGGGGATCTTAAATTGCGCCACCGGGAGCGCAGTCAACATCCCGCCTACCACACCCAACCCCAGCACTAACGGAATCACCACATAGACCGGCAGTTTCCAGAAGGCCAGCGCAATGGCTGCCACCGCCCCCAGGAACCCCGCCAGGAACCCCACCGACAGGTCAATGTGGCGAATGATGATGACCAACGTCATACCAACCGCCAGTACAGCAATATAGCCTGTCTGGTTGAGCAAATTACTGATATTGCGCGATGAGATGAAGATGCCCTTGGTGGTGAACGTAAAAATCGCCATAATCACAAACAAAGCGATGTACATGCCGTATTCGCGGATGTTTTGTTTGAGAACTTTTTTCAGGTCTTCGATGAACATACCAATTCTCCTATGAAAGCCACAGAATTTTAGAGAACACAGAGATAAAATTTTCTTCCGGTGATCGAGCCTGCCGAGACCCGGTGGTGGGCTTCGACAGGCTCAGCCACCAGATTAGGGGATCTCAAGCAGCGCCCGCGTGAGATTACGGATAAAACCTTAACTCGTTGCCAGCTCCATGATTTTTTCCTGAGTCGCTTCCGCAACCGGCAGCTCCCCGGTAATGCGCCCCGACGCCACCACATAAACGCGGTCGCTCATCCCCAATACTTCGGGCAGCTCTGAGGAAATCATAATGATGCTCATCCCCTGCTGCACCAACTGATTCATCAGCGAGTGAATTTCATGCTTAGCGCCCACATCAATACCGCGTGTAGGCTCATCCAATATCAGCACATTGGGCTTCACAAATAACCACTTGCCCAAACAGACCTTCTGCTGATTACCGCCGCTGAGATTGCGCACCAACTGTTCCACAGTGGGGGTTTTGATATTGAGCGAGGTCTTATACTCGTTCGCAATTTTAACCTCAGCATTGGCATCCACCACTCCCTGCTGCGCGATGGCGTGCAAATTAGCGAGCGTGATGTTCTGCTTCACATCCTGCTCCAGAATCAGGCCCTTGGCCTTACGATCCTCACTAACGTAAGCTAAGCCCGCCGCAATCGCCTCATACGGGTGCTTGAATTGCACAGGTTGACCATTGATGAACACCTCGCCACTAACACGATAACCTTCAGGATTACCGAAAATGCTCAGCGCCAATTCCGTACGCCCCGAACCCATCAACCCCGAAAACCCCACAATCTCACCCTTCTTGACATTGAAATTGACATTCTTGAGGATGCCGCGGCCCAAATTGGGGTCATAAGCGTTCCAATCGCGCACTTCAAGCACCACCTCATCTGAGGGCTGATGCTCTCTGGGGGGAAAGACATTCTCAATGGTGCGCCCGACCATGTGCTTGATAAGCGCAGGTTCGCTGACTTCACCGTTATGCGCGTCCAGTGTACAAATCGTCTTGCCATCGCGCAGCACTGTCACCGAGTCGGCAATCGCAATCACCTCTTTGAGCTTGTGTGATATCAAGATGCAAGTCACGCCCTGTGCCCGCTGTTCCCGTAGCAACTTGAGTAGATTCTCGCTGTCATCCTCGTTCAATGCGGCAGTCGGCTCATCCAAAATCAGGATGCGCACATCACGTCCCAGCGCCTTTGCAATCTCAATCAACTGTTGTTTGCCAATGCCCAAATCCTTGACTTTGGTTGCCGGGTTCACATTCAGCCCCACCCGCCGCAGTAATTCAGTGGCACGCCTGATAGTTTCGTTCCAATTCACCACCAAACCGCTAGTAATTTCATGCCCGAGAAACAAGTTCTCATAAACGGTCAATTCAGGCACGAGCGCCAATTCCTGGTAAATAATAGCCACGCCAGCCTTTTCGCTATCGCTGATGCCGCGAAACTCCTGCAATTCTCCACCGAGCAAAATATCGCCCGCATAAGTCCCGTGAGGATACACCCCACTCAACACCTTCATCAGCGTAGATTTGCCCGCGCCGTTCTCGCCTACCAGGCAGTGGATCTCGCCCTCTGCCACGCGGAAACTGACATTATCCAGCGCCTTCACACCCGGAAATTCTTTGGTGATGGAACGCATCTCTAAAATAGGAGCAGCCATAGCGCCTCCAAAAATGATAAATTCACCACAGAGACACAGAGAACACAGAAAAATACTCTGAAATCTCCGTGCCTCTGTGTCTCTGTGGCGAAAAACTTCTCTTAACGAGCGAACGCTCTTACTATTTTACAACGCTACGGCAGATTTGTGAAATCACTAGCGTTGTAATACCCGGAGTCAATCAACACCGAACGCACATTATCCCGTTCCACAGTGACAACTTCGGACTGGATTGCGGGAACATCCACCACACCATTATTGTAAGCACCACGCGCGGCGGGCGCATTGCCCTGAAGCAGCGCAATCGCTGCATTGATGGCATCCTGCACCAGCGTGCGCACATCCTTGAAAACGGTCATAGACTGCTTGCCGTCGAGGATGTACTGCACGGAAGCCTTCTCCGCATCCTGACCGGTTACATAATACGCGGTCACATCGCGGTCAGTGGCATAAGCATCGGCAATAGCACGGGCGGTGCCGTCGTTGGGCGCGAGGATGAAAACCTCGCCCTTGTCGGCGGCCGTCGCTACCGTGAGGTTTGCCTCCGCCAGGTTCTTGGCGGTATTGAAGTCCCAGTTCGTGGTGATCTGGCCGATAATGCGCGCCATCTCATCACGGGTGAGGTTTGCCTTATCCTGCAACGCTACAGCCGCGTCAGAGTTCTTGACGACGAAAGTGCCATCGGCGATCAGGGGTTGCAACACGCTCCACGCCCCCTCGAAGAACAAGAAAGCGTTGTTATCGGAAGCAGCGCCAGCGTACAGATAGAGCGGGTTGCCCGTACCACTGACATTATCCACCAGATATTGCGCCTGCTGTGCGCCTACAGCGATGCTATCGAACGTGACGTAGTAATCCACAGCGGCAGTATCACGAATCAGACGGTCGTAGGAGATAACGCGGACACCGGCGGCGTTGGCCGCAGTCGCAGCGGCGGCAGCGGCAGTGCCATCATGCGGGCAGATGATGATGACTTGCACGCCCTTGGTGATCAACGCCTCGACATTTTCTTTCTCTTTAGCGGACGAACCCTGGCTGAAGAGAATCTCTACATCATAACCGGCGGCATTGAACAGTTCGGTGAAGCGCGCCTCATCCTGCAACCAGCGCGGCTCATCCTTCGTCGGTAGCACGATGCCTACTGCGATACGACCCTGCAACGGGGAGCCGAGATCTTCAACGCCGGTAAAATCAGCGGCGGGATAGTAACCGGAATCAATCAACACAGCCTTGACGTTGTCCCGATCTACCGAAATCACAGGGGACTGAATCGCAGGCACATCCACGACGCCATTGTTGTACGCACCGCGCGCAGTGGGCGTGCGCCCTTCGAGCAGCGCGACAGCCGCGCTGATAGCATCCTGCACCAACGTCCGTACATCCTTGAAGACGGTCATAGACTGCTTACCATCAATAATGTACTGCACGGAAGCCTTCTCGGCGTCCTGACCAGTAACATAGAAAGCGGTGACATCGCGGTCGATGGCGAAGGCATCGGCAATAGCGCGTGCGGTGCCATCGTTGGGCGCGAGAATGAAGACCTCGCCCTTATCGGCGGCGGTCGTAGCGGTAAGGTTCGCCTCCGCCAGGTTCTTGGCAGTGTTGAAATCCCAGTTCGTGGTGATTTGGCCGATGATGCGCGCCATCTCGTCACGGGTAAGAGTGGCTTTGCCCTGGAGCGCGACGGCCTCAGCGGAGTTCTTGACGACGAAGGTACCATCGGCGATCAGGGGTTGCAATACGTTCCATGCGCCCTCGAAGAACAGGAAAGCGTTGTTGTCGGAGGCTGCACCGGCGTATAAGTAAAGCGGATTACCCGTGCCACTGGCGTTATCTACCAGGTATTGCGCCTGCTGCGCACCTACGGCGATGCTGTCGAAGGTCACATAGTAGTCTACAGCAGCGGTGTCACGGATCAAGCGGTCGTAGGAAATAACACGGATGCCAGCATTGTGAGCCGCTTCAGCGGCGGCGGCAGCCGCGGTGCCGTCCTGCGGGCAAATGATGAGAACCTGAATGCCCTTCGTAATCAGGGCTTCGACGTTCTCTTTCTCCTTAGCAGACGAACCCTGGCTAAAGAGGATTTCCACCTGATAGCCGGCGGCATTGAGGGCCTCGCGGAAGCGCGCCTCATCCTGCAACCAGCGCGGCTCATCCTTCGTGGGCAGCACGATACCTACGGCCAACTGGGTGTCTGGGGCCGCAGTTGGGGTAGCGGTCTTAGGGCCACAAGCAGTCAACAACATACTGATAATCATCACCAGGCTCACCAGAGCCAACGGCAACTTGTTCTTAAACATGGTACTCTCCTCCGTATGACTTTAATTGGGGAAACATTCACGGATATGGGAACATAGAAGCAAGTTTACACATAACCTCAATACAGCACCTCCTTACAGTTAAAGGGAAGTAAAAAACGAGAAGACATTATCTTCTATGAAACCATAAAAGCGGTTGAGGTTCAACCCCTATCCCCCTAAATTAGCATAGGGTTTACCCTTGCCCGGATTAGGGGAAACCCCCCAATGGATTATGAATTTTGGAATGGTTCAGATGGCGCATTTTTTCACGCATCGCGCTTCACGTTTCACGTTTTCAAGGTATAATACCCTTACTAAATTCAAACCAAAGTGAGGCATCGTGAAAACACTGCGCTTTCTCAATCCCTATATTAAACGCTACATGCGCCCCTTGTCAATCACCGTCGTGAGCATGGTGCTGCTCGTCGGGGTGCAACTGCTGATCCCCTGGATTATCAGGCTGCTCATCGCTGAGGTGCAGGCGCAAGTCACCGGGCAGGCGTCAGAAGACCTCATCACCCAACTGGCAGTAATAACCCTAGTGGTGTACCTGGCGCGCGCGGGCCTGCAATTCCTACGCAGCTACATGGCCCACGTCGCCGGCTGGGGCGTGGTAGCCGACGCACGCCGTGCCATTTACGAACACCTGCAACGCCTCTCGCTCCGCTTCTACGAGGATAAGCAAACCGGGCAGTTAATGTCGCGTGTCATCAATGACTCAGACCTGTTCGAGCGACTCATCTCGCACGCCATCCCCGACGTAGCGGTGAACATCCTCACGCTTATCGGCGTCAGCGCGGTGCTGTTCAGCCTGAACCCGCAGCTCATGCTGTTGAGCCTCATCCCTATCCCCTTCGTCGTCCTGGCGATGCAGGGCTTCGCCAAATATGTGCGCCCCGCATTCAAAGAACGGCAGAAAGAGCTCGGCGAGCTCAATGCCGCACTCAACGACAACATTTCCGGCATCCGCGAAATCAAAGCGTTCACCCGCGAGGATATGGAGACCTTGCGAGTGGCCGGACACATCAACCGCTACCGCGATTCGCTCCTGCGCGCCCTCCGGCTGATGGCAACCTTCCAGCCCTTCGTCGAACTGGCCTCCTCGCTGGGCACCATCATCATCATCTACTTCGGTGGGCGGCTTGCGCTCGGTCAGGTGCTTGCCATCGAAGACCTGGTCGCCTTCTTCCTCTACCTCGATCTCTTCTACCAGCCCGTCCGGGCCTTGAGTGGGGCCTGGGAACAGGTACAGGAGGCCCTCGCTGGCGCGGAGCGGGTTGCGGAGCTATTGGATGAAGAACCCGATGTGCAGGATCGCCCAGAGGCCATCGAGCTCCCGGAACGGGCAACCGGGCACCTCACGCTACATAATGTCACCTTCCACTACAGTCAGGGCGAGACCGTGCTCGATAGGATCAGCCTGGACATCCCCGCACATTCGGTAGCGGCACTGGTCGGGCCGACGGGCGTGGGCAAGACGACCCTGGCAAGCCTGATTCCGCGCTTTTATGATGTCTGCGATGGCGCTATCACGCTCGACGGGCATGACATCCGCGGGCTCACACTCCGCAGCCTGCGTCGCCAAATCAGCATCGTCTTGCAAGATGTCTTCCTATTTCACGGCACAGCCGGGGATAACATCCGTTTTGGGCGACCGGATGCAACCGAGGCGGAAATTATCGTAGCCGCGCAAATCGCCAACGCTCACGAATTCATCATGCGGTTGCCACAGGGTTATGATACGCTCATCGGCGAGCGCGGGGTTAAACTATCGGGAGGACAAAAACAGCGCATCGCCATCGCCCGCGCGGTGCTCAAGGATGCACCTATTCTAATTTTGGATGAGGCAACCTCATCGGTGGATACAGAAACGGAGCTGTTAATCCAACAGGCATTGGAGCGGTTGATGGTAGGGCGCACCACGCTGGTCATCGCGCATCGACTCTCCACTATCCGCAACGCCGACAAGATTGTAGTCTTGGAAGGCTCACGCATCCGCGAACAAGGTACACACGAAGAACTGTTAGCGCTCAATGGCCTCTACCGCCACCTCAACGAAGTGCAGCGGCAAATCGCACCCTAATCTGAGACAGCACAAGCATCAAATACAAAACAGAGGCGGGCCCCGCCAAGACCGGGCCCCCCCGGGTGAATGGGGAGGGGCCGATTTTAAAGAC
>CAZDDI010000005.1:0-72331 GCA_964504195.1 uncultured Anaerolineales bacterium
TTCAAGTTGCGTGAAGGTATCTTCTTGGTGTATTACTTAATGTATGGTAGTGAAGATAACAAAATTATAGACCGGACTGGTAAGGAAGCAAGCCCGCAGGGTATAGCGTATGATTTGGGGGTGTTTCATTATCAGTTAAGGAACGTAAACTCAGTAGCTCACAGATTTAATGAATTGGGGTAACGGGCTTGCCTGCCGTCCGCGAATCTGTTCACGAATACACGAATTTACTCCGTTTCAGATGCATTTATGGTTTTCTACCGTACATTTCCCAAGCTCAGCTGGTTTTTAATTCGAGTGAATTCGTGGCAGAAATCTATAATTGTACAGTAGAAAAGTGTATGATAGATACTGAACTGGGAATTATAATACAACAAACCGGTCTGAAGAACCTCTCCAGACCGGTTTGTTAATAAACAAGGCTATCTACTTGTAATAGAGAATATCCCAGTGATTGCTCTCATAATAGTAGATATTGCCGTTAGCGTCGCGGTACTTGTTCCCGCCAATGGCGGTGAAGTTTCTATAGATGTAATTATTGATACAAGATGAGACCCCAATGTCAATCTTGTACCCGTTCCAGTGCGAGTAGGTGCCGGCGGAATGCCCAGTCTCTGTGCCACCCGTGGCGGTAATCGCACAGCCGGAAGATTTCTTGAAGTTGATAATCCCGGTGATAGTGCTCTGTCGTGCACCGTGGAAAGAGGTACAGGTGCTATTGCAGCGATTGGAGCAACCGCCGCTAGAGGAGACAGGAATCCCGTTGTTAGCCAGTTGGTTAGCGGCATTAGCGTGGGTCAGTCCTTCATAACCATTAACCAGTTGTTTCCAAGTGTTACCCCCCACTACGCCATCAGCGCCCAACCCATTAGCTCTTTGGTAAGCGATGACCGCGCTCCGAGTGCCAGAGCCAAAATCCCCATCTATCGTGAGACTGCAACCATAACGATTTCTGAGCTGGTCTTGGATGGCGCGTACATGGTCGCCCTTGCTGCCTTGTTGTGCTGTAGCAATCAGCTTACTCCAGGTGTTGTCGCCAATAATGCCATCGGAAATCAAACCATTCGCTGTTTGAAAGCTCTTGACCCGCGCTTCGGTGGTGGTATCAAAAGACCCATTGACGGTAAGTGAGTAGCCGCGATACCGGAGTAGATATTGTGCGGTGGTCACATTCCGTCCGGAATTACCTTTTCTCAGCAGCGGCCAATCTCCGGCCATGACCAGGGTAGGCATTAACAGCACCAGTAATAAGACGGAAAACACGATTCTTACACGGCGAGCTGATTTGGTAAACATACGGGACTCCTTTCATAACTTAGAATTTGGTTGAGCAGATACAGCTGGAACACCAGCTTATTTTACCACATAATGCGCAATATATCTGGCAACTTTCGCTTATAACCTTAGGCTACAACTGGCAATTGATGATTAGGTGATAAACTACAGTTTGGCTAAGCATCCAACACCTGCTCGGAGCTGCTGATGATGAAGTTGGTGCGCAGATTGCGTTTGGCGATAGGACACCGCGGATCGGGGCGCGGCCCATCGCCGGTACACGAAAAGGCGCATCACAGCCATCGGCGGCTGTGATGCGCCTTACTTATCCGCTAGCCTTACCGTGAATACGCGCCCATCGGAGATGAGCTCGATACATCCATGCTGATCGGTGCGGTAGACGGGCGTAGTGCCCAAGCGCGCCAGCACGTCGGGCGCGGGGTCGCCATAGCGGTTCTCTGCCTCCACGCTGATAATAACGGTTTCCGGCGCGACAGCCGCAAGGAAGTCTGGCGTACAGCAAGTTGCCGCGCCTTGACGCGGCAATAGCAGCGCGGTGCTGCGTAGCGCGTCGCCGTAACGTGCCACCAGTTCGCCTTCTACCACCGTTGTGGCCGCGCCAGGGAGCAGCACACTCGTCTCGCCGTAGACCAGGCGCAGCACCAGTGGCCCAGCGACGCCCTCCGGCGGCCAGAGCACTTCAAGCGTCACGTCTTCATCCAGCTCCCAGCGGCCCCCAGCGAACAGCGTACCGGTGGTGTGCACCGGACGCGCGTCCAGCAGCTCGGCCCAGCGGGTGGGCAAAGCGCCTTCGCGCTGCTCCCAAACCCCCGTGAGGACATAATCCACCCGGTAGCGCTCCAGCATAGGTACCAGCCCGGCCAAGCGCGCATTGCCAGGGCCGGTAAGCGCCACCAGTTCCACCCGGCGATCCCAGAACGGCAGCCGTCGCCCCACCCGACTGAGCAGGCGCGTAGGTTCAAGGCCGCCATCAATGAGCGCGTGTGCGCCGCGCGGTGTTTGCACGAGAATGGCATCGCCCTGGCCCACATCGAGGAAGTGGACATGCAGGCGGCCATCGGGCAGTTTGAGCGCGGTCGCGCCGAGCAAGATGAGCGCGGCGGCCCCGGCCATCCAGTACCGGCGCGCGCCCAGCAGGAACGCGCCGCGCCATGCCAGGCGTTGCGCGGACGAGGCGGTGAGCCACAGCGTCGCGCCACCCAGCAGCGCGTAATAGCTCCACACCAGTGGCAGGGTCATAAACTCCAGCGGCGCGGAGGCCCAGGGGACTTGGGCAGTGAGATAGACCATCTCGATAGTGTAGGTGAGAAATACCCAGGCCGACCACGCCACCAATTGCCCCAGGGCGGGCCAGACCAATGCCACTAACAACGCCACGCCCCCACAGATCATCACCGCTGGCTGAACAGAAGTTAGATTGTGAGAACAGTCGGATTCCTCCGATAGTTTTCGATACCTTGATTGAAGCATCCATGATAATAACATTGCAAAATAACAGCTAACCCAAGTTGCTACTTATTCGCTAGAATCTTTATAGGACATGGATTCTACGGATAAGAACAAAAAAATCCGCCTAGTCCGCAGAATCCGTGTCCTGAACCCTGAATCAACCGTGGCAACTTGGATTACATGTGGGATGCACAGAAATTCATTCATAGGTATTGCCACTAAATCCGCTAAACCTAAAGAGGCGTAAATTGCAGTAAATGTTATTCTCGATTTGCATCGACGACATCCTATGTGATACAATGATTTTAGAATAGTGAATATTCTCCGCTAATGCTTTGTCAAGCGTAATTTGAGAGGTAATACTGATTATTTTACGGCTAAATTAAAATTTTGCAGTTTCTTGTTTTGCACTTGACAGAACACTTAGAGACAAAAGTAACCTTCTAATTCAGTAGGAAACCTTCAAGCCTACAACACTCCAAATAGAACTGGGGAAAAGGGGAGGATTTAGAACGCTGTGGCGTTCTAAATCCTCCCCTTTTTTGTTAGCTGTTTTTAATAACAGTAGTTACGCGGTCGAAGCAGGTGGGGCGCACTTTTGACACTAAAACAGCATATTTGCTGCATCAATAACGCAATTTGGGTTGGTTTTAAGTGCGGCCCACCTAAGGAATGGGTACGAAATAACTTATCCATTTGAACTCCAAATTGCGCCTGAAACGTCCAGAAAGCGGGACACTTATTTCGTACTCATTCCTAAACCGCGCAACTACTGTAATAACTGAAACCAAAGTTTCCCTTTTGAGGTTTTTTCTGACTTTCTGAGAACAATTGAAGGAGGTTAGTTAGTTATTTTTCAATGTATCACTTTATTGGATTTGACACAAGTATAACAAAAAAAATCAAAACACTCGATATTTCCCAACCAAAGACACAACATTTGACATAGAAACCTTAACTACAAATAGAAGAGGAGCGATAATGCAAAACAGTGACTCGTCTTTACAAGATGCTTTATTTCACAATTCACTTGTAGAAGTGTTGACTGAAATGGCTAAAAATTACATGCAACAATTAAGATTAGCCAGGAAAGGAAACAGTGTAATTAATAACGACGAAATGACAGGAGTTAAGGAAAGCAAAGGAATATTTATAACCCAGGTCGAAAACAACGCTGTAAGCTGCTAGAGGTAAACTCAGTAGATTACAGTTTGCTCGAATTGGATTGCAATATCCAGCCCAGAACGGGGATCTAGCGATCCCCGTTGAATATTTCGTGATCCACTGAAACTGGCTTGTGCCATAAAATCTTCATCAATTTTACTCACACTGGTATCAATGCCTGTGCTACAAGGCTACGCCGGGCAAATCCGGCTTTACAACCGCGTAGACGAAGTGTTGTACTGTAGTCTCGTGATCGCTCACTAGGCGGGGTATTCATGTCGAATACTTTATGACAATAACCAAGTTTTCAGACAGGGAAGAAGTTTGTCTCAAAATTTCAAAGCATATATAGCAAGCACAATGTTGTTGATAACATTGTGCTTTTTTATAGTTACCCTCTTGTTATCAAAACAAATACATCTGCAATATACTCGAAAATTGAAATAAGAATTAATCATTGATAACATACAGTTGTTTTGTGTAAACAATCATACTAAAACCTCGCAGATTTTAATGTGAAATTGATACGTTACCTTGTCGTTTTGTAACAACAATTTCATCCTCAAGACTTCCACAGAACTTAGTAGAAATTTCTAGGCTTTCTGGAATTCGTATCAAGCTAACAGACTTAAGATAGAGAGAATTCACTCAAATCGAACAGTGTGAATAACTCTATTACCAGGAGATGATTTAATGGGAAATGTCTGGGGGTGGCTAAGAGCATCTAGCGTTTTTACGCAGCGTTGCTTTGTGTTGTTGCAAAAAACCGTTTTTGGGGCACCCACTATCATTATAGCTGGTGACTTACTAAAATCCTCTATCTGTTCAATCACTGTTAAAAATCAGCATTTGGATGATAAGGCGGATTACCATGCAAACCCTGCGTAACACCTTCTCCGAACTCCTGGCCTGGGTGATAGCCGGCCTGCTCGTGGCTTGTATTGTGTGTTGCGTTATTCCTTATCTCGATACGACCATCCAGGACGCGCACTTGTGGTTTGCTACACCCCGGCCCACGCCGATAGCTGTGGTGCTGGATTTTGCGCCCGAAGACGAAGTGGGCGCACGGGAAACGGTATATGCCTGGCTGCAAGCCCAGCAGGACTTAACGGCTCTTCCTACGCTTGATTTGGAAACCCGCGCCTATTACCTCGCTGGCGAAGCCCCCCGCTTGCGCCAGGGCGACTGGCCGATGTGGTATGGCCTGCGGTATGCCGTCGGCCCCGCTTCAGGCGCCTGGTTGTATTACTGGCCGGGCTGCCCGCCGTGCCCCGCGGGGTCTGCCTGTATAGCTTTGCCCAACAGCCCCCGCCCGAGCCTAGCCACCTTTGCCTACCCTGGTTTGTCCACCGCGCCCGAGGTGGGCGCGGCGCTGGCCTGGCGCGAGGAGCAAGCCTATATCGCGGTAATCTGGCCCGGCGTGTGTCCGCCGCCCGCGCCGGAACCCACCCGGCCTTACGTCGGCCCGACCGGGCCGGGCCAGTGAGCGGAGCCTGCCATGCCCTTACCAGTTACTTCTCCTAGTCCCCTGGTGCGCGCTGCTTGGTCGCCGGATGTCGGCTATTGGCAACTGGCGCAGAGTAGTGTGCTCCCGGCGTTCAAGCGCCTGGCGGCGGGGAAGCGGGATGCCGACGCACTCCTGTGCGCCGCCTTTAGTCCCCTGGTACATTTGGTGTTGGAATTGGCGCTGGAACGGGGCATGGCCGGGTTGCCTAGTTTTTTGCGCGGCTTGACCCGCCCGCCCCGCCCGGAGAGCGCGACCCACTGGGTGACGCCCGGCGCGGCCTGGAAATGGTTGCAAACATTACCGGCGGGCGAGGTCGCCGCGGTGTTTGACCTGCGCCCCGGCGGCGGGCCGGAATTGGATACCTGGCCCTACGCGCCGCTCCTGGATCAGCAGGGGCGTATCCCGGAATTTCACCAGGAATTGTTACCGCTGGTGTTAAGCGTGTTGCAGGGCTGGGGCGCGAGTGTATTACTGATACCGCCGGCGCATACCCCGTTGCCCGTAGCACAGGCGCAGTGGGCAGCGTTATGTCAGGCGGCATCACCAGCCGGGAAGCGGGCCGGGTGATACGCATTGCCCGCAAGCCGGGGTATGCGGCACGCGCTGCGGGTTTTCGTAACGGGCTATTTCGTGCCGCATACCCCCGCAATGCAGCGGTGGGGCTAAGCAGCGGAATATCAATCATTTTTACCCGTTTATTCGCGGTTTTTACGCCCATAACCGGCTTGTGGGCCACCTTGAGGAAGCGGAGCGTGACCCGTCTCGTGGGGGAGTGGCGGCTGGGTGGGGGGAATGCGGCACAAGGACAAGTTAGCCGTAATTGCCTGGTTTGTGCCGCATACGACCCCGGTTATTACCCGGGTTGACCCCGGTTGTACGGCGGCTCAGACACCGGGTTTCGACCAATGGCGACCCGCGCAAGCACGTCGGGGGTGACGCTAATAGGCAATGGTTATGCCCGGTTGCTACCCAGATAGCCCGCGCCAACGTCTAGGGTTACGCTGATGGGCTGCGGCTATTCGCGGTTGCCACCGGCGGCTCATGATAGTGCCTGGCGTCACACGGGCCAAGTCAACCCTGGTTTCCAGTGGCATCCCATGTAAACACGCCGGGGGATAGCGCTGATAGGCAATGGTTATGCCCGGTTGCCACCCGGACAGCCTGCGATAACGCCCAGGTGGCTTTGATAGGCAACGGTTTTTCACCGGCGCCCCATGTAAGCACGCGGGGGATGGCGCTGATGGGCCGCGATTATTCGCCGTTGCTACCCGGATAGCCCGCGCTAATGCCGGGGGTGGCTTTGATAGGCAATAGTTTTTCACTGGCGGGCCGCGCGCGCGTTCTGGGTTACGCTGATGCGCCACGGCTATTCGCGGTTGCCACCGGCGGCGCATGATACTGCCTGGCGTCACACGGGCCAAGTCAACCCTGGTTTCCAGTGGCATCCCATGTAAACACGCCGGGGGATAGCGCTGATAGGCAATGGTTATGCCCGGTTGCCACCCGGACAGCCTGCGATAACGCCCAGGTGGCTTTGATAGGCAACGGTTTTTCACCGGTGCCCCATGTAAGCACGCGGGGGATGGCGCTAACGCCGGGGGATGCGCTGATGCACGGTGGTTATTCGCGGTTACCACCAGCGGCCCGCGCGCGCGTCCAGCGTAACGCTGATGCGCCGCCGCTATTCGCGGTTGCCACCCGGATAGCCTGCGCTAACGCCCAGGTGACGCTGATAGACAACGGTTTCTCATGGGCGGCCCGCGCGAGCGCCGGGGCCGTCCGGCTCAGTACCCTGTACAGGAGGTGCAAAGATGCACCATGATGCCCCGCAGTTCATTCGGTATCTCGTCGCCCTCACCGGGGGCGATCCGTGCCTGACCCAGATTCCGCGCGGGAAACATCCCCTGCGCATCCACACCCAGCGCGTGGGCGCTGTCCGGCTGGTCACCGTCGCGCCGGGTAGCGACCCCTTGCCCGAGGTGGATGAAACCGCGCTCAGCCCGCTGGTGGCCGCGCCCGGCACGGTGCTCTTGCGGGGGATCATCGCGGGGGTGCGCGATACAGCCGCGGCGGACCGCGCGCTGTGGCTGACGCTGCCCGGCGCGGGGGCCGTGCCGCTGGTGGCAGCGGATGCGGACATTGCCGTGACCCTGCGCGGTTTGCTCCGCCGGCCCGTGATTGTGCGCGGCGTGTGCGCGGCACAGGGGATTGTTGTTCACATGGTGCAGGCGGAGGTCGCGCCGTGAGCAAGGCCAAGGGGCAACGAAAAAGCGCCGAAAGGTTCGGCGCTTTCAGAAGGTCCGTGCGTGGCTATCCGCACGCCAGGGTCAAGCTGACCCGCCTGGGCCCCCCCAGGCTTGGGCGGCTTTGAGACAGACTAACAGTTTTAGTATACCAGACTCAAGGAGGTACATGCAATGCGAACTAAGATCGGCAGCGGGCTATTCCTGGCCCTCGTGGTGTTACCCCTGCTCATCGGCTATGTGACTGCGCCGTGTGATGCCTGGGGGGTGCCCGTAGTGTTGTCCCCGTACCGGCTGCGGCAGGCGCGCTATCTTGCCCAGGTTACGCGCTGGACGGACGCGGTGGCCGAAGTCGGCGCGACGCTAGACACCCTGGCCGCCGCGCCCGCGCCGCAGTCCACCAGCGCCGCGTTCCGCCTGGCGGAACAGGTTGGGCAAGCCGCTCAGCAGTTGGCGACCCTCGCGCCACCCCCCGCGCCGGCGGAGTATAGCCTGCTGGCGCTCCTGCTGGAACAAACGCGGGACACCTATGCGTATGCAGCGGAGCAATTGCTGGTCTTCTATGGCACCCAAGACCCGCAAGCGCTGGCCGCGGCGCACGTCTCGCTGGATTTAGCCGCGGCGGCCCTGGCGGAGGCGCGGGCCGGCAGTGCCGGGCTGACCTATCCGCTGTGCCGCGAGGTGTGGCATGAGCGGTGAGCCGCCTGCCGCCGCGGCGGAAGCGCCGGCCATTGAACTAGAACTGCTCCGCGCACAACTGCGCAGTTGCCAAATGCGGCTGACCGGGCAGACCCGCGCCTATCAGCAGGCGGTGGCGGCGCTGCAGCCCTATCTGGAAACGCTGTTCCCCCAGGTATTCCCGCAGGCGTTGGCTCAGGGCTTGTCGGTGGTCACGGCGGGCGAGTATTGTTACCAGTACCACCTGCACGGCACTGATCCGCGGGAGCTCTTTGCCGGCGCGGAGGCGTCCCCGGCGGCGGCCCCCACAGCGGCGGCGGGGGCAGACGCGGGCGTGCCCCTGTCCGGCGACGCGGTGAAGTTCTTGTTCGCCGCGGGGCAGCAGGTGGTGTCCACCGCGATCAAAGCGCAGTGGGCGCAGCTCGCGGGCAAAGCGGTCAGCACGGCGAAGAACACGGTGCTGCCGGAACTGCTGGATAAAGGCTTACTGCGCGTGGAGCACATCCCGGCCCCCCGGTATCTCACCGGCTACGCCAGCGATGTCTGTTATGTGTTGACCGCAGCCGGGCGCGCGGAGCATCAGCGGCGGTTCAGTTGCGAGGCTGTGGACTACGCGGCCGCGTATGCCCCGCACAAATCACCGGAAGCCTGGTGGCAGGTGCGCGCAGTCCAGGCGTTGGTGTTAGCGGGCAATACGCTGCCCGGCAACCAGCGCTGCACCTACGCGGTTTACGACCCCACCGGCGAGCCGGAAACAGCGGCGGAGGCCGGCTTTCAGCGGCGCTATGGGCAGAGCGAACCGGATGTCATTGTGGTCGTCACTTCGCTGTCACAGGGACAGCCGAGCCGTATCGCGGTGGAGTCCGAGCGCGGCACTTACAACCCCACGCGCCTCAAGGCCAAGTTGCTCAAGAACTTGCAAGACTACGGCGCGGCAGGCTTCAGCGGCTGCTACTACATCGCCAACAACGGCGATACCGCTAGCAGCATCGCCGGGGCGCTCACCAAACTGCGCGCCGACCTCAAAGCGCACCCGGAAGCCGTGAGTACGCGCGGGTTTCTGGCCCTGTTCACCCTGGATGCGCTCAAAGACGCCTGGCTGCCTACGCCGCACTTCATTGACGCCGAGTTCTTCGACCGGCAGACGCGGCGCGTGAGCGACCGCTGGCCGGCAGACGCGGCCAAGCCGGAGCGCTACTTCCGCTTTGCGCCCAAGGGCCAGGATGAAGGTGGCGGGGAGCGGGGGATGGGGTGAGGGGGAGGCAAGCCGCTGAGCCGCCTTTTCGCCTTCTCGCTGATTCACATTTTCGACAAGGAGAGTATCCCATGAATGTAGAAACACTCTTGCTGTACGGTTTACGGCTGTGGCTGGCCGGGGGCATGCACCTCGGACAATTTTTGCTCCAGGTGGGGCCGTTCGTCCTGGCCGGAGCGGGGTTTGCGGGCTGGTGGCTCACCCAACGGCCCGCGCCCCGTGCCCCGCGTCGCTGGGAAGAGGTCGCCACCGACGGCCCGGCGTTCATCTTGCGGTAACCCCGCAGTTTAAGGAAAGGAGCGGCTCATGTGCGTACCGAAGTTTTCGTGGGGCCGGCGCTGGGCCGGCCGCCTGTGGCGCGGCGGCGGACGCCTGCTGATGCGACTGGCGTTGGGGTGTATCACGTTGGGCGAGGCGCTGGCCGATTGGGGCTTGCGCTGCGCCATTTGGGGGAGCGGGGATGATCAACAGCAGCCGGGAGGCCCGGCATGTTGACGCCGCGGCTGATGCAGCAGGCGCTCGCTGACCGGCTGGCGGGGCAAGCCGTGCCGCCCGTCAATCTGGCGCAGTGGAGCGAACCCTGGGCCAGCTGTTGGCGCGCGCTGGACGCCGCCGCGCCTGACGCACCGGCGCATACGGCCTTGTTCCAAGCGTTGGCCGACCGGCCCGACCGCGACCGGCTCATCGAAGCGCTCTTCAAACTGCAACCGGGCGCGCCAGCCCAGTATCCCACCCTGCAAGAACTGGCGGAGGGCCTGGCCCCTATTGCCTGGCTGTGGCCGGGCTGGATTCCGCGCGGGATGCTGACGCTCTTTGGCGCGGTGCCCGGCGTGGGCAAGTCGCTGGTGGCGCTGGATTTGTGCCGGCGCATTATCCACGGGACCTCCTTCCCCGATGCCGCCCCCGTGGCTGCGCCCGGCGGGCCGGTGCTCTATGTGGACGCCGAGGCCGTGCCGCAGATCACGCACGAACGCGCCGCGGCCTGGCAGTTGGATATGCGCCGCCTGTACCTGATGTTGCCCGCTGGCGATGCGCTGCTGGACTTTGGGCGGGCCGCCGACCGCGACCGCCTGGTGGAAATGGTGTATACCCTGCGCCCGGCGCTGGTCATCGTAGACAGCCTGTCATCCGTGACGAGCAAGAGCGAGAACGCCGTCGAGGATGTGCGCGCGCTGTTGGGCTTTTTCGCCGGGTTAGCGCGGGAATACGCGCTGGGGCTGGTGCTGATCCACCACGCGCGCAAGCGGGGCCTGACGCTGGGCGGGGCCCCGCTGTTTACGCCCATCACGCTCGACGATTTCCGGGGCAGCGGCCACATCGTCGCGATGGCGCGCTCGGTGTTGGGCTTATCTGTGGTGCAGAATGGGCCGCAACCGGACAGCAATGGCCCGCGCCAACTGGAAGTCATCAAGAGCAACCTGGCGCGTGTCCCCGCGCCACTGGGCTTCGACCTGGTGGACGTGCCGCCGGCGGGCGTGGCACTCCAGTGGGGCGCAGCGCCGCAGCCCTGGCAAGCACCGACCAAGTTGGATGAGTGCCGCCTGTGGTTGGCGACCTGGTTGCGCGAGGCGGCTGAGCCGTTAGCACCGAAGGAGATTGTCGCGGCCGCCCAGAGTCTGGGCTTCAGCCGCGCGATGGTGTTCCGGGCGCGGGAAGCGTTGGGCGAGCAGGTCCGCAACACGTCCGGGCGGCGAGATCCGCAGAACTTGTGGGGGTGGAACGGGGAGCAGTCCTAACAGTCTCAAGAGTTCACTGTATTGGCACACCCCCCTGGGGCGCGCCCGGCGTTGAAACGCTGAGACAGTGAGATAGTTGCGACAGTAAGACAGTGGCGGGGGTACTGTCTCACTGTCGCAAGAGTTCACTGTTTTGACCCCCACCGTCCGCTACCAGGGGTGTGCCCATGGGCGGGAGACAGTGACCTGCCGCGCGTTCGGCGTGGGAGGCGTTGTCGCGCGCCACCTGCGCTCGACGGCGCAGCATGGCCCCCACACAGCTACCCCGGCTAATAATAATAATAATAATAATAATAATTTATATCTATTTATCTATCCCTATCTCGCTCAGAAAGGCCCGGCCTATGCCTGCTATTACCTGCCTCCCGACCCTGATTGCCACTATCAAAGCCCGGCTCGACCTGGCCGAACAGGTCATCATTCCCGACCTCGGCTCGCCGCAGACTCGCGGCCAACGGTTGGCCTGGCGCTGTCCGTTCCATGCGGATCATAATCCCTCGCTGTATCTCACGCCCGACGGCCAGGCGTACCGCTGCTTCGGCTGCGGCGCGCGGGGCGACGCCTTCACCTGGCTCATGGCGCGGCGCGGTTGGCCGTTTCGGAAGGCGCTGACCTACCTGGCCGACCTGACCGGGGTGGCGCTGGATGACAACCGATCCCCGGCGCAAGCGGCGAAAGTCCCCGCACCGCCCAATGTGCAACCCCCTGGCGCGACCTGGCAAGCACGGGCGCGGCTATTGCTGGCGCGGGCGCAAGCGTTGTTGGAGGAGGACGCGGGCGCGGTAGGCCGGGCTTATTTGCAGGCACGAGGCTTGCAAGCACCCACCTGGCAGACGTGGGGCTTGGGCTGGTGTCCGCGCGAGGTGTTCGAGCCGCCGGAACGGTGGGGGTTGACGGGGAAGCAGATTTATCTACCGCGCGGTGTAGTGATCCCCCACTTTGTCGCTGGTGACCTGTGGGCGTTGAAAGTACGCCGCTTTGTGGGGGATACCCCGGTAACTGCTGACCAGGGCGGCAAGTACGGCGGGCCGCGCGGGGGACAGATTGCGCTCTACGGCGTGGACTTGCTGCGCGGCGGCGACCGCCCGTTGTTCCTGGTGGAAGCCGAGTTGGATGCGCTGCTGCTCTGGCAAGCAGCGGGCGACCTGGTGGACGCAGCGGCCCTGGGCAGCGCCAGCCGGACGTTGCCCGCGCGCTGGCTGGCGGCGTTGTTGCCGTATCCGCGCATCTATGCCGCGCTGGACGCCGACGGCGCGGGGACGCTGAACGCGGCGCGGCTGGCGGAGATCTCGGCGCGGATTACGTCGGTGCGGGTGCCGGCCGGCAAGGATATGACGGAGTATGGGCAAGGAGGCGGGGACGTGAGGGAGTGGGTGGAGATGGTGATGGGAATTGCAGAAAGATGAGCGTAGTAAACCTGCTTACGCAGAACCGTTCCCCTGAGTAATTCGACCGGCTACGTCTTGGTAGTGAGCCGCCGCTGCCGGATCGCCGACTGCCATGTACGCTTCGACCAGCCGCTTCAGGATGATGCGCCGGCAGGGCTGGTTGTCGGTGCGAGTCGTGATCTCCAATCCGGCGTGCAGGTGTTCCAGCGCCAACTCAAGTTGCCCCAGGGTCAGATAGGTCGCGCCCAGATTGCAGCGGATGACACCTTTTCCGGGCAAATCCGCCTCGGCCTGTGCAATCTCCAACGCTGCAAGGAAGTAGGGCAAAGCCGCTTGTGGGTGTTGATCCCGGAGTAGCGCGGTCCCCAGAAAATTGGCAGCGGATTTGATGCGCGGTCGGTCGCCGGCGGTGCGCGCTACGGCCAGCCCGGCGGTGAAATGCTCCGCCGCTGCGCCGTAGTCCGCAGCCTGTAAAGCGATCCGCCCCCGCAGGATGTGTACATCGGCGATGACCTCGGCCTCGCCGCGTTGCTCGGCCAACTGCTGTGTTTCTGGCAACCAGGCCGTGGCCTTTTCCGATTTCCCCAACAGAAACCAGGCTTGCGCCAGATCCATGAACACGCGCGCTGCCGGAGCGGGGTAGTGCAGCGCGCGCACCAGGGCAGACGCAGCTTCGAGACAGCGCGCCGTCTCGGCATACTCGCCCAGGCGCATACACACTTCGGAGAGGTGCTGCTGCAACCAGAGCGTCAACAACGGATCATCCGTAGGCGCGCGTTGGACGAAATACTGCAAACACGCGCGCCAGGGCGCCCATTGCCCCTGATAGATCATGTAGCGATGCAGGCTGTGCGCCAGCGCCGCGCCTACGCTGCGGGTGGCGACGTGGGCGGCGCAGTGCTGTAATGTGTGGAGGATATTGGCTTGCGCCTGAGTCAACGCGGCGGGATCGGCCTGATGCGCGTGGATGTAGGTTTGCCAGTACGCGCCGGCGCGGGCGATGCTGGCCTGGTAGACCTGCTGGCGTTCTGTGAGGGTTTCCATCATATGATAGGTTCGACGTCTGGCGCAGGCTGCACCAGCTCCGAGAGGATGAAGTTGCGCGTGAGCGGGTGGATGCTGTAGCACTTCTGGAGCGCATCCCCGCCGATTTCCAGCAGCGAGAGCCGCGCCAGCTCCCGGACCCCGGCGAGGGTTTGACGCTCATCCAGCCCACCGATGGCGACCAGGGCCTCCCACGGCCCGCCGGTCGTCGCCAGCAAGGGCAGGCTCAACAGGAGCTGGCGCGCGTCCGCTGAAAGCAGCTCCCAGGCCGCCCAGTAGATGAAGCGGTAGAAGGTCTCCAGATCGCCCCGTGCCTCGGCGATCTCCGCCAGCACTTGCGCCAACGGGCGCAGCGCCGCCTGCCCCACCACCAGTTTGAGCGCCAAGGGATTGCCGCCGGTCGCCTGATAGATGCGCGCCAGAATGGCATCATCCGCCTCCTGCAAAGCGCGCTCTCCCCGCTCCTGCGCGTGATAGCGCAACAACGCCGTCGCCGCAGCCGGCGGCAGCGCGCCCACATGCACGGAGGTGGCCTGCTCGAAGGTATCCAGGCGGTAGCGGCTGGTGATGAGCACCTTACTAGGGCCGGTAAGTGCCCAGAGTTCCTGCGCTAGAGCGCGATAATCGGCGGCGGTTTCCAGATTGTCCACCACCACCAGGTAGGGCTGCGCGTGGAGCAGCGCGTGCAAGGCTTCTCGCTTCTTGCCGCTGGGCCAGGCCGTGAAATGGGGGTTTCCGGTCTGCCGCGCGATGCTATTGAGCAGTTCATCCACGGTGAGCGCGGGCGCGGTAGAGAGCTGCACCTCGCTCCAGGCAAAGACCTGGCGCTGTGCAGTCTCCCAAACCAGGTGGGCGAAATCGCCTGCCTCTAGCGCTGCCAGCGCGACTGCGCGCGCCAGGGCGGTTTTGCCCATGCCGCCCAGGCCATCCAGCACCACGAAGCGATGGCGCTCCGGCGCAGCGAGGAAATCGCGCGCGCGGGCCAGCAACGGCTCAACGCCGAACAGGCGGGTGTAGGTGGGTGGGGGCAGGTGTGCGCGCCAGGCGGCGGTTGGGGATTGGGGAGCGCTGTGCGCCCCGGCGATGCTATGATTTTCCCATTGGCACAGGAGCGCAGCGACTTGCTCAATACCTTGAGCCAGGTCGCGGTAATATTGCGCGCGGCTGACGTGCAACCGTGACGGGATGTCTTTGGGCGCGCTGCCCTGTTGGTAGGTTTGGGTGAGCGCCGTGTAGACGCGCAGGGCCGGGGCAGTATTCGCGGTATTGTCCGGCGGTTTCAACAGCGCCAACGCCTCATCGAGCAAAGCCTGCACCAGCTGCCCGACTAGCACGGGTGTTACCTCTAGCCCTTCCGGCAACCGTCGCTGCACGAGATGCAGAGAGGCCAGCTCGCAAGCACCCAGAAAGGGCAGATCGTGATAGTGCTGCAAGGCCGCTTTGACGCGCGCCGCATCCGAAACCGCTGGTTGATGGGGTGGCAAATTCATCCTGTATCCAGTCTCAGTAGATCACGATTTAGGCTCGTAGTGACGGCTTCAGCTGTTGGGAGAACCGCTAAAGCGGTCACTACCAACAGATCCGTGATCTACTGAGTCTAGGCAAAGTGTCACCTGGGTATTATACAACAAAGAGACACTTTGAGAAAATGAAGAGACACTAAGAGACACAAAATCGGTTAAGATAGAGAAAGGTTGCAAAATCAAGGAAGGGGATATGTCCTGGCTCACACTTTACAAAGTTGTGCAATGGCTCATTTTTAGCGTCTTCATTGTTTTCATTTCCGACCACCGCAAAAAGAACCCGGCTACGCCGCTGATTGATAAACGCTTGCTCCTGATGATGAAACTCTGCTATCCCATTACCTGCGTCATTCACGGCTATGTCATCACGACGATCCCACAAGTGCGCTGGATTGACCTGGTGGCATTGGGTTGTGCGGCCATCGGTACCACGCTCATCGTTAGGTCGAAAATTGATCTAGGGCGCTATCATGCCTGGACGGGCTACTTCGCCGATATGCCGGAGTTTGTGACGCAGGGTATCTATGCCTATATGCGCCATCCGCTGTATGCCGGCATCAATATCTTCATCGCCGGAGATCTGCTCATTATGAGCGGTCACGCTCCCTGGCAACTGACGCTGGTGATGGCCGCCATTTTGAGCTATATCATGTTCTTCACCACGCTCTCGGCGGTGCGGGAGACCCGGCAACTGGCCGCTAAATTTGGGGCGCGTTTCGTGGCATATCAACAGCAGGTACACCCTTTTTTACCGCTGCGCAGATTTGATGCGTGAGCTTGCAAACGGCAAAACCCGGCGTGCTTGCACTTTGCGCTGTTTAGGTATACTTAATTTGATAAACCTTTGAAACATTCATGCTTCTATCATAGCGAGGTATACCATGCCAGAAGAGAAATCGCAGATCACAGCTGTTTGCCCGGTTGAACCAACGCCGTTCGTGGGGCGGACGGAGGCGCTGAACACCCTGCGCGCGGCGCTGAAACTGACCCTGGCCGGCCAGGGTCAGGTGCGCTTTGTGGCGGGCGAGGGCGGCAGCGGCAAGACTACCTTGGTGACGGAATTTGTGCGCCGCGTGCAGGCGCGTCGCGCCGACCTGGTCGTGGCGCTGGGTGCCTGCAATGCGCAGACCGGCATCGGCGACCCGTACCTGCCGTTCCGCGAGGTGTTGCGCCTGCTCATCGGCGATGTCGAAGGGCAGCAGGCGCAGCGCGCTTTGACGCCGGAGAACCGCCGCCGCTTGCAAGAGTTGACGCAGCTGTCGGCGCAGGCTTTGGCGGAAATCGGCCCGGATTTGATCGGCGTCTTCCTGCCCGGCGCCGGCCTCCTGGCAAAATTGGGCGCCTTCCTGGCTGATAAGGCCGGGTGGCTGGAGGCGCGCAAGGAAAAAGCCGCCGCGGTAGCACCCGAAGATATTGACGAAAGCCGCATTTTCGAGCAATATGTGGCGGTGCTGCGCCAGCTGGCCGCGCAACATCCGCTGATTTTGGTGGTGGATGATTTGCAGTGGGTGGATCAGGCCTCGGCGAGCTTGTTGTTCTACCTGATCCGGCAGCTGCGCGAAAGCCGCGTGCTTATTGTGGGGCTGTACCGGCCGGCGGAAGTGACTTTGGGGCGCGCGGGGCAGCGCCATCCGCTGGAGAAAATCCTCAACGAAGCCAGGCGCTATTATGGCGATCTGGTGCTGGATCTGGATCAGGCCGGAGCCGCCGAGGGCCGCCAGTTCGTTGAGGCGTTTTTGGATACGGAACCTAACCGGCTAGGGGCGGATTTCCGGGCGGCGTTGTTCCAGCACACCGGCGGCCATCCATTGTTCACGGTGGAGCTGTTGCGCCATTTGCAGGAACGCGGCGACCTGGTACATGCGGCCGACGGCGCCTGGGTCGAGAGCGCGCGGGTCAGCTGGGATACATTGCCCGCGCAGGTCGAGGGCGTGATCGAAGAGCGCGTAGCGCGCCTGAGCGATGAACTCAAGGAAATTTTGTTGACGGCGAGTGTGGAAGGCGAGGAGTTCACGGCGCAGGTCGTGGCGCGGGTCGAGAGCTTGCCCGAAAGACGCTTGCTGCGGCGGCTGTGCCAGGAACTTGAACAGCAACATCGTTTGATCGGGCAACAAGGCGAGATGGAGGTGGGCGCGCACATTCTGGCGCGCTTCCGTTTCGCCCACATTCTTTTGCAACAACATTTCTATCACCTTACGGGCGCAGAATGTCGCTCGTTACATGGTGAAATCGGCGAGATGCTGGAAGAGTTTTACGCCGGACAGACGGATGTCATCGTTTTGCAGCTGGCCCGGCACTTCGAGGCAGCGGGACTGTGGGGCAAAGCCGTGGCTTACCGGCTGCGGGCGGGCGCGCAAGCGCGGCAGTGTTACGCCTGCGCGGATGCAATCGCACACTACGAGCGCGCGCTGACGTTGGCAGGGAAGCTCGCGCCCGTGGATAGCCTGAGACCGCGTTTACAAGCATTGACCGGGTTGGGGGAATTGTTGACCATTACTGGGCAATATGAACCGGCCCGCGCACGTCTGGAGGCGGCCTTGGCGGCGGCGCGGGAGGTGGGCGACCGCGACCAGGAGGCGCTAATCTGCCGCTGGCTGGCGCGCAGCTATGAAAACGCCGGCGACTATCCCACCGCGTTGGAATGGGTCCAGCGCGGACTGGCGGCCTTGCAGGGTCGGGAGACGGCGGAAGCTGTGCAATTGCGGCTGCTCGCCGGGCTGGTGCAGCTGCGGCGCGGGGAAATGGAGATAGCGCTGGAACAGGCCGAGCTCGCGCTACGGCTGGCGCAGGCTTTGGGCGACCAGTATGCTCTGGGGCGCACCTATGTGTTCTTGGCGGTGCTGACCTTGCAGCGCGGGCAGAATCAACATTCGGCGGGACTGGCGCAGCGCGGCCTGGACTGCTACACCCAGGCCGGCGACCTGGCGGGCCAGGCTACGGCGCACAATCAGATTGCCAATGCCCGGTTCAATAGGGGGGAGTGGTCAGCGGCCGCGGCGAGCTATACCCAGGCGCGGGATACCTTTCAGCGCATTGGCGACTTGCACAACCACACCATTGCCCAGAACAACCTCGGCGAGATTGCGCTCAATCAAGGCCGGCTGGAGGATGCGTTGGCTGCGTATCATGAGGCGCTTCATTTGCAGGAGAAACTTCCCGACAGATCGCCCTATATTCTGGGCATTTTGCACAACAACCTGGGCGCGGTGTACGTGCGCCGGGGCGAACTGGCGGCGGCCCGCGAGCACTTGCAAGCGAGCCTGGCGCACTTCGAGGCGGCCGGGTCGCGCGATATTCTCCCGGAAGTCTATCGCCATCTGGGCGAGATTGCCTGGCAAGAGGGGGCTATGCCGGAGGCGGAAGCGGAAGCCCAACGCTCCCTCGCGCTGGCGCGGGAGTTGCAAGCCGAAAACGAGGCGGGGATCACGCTGCGCCTGCTGGGTGAACTGGCATTGGCGCGACAGGATTATGCCGTCGCTGCGGCGCACCTCCGCGAGAGCCTGGCGATTTTGCTCAAGTTGGGAGAGACCTATCAGGCGGCCCGCACGCGCCTGGCGCTGGCGCGCCTGGCCCTGGCCGTGGGCCGCCCGGCCGACGCCCGCGTTGAACTCGATGCCTGCGAGCCGGTCTTCGCGCAATTGGATGCCGCGCCCGACCTCGCGGCGGCGCGGGAACTGCGGGCGGGAATTTAGCCACGAATTTCGCAAATTAGCACCAAGTTTATCTTGAGGAGGATAACCATGTGGAATCGGCAGGTATTCAGATTGTTTGTGATGATGGGTGTCTTGCTGTTCGTTTTGCCCACCTCGGGCAGTGCGTGGGCTGAGAGAAATCAGCCGCCCATACCTTTTGAAAATATCCCAGAAGGTGAATTATTCGCGCCCTGCACGGTGGCCGGGTTCATCGCCACGAACACGGTGTGGAGTCCGGCGAGTTGCGACCCGTACATCGTGAACGGCAGTCTGATTGTGAACGCGGGGGTGGCGCTCACCATTCAACCGGGGACGACGGTGCGCTTCGACGGCCAGAAGGCGTTGACCGTGAACGGGGCGTTGATCGCGCGGGGGACGGCAACGACGCCGATCACGTTTACCTCGAACCTGGCGTATCCGGCGAAGGGGGATTGGGGCTACATCCATTTCACCAACAGCAGCGCGGACGCGACCTTCGACCCCGGCGGCAACTACACGGGCGGGAGCATCCTCCAGTACGCGGTCATCGAGTATGGCGGCGGGGGCAGCGCGAGCGAGAACGGGGCGGTGCGCATCGAGGCAGCGTCGCCGTACCTGGATCACAACACCATCCGGCAGAATCGGGCGGATGGCATCCACGTATGGAGCGGGGAGGGCATCCGCATCACCAACAATACGATTAGCGATAACGGGATTGCTGGATCAGTCAATTCCAGTGGGATTTACGTTTCGGCCTCCGGCACGGCCCTGATTAGCGATAACATACTGACGAACAATGCCGGAGCGGGTATTGATCTTTACGTCGGCACGGCGAATGTCAACGGCAACACGGCTACCGGTCATCCTTATGGCGGCATCTATGTTTCTGTTACGGCGCAGGCCGCCATCGTGGATAACGAAGTAAGTGGCAATGCCTGGAATGGCGGCATCTATGTTTCGGCTTCCAATGGCACAGCAACCATTAGCAATAACAATGTGCATCATAACTCCGCGAGTGCTACGCCTAGAGGCGGTGGCATAACTGCCCGTGATGGTATATTCACCATTCAAGGGAATATGGTGAATAATAACAGTGGTAGCAATTCTGGTGGTATTGATTGTTACGGTTCTAGCGCTACCATTCGTGATAATACTATCACTTATAACAATAGTAGTTCTGGTTACGGTGGCGGCGGCGGCCTCCGCGTGTGGGGAAACGCGGCTACGGTGCTCAACAATACCATTACTCACAACACGGGTGATAATGGGGGTGGGATCTATGTTACTGGTTCAGCAACCATCGTGAACAACACTATCAGTAATAACACAGCCAACAATGTCGGCGGTGGCATACGCATCTGGAGTGGTTCCGCCACCATCAGCAATACCATACTCACCGGAAACTCGGCCCCCTATGGTGGCGCTATCTATGTCAGCGGCTCTGTGCCAGCCATCCAGCACAACACCATCACCAACAACGCCGCCACCGAACTCAACGGCGGCGGGGCGATCTATCTGGCGAACGGCTATCGCCCACTCATCAACTACAACGATTTCTACGGCAACACCGGCGGCGGCGCGACCAATTTCAACGACCTCTACAATGGCAACGCCGTCGGCGCGCCCGATGTCAATGCCCAAGACAACGATTGGGGTGAAACGGATCCCGAGGTTATCGAATCCCGTATCCACCACTACATTGACGACGCTTCTTTCAGTATTGTAGATTACGCGCCTTACACCCTGGTCAACGCTCCGGCCAATTGCACGGTGGCCGGGTTTATCGCCACGAACACGGTGTGGAGTCCGGCGAGTTGCGACCCGTACATCGTGAATGGCAGTCTGATTGTGAACGCGGGTGTCTCCTTGACCATCCAGCCGGGGACGACAGTGCGCTTCGACAGCCAGAAGGCATTGACGGTGAACGGGGCGTTGATCGCGCGGGGGATGGCAACGACGCCGATCACGTTTACCTCGAACCTGGCGTATCCGGCGAAGGGGGATTGGGGCTACATCCATTTCACCAACAGCAGCGCGGACGCGACCTTCGACCCCGGCGGCAACTACACGGGCGGGAGCATCCTCCAGTACGCGGTCATCGAGTATGGCGGCGGGGGCAGCGCGAGCGAGAACGGGGCGGTGCGCATCGAGGCAGCGTCGCCGTACCTGGATCACAACACCATCCGGCAGAATCGGGCGGATGGCATCCACGTATGGAGCGGGGAGGGCATCCGCATCACCAACAATACGATTAGCGATAACGGGATTGCTGGATCAGTCAATTCCAGTGGGATTTACGTTTCGGCCTCCGGCACGGCCCTGATTAGCGATAACATACTGACGAACAATGCCGGAGCGGGTATTGATCTTTACGTCGGCACGGCGAATGTCAACGGCAACACGGCTACCGGTCATCCTTATGGCGGCATCTATGTTTCTGTTACGGCGCAGGCCGCCATCGTGGATAACGAAGTAAGTGGCAATGCCTGGAATGGCGGCATCTATGTTTCGGCTTCCAATGGCACAGCAACCATTAGCAATAACAATGTGCATCATAACTCCGCGAGTGCTACGCCTAGAGGCGGTGGCATAACTGCCCGTGATGGTATATTCACCATTCAAGGGAATATGGTGAATAATAACAGTGGTAGCAATTCTGGTGGTATTGATTGTTACGGTTCTAGCGCTACCATTCGTGATAATACTATCACTTATAACAATAGTAGTTCTGGTTACGGTGGCGGCGGCGGCCTCCGCGTGTGGGGAAACGCGGCTACGGTGCTCAACAATACCATTACTCACAACACGGGTGATAATGGGGGTGGGATCTATGTTACTGGTTCAGCAACCATCGTGAACAACACTATCAGTAATAACACAGCCAACAATGTCGGCGGTGGCATACGCATCTGGAGTGGTTCCGCCACCATCAGCAATACCATACTCACCGGAAACTCGGCCCCCTATGGTGGCGCTATCTATGTCAGCGGCTCTGTGCCAGCCATCCAGCACAACACCATCACCAACAACGCCGCCACCGAACTCAACGGCGGCGGGGCGATCTACCTGGAGAACGGCTATCGCCCGCTCATCAATTACAATGACTTCTATGGCAATACCGGCGGCGGCGCGTCTAATTTTAACGACCTCTACAATGGCAACGCCGTCGGCGCGCCTGACATCAATGCCAAGAACAACTATTGGGGCACCACCGATCCCAACGTCATCGAATCCCGCGTCTACCACTACATTGATGATGCTTCCCTCAGTATCGTGGACTACATCCCCTACTACTACACGTTACGCGATGACGCCGCGCTGCTTACTGCGCCGGTCACGGCCAATGTGCCAACCCCCATCACTTTTGCGCTCTATCGCATTGACGTGCCGCAGCCCGGCTCCGTCGTCACGGTCACGCTTTCTAATCTGCAACAGGATTTCGACCTGCTGCTCTTTGCCCCCGAACTCGATGAAGAAACCGGCAACCTGCGCGACCTGGCGCGCATCAGCAATATCGCCCGCATCAGCAATATCGGGCGGCTTAGCCAACTGGCGCGCATCAGCAACATCGCCCGCATCAGCAATATCGGGCAATTGCTCGGCATCGGCGATCTGGAAAGCCTCGCGCGCATCAGCAACATTGCCCGGATTAGCAATATCGCCCGCATCAGCAACATCGGCGAGACCGGCGCTTCCGGCACGCTGGTGGGCATCTCCGCTACGCCGGGCCTGGCGGATGAGCAGATCGTCCACGAAGTTCACGAACTTGCCGGACCGTACTATGCCGCCGTGGGCGGCGCGTTTGCACAGGATAATGGCACGCCGTTCACGCTCCAGGCGGTCATCCGGGGTTCGGATGATTCCTACACAATTATCAGCGGCGCTGTGCCGGTAACGTTTACCACTCCACCGCCTACCGAAGCCGTGCGCACGCTCATTCTCCACAATCCCACGCGCCTGGCGCAAAAATATCCCGGTCAAGCGGTAGAGATTCTGGATCTGACCGCGCAATTGGAGACGCTGGCCACGCTGCCGGAAGTGGATGGCGCGGTGATTTATCTGGATGATTATCCGGCGATTGTGCAGGCTTATCAGGATTGGGACATTCACGCCGACGATCCCTCGTGGGCCAACCGCGTCGCCGTGCATCTCAAGTCGCTGCTCTACAGTTTGGCGGAGGCCTACCCAGAATGGGAGTATCTGGTGCTGGTGGGGGGCGATGAGATTATCCCCTATCGCCGCGTGGCCGATTATACTTACCTCGCCAACGAGCGCACCTACGAAATGGCGGATGCGGCGTTGCCGCTGGCGCGGGCGCGGCAGTTGCGCTATTATCTGAGCGACGACTACTACGCCGGGCTGCTGCCATTGCCACGCGATGGGCGCGAGTTCTACCTGCCGCACGTCGCCCTGGGGCGGCTGGTGGAATCGCCCGCAGAGATCACGGCGCAGGTGGAGGCGTTCCTCGCGCGGCCCGCGCTGGAACCCACGGACGCCCTGCTCACCGGCTACGAGTTCTTATTGGATACAGTGGACGTGATGAGCCGCACGCTGGCGGCTTATGGCGTCGCCGAGCGGACGGCGTTGGCAGATAACACCTGGACGGCGCAGGACTTCCGCGACACGCTGTTCACGCAACCCACCGCGCCGGGGCTGATCGCGCTCAACTCGCACTTCACGCACTCCAGTTTCTTTCCCAATGATCCTAATGATGTGTACGCCACCGAAGTGACCGCCACCACGCGCTACAGCCATACGCTGGCGTTCAGCATCGGCTGTCACAGCGGCCTCAATGTGCCAGATGCCGCTTTCGCTGATGCGACGCTGGCGACAGACTGGGCGCAAGCCTGGACGCGGCAGGGGGCGACCTACCTCGGCAACACGGGCTACGGCTACGGCGACGCCGACCTGGTGGCCTACTCCGAGCGGCTGATGGCGAACTTCGTGGGGCATCTGGGCGATTGGAGCGAAGGGCCGCAGACGGTGGGCCGCGCGCTCCTGCGCGCCAAGCAAGGGTATTTCAACGCGCTGGCGGCAGGGTCATTTACCAGTTACGATGAAAAGACCGTCGGTGTGATGACGCTTTACGGTTTCCCCATGCTTCAGATCAATTTGCCACTCACGACCACCGCGCCCTTTGGCGGCCCTAGTCTGGCGCAGGTCAAGCGCCTCGAGACAGCCGGGATGCAGGCGCAGGGGAACACCTCCGTGACAAGTACACACATAGACTTGCATTTCAACTATACGCAACATTCTGCGCCTAACGGTGCGTACTATACCCTCGCCGGGAGTGAGGATGTACAGATAGTGGGGCATCGGCCCGTGCAGCCGCGCACCTCGGTCAATATAGCGCGCCCTGATGGTCAATACGCGCAGGGCGTTTTGTGGGTCGGCGGGACGTTCACTGAAAGCGCCGACTTCAACCCACTCATCGCGCGGTTGGTCACAGAGACCGTCACATCCACCGAACCGACCTACCCGATCACCCTGACTTGGTATCCTCAGCAACCCGGTTCGCTCAACACTTTCCTCAGTATTGACGCACAGATGCGCGAGCGGCTGGTGGTCGTGCCGGGGCAGTTCCGCGCCAACGGGACGGGGACGCCGACCGCAGGGACACAGCGACTCTACACTGATCTGGCCTTCTACATATACTATGCTCCCTTTGATACCGAAGACTTTACCCCACCGGGTATCTGGGACGCACAGGCCGTGCAGCGCAGCAGCAGCGTGGACTTCGACGTGTGGACGAGCGACGAGAGCGGCATCCAGCGGGTGGTAGTCTTGTACCGTCGCCTCAATACGAATACCTGGTCAAAGGTGGAACTGACCCACGATTGGATGACCAGCCGGGCTACGGGCAGCGTGAACGACCTCACAGGCGAGTTCGAGTATTTTGTGCAAGCGGTGGATAGCGTGGGGAATGTGGGCGTGCGTTTCGATGGAAATATCATCACCAGGATGCACGCACTAACCGTCGAAAAGGTGGGGCAGGGGCTTGTCACAGTGTCGCCAACAGGCGGCGAATATGTGGCAGGCACGGCGGTGACGTTGACTGCAACCCCGGCAACTGGATGGGGTTTCGCCGGCTGGAGCGGCGCGTGCAACGGAACTGGCCTTTGCTACATCACCATGAACGCTGATCAGGCCGTCACGGCGACATTTGCCATCAATACCCACACCCTGACCGTGCAACAGGTGGGCCAGGGAACGATCAACCAGACGCCGCCAGGCGCCATCTTCGATTACGGCACAGTCATCACGCTGACCGCAACCCCGGCAACCGGTTGGCGTTTTTCCAATTGGAGCGGCGCGTGCAGCGGCAGCGGCGACTGCCATATCACCATGAACGCCGATAAGACCGTCACCGCAGTATTCAGTTGGATAGCGGTGTGCAGCCCCATTACCGACACTACGGTGAGCCTGCTGACAACCGGAGATTTGTATACCGATACCGTTGTCACGTTCCAGGCGGGGATTCTACCGCTCGACGCAACGCCGCCCTACTCGTACACCCTCGATGACGGGGTGGAGATGAGCACCAGCAGCACGACATTCACCTTCACTCGCACCTTTGCCACACTCGGCGCGCATACCGTCACCTTTGCCGCGCGCAACTGCGGCCAAAGCACGCCGGTCACAGCCACAACGCATGTTACCATTGTGGCGCGGCCAGCACAGGATGAGCATTGGGTTTACTTGCCATTGGTGTTGCGGCAGCCTGCCCAGGCAGCCACAACCTTCACGCCGCGCCCGCCTGCTCGCTAAGGCGGCGCGGCTATCCAGACAGCGCAAGGACGTAGAGCTGAGAAAGCGTCGCAGCCGTTTCTCCTCTGCGCCCTTGCGCATGCCGATTTTTTGGCGATTTCACTATGTCAAGTCGGCTCAAGCAGGCTGTAGCAGCCTCAGGGCTATCGCATTTAGCCCCCAAAATGCTCCAAGCCCCCGTCCCGGGGGCGGTTTCAGGGTGAGATACTGCTTTGCAAGCGGTTTATTTGCGCCAAAGCCGCCCCGAGACGGGGCTTCGAGCGTTAAATGCGATTACCCTAGTAGCAGCCTGACTCAACGCTCGATCTCCCCTTGCACCACCCCCCGCCGCCGTGTTACACTGGTAGTACCATTACCAACACGGAGGATAACCCATGCCCTACCTGATCCTGGCCTTGCACTTGCTCGGCCTTAGCCTGGCCCCCGGCGCGCTGCGCTGGGTCTTGGCCCCGATGTGGGGCGCGGCGGCGGCCCTGGCCTACTTTAAGCCCGACGACCGCGCCGCGACCACGAACTACGTCTACTTCTTCCTTGCCGGGAACGCCGGCCTCATCTTTGGCTACCACATCGCCGCGCTGCTCGTCACCGGCACGCCGGAGCCGGGCGCGACAACGCTCTACGGCATCTCGGTGTGGCTGCTGGGCTTCGCCGTGATGTCTTGTATTGGCTTCTACGCCTACGTCCTGCGCTTTTTATTCTGGGACCGCACCACGCCGTTCTTCGGCGGGCGGCTGCAAAGCCGGGACGTGATCCAGCAGATCAAGCGACAGTGACGTGCTGCGTACTGCGTAAATTCCGGATTACGCAGTACGCAGTACGCAATAGCCGACACGCAACTTCCCCTAGAGAGGTAATCCTAGCCATGACCCATCCCACCTTCAAAATGACCCTGACCCCCGACGGCGCGGCACTGCAAGCCTACGCCTGGGCAGAGAGCGCTGCCGCTTGGCGCGCGTGGTCGCCCTATGCGCTGCGCATCCTGCGCAAGCCCTACCGCCACGCGCGCACCCACCTGGAACTCACCGATGATGTCGTGAGCACCCTGTACGATCCGCAGTCCCAGCGCAACACCCCGGCGGCCTTTGGGCTCGCCAATGTGCCCGAACTGGGCCTCGTCCAGGTCTACGGCGGGCTGGCGACGGCAGACTCCCAAGAACTGGCCGTGCAAACGGCGGCGCTGCACTCCGCGCGCCTGGTCGCCGCGCTGCAAGGTCGCTTCCGGCAGTCGCGGTTCACGCTACTCGCCGCCGAAGAAGCCACGGCGTTCTACCGGCATCTGTGGGCTTGCCGCTGTACGGCGTCCCTGATCGGGCAACTGGTGCCCCGGATCGCGCCGGGGATGGGCTCCGGGCACGGTATCAACCAACTGGTGACCACCGATGTCCAAGAACAACTGGAAGTCATCGCCGCGGCGCTGGCGGGGGAGCCGTTCGCCGTCCTCACCCTGGCGCATCCCCTAAACGCGCTGGACATCCGGCAAATGCTGGCGGATACGGCGCAAGCCCTGAGTTACTTCGCTTCCAAAGTAAAGCAGAGCGAGTCGGCGAATATCAGCGCCGTGCTGCCGCTGTTTATCAACCCCGTGGCGCTGTTCAGCGAGCAGAGCCAGCGCACGACGCAGGTGGCGCGGGGCGACCAGCGGTTGACCAGCGAGCAAAACGCACACCGCCTGGCCGCCGGGCAGTCCGATGGGGTCACGGCTTACCGGCGAGAAACCGCCAGTAGCGCACAGCATCAGGGCGCGGAACGCACGAGTTACCACGAGGAGCAGCGCAGCAGCGAGAACATCCGCGAACACGAAGAAAGCCGCGTCAATCTGGAACGCGACTATGCCGAGGCGTATAGCCTCGCGCGCTCCTACCAGGGCCGCGAGGCCGGGACGCTGACCACGCAGGGGCAGCGGGACGCCGATCAGACCGGGCAGCGGCAGCAGCACACGGCGGAACAGGGGCAGTTGCACAGCGTCGAAAGCATTGATGAGCAGGTCGCCGGCGTGCGCTCCGGCGCGGGCAGCCGCTCCAGCGTGGAAGCCTTCAGCGTGGGCGAACGCTACGCCGGCGGCAGCAGTCGCGCCTGGCAGGGTAGTTATGATGAACAGACGCAGCGCGCGTTCAGCGGCGCGGGCCAGGAGCACACGGCGGAGGGCTATCGGCAAGCCGAGCAGCGCGCCGGCAGCCTGGTCAGCGGCGAGACCTTTGCGCGCACGACAGAAAACACGGTGCAGGGCGAGGGGGCACAGCTGCAGACCTACGCCGAGCGCGGCGTCGAAGGCGACCTCTCGCCGCGTGTTTTCGGCATCGGCGGCGGGGAAGTCATGGCGGCGGGCGAACGCGGCCATCTCACGCAGAGCCGCGACTCCGAACTGGCCCAGGCCGAAGGCGCGGCTAACCTGGTGCGCCAGACGCAGCAGGGCGAGGTGACGACCGGGGCGCAGGTGGCCGACAGCGCCTACCAGCGCAGCGGGCAGCAGCAAGAAGGGCTGGGGCAGACCTGGCAAGGCCAGGAAAGTGTGCAGACCGCCGAGTGGCGCAGCGGGGGCGGGACGCGGAGCAGCCAGCTGGCCTATGGCTACAGTGAAGCCTATCAGGACGCCAGCCACACTGACCGGCAGGCGCAGCGCGCCTGGGACAGTCAGGTAGACCAGGACGCGGCCTGGCAGCAGGCGACCCGCGAGGGCTACCAGGGCGTCGAGCGTTTCGCGCGGGCGTTCGGCGGCAGTTACAGCGAGGCCGGGCAGCGCAGCGGGCATCTTTCACAGCAGGATGTGATCACTGCCGACCGCAACCTACAACGTGAGACCGAGCGCGTGCTGGACGGGTTCCGCGCAGAGACCTTCGCCGGGCACCGCGACAGCCAGGAGCAGGTGGCCGGCGTGGAAGCGCGGCAGGATGCCAAGATCGGCGCGGGGCGCGAGTTCGTGCAGGCCCAGGCCGCCGAACAGGTGGGGACGGCGGTAAGCGCCGCGGGGCGCACGCAGGTAACGACGCGCGGCGTCATGGGGCCGTCGGGCGGCTCGCTGGTGGCCGGGCTGGCCTTTGCGCGCCAGACCGTGGATATGCAGCGCGATCTGGTGGCGCAGTTGCTCGAGCAGCAGGTGCAGCGCCTGAACGCCGGGCTGGACACGGGGCTGTTCCTGACGCAGGTGACGCTGCTGGCCCCCGATGAATCCCGGCTGGAACGGCTGGCCGCCGCCGCGGTCGCCGCGATGCGCGAGGAGCACGTCGTGGTGCCGGTCGCGGTGCGCTCCGGGGATGCGACGCTCTGGCAGCGCGCGGTGGCGCTGGACTTTGATGCGCGCCGCGAAGATGCCGCCGCCGGGCCGTTCGAGGCGTTGCGCCACGCGCAAACGCTCACCGCCAACGAACTGGCGGCACTGGTGCATCCCATCAGGATTTCCGATGGGACCATTTCGGCCTCGCTGGACGCCTGGCCCGATGACCTCTCGCACCGGCGCACGCAGGGCGAGATCGCGCTGGGCCGGGTACTGGATGTGAACTTGCAGCCCGATTCTAACAACATCCACCGCTTTCGCGCCGATGAACTGATGCACGCCGTCATTGTGGGCGACTCCGGGTCAGGCAAGTCCAATTCGGCCTTGTGGTTTGTGTCGCAGGTAGTCAACGCTGTGCGCCAGGACGCGCAGGGCGACCCCCTCCCCGCGCCGACCACCGGGCCGGTGACGCCGCTGGCCCTGGGCGGGACGCCGCGCATCGGGGTGACGGTCTTCGATCCCACCGGGGAATGGCGCAAGTTGGGCAAGTTGATCCCGGCGGCGGACTTCCGGTACTACTCGCTGACGGATCCGCAGACGTATCCGTTACGGTTCAACCCCTTGCGCATCCCCAGCCCCTACCTGGAACCGGCGAAGTGGGCGGCGGCGCTGGCGAAGCAGTGGCTGCTGGCGTACCCCGCCGGGGCGACGGGCTTCCACCACCTCAAGGGCGCGGTGCTCGACGCCTACCGCGCAGCGGGGGTCATCGAGCCGGACGGCAGCGCGCACCTGGAACGCTCGGCGAATCTGTGTATGGCCGACCTGCAACACGCCCTGGCCGCGCGCCTGGAGAAACTCCGCGAGGAGCGCAGCGATACGATTACGGCGGGGGTGGTCAAGCGCATTCTCGACAAGTTGGAAGAATTCCTGCCCGGCGGGGCGTATCACCGGGCCTTCGGGCAACCGGGTGGCACGACGGTGGTCGAGTGGACGGCTCCTGACAAGGCTACCGTGATCACCGGTAAGTTCGGCGATGACGGGCCGCTCAAGCAGTTCATCATCGGCCTGATGGTAGCAGGCATCTACCAGCACGCGGACGAGCGGTATGAGCATTACCTGCGCCAGCGGCGCACGATTCCGCAGCATTTGCTCTTCGTCGAGGAGGCCCATGTGGTGATGCGCTCGGACGCGAGTACCCAGACGGAAATCGCGCAAGCCATTGGCGAGGACGCCGGGCTGTGGAACAACATCACCGACCGGGGGCGGAAACTGGGGCTGTATCTGTGGACGTCGGCGCAGCATTGGGAGCCGTTGCCGGCGGGGGTAGTAACATCGAGCAGTATTGCGATTATCCAGAAGGTAAGTACAATCAAAGATGCTGAGATCGCAGTCTCGAAGGCGGGGCGGCTACCGGGAAAGACCAGTATTGACGACTACTCGAAGTGGACGCTGAGTGTGCTCAATATGCCTACCGGGGTCGGCTACGTCCGGCGCACGCGGAAGACGCTCAGCCAGGAAGACGAGATGGAGATCTTCCCGGTGAACTTCGTGGATATTTCGGGGATTGCGCCGCCGTCGGATGCGGAGTTGGGGAGGATTGTGGTGAGGAAGTAAGGCAGGATGCGGTGCAAGATATTTTGAAATGAACTGGTATGCACCAGCTGCGGATATTGGGTGTAGGGGCTAGAAAATTTGACTTTTAGTTGAACTACTATATTATTGTGGACATGGCTCAAAACCCTGGAGAAGTCAGTTTGACACTTTCTGAAATAAGGAAATCTTATGAACACAGCAAATTATATTTTACAATATGGTCAAGACGAAACTATAGCAATTATCACAGAAAAATCCCAATATACCTACAAAGATCTGCGGAGTGCTGTGAACAAAATCGCTACCAAAATTCTAAGTATTGGAATTCTGCCTGGCGATGCAGTTGGACTGCTTAGCGCAAACTCTTTGTTTTGGGTGGCTTCATATTTAGCCATTATGAAAATAGGGGGTATTGCAGTACCCTTTTCAACAACTTTGACAACAAAACAATTTCAGCAAGCAGAGAGTTTTATTAAATGTAAGGCGATTTGTTTGCAGGAACTTTATCGTAGTAGATATGTGAGTGCATTAAAAAACAAACTGCCAATAGTTAGCGAAAACATCCTGTTACCAACTGATTCAATGACGGTCGAAGAATCGCCGGAGACGGTGATAACTGATCCAGAGCAAGATGCAGCTTTCATGCTAACTTCTGGAACAACTTCAGAGCCTAAGGTCGTGAGAGTTTCACATGAGAATATTCAATCGAATACCGAATCAATAATCAGCTATTTGGAAATCACTAATTCAGATCGCATAATGGTCATTCTTCCCTTCTTCTATTGCTTTGGTACATCTTTGTTGCATACACACTTGAGAGCGGGGGGCTCGCTTGTTATAAGCAATCGTTTTGCTTTCCCAGAAACCGTATTGAACTTGATGGAAACATATAATTGTACAGGCTTTGCTGGGGTGCCATCTACATATCAGATACTTCTCAGAAATACTACTTTTCCCAAGCGTAAGCTGCCAATGTTAAAAAAAATCCAACAAGCTGGGGGAAAACTACCTTCTGTTCTCATAAAAGAGTTAAGGGCTATTTTGCCGGATTCTAACATCTATATTATGTATGGACAAACAGAAGCTACAGCTCGACTATCGTATTTACACCCCGAAATGCTTGAAAGAAAATTAGGTTCAATAGGCAAGGGAATTCCAGGTGTTGAGTTGCGTGTAGTAGGAAGTCAAGGTATTGATGTTAGCCACGGTGAAGTTGGTGAAATCGTTGCAAAAGGAAAGAACATCACAAAAGGGTACTTGAATGATCTGCAAGCAACTGCGGTGAAGTTTAGAGACGGTAATCTGTATACAGGAGATTTAGCTACAGTAGATGAAGATGGCTTTATCTATATCGTTGATCGTTCGAGTGATTTTATTAAATCATATGGACATCGAGTTAGTAGTCAACAGATTGAAGGTTGCATTTCAGAACTTCAAGATGTTATAAGCACAGCAGTTATTGGTGTTCAAGACGTTGTTCGAGGAGAAGCTATAGTAGCTTATGTAACTTTACATAAGAAATCTATTCTTTCTTCTGAGAATATAATCGCACACTGCAGACAAACACTACCAAGTTATATGATTCCGCGTGATGTGATCGTAGTAAGTGATCTGCCTATGAACGAACAGGGAAAGATATTGAAATCGGCACTCAAACAACAAGTCTTGGGTGAATTGTAGAGGGAGTTTAATATTCTATGTGTGGTATTGCGGGTGCGATAGACCTAACTGGTGATAATCAGAATCCATTTCCTGACGTTCGAACAATGGTTTCTATGTTAAAACATCGTGGCCCGGAAACTACGGGAGTCTACCATAGTAAATTTGTACACTTTGCTCATGCTCGGTTAAGCATTATTGACCTAGAAGGCGGTTTACAACCTATACCAAATGAAGATCGTACGCTTTGGGTAATCTGTAATGGGGAGTTTTATAATTTTATAGAGCTACGAGAATTTCTGACAGCCAAAGGCCATCAATTCCTCACCGCTTCCGATACAGAAGTTCTTTTACACTTATATGAAGAAATAGGGGATGAGGCTGTAAACAAACTTAACGGACAGTTTGGATTCGCTCTTTGGGATAGTGTTCGCCGCCGGCTATTACTTGGCCGAGATCGCTTTGGTATTCGCCCCCTCTTTTATGCAGTGAAGGACAATTATTTGCTGTTCGCGTCCGAAGTGAAGGCATTACTGGCTGCCAAAATCCAAACTCGCGTCGATTTTCATTCCTTAGCTCAAGTGTTTACAACTTGGTCCCCCTTACCTGGAAAAACTATGTTAAAAGATGTATCTGAGGTTTTGCCTGGTCATATAGTCACGGTTAAGGTGGGAGAGGGAGTTGAATCGCGACCATATTGGCAATTGCAATTTCCAGCTAAAGAAGAAAGGCTTGACGGAGAAAAACTTGCTATCGAGGTAGAATCTATAAGAGAGGCGCTAACTAATGCTGTAAAGATTCGATTGAGAGCAGATGTACCAGTTGGTGCCTACCTAAGCGGAGGCCTGGATTCAACTTTTATCACGAGTCTTGCTCAAAAGATGAGTAATCATCCTTTACATACTTTTTCTATTACATTTGATGATCCAGAATTTGACGAGAGTGAGTATCAATATCAAGTTGCTCACGAAATAGGTACAATTCACCATATTGTAAAATGCGATGTGCAAACAATTCGCAGAAATCTGCCGGACGTTGTATGGCACACTGAAACACCAGTACTTCGATTAGCTCCCGTTCCTATGTACCTTTTAGCACAATTAGTAAACCAACACAAGATAAAAGTGGTATTGACAGGTGAAGGTGCTGATGAATTTTTTGGAGGTTACGATATTTTTCGAGAAGCAATGGTCCGACGTTTTATAGCCAGGGACCCTACTTCCAATATCAGACCTTTATTACTGAAGAGGTTATATGCTCACCTGCCTAATTTAAGCAAGCTCAGCCCTTCTTTGCTAAAAAAGTTTTATTGTAGAGATTCTGATAACTTATCCTCACCATACTATAGCCATACGCTTAGATGGGATAATACTTACCGTGCTTCTCGCCTGTTCTCCAAAGAACTTCTTCAGTATTTGCAGGATTATAATGTAATTGATGATATATCCACTTTGGTACCCAAACAAATAGAACAATGGTCTTCTCTTTCCCAAGCGCAGTACTTGGAAAGCGTTTTCTTCTTATCAAGCTACCTACTATCTTCTCAGGGAGATCGTATGGCTATGGCTCATGCAGTCGAAGGGCGATATCCTTTCTTAGATCACCGACTTATAGAGTTGATTAATCAAATGCCTTCAAGATTTAAAATCAATGGGCTGCGGGGCGAAAAGTACATTCTCAAGTTAGCCTCCAGGGGATTGGTGCCTGATGTTATTAGATCTCGTTCAAAGTATCCTTATCGAGCTCCTGTTCAAAGTGTGTTTTCTAATCTTGCATTGCCCGATTATGCAAAGGAACTGTTATCAACAGTGAAATTGAAGACAAGTGGCTGCTTTGATCCGGTATTTGTACAAGAACTTGTAAAGAAGATACAAGAAGCACGATTCGTCGGGGAAATGGATCAAATGGCTTTTGTGGGCATTTTAACATATCAGATATTCCATGATCTTTTTATTGAAAAATTCAATGTTTCTGCACAATACAAACAATCTGATTTTATAGATGTTACCAAAGTGTGGAATTAAGCTGTTTTTAGGAGAGAAATATGAATTTCAACAAAGACATACTAGTTATTGACCCTGTTCACGAAGTAGAAAGGCTATCTGCGCTTATTCATGAATCACTTTTCAATAGATTCAAACGCAAAGGGGCTGTAATAGGAGTTAGTGGTGGAGTAGATTCCGCTACAACACTGGCATTAGTTGTAAGAGCTATCGGGGCAGAAAACGTAATTGCGATAGCGATGCCAGATCAAGATTCCAATCCTGTGAGCGAAATTTTGGGAAAAGATATCGCTACTAAATTCGGTGCATCTTTTGTCAAAGAAGACATAACACCGGTCCTTATCTCGCTCAAATGTTATGAACACCGCGATTCTGCTGTACGCAAAGTCTTCCCAGATTACAATCCAGATACAGATGGAATAAAATTAGTTTTGCCTACTGATTTATTGGGTAAAGGCAGTTTGAACGTATATTCTTTGGCGCTAGTTCGTAATGGAGAAGAGATTGGCCGACGTATTCTTCCCGCCCCCGTGTATCTAGAAATTGTAGCAGCATCAAATATGAAGCAGAGAACTCGTATGTTGACACTTTATTATCATGCTGAAAAACGGAATTACGCTGTTATAGGAACTGCTAACAAGAATGAACATGCGCAAGGTTTCTTCGTTAAGTATGGCGACGGAGGTGTTGATATACAACCTATTTTACACTTATACAAAACGCAGATTTATCAACTGGCGCAATACTTAAATGTGCCACAGGAAATAATAGATCGAACACCTACAAGTGATACTTACAGCGCTGAATGTACGCAAGAAGAATTCTATTTCAGACTCCCCTTTGAACTTATGGATTTGATCTGGTATGGATTTGAGCATGAGGTTTCTCCTGAAATAGTTGCTAATGAACTAAACCTTGCTACCAAACAGGTAGAAAACGTATATAGGGATCTAGCTCAAAAAGCAAGAAGCACTGAATACTTGCGTATGGTTCCAATTACTAGCAATTCCAACTAATCGAATTCTTAAATGTTTCTAAATCAATGACCCAGGGAGTGTAAGAACGTGGAGATTAAAAACCGTATACGTGAATTCATTATTACAAATTTTGTCACGGCTTCGGGAGTCTTTATAGATGACACTACTGCTTTGTTAGAGTCAGGTATTATTGACTCTACAGGTGTCATGGAGATGCTACTCTTTGTCGAGGAAGAGTTTGATATCGAAGTTCCCCCCGAAGATCTTCTGCCTGAGAATTTTAACTCAATTGCAGGCTTGGCTGACTATATACAAAGAAAACTCACTTGATCTTTCTCAGATTTAGATATTAAGGAGGGGAAAAATGAGTTCCGCACAACTCAATTTTAGAGTTAACAAACCGGAGAACACAATCCGGATAGTATTTGTACATCATTCAACTGGGAGAAACCTAATACAACAGGGCGAAGTTCGGGAGTTAATGCAGACTCAAGCGTCGAGGACTGCGATGCATTATGAATTTTGGGACCAAGACTATAACAAGATTGGTTTAAGTGATGCGTCTGGCAGCAAACTTGGGATAACTTTAAATATGCCAGGAGATAATACTGACCCAGATGGGTTAGAAGCATTGTTTAGTCAACCAATTCATACTCCTCCAGACAATGCCTTAAGTGCTCTTCTCACTTTTGATGTGGTGATTTTCAAGTCTTGCTATCCAGTTTCAGCGATTCATAATGAGGAACAGTTGGAGCGTTACAAGCAGCACTATTTACGAATACGAGAGACCATGTTAGCAAATCCACAAACCTTTTTTGTGGTTATGACTCCTCCTCCATTAATACCAAAACCATTTCCTGTATTTCCCGGGTCTTCTACTACACCAGAAGAAGCAAGGCGCGCAAGAGAGTTCGCAAATTGGTTAACGTCTGGAGAATTCATAGCAGAACTATCTAATGTTGCTGTTTTCGACTTTTTTGATTATTTAGCTGCGCCTGATGATTCTTCAAAACAAGCAAATATGCTCCGTGCAGAATATCGAAGCCTCTTAGGGTTTGATTCACACCCAAATTCGACCGCAAACAAAGCAGTCGCTCCGCTATTTGTGGATTTTATCGTTAAAGGGATTCAACAATTCTTCAACTGAATCTTCTTATAGCTAGCATTTTGTGACAACTCGTTTAGTTTTTAAGGATGTATTAGATGGTGAATAGTTCCATAAGTCAGGTTAAAAAAGCAAGATTACTATTTTTCACAATACTTTTGATAATTCTTTTCCTCTTAGGGCGAAGTTGGTTGCGTCCACAAGAGATATGGCCCTTTATTCTTAATGAAGGACAAAACAAACCGGAGAACACAATCCGGATAGTATTTGTACATCATTCAACTGGGAGAAACCTAATACAACAGGGCGAAGTTCGGGAGTTAATGCAGACTCAAGCGTCGAGGACTGCGATGCATTATGAATTTTGGGACCAAGACTATAACAAGATTGGTTTAAGTGATGCGTCTGGCAGCAAACTTGGGATAACTTTAAATATGCCAGGAGATAATACTGACCCAGATGGGTTAGAAGCATTGTTTAGTCAACCAATTCATACTCCTCCAGACAATGCCTTAAGTGCTCTTCTCACTTTTGATGTGGTGATTTTCAAGTCTTGCTATCCAGTTTCAGCGATTCATAATGAGGAACAGTTGGAGCGTTACAAGCAGCACTATTTACGAATACGAGAGACCATGTTAGCAAATCCACAAACCTTTTTTGTGGTTATGACTCCTCCTCCATTAATACCAAAACCATTTCCTGTATTTCCCGGGTCTTCTACTACACCAGAAGAAGCAAGGCGCGCAAGAGAGTTCGCAAATTGGTTAACGTCTGGAGAATTCATAGCAGAACTATCTAATGTTGCTGTTTTCGACTTTTTTGATTATTTAGCTGCGCCTGATGATTCTTCAAAACAAGCAAATATGCTCCGTGCAGAATATCGAAGCCTCTTAGGGTTTGATTCACACCCAAATTCGACCGCAAACAAAGCAGTCGCTCCGCTATTTGTGGATTTTATCGTTTCTAGTGTTGAAAAATGGTGTGCAGGTAGATAGCAATGATAGAGGAAGAAAAAACACCTTTCTGGCAAAAAGCAGGCAAATTCCTACTTCGATGGAGTCTAAGTAAGCATTTTGCCCATATCTATTTGCGTCCCCAGAACTACAATATCCCCTATAACAAACCTGTTATGCTGTGTATTAACCACAGTTGCAGATGGGACGTTCCTTTATCGTTATTCTTATCTGAATCTATCCTACAGTTAGATAGCTATCTTATGGCGGCTCCTCAGGTTATACAAAAATACCCACTTATGTGTAGATTTGGGTGTTTTGAAGCAGATAGCTCTAATCCTATAGAAACTACCCGGACTCTTAAATATGCGTCAACTCTTATAAGTGGTAAAAGTGATCGTTGCTTAATCATGTTTCCACAGGGAAGGTATAAGAGAAGCTATCAACGCCCTTTGGATTTCCGCCCTGGATTTGCTCAAATAGCACGTATAACACGCCCAGTAATCATCCTACCAGTAGCTTTTTATTATGAATACTTCATAGAAAGAATCCCCGAAGCATTTGTCAGCATAGGTCCTCCGGTGTTTGTTGAATCTCAAATTACGACCAACAAATTAGTCGAAGATGTTGAAGTAGCAGTAACCCGAGAATTGGATGCTTTGCAGAAAGATATTACAAATAATCAACTTGATGAATTTATCGCTATACTTGAAGAGCAAAAGAATATGCTTATAAAACTGTGGCATAGATTTGACTCAGAATGGATAGAGAGAGCTAAACGTACACTTTAAACTCTCTGCTAAAGTTATAGAAAACACCATTTTCTTATATTAGGAAATAATAAGGTGTGAGATCTTGTAAAAACTCAGGGCGTTTTTTGGCATGGCTCAGAATCAGTTTGACACTTGGCAAACCGGCAGAAGCCCCGATAATACCGCTAACTTGAAGGGGGAGGGCTGGGCCATGGCAGCACGAAAATCTTTGTCGGTGACAGAGCGGCGGACGATTGCGGTAAAGATGTTGGACCCGGAACGCCCGCGCGGCACCCCCGGGCAATTGGCTGAGCAGTATAACCTGAGCCGACAGATGACGTACTATCTGGCGGATCGCGCGGAAAGGGCATTGGACGCGGCCCTGACGCCCCGCTCGGGGCCAGAGCCGCAGGATACGGTCATCACTGTCACCCCCGCGCGGTTGCGCCGGGCGGTGACCTTGGCGGCGTTGGTGGGCGTGTCGCAACGAGACACCCAGCTGCTCCTGGCGGAAGTGTTGGACACGCAACGCTCGACAGGGTATGTGGCCCAGGTCCTGGCGCAGGCAGAGCACTTGGCTGCCGCGCGCAACGGCGAACTCCAGCTGCCCTTGGCAGGATTGCTGGCCGCGGATGAGCTCTTCTTGCACGCGCAACCGATTCTGGGCGTGGTGCAGCCGGCCAGTTTGTTTATTGCGGATCTGCGGCTGACGGCCCACCGCGACGGGACGACGTGGGGCTGCACATTTCTCGACTTACCCGAGGTCGCAGGGGTGATTAGTGATGCTGGAGCGGGCTTGGCGGCCGGGGGTACCCTGGCCGCAGTTCCCTGTCAGGTGGGGGATTGGTTTCACCCGTTGCTGCAAGCGGCGTATATTGAAGCACAATACGAGCGGCAGGCTTATGCGGCCTTGGCCAAAGTCTATGCGCGGGAGGAGCAGTTGGCTCAGACCACCACTACGAAACGCTGGGAAAACCATTGGCAACAATACCTGCGTGAGGACGCCGTCGCCGCCCAAGCCATTGAGCGCTATGACCAATGGCGGCTGTTGCGGTGGCAGTTGCGCGCGTTGGCGGGGCAGTTTGACTGGGATACCGGGGCGGTACGTCAGCCGGAGACGGTGCAAGCGCACCTGCTGCTGCTGGCCGACCGCTTGGCCCCGTGGGCCGTGGGCACGCTGGCTCAGGCGCTGGTCCGCTTGCTGCGCACCCAAGCCGCAGCCTTGACCGTGGGACTGCCGCAACTGGCCCAAGCCCTGCAGCCGTTGGCGCAAGCTTGGGGAGCAGAGGCCGTCCGTGTGGTCTGCCGCCTGAGCCAAGCGTTGCACGAAGCTGCCTGTCCGGCCTGGTTGCCAGCGCAACGCCGCCACCTGGAACAGGCCATCACAGAGAGCCTCGCTTGGGCCAGTGCCTACCTGGGGCCCCATCTGGCGACCCTGCAACGCCTGCTGGCGGCCATCTTGGCCTACTGGCCGCGCACCAGCAGTGCCATCGAGTGCCTGAATAGCCTGTTGCGCCCGTATTTGAACGGCCGCAAGCAGGTCGATCAAGGGTTTCTGGACCTCTTCCGTTTCTATCATAACACCCATTGCTTTGTGCGGGGCAAGCGTGCGGGGGCCACGCCCCTGGAATTGGCCGGTGGTCCGGCGATTCCCGACCCGCTCGCCTTCCTCGGCCTCGGAGCAAAATCCTGATTTGTCAAACTGACTTCCCTAGGGTTTTGAGCCATGCCCGTTTTTTGACTTCGAATTTTTTCTTGTTCTTGTGTATAGACCCTACCCATCCCGCCGCCAGTAACATGCACCGTTGGGTCGCTTAATAATATTGTTTGGCACGCAAAAAGTTATTCGTTAAGAAAAGTGGTAATTCTTTATGTGTAACTTTTTTGAGGGGGTTTTACTAGGATATCTTGAAGCAGCATTTAGAGCATGGAAAGACATGTTATTTGAAGAATTCTCTTGAAAGAAGTTTTTCTGTTCACCATTGATTGTTGCGTTATGGGTAATTATTCTAGGTCCTATGGTTGTTCCCTGATGGTCACTACATATTAGACATTATCGGAAATAAGGATTTGCAACTTGAATCATAAAATGTTCATAGTAAATTTTTAGCAATATAATACAAGGTTGTATTTGCGGTGTACTCACCCCATTTTAAGCAGGGAACATACTCTTATTCTTGCGCTATCACATAAAAAAACAATCTTTACTACAAAACCTTTCACAAGGTGTGCCCCGCGAGATTTATTGCCTCATTGTCACATTATCAAGGATATTTTAAGCGGTATTACCACAGATTTTTAAGAAATAGCGATGGAGTTCTTCATAGATTGCACAACTTGTTTATTTTATTGCGCAAGATAAGATATTTCGTTTTATTTTTAATTTGCGTGGAATATCAAAAAATTATTTAAGATAATGTCTATTGATTGGAGCCAGCGCAGTAGGAATGGAGCGGATTACCTTGAAACATGGAAAGCGTTATTACGAAAGCCTCCTAGTAAATTTATGCAAAAAGAAAGAGATACTAGATGGTTACTCAAAAAAAATAACTCGCTTCTTAAGTTGTGGAGATAATTAACAGCCACTGATATCAAACAGAGTTATGTGAATAGTTTCTCAAAGCGACAGATTTACATATCTAATTCTATATCAGATTAAGTAATAAATATAGTTTGCGTATTTTAAAAATAATCTTTAAATGAAGAAAATCACAGTAATAGGAAGTGGTAATGTCGGCGGTTCTATAGCCCAACGGCTTGCAGATGCGGGGGGAGTTAATATTGTCCTGGTTGACAGACTTGGGGATTTAGCGCGAGGAAAAAGCCTTGACCTTTATGAGTCCCTGCCCCTTATTGGTATAGATACTGATATCGTTGGTACTTCAAATTATGAGGAGACAGCAGAATCGGATGTTGTAATCATCACAGCAGGCATTCCGCGCAAATCGAAAATGACGAGGAATGATTTACTGGATTCGAATGCGGAAATTGTTGCGGAGTGTGTATCGGCAGCTATCGAGTATTCTCCCAATAGTATTTTACTCATAGTAACTAACCCAGTATGTGCTATGTCTCATGTGGCTTACATCGCCAGCAAATTCCCCAAACAACGTGTTATTGGGTTGTCTGGTTTGTTAGATACATCACGTATGAGAGCTTTTATAGCTACCGAAATTGGTGTTTCTGTGGAGAGCATTCAGGCACTTGTAATAGGTGACCTAGCCACCGGACACTTTTTTCAAAAGTACGGTAGCCAGTAGATACGGAACGTCTCTTCATTGGTAATGTGGCGATTGACCATCTCCAAACCAATGCGGAAAATGCTCAAATCCCGGCGGTCGGCCCGGTCGACCAGATACCGCTGACTGTTTTTGATGACCCGGGAACCATAGGCGATGAGCCACAGGTAGACCAAGACCACCCCTAAAGTCAGGCGGGAGAGGCGCAAAAAATGGCGGAGTTGGGTGCTTTCTAAATCAAAACCGTGCCCCTTGAGATCGCCAAACAGCTCCTCAATCCACATCCGTTTGCGGTACAAGCGCAAGGCTGCGCGGAGATCGGGAAAATTGGTCGCCAAGAGCCAGGGGTGAGCTTCTCCGGGCTGCCAATAAGCGGCCAGGTTGACGTGATAGGCGTGCTTGTGGGTCAGCTGGGCTTGGGGGTGCCACACCTGTTGGCGCCAGCGCGTGATCAGGGTTGCAAAGGGCTGCCACCCGCCCTGAGGCTGGACTTGGACCTGGGTATCGCGGGCTTGGCGCAAGACATATTTCCAACCCACGCGGTCTAACCATTTTAATACCGCTACTGCGCCAAATTCACCGTCTCCCGCCAGATACACTTGTGCGCCGGCGGGCATTAAGCTGTGAACGTAGGCCAGCAAGGCTATTTGTTTCCGGCCACTACTGTGCCCGCGCGGGCCTTGCACCCACGTCCAGGCGATAGGAATGGCCCGCCGCCGATAAGCGACTGCCACCATCAGCAGTTGGTGATTAAAGCCAATTTTGCTGCCATCGAGCAACAACCGAATCGGCAGGCCCTGGGCGACGATTTCAGCCAAGATGTTTTCCGCGAGTGGGCGATACCAAGCGCGCACGCGAATGGCCGGGTTGTCCAGCAGCCGGCGGATTTTGCGGGTCTTGCTGGGATTGGTGGCCGGGCCCGGAATTTCCTTCGCCACCTTGTACAGGTATACCGACCCGCAAAAGAACAGGCCCATCAAGAACTGGGCGAAGACTTTTAAGCGGCCCTGATGTTCATCCGGCAACCAGGTTGCCAAATCCGCGTGTAGTTGATGTGCTAATTGACTGCGTGCATTCATAGAACCTCCTTGCAAGATTATGCTTATTTATAACCATATAATTATTGTTTATCTTTGTCAAGTCATTCCTGACAAAAAGTGTCCGGTGGCTAGATAGGTGACCATAGTGACAACATGCTACCCCTTACAAATTATTCCAATATTGCAGGTATTCCTCTCTCTGAGATAATGACCGGAGAACAGATAGAGCGAGTTATAGTTCATACTAAAAATAGCGGAACCGAAATTGTAAATTTGTTAAAGACGGGAAGTGCTTATTACGCCCCTTCGGCTGCTGTGCTTGAGATCGTGGACTCCATTTTGAAAGACAAGAAAAAAATACTTCCTTGTGCGGTTTATCTAGAAGGCGAATTTGGAATCAATGATACCTTTATTGGGGTACCGGCAAAAATCGGTAGGGGTGGTGTGGAACAAGTCTTCGAAATCATCCTTAGTATGGACGAAATAACATTGTTACAAAAGTCAGCGAATTCCATAAAGCAAATTGTTAATACACTAGGTCGGGTGGGGTGATGAAAGTGGTGGATCCAAACTGGGTCTTTAACTGCCTTCGGCGACGCGGGACGCGCCGCCGAAACTTGGATGAAACCGGCCAGCTCCTCGGCATGCAAGCGACTTTTGGCTGGCGACTTACCCGTCGCTTCATTCGACAGCTTTGCCCGCCACTTGCGCGCGCTGTGTGTGACTCAAAAACTAACTCAAGAGACCTGCTCTAGTGTACTGGACTTTCTATTCGAAAAAATCACTTTGCTATCACTCTCTATCCCATGCTACAATAAAACCATAACACTGTAACCAACGCTCACCGCAGGAACCTCCATGCCTGCACATCCAAAGGGGAGGCCGCGACAATGCCCGGTATTGTTGCGACCTCCCCTTTTTTGTTGTCCCCAATCCCATACCCAGGAGTCACAACATGCCCAAAGTCATTCCCTTGCTCATCCTCATCGCCCTGGCCCTGCTCTGGCCCGGCTGCACCCCCACGCCGCCGCCCGGCGATGCCCTCCCCCCGCATCCCATCGTCGTCGCCACGCCCACGCCGGGCGCGGCGCAGCTCCGCGTCACCCGCGCTATCACCCAGGCCAATACGCCGCTGCCCACTGCAAGCAGCGCGCTGACCCTGACCGCGCCTCTGTCCTTGCATCTCGCGGTCCCGCCGCCCGGTATCCGCGTCATCGTCACTGCCGAGGTGCAGAACACCGGCGCGGCTGCGCTCGCCCTGCCCCGCGCCGAGTTCACCCTGCACGATAACGCCGGGCAAGTCTACAGCCGCGATCGCGCCGCAGAACTGGCCCTGCTCGATACCCCGCTGCTCGCGGAGCACTCCCTGCCGCCCGGCGCACAAGCCACAGGCGCGCTGGTTTTCGCCGTCAGCCAGGAGTACGCGCCGCCGCTGCGCCTGGTAACGCGACTCCCCGGCAGCCCGCCGCTTATGTCCACCTCGTTCACGCTTGAGGAGGAGAACTGAGATGCGCCACGTCCTGTGCATTGCCCCCCAAGAGAGTCAGGCCGAAGCCTTGAGCGCCGCCCTCGCCAGCGTGCCGGAGGTGCTGGTCGTCGGTATCTGTGATCCAGCGCAGGCCGCGCAACTGGCCCGCGTGGTCGGCGCGGATTTGCTCGTCGCCAGCCATGACGTAGCCTTGCCCGACACTGGTTTGCCCGTGTTCACTGCGCCGGAAGATGCTGATCCGGCGGAAGCGTTGCAAGCCTACCTGGAAGCACACGCTAAGCCTGCGCCAGAATCTCCACCAGCGACACCCCGTCTGCCCTTTGCGCCGGTGACGCGGCAAGTGCGCCTGGGCTTCTACGGCGTGCGCGGCGGCGTGGGCGTGACCACGGCTGCTGTCACCGCCGCCAAACTGCTGGCCGCACAGGGACAGCGCGTGGCGCTCTACGATGCCGCCCAACGCGGCGACCCGTACCTGCTGCTGGGCCTCACGCCGTCCGCTCAACCCGCCAGCGCGGAGGGGATCACGGTCTACCCCGCGCTGCCCACCGCCGACGCTGAGGCCGCCGCGGCCAGCATCATTGATGGCGGACGGGAACGCCGGCTGTTTCCGGCGCGCTGGCTGGCGCTGGAGCACCCTCTGGCGGAAGCCGAAATTGCCAAACTGCTGGGATTAGCCTAAAACTCGACTTGCATCCGCCCCCGGCGGTATGGTATAGTAAAAGAGGCGCGCAGGAACGGCCTGCGTCGCCCCGCGGGATGCCGTAAAGCGCACCCGTAATACACGCAGAGCGGGAATCCTACCAGCCCGCTGGCCCGGTGGCGCCGCGTAAACCGCGCGCTCGGGCAATTCACTATAGGGGAGGCCCAGGACTGCCCGGAGTAATCCACTCCGGCACAGTCCGGGCCTCCCCATTTTTGTAGCTATTCGCCATCCAGTCCTGTTACGGAGTGTAGCCGGGGATGTTATTGCTGAGCATCGGCGCCAAAGGCGGCTTAGGTACCACCACACTGGCCTATCAGATTAGCCAGTGCGCGGGAGCGCTGCCGCTGGACGCTGCCGACGGGCAACTGCTCCGGTGGGTGGGTGGGGCCGGCCTGGACCTGAGCGCCGTCCCGCAGTGGACCGCCAGCCGGCGCAGCCGCGCGGTCGAGCACCTCATCCGCACCCGGCCCGCGCTGCTGTGGACGCCCGCGTGTAACGTGTGGGCGGCGGCGGTGGCCGCCTTTGTGCGCGACCTGGCCGCCGTCGGGCACGTCAGTGTAGATGGCGGCCTGGCCCCGCCCGCGCCGCTGGTAGACCTGGCGACCGTCATCCTCATCGTCAGCAGCGATGATCCAGTCGCACGCTGGCACGAACAACGCCTCAAACAACAGTGGCCGCAGGCGCGCGCCCTGGTCGGCGATGTCCAGGCCGCGGCGCCCGCCCTGGTGGAGCAATTACTGGGCGTCCCGCCGCGGCAAGCCTGGTGGAAGCAAGCCCGCTCCTGGCGGCCCACAGGGAAAAACGCCTGAACCGGCTTTCCCTTTACGCAATAATCTGGAGGAAATATGCGCATTTTGAAATCCATTCAATTCTGGCTCGGTCTGCTCCTCGTCGGCGGGGCCTTTGTGGGCGTCCTGCTCTTCGCCCAACTCACTACCCCGCCCACTTACGAAGTCGCCATTGCGACCCAGGACATCCCGGCGTATACCACGCTGCAAGACGCCTACACCTACGGCTACATTGTCTTGGATCGGCAGTCGTTCAGCCCGTCCTTGCTGCAAGTGGTGGTGTCGCCAGCCGCGCTGCAAGCCATGCTGGCCGATGGGGTCTTCGTCGAGACGGTGCGCGCGGGCGACGTGCTGAACCGGGGGCGCATCGCCACCGGGGAGAATGCGGAGAAAGTCCGCCGCCTGGCCCTGGCGCTCACTGACCCCGCGTTGGTCATCAAGTCCATCCCGGTCAGCGCCCAGAGCACGCCGTATATCGCCGTGGGCGATCTGGTAGACCTCTACGCGACGCTGGGCAGCGTGCGCGCCACGGAGTTAGCCACAGCGACCGTGTTGCCCCTACCGCCCCACGTCACCCCACCGCCACCGACGCCCGCACCGCCACCAGATTTCGCGGTGTTGCTCCAGCCCGTGACCCTGACGCTGCAATTGCCCGTGACCAAGCGGGTGGTGGGCGGAGCGCTGGTCGTCCGCGTCAACCGCGAGCAAATCCCGAATCCGCAGTACGGCGCGATGACCGCCGATGGGCAGGCCCCCGCGCCGTTCATCGCCGGCAACGTCATCAGCGTGGATGTGCTCGTCCCGGAGACCTCCGCTGAGGCGCTGGATTGGGCCGTGTTCAATGGCAAGATGTCCCTCGCCGTGCGGCCCGCGCTGTGGCGCGCGACGCTGGATGCCGGGCAAGCCCTGCCGGAGACGCCAGGATTCGCCTGGGAAGATTTCAATGCCGTGTTCTGGAGCGGCCGGTAGTCTAGGTAGCCGGTAGTAGGTAAACGGTAGCAGGCAGACCGTCACTTCGTTTACCTTATTACCCTAATCCCGTCTACCGTCTACCGTCTACCGTCTACCGTCTACCGTGTACTGAGGAGCAGCCATGGAACGCATCAAGATCGTCATTGGCACATCCGCCTGGGCCGACGCGCAAACGCTGGAACGCGCCCTGGCCGATACGCCGGAACTCCAGATCATCGCCGGGCCGACCACGGCTTCCGGCGTCTACCGCGACGCGACCGAGATGGACGCCGATCTGGTGTTGCTTTCACCGACGTTGCCCGGTTTCCGACCCGACCTGGTGAGCGAGCTGCTGCACTCCGACGCCCGGCCCATTGCCAGTATTGGCCTGCTCGCGCCGCTGGAATCCCGCACCGACGAATTATTGGCGTTGGGCATGAAAGGCTACATCTCGCTGCCGCTCGACCCGGCCCAACTGCGCCGCCTGCTGGAACTCATCCCGGAAGCCGTCACCCAGGCCCGCGCCGAGCGCGCCAGCCGTAGTTACGTCCCGCTGGACACGCCCACGTTGCACACCGTCGCCGAGGCCGGCTGGCAACGCCTGGTCATCGCCCTGTGGGGCACCGGCGGCGGGGTGGGCAAAACCAGCCTGTCCATCAATTTGGCCGCGGCCCTGGGCGTACACGCCAAACGCAGTACCTTGCTCATGGATTTGGACATGACGCGCGGCGCGCTGGCCCCGCGATTGGGGCTGGTCCCGGAGCGCAACCTGTTCGCGTTGCTCAACGCCTTATTGCCCGATTACCTACGCCAGCAGAGCGGCAGTTGTCCGCCGCTGGCCCTCAAGGACAAGGTGCAACTGTGGGGCAGCGCCCGCGCTTCCAAACTGGACTGCCTGGGCGGGCTGCCGGCCATGCACATCGCGGGACTACCGCTCTTCCGGGAAGACCCGGCGCGCACGCAGGCATTACTCCGGGCGATCCTGGACACCGCGCACAAGCAATATGATTTCGTGGTGCTGGACTTGGGGCCGGACATCAACAATGATGTACATTTTGCCGCGCTGGACGCCGCCGACCTGGTGCTCACCGTGGTCCGCCCCGACCGGGCCGACATTTATTCCACGGCACAGACCGTGCCGCGCCTCAAGCAAGTCTTCGGCGAGGACATCGGCAAGTTCGAATTGGTCATCAACCAGTGGAGCGAGGCCGCCGGCATCCGCTTGAAAGACCTGATTGCGGCCATCGGCATGAAGAAGTTCGCGCAAGTGCCCTACGACCCGGCCCTGACCTACGCCAACAATCAACAGCGGCCCCTGGTGCTGGACAAGCCCAACCCCACGAGCGATGCCATCGTCTCAATGGCGGTGCGTTTTTTCCCGCCGCTGGGCCCGATCTGGGTGCGCCAGGGCGGGCGCGTCGAAGGCGACGCCGCCGCATTCAAAACGCCGGCGCGCCGCCCGGGGCCGGGCCTCTGGCAGCAAGTACGCGGCGTGTTCACGGAGAAGTGATGCTTGTTGCTAGAAGCTGGTTGCTGGTATCCAGTCACGAGCATCGAGCAACCAGCATCCAGTAACAAGCAACGAGCACCCAGTAACCAGCCTACAAGGAGTCCCTATGTCCCAACCTTCCGCCTTTGCCCAACGGGTGGCCGCGCAAGCGACCACCCAGCAAGCCGATCCCTACGCGGGCTTGCTCGCCGCCGCGCGGGAACGCCTGGCCGCGCAGTTCAGCCTGGAAGCCCTACGCGCGCCCACCGCCGCACAGGAACAAGAAGCCGAGACCGCGTTGCGCGCTCTCGTCGCAGCCCAGGTCGCCAGCGCCGTCCAACAGGGGCGCCCCTTCGCCGAGAGCGGCGAACAGCTCCTGCTGCGTTTGCAATACGACATCTTCGGCTACGGGGTCATTACCCCGTATCTGAATACGCCCACCGTCGAGGAAATCATGATCAACGGCCCGGATGTGATCTGGATTGACGATGCGGAGCGAGGGATGTACCGCGCCAGCGCGCGCTTCGCCCATGCCCGCGAGGTGCAAAAACTGGTAGACCGCATCGCGGCGCGGCATGGCCGGCGCTTTGACCGCTCCAATCCGCGCGTCAATGCCAAGATGCCCGATGGCAGTCGCCTGAACGCCGTGCTCGAACCGTTGGTAGACAACGTCCCCATCGCGGTCACCATTCGCCGCCACCGCCTGGTGGCGCGCACGCTGGCCGACCTGGTGGAACTGGGCACGCTCACCGCCGAAGTCGCCGGGTTCTTGCAAGCCAGCGTCCTGGGCCGCCTGAACATCATCGTGGCGGGCGGCACGGGGTCGGGTAAGACCAATACCCTCAACGCGCTGTGCGCGGTCTTGCCCCCGGAGGAGCGCGTCGTCACCGTCGAAGACACGCCGGAGCTGCAATTGGCGCGGGACAACTGGCTGGCATTGGTCACTACCGAAGAAACCGAAGAAGGCCAGCGGGCCATTACCCTGGATGACCTGATCATCAACGCGCTGCGGATGCGGCCTGACCGCATCGTGACCGGCGAGGCGCGCGGCGCGGAAATCCGCTCGGTCTTGATGGCCGCCAACACCGGCCATGATGGGCAACTGCTCACCCTGCACGCCAACGGCGTCCACGAGATCGCCAGCCGGGTGGGGCAGATGTGGCAGTTGGCCGACTCCGGCATGGCCCCCGGCGTGGTCACGCGCTATCTGGTGGATGCCTTCGACCTGGTGCTCTACATCGAGCGCATCACCGTGGCCGGGCAACGCCGCCGCGTCGTGCGGCAGGTAGCCGAACTCCTGCCCGCTCGCCAGATGGAAGGCGACACGCCCGCCGTGAATGTTCTGTGGCAGGATACCGGGAGTGGCTTGCAGTGGACGGGCCTGTATCCCGAAACCCTGGAAGAGCGCATCCGCCAGCACACCGGGCAGCGCGCTAATCTGCGCCAATATCTCAAGAGGTAGCCCGATGTTCAAACGCAAAATGCCCTTGTGGGTCGTCATCGCCACGCGGCAACGCCAAGTCCCGGAAGCCCTGGACGCCGCCCTGGCGCAATTGAGCGCGGTGCAGCTGGAACGCCGGGAAGCGCTGAGTTGCAGCGGGGCGTACCGCGCGCTCGCGGGCGCACACTTAGCGATTGTAGATACTGCCGACCTGCGCGCGGATGCCGCTGCTCCGGCGCTGGCAGTCGCCTTGCAGAGTCCCGGGCTAGTCGTCGTAGACAGCGCGACCTTCCTGGCCGCGCCGCTGCACTATCTGGAATTGGCCGCCGCCGCGCGCGGGTTGGGCGGGGTGTGGCCGCCGCGGCGCGGGGCATTCACGGCGCTGGCGGGGGGCGTGGGCAAGACGACGCTGGCCCTGGCGACCGCGCAGGCTTTTCACCGCGCAACGGGGTTGGCGGCGGTGGTCATCGAACTCAGCCCCGGCCCGGCGGCGCTGCTGGCCGTGACCGAAACGTCCGGGGCCGATCTGTACCAGATCATCACGCAAGGCGCGCCGTATCCAGTGTGGCGCGGGGTGACGCTGGCCCCGCTGAACTGGGAGACCGCGCGGTTGCTCCCCACGGCGCAACTGACCGCGGCCTGGGAGGCGTTGGCGGCGCAGCATATCTTGACGCTTTACGATGCGCCGGCCGGGCATCCGTTGTGGGAACACGTCCAGGCGGACCTGACCCTGGTGCTGGCCGACCACCGCCCCGACGCGCAAGCCGCCGCCGTAGCAGTGGTGGCGCAGGTCCGCGCGCGGGGGCAGGCAGCGGCCCTGGTGCTCAACCGCGCGGGGCTGGGAGGGCGCTTAGCCCTGCCCGAAGCGCCCGTGGTGACCCTGGCCGCGGCGCGCGACCCGCAGCGCTGCGGCGCGCAACTCTTGCCGGCCCTCTATCCGGGCTGGCGGCGACGCTAAAACATGCCGGAGGGAGTGGATGTTCCCTATACCTGTCTGGTTAATGCAGCTCCCCTTACGGGGCGCGGGGCTCGTCGCGCCGGGCCCGGAGCTGCCCCCTTTTGGGAGTCCGCCGGTGCTCATCCGGCTGGTGCTGGTGACGCTAGGGGCGCTGGGGGGCAGTTTCCTGCTCGGCGTGGGGTTAGCGGCGGGTTTCCCGGAGGATACCGATGAGTCATAAGAGTCAAGCCGTACTCGGGTGTCTGGCGCTGCTGCTGGCGGCGCTGAGCGGGTATGCGGTGTGGCGGTTTTTCGACCGCTTGACGCTGACTACTACGCTGCCCGTGCCCAACCAGGCCATTCCCGCCGGGGCCTGGATTGAGGCCGGGATGCTCACGGAACGGGTGGTGCCGCGCGCGCTGGCCGCTGAGCCGGTGTATACCCGCGCCGCCGACCTGGTGGGCCGGGTCGCGCAGGTGCCGCTGTATCCGGGGCTGGTGGTGTACCAGGCGTATGCCGTGCCGCCGGCGCAGTACCGCCTGGTAGCCGATCCGACGCTAACGGTGATCTCCCTCCCCGTAGACCCGGCGCGGGCCGTGGGCGGGCAGCTGCAACCGGGACACCAGATTGACCTGTGGCAAGTGCCGCTGGCGCGCGCCGGGGCCGCCGGGGAGGCCCCGCGCCTGACGCCGACGCTGGTGCTGAGCGCGGTGCAAGTCGTGGACGTGCGCGGGGCGTCCGGGCAGGCCGTGGCCCGCCAACCGCAGGCCGTGCCGGGGCAGGCGGCGGGGCAGAGTGCGCCTGCGGGGGCCGCTTTGCCGCTGCATATTCTGACTGTGGCCGTGCCGGTGTCGCAAACGCAGCCGCTCTTGAGCCTCATCGCCGCAGAGCACTCCCAGCAGGCCGCGCTGTGGGTAGCCCTGGCGCCGCTGGTGCGTCCGGCGGGGCCGGCGGCGGCGCTGCCGCCGAGTACCCCGCCCCCGCCCGGGGCCAGTCTCGCGCCGCCGGCCGCGCTGCCGGGAATGCCCCGGTTAGTGGTGCGCCAGGTGCTGGGCACGGCGGGCGGCGGGAGCGCGGTATATGAGCGCCCCGGCGGGCCCCAAGTGGGAGAGTTGCCCGCGGGCGCGCTGGTCATAGTGCTGACCGGGCCGCAGCCGGACGCGGGGGGCGAGCTGTGGTATCACGTCACGCAACACGGCAGCCAGGCGGTCAGCGGCTGGATGCGCGGGCCGGCGCTCAGTGCGGAGGAGCCCTGATGTTACTGGACGCCACCCTGGTAGAAACGCTGCGCACCTACATTTTGGAGCGTGGGCTGGCCGTGCCGGGCTGGGGCAGTAGCGCGGCTGAATTGCGCGCTTTCGAGGGGGCGCTGGCCGAGGCGCTGGTGCAACTGCGCCTGGCGTCCCAGGTCGCGGCGGTGCCGGAAGCCGCTCACCACCTGGCCCGGCGCTTGACGGGGGTGGGGATCTTGCAGCCCTTGCTGGACGATCCCACCGACACGCTCCAGGAAATCATCGTGCGTGACGGTTGGGTGCAAGTAGAGCGGCAGGGCGTCATCCAGGAGCTCGGGGCCCTGGCACCGGACGCGGAGTTCGCGGCGCTGATTGCGCGGACCAGTGATTTGGCGCGGCGGCAGACGACCGGCGCGCGCCCGTATGTGCTGGTGGACTTGCCCGACGGGGCGCGGTTCACCGCCTTGCTGCCGCCCTTGTCGGCGCAGGGCAGCGCGATCAATATACGCCGTTTTCCGCGCGCGCGCCTAGACCTGACAGCACTGGTCGCGCAGGGGTTCTTTGCCCCCGCGCCGCCGCCAGTGGGGGCAGCGTTCCCGGCCGTTACCGGGCAGCCCGTGGCGGACTATCTGGCGACGCTGGCCCAAACCGGCAGCGCCTCGCTGTTGATCTCCGGCGAATTCTCGGCGGGCAAGTCCACGCTCTTGGGCGCGCTGGCCTCCCTACTGCCCGCGACCACCCAGGTAGCGGTGGTGGAGACCTTTAAAGAATTGCCGCTGGCGCACCCGCACCCGCTGCGCGTGGTGGTGCCAGGCGACCGGGCGGACTTTCCCAGTATGGACGAGGTGCTCAACGTCGTCATCACGCGGATGCGCCCGGACCTGCTCATTGTGGGGGAAATTGTGCGCGCCGAGGCGCCGCGATTTCTCGAAGCGGTTAATTTGGGGAAACGCGCCTGGGCCACGATTCACGCCGGGAGCGCCCTGGGCGCGCTCTACCGGCTGGAGACCAAAGCCCTGAGCAGCGGGCTGCCCCACCCGGCCGTGCGCGAGCAGTTGGCCCAGAGTGTGGACCTGGTGATCCATTTGGCCCGGGAGGGCGGCGCGCGGCGCATCGCTGAAGTCGCGCTGGTCCGGGGCTTGACGCCGGCCGGCGGGTATGACTTGCAGTATCTCCCGGTCGGGCGCGTCCCGGAACGGAGCGCGGGGCTGGTTGCCCTGTGGGCGCGCGGCAGCGCGGCGGCGGAGGGCCGGGCATGAGCCCCGGGCTGTACTGGTTGGCGCGGCTGCTCCCGCCGGGCTTAGCTGCCCTCGGCGCGGGGCTGTTGGCGTATGTTGCGCTGAGCGTCCTGGAGTCCGCCGGACGCGGACTGCGGCGGCGGTACGGGCGGCTGCGCTGGACGCCCACGCCTACCGGCGGGGAATTGCAGGTGGGGGCGCGGCGCGTGCTGGTGACGCCCAGCCGGTTGCTGCCGTTAGGGCTAGGGCTGGGCCTGGCCCTGCTGTGGCGCACGCCCCTGTTCGCCGCCTGGACGCTGCTGCTGGGCGGGATCGCTACCGGCCTCACGCAGGCCGCGCGGCCCCGCGTCACCCTGGCGGGGCGCGCGCAGCAAGAATTGTTCTTGAGCGCCCTGCATAGCCGGTATGCCGTGGCACAATCGCTGGCCGCGGCGCTGGCCGGCGCGGCGCTGGATTTGGAAGACCCTACGGCGGAGTTGGTGCTGGCCGTGAGCGAGAGCGGCCGCCGGGTGCGCCTGGGCCTGCCGCTGCCCCTGGCGCTGCGCCCGCTGGCCGTTCAGGGGGGCTTATTGCAGCGGCTGGCCACGGTCTTGAGCCACGCCCCCGGCGCGGCGGCCGCCGAAACCCACGCCCTGCTGGAGAGCCTGATGGCGGCGGCGCGGCAACAACGCCACCGGGCTGCCCGCGCGCAAGTGACGCTGACCGTGGTGCGGCTGACCTGGCGCGTCCTGGTAACCGTCAATGTGCTCGCCGCGGCCCTGAGCGCGCTGCTCCCGGCCTGGCGCAGTTATTATCTGGCGCACCCCACGCCGTACCTGCTGAGTACCGCGCTGGCGCTGGGCGGCTATGGCTACTTGCGGTTCCAGAGCCAAGCCCTGGAGGATAGCCTGTGAGCTGGGCCGGGATCCCGGCACTGAGCGCTGCCCTGGGGGTGCTGAGTCTCACCCTGGCGCTGGGCCGCACCGGAAACGCCCTCTGGCGCGCGCACCGCCGCCGGCGCCACTGGCTAACGGGGCCCGCGGGGCCGCCGCCGGTGACCGCCGCGGAGCTCTATGGGCTGGCGCCGTTACTGCCCTGGCTGCTGGGGACGGCGCTCTTGGGTGGGGCAGTGGCCTACACCCTGTTCGTGGGGCCGGCGCGCTATCTAGGGCCGTTAGCCGCCCTGGCGCCCCTGTTCTGGCAACGCGCGCGCCGCCGCGCCGGGCAACGGCAGATCCGGCAGGAAGTGCTGGAGTTGCTGGAAACCTTGCGCCTCTATGGCGCGTTAGCGCCCACGCCGGGCGCGGCGTTGGCCCTGGCGTTGGCCGAGGCGCGCCCCGGCCAGTTATGGGCGCGGCTGCGCGCCCACCGGGAGGTGTTGGCGTTGGCGGGCCCCGAGGCGCTCTTGCGCACGGTGGCCGGGGAAGTGGCGTCCCCCGAACTGCGGCGGCTGGTGAGCCGGGTGCGCGCGGCCCAGGCCGGGAACACCGCCCTGGCGCGCGCTTTGCAGGCGGCGACGGACGAATTAGTGGCAGAGGTACACCGGGAGCTGGAAGAAATGGTGGAGGCCGCGCCGCCGCGGTTGCTCCTGCCCAGCCTGGTGCTGCTCTTGCCCCCCGCGCTGGTGGTGGTCTTGACCCCGCCAGTGCAAGCCCTCTTGGACACGCTGGCAGGCGCGGGTCCGGGGCTGGGGCGGTAACCTCCCGGGGCTGGGGAAAGGGAAAGCCAGATGCGATTTCTGCGAGGCCAACACGCGGGCCAGCTGGCCGAATGGGTGGTGGGGGTGCTCCTGGCGGGCAGCCTGGGGTGCCTGATCCTCACCTGGTTAGCCGGGGCCGGCCCGTGATGGCGGGCGTTAATTCAAATTTCAAGGAGGGTGACGATGCGTTTTCTTACCGGTACACACGCCGGCGATACGGTTGAATGGATTGTGGGCTTGATTCTGGTGGTGAGCGTGGTGGGTTCGATGATCTACACCATTGCGCATTCCAGTAAAGTCCAGGGGGGGCTGACCAACGGGTGGATCGCGGGGATTCCCGCGCCGACTAGCCCGTAAGGCCAGCCCGGACCTGCGGGCAGCCTGCCCTGCCCGCTTAGGTAACCATTACTTTTTTGCAGTTGGAGGGAGGCACTATGCGCTTTTTACAGGGCACGCGCGCGCAAAGCGCGGTGGAATGGTTGGTCGTAGCGGCCATTGTGGTGGGCGTGCTGGGCGGGCTGCTCTGGCAAATCCACGCGACGTTGGCGCTTAAATTGCGGGAGTATCACGATGCACTCTGAAGTGGTCGCGTGCGGGTTGCCGCTGGGCGCCCTGGTGGTGCTGGGCTGGTTGGCGCCGTTGGCCTGGAGTGACGCGCGCACCGGCGCAGTCTCCGCGAAAGGCACGGCTATCCCGCTGGTACTCGTGGGCCTGCTCCGCGTGGGGCTGTGGCCCCCGGATGGGGCAGTCTGGCCCGGCGGGGTAGCGGTGACGGCGGCGTTAGCGATGCTGGTGTTGTCGGACACGCGCTGGGCCACGCTCCCGGCGGGCGTGGCCGCGCTCGGCCTGGGGCTGGGGGGGCCGGAGACGCAGGTGCTCGTGGGCAGTTGGTTTGCCGCTTTGCTGCTTACCTTATTGGGCATCTGGGGCGCGGGCGATGGCAAAATTTTCGCCACGTTGCTGGCGGTCTTTCCCGATGCGCGGCTCCTCGGCGCGCTGGGGCTCGCCGTGACGGTGGGCAGCGGCCTGGCCGTGCTGCGCCGGGATGGCCTGACCACCCCCTGGGTCTTGCAGGCGGTCCTGCACGCGGCGCTGCGGGGGGAGTTTCCGGCCCGCACGGGCGCGGTGGGGACGCACCCGACCGTGCCGTGGCTGGCGCTGGGGACGCTGGGCTATCTGGCCCTGCGCCTGGGAGGCATTTGGTGAAGGCGCGCGGCCCTGACGAACGCGGGCAGGCCGGGATCGAGATGCTGGTGGTGCTGCTCCTGCTTGTCCCGTTGGTGTGGGGCGGGCTGCGTTTGACCCAGGGGGTCGGCGCGCGGCACGCGCTGGACACGGCGACGGCAACCGCGGCGCGCCACATCGCGCTAGACCCCGGCGCGTGGGAGAGCGCCTTAATCCGGGTGCAGGCTGGCGTAGATGGCGCGTTGCTGGGCCCGGTAGGGCCGGTAACGTGCCAGGTGACGGCGGCGGGCGTTCCGGTAGTGCCTACCGGATTAGCCTTTGGCACGCCGTTTGCCGTGACGTGCAGCGTACCGTTCTCGGGGCAATTACCTTTTGCGGCAGCCGCGCCGCGGACATTGACCAGCACGCAGTGGGCCATCCTGGAACGCTATCCGTGATGCGCGGAGGACGCTAATTTTGGAAGGAGCGCGCTATGTTTCACCAATTGGGGGGCCCCTAATGGGCGTGGGGTTCTTACCGGCGGGGGGCCGCGACCGGTCTGGGGCTCCCGACGCGCACTGCGGGGGGCCGGGGCGGCCCCCGCGGCAGGCGGACGGGCAAGCAACCCTGGCCGCCGCGCTGAGCCTGCTGGTACTGGTGCTCCTGCTGGCCGGACTGCTCGACCTGGCGCAGAGCTGGGCGACCCGCAGTTGGGCGTACCGCGTGGCCGAGGCGGCGGCCCTGGCGGGGGTGGCGCAAGGCCGCGACTATGGCGCGTATGTGGCGACCGGGGTGCCGGCATTGCACCCGCTGGTGGCGGAGATGGCGGCGGGCACGACGCTGGAAACGGCCCTGGCCGCGCGTGGGCAGCTCAGCGGCGCGACATACGTTATTCGCGTCCATCCCACGCCCGGAATGTTAACCTATCCCGGCTATCCACCCGTCCCGCACGCGGCCCAGCCGCCAGGCGACTGGACGCCGACGGCCCCGGCGGTAGCGGTCTATCTGACGCTGCCGCGCACCCCCGGGTTCTACGGGTGGGTGAACGGGAACGCGCCGGCACGGCTCCATGTGTTCGCCGCGGCGGAACTGGTGACCGCGCCATGAAGCCGGGGCGACGCTGGCTATGGGGCGGGCTCCTCTTGCTGCTCCTGGGCGGGCTGCGCGCGGATGCCGCGCCCGCGCCCGCCACCGGGCGGACGTATACGCTGTATGCCCAGGCCGAGTTCACCGGCCCCGCGTGTGGCGCGGGGTGGCAGTGGCAGGATGGCTGGGGCGCGGCGACTTATAGCTGCACTGGGGACACCGTGCGCCTGCTGCCCGCCAGCGCCACGACTCAGTATCGCACGACCGGTTTGCTGTGGCGCAACGATCTCTTGCCCAGCAGCGGCAATCTCGCTATCGAAACCCGCGTGCGGCTGGCCGCCTATGCCGGGTATGGCAATGATCCGCTGGTGTTGCTGCCCAGCCCCTATCACGGCGAACGGCAATGCTACGACGGGGTGCAGGGCCATCACCAGAATGCGCCGGCCTGTCCGGTAGCGCCGCCCCCGGGCTACTGGGGCGTCCACGGCGCGGGCAATGCACATACCCTGTATATCGGGCTGTTCGGCCAGGACTACCTGGAAATCCCGGCGACCACCCACTGGCATATCGTGCGCTGGGAGTATACCGCGGCGACACACCAGTGGGTCATGCGAGTCTTCCGCACGGCAGCGCAGCCCCCCGGAACGCAGCCGTATGCCGGGCCGCCCACGGCGACGTATACCGTGACGGCGGCGCTGCGCCCGCAAGCGGTGCGCCTGGGGCATCCGCTGTATTTCACCGGGCCCGAGGGCGCTTATGGCCCTGGCTATTGGAGCAGCCCGGAGACGGATTATCTGCGGGTCTGGACGTGGACCGCCTATGCGCTGGCCCCGACGCTCACCCGGGAGTATCCCTGGCTGGTCTGGTATGGCCCGCAGGTGGGCCAGCCGACCCAAGTGCTGCGCGGGACGGGTTACACGCCCCAGGGCGCGGTCACGGTGCAGGTGGCGGGGCCCGCCGGGTGCGGCCGGCACACCTATCTGGTCACCGCGGACGCGGCTGGGGCGTGGACCCTGGACGCGCTGAGCAGCGGCGAGGGGTGGTTCGGCACGGCTTGCCGGGGGACCTGGCAGGCCACGGCTACGGATGCGGCCAGCGGCTTGGGCAGTCCGGCCGCTACCTGGACGGTGGCCTGGTTTCCGGTGCGGCGGACGCGCTGAGGGGCGCGGGGTAGGGACAGGGGCAGGCTCATATTTACCGAAGGGAGGCATTAGATTCATGACTTTAGCTACTACAGTCTGGTTTTGGGCGGCTCTGGCTGCGGCCGGGGTATGGCTGGCCTGGCTGGCCGCTACGACCCGCGCCTATGTGCGCGTGGCCCCGGTGACGCAGTCCGGACTGCTGGCGCGGCTGGACGCCCGCTTGCAAGCTGCGGAGGTACCCGTGACGGCCCGCGAGTTCTTGCTGACGGGCCTGGCGATTGGCGCGGGGTTGGCCGGGGGAGCGCTGCTGGTGCTGGGGCCGACGGTGCTGGCGGCGGTCGTGCTCCTGAGCGGGCCGGTGATTTACTGGCAGGTGTGGGCCGCGAAACTGGCGCGCTACCGGCGTGCGTATCTACTGGCGCTGGACAAGGCCATTGAGACGCTGCTCCGCGCCTACACGGCCAATCCCAATCTCAACGCGGCCTTGCAGGAAGCCACGCCCTATATGCTGGAACCCGTGCGCAGCGATTTCGTGCAGGTGGTCACCGCTTTGCAGACCGGCACCAGCATCAGCGACGCGGTGTATCAGGTGGCTGAGCGTCGCGCTAACCCCTATTTCGACATGCTGGCCGAAGCCCTGGCGGTGCGCGAGCAGCAGGGCGGCAAACTCAAGAGCGTGCTCCAGGGCTTGCAGAGCCTCATGCACGGCGTCATCCAGATTCAGAACGAAATCCGCGCCCGGCAAACGCAGCCCCAACTAGAGGGGGCGATTGTCGCAGTAGCGCCGTTCGGCTTCTTGATCCTGCTCAAGGTGGGCATGGCGCAATACGAGGGCGGTTTCTACGCCACCCTGGAAGGGCAGCTGGTGCTGGCAGTGGCGATTATCTTTTCCGGCCTGGCCTATCTGCTGGCGCAGAAAATCGCCCGCGCGGGCCTGGATCTGGAAGCCCAAGGGGGGGGCCGATGACCGCGGCGCACTGGTGGTGGGCGGGCCTGGCCGCCCTGGGGACCGGCTTGCTGGTCACCGCCGGCCAGCGCCGCGCGCCGCGGGCGCTGGGGCTACCGGACCGGGGACTGGCCCAGCGCCCGCTGGTAGACCGGCTCTTTGGCGCGTGGGCGGAAGGGCTATTGCAGCGCCGCAATGCGCCGGACATAGAGACTCGCCTCCAGCAGGCCGGGCTGTGGCAACGCGCGGGCGCGCTCTATCCCGATGTCCGCACTTTCTATGCCTATTGCCTGGCAAGCGCGACGCTGCTGGCCGGGCTGGGGCTGGGCGGGGGCCTCTTGCTGGCGCTGCTGGGCGAGCTGCCGCTTACCCTGGCGGTGGGGTTGGCCGTGGGGCTGGGCGCGCTGGGCGGGTTTCTGCCGGTCGGGGATCTGCGCAGCCAAATCGCGCACCGCGATGATCGCATGGTGGCCGATATGGCGTCCGCGCTTGACCGGCTGGCGAATTTCCTGGCGGCGGGCTATCCCTTGCCCTACGCCATCCACGAGTTGGCCCAGCGGCCCGGCGGCGTGTTCGTGGCCGAGTTACGGGAGGTGGCGGCGCATTACGACGTGAGCGGCGATTTGGTGGCCGGGGTAGAAGCCCTCTTGGAAACCAACGGCCATCTGCCGCCGCTGCTGCCGTTTGCCACGCTGCTCAAGACCGCGACACGGCTGGGCGGCGGCGTCAGCGAAGCGCTGCGCGCCCTGGCGGCAGAGCTGCGCGCGGAACTGACCCAACGCATCACGGCGCGGGGCTATCGCAACACGGTCTTGATGATCGTGCCGGCGTTTTTCGCCATCCTCGCCACGCTGTTGGTGTTGGCCGCGCCGGGCGCCCTGCGCGCCTTTGCCAGCCTGGGCGCGGGCGGCGGGTGGTAAGCCGCGCCGCGGGGGCGCAAAATCTACCGGAGGGGGTGTGGCGCTAGTACGACGGGGAGTAGCGCGCCCCAGCTGCTTCGACTCAGGTTTTAATTTCACCAATAGGAGGTTTTGACCAACGCTTATGAGATGGACGTTACGAGTAGCGGGCCTGGAGCAGGCGGTGCTCCGCCGGTATTGCCAGGCCACTGCCCACCCGGTAGCGCGGCGCTGGGCCGCGGTATGCCAGGGGCGGATACGGACAGCGCTCGCCCGCGAAGAAGGGCAAGGGCTGTTGGAGTATATTATCGCCATCGCCGGCGTGTTTGTCGTGGCGGCGGCGGTGTTGGCGCTGTATCGCGCCGTGCAGGGCAAGTACGGGGAGGCGACCACCAGTGTCAATTCCCTGAGTATTTCTGCGCCCTGACTTAACCAGAGCGGGCGCCGGCCACCGGCGCCCGCTCCCCTGAAGGAGGTATCCCGATGACCCAAATTTCTCCCCCGCCTGCGCGCCAGAGTGAGCGCGGGCAAGCCTTGTTGGAAATGTTGTTGGTGCTGCCGGTCTTTCTGTTTTTGACCGGCGCCATCCTCGGCATCGGCTGGACGTACTGGGTCCGCCTGAATCACGCGGCCTACGCGCAAGAAGTGACCACGCTGGCCGGCAAAGCCAATGCCTTGGCCGCCGGGGCCGCCGGGGCGGCGCGCTTTATGGCCGGGAGCAATGTGGACTTCGGCGCGCACACGACGGTCTCCCACCTCACCCTCCAGCGTGGCGTCCAGGCGACCGCGCGCTATCCGGGGCCGGAGTTGCTGCTGTGGGACCTGGCCGCGCCAGAAATCACGGCGGGCGCGTTCACCCGCTGGGAACAGTTCTATGCCGGGCCGCCGGCGGCGGGCGCCTTCGAATGAGGCGCGGGGCCCGGCGCTACCCGGATGAACGCGGGCAAGCCGCTTTGGAAATGCTCCTGGCGCTGCCGGTGCTCATGTTAATCCTGGCCGCCGTGTTGGGCTTTGGGCGGGTGCTCTTCGTGGCCCTGGCCGTAGACCAGGCGGCTTTCAGCGGGGGACGCTTCGCGGCGGAGAGCCTCAATCCGTATCAGGCGGCGTATCAAGCCGCCCGCGCGACGGCCGGGAATCTGACCGCCAGCGGCCTGGACGCGACGGCCGCGACCTGGCAACTCCAGGCGGCGGGCTGGCAGCGCGGTGGGGCCGTGACCAACCGCGTGGGGGTGGCCGTACCAGTGGGCGACATCCCGCTGGCCCCGCTGCTGTTCGGCGGGGAGCGGGTGTCCGTGTGGCAGCAAGCTACGTTCCGCGTGCAGCGCTGGAAGTCGCGGTGGCAATGAGGCGGATGACGGACGACGGACGACCGCCGACGGCAGCAGCGCCCTGCCCCGCGCCATTGCAAGTAACTGACAGCAGTCAGCGGTCACCGCTCGCAACCTGCTTGCAAGATGAGCGCGGCCAGGTGCTCGTGTGGTTGCTGATTCTGCTACCGCTTTTGCTGCTCATGGCGGGCATCCTCATCGAAGGCGGCCTCATGTACCGCGCCTACCGCCTGGCGCAATTGGCCGCCGATAGCGCCGCGCACGCCGCCGCGCAGGAACTTGATACGGCGCTGTACCTGCGCACCGGGCGCGTGGCCTTGACCCCGCAGGCCGCCGCAGTCGCGCAAGCCTTCGCCGCGCCCAACGCGCGCGGTCCGATCACTTGCGGGACGCCGCAGATCTGGGCCAACCAGGTGGAACTCATCTGCCAGGCTACGTTACACCCGGTAGTGCTGGTCAATGGCCCGCCGGTGCGTGTGACGGTGCGCGGCCGCGCCCGCCCCGCGTGGGGCGCGCTGCTCGAGGGCGAGTGAGCGAGCAGGCGAGTCAGCGAAAAAACGCATCCACGCATCAGCAAGCGCACGCTTGATTATCCGACTAAAGACTATCTGACTACGGACAAGGAGGAAACCATGAAACTCAAATCCACGGCTTTGATTTTGGGAGCAGTCTTGCTCATCTTCACAGGCGTGTTGGGCGCGTGCGGGAGCCGGGTGTATCAGCAGCTTACCGCGCCGCGCGTGGCCCCGGCCGCAGCGCCTGACCCGCGCCTGACGCCGGCGCTCCTGGCGACTGCGTCGCCGCCCCCGCCAGTGGCGGGCAGCGCCCCGGCCACGCCCGCCGCGGCGGAGCAGGCCGCCGTGCGCGCCGCCTTTGCCGCGCTCTTACCCCGCGCGCGGGTGTTATCCGCCGATGCGGCGACGTTGCGCGCCTATGACCGCGCCGCGCAGACCGCCGCCGCGCAAGCGCAGCTGGCCCCGGACTATGCCTGGCCCCCCTTACACAGCGATTTCGTCTTCGTCTATACCGCGTTAGGGCCGGAGAATCCCCTCAGTTGCGCCGCCCCGGACGCCTGCCGCCTCACGCAGGCGGTGCTGGGCATTCAGGCGGTGTTGCTGCTGGACCCGGCCTTGTGCGTCCCGGACAGCGCGCCGTGTCTGACGCCGCTGGCCGACCACCAGGTTGACGCCCGCGACAATCTCATCACGGCGGATTTCCAACGTGATCTTGACGGCGCGTGGCGCTTGTGCGGCTGGGAGATTACCCCGCTGCCCGCGCCGCCGCCAGGCTGGTAGGCACCCGCCGATGACGCGCTGGTGGGTGCGCTTACTGATTTGGGCGCTGGTGACGGCGCTGTTGGTGGGGCTGTGGCACTGGGCCGGTGCCGCGCCGGTGGGCGCGTGTTGTACGCCGCCGGCCAATGGCTGTTGCGGGACGCCGGCGAGCGGCTGTTTCCTGTGCCAAACCCAGGATGACGGCGGCGGCGGTAGCGGCGGCACCACCCCGCCCGGCCCGCCGGCCCCCACCCCGCCGCCCGGGCCGGGGGACCCGCCGGGGCCGCCCGGAACCCCCGCGCCGCCGCCGCCCACGCCCGCGCCCCCGCCGGGGCTGCCCGGAGCCGGCTACTATACTAGCGCGTGTGATGCGGTGCTGCTCGGTTGCCCGCACGGGTGGGCGGTGGTGCTCTGGTGGTGTGTGCCCGGCGGACAGTGTTATCTGGTGCGCGCGCGCTGCGCGGCGGCGGGCGAGTGCGACCTGGTAACGCCTACGCCGCGTCCTACGCCCGGCGCGGGCGACCCGTCGCAGTGGCCGTGCGCGGATGTGCCGGACGTGTACCCCGGCGGCCTGGATCAGACCTGCGACGACTGGCAATGGGATTTGCGCGTGCAGGTGCAGATCCCGCCCGCGCAAGTGCTGCGCCATCCCTGGCCGCGCGCGCTGGTGGGGTTGCCCACTACCCTCTGGTACACGGGGGCGCCGCAGCGCGTCGAGCAGTTCTCAGCGGGCCGCGCCTTCCCCTGTCAGGTCCAGCCGGGCGCGGCGTATAGTCGGCTGGGGGATGTCCCCGCGTGCCCGGCCCCTATCGGCGCACCCAGCGCCGGCACGCGGGTTAATCTGCAACTGGGCGTGGCCTGGCAGCGCTGGCAGCTGGGCGGCCCGGCCGTGTACGGCTACACGCCACCGTATGAGGTGCGGGTCACAGTGGAAGAGCGCGCCTGGAATGCGGCGGGCGCGGCGGAGGGCTACGTCTTACAGCACACCTTCGAGACCTCGTCGTATGGCCTCATCGCCAATGGCCCGCGCTGGAATCCAGCCTGTCAAGACCGCGCGTGTGCCTGTGATGAGCGGGTGGCCGGCTGGGATATGCCCGCGTATCAGGGCAGTGTGCAGACCTGGTGGTATCCGCTGTGGACGTGGAAATATGATGAACTGCACTGCACCCGCCGCGAGTGGGGGCCCTGCTTCTACCGCGCGGAGCCGCCGCTGGGCCAGCCTTACCAGACGTGTGCGGAGGCGGAGCATTACCAACTGGAAGTCTGCACGGAATGGCAGTGGCGCCCGGTCACCGGGCCGCTGTTTGGGTGTCCCGGTGAGCAACAGGGCGCGTGGTGTGTGTATGATTTGCGGGGGTTGGGCTATCACCCGCTGACCCCCTGGGCCGCTGCGGAGACGGCCGGCGCCGATGCGCACGGGGTGCCCTGCGGCAGTTTCACGCCGGGTTTGGCGATTCCGGTCATCGAAGCGCAATCTATCTTAATTCCGTAGGACGTACTGCGTAAAGGCGGCGCTGGTTACGCAATACGCAGTCCGCCTTAAAACCAGTAACCAGCAACCAGTTTCAAAGAATTATTCTATGCACAAGGAGTGTGAACGATGAATAACATTTCGCTTTCGGGGGTGGTGGTGCGGCGGCGGGTGTCGCCGGATCAGACGACGGTCTACCGGATGTTGATTCCCCGCCAGCCGGGGATGTTGCCGAATCCTGACGGCAAGAACTTCGATGCGATTGACGTGTGTTTCCCGCAGGCCGTGGGCCGCGCGCCCGCGTGGCAGCCGGGCGACCAGGTGGAAGTGGCCGGGTTCTTGCAGCAGCGCGATACGCGGGAGAGCCTGGTTCACCTGTTGCGCCGCGCTGAAGGCTGGAGCGCCGGGGAACACCCCGCGTTGCCCAAGGCGGGCACGGGGTTTGTGCAGCAGGCCAAGGTCGAGGTGGTGGCAACGCAGTGGCGGTGGTTGGGCCGGAAGGAGGAGCGCGAAGCAAGTCGGCCCGCAGCGCCGTCCGCAGCGTAGTTTTGTAACCCGTCTTGGTGCAGTGTGCCGCCCCCACGCCAGTTCTCGTGGGGGCGGTGTGGTTAATCTGCCCGCGCGACGGCGCTCAGGGGATGTCCTGATAGCCGGCTGCAAGCAATGTGGGACATTTACGGTCCAAATCCAGGTAGAGGATGTGAGCGCCTACCGGGCCGCGGAAGCCCAGGCGTTGATAATAGCGGATTAGCCCGGCCCTGGCGGTTTCCAACTCTGCGGGTGTCAGTTGCGCGGCATTCAGGGGTTGGGCGGTGAGCAGCACCAGGCTACAGCCGTGTCCAAACCGCCGAATCGTCTCCCAGAGCGCGGCCAGACCCATCTTGTACCCCTGGAAAGCCGGCACAATGCTCAGGTGTTGGATAATCAAGACGTTTTCTCCCCTGACCTGTTCGGACAGCGTGCCTTGGAGCTCCCCGTTGGCATCGTAGAGCAGGTCGTAGTAGGGGAGTAGCCCGCGGGACCCCTCGCCCGCGGCATCGAAGACATCCCAAATGTTTACCTCATTATCAATCGCAGCTTCAACATCTACATAACAGGCGGTGATTTCCCCGGCTACGTTGTCCGCGTCCGTATCCGTGGAGTGAGGGGTAACTTCCATGATCTTTCCGGTAATGTCAGTAAACAGATCATCCTCGTTCAAGGGACCCGCATTGACAAATGTGCTCAGCGTATAGTGAATAATCATCTGCGATGGCTCCTGAATAGTATGGAACAGTGAATTCGGTTATATGATAGCCATACTTGCTATATTGGGGATTACCGTTGAAAAGGATCCGCAGCCTTTTCAAAACTTCTATAATGACATACATTTGCTTTACCCTACGATAACCGGCTCCAGCGCGATCAGATCGGCAAATTCATCGGGATGTAATTGTTCATACTCTTTTTGATGAACGATTTGGTACCGCCATTCGACCTCGGTGAGTTGCGTGGCGTTCTCGCACCACAGCACAGCAGCGCGATTCTTGGGCGCAACGGTAAGGTCTTCACGGCCTTTGGTTTCGATGAGATGATGCACGCCGTCGCTGGTGACGGCGACGAAATCCGGCTCGTAATAACGCAGGTTCGCCACGTTGTCGGTATAGGGAATGCTGAAACCGAAACGCTCTGGCAGTTTGGCAAAGCGCGCCACATCGGGCGCTTTTTCCAGGAACAGCGCAAAGCTCTTCTCGAACTCGTTATCGGCAGCGACGAGGTTGAACACGGTGCGCGTCGCCGTCAGCGTGGGGCGCGACCAGGGGAAACCCGGCGTGGTGGAGAGTAGCCGCCCGGCTTCGAGCAGTTCCGGCTGCTGCTCCTCGACAATCGCTGTGCGCAGGGCGGTCAGGAAGGCTTTAACGGTAACGTGTTGCACAATGGGATGCGTGATCGCCTTAATCATGATCGGATCATCCAGATCAACCGGTTCGCCGAAAGCGTAGTCGGCCAGAAATTCACGGACTTTAGGCACCAATGCGGCAAATTGCGAGGGCAGTTTGAGATCCGCGGCGATACGCTTGGCATAGAACGAAAGTACTTCTTGTGAGGTTTGCACCTGGGGGATACTGTAATCACGCTCCACCAGTTTCTCCAACGTGATGAGATCGTAACCCTCATACTTGAAATCCTGCGCGGCGGCGTCCCCTGCCTTTTTGGGCAACACCGGCGTCTGGAACGCGGCTACATTCAGCGTTTCGATTTCCTCGCGCAGCGTGCGCTTGCGCGTGAGGATGGGGCTGAGGATGGGGATGGCAATATCGTAGGCCAGTTTCTGCGGATCGGGATGGATAGTCTCGATGACAACCTTGTCCTTGTCCAGGTCCACAGTCTCGAATTCCAGATCCTCATCGCGCTCCAACTGCTCGACAAACTCGATGAACGCCTGGTTGCCGATGATGTCCACCCGCTCGCTGAAGGCCGGGACACCGGGCTGATTGCCCCGGAACATGAGCCGTAGCCCGCGCCCGACGGTTTGCTCCGGCAGGATATTGGCCTTGGCGCTATAGGGCCGCAGGCCCACCACCACCGTCACGTTCTGCACGTCCCAGCCCTCGCGCAGCATCAGCACGCTGACAATCGCATGGATGGGATTATCGGGCAGATCAATCTCGCGGGAAGCCACGCGCGCCGCCTCGATATCGCGCTTGGAGACTTCGCCCGCGCGGTCAGTGTGGATGACGAGCAAGCGCTCCCCGGCAAACTCGGCGGGATATTTGGAGCGCAGATAATCGGTCACCTCATCGGCATCTTTGGTGCTGTTCAGCATGATGAACAAGACCGGCTTGCGCTGGAGCGGCGTCAGTTGATCGCGGTACTCGCGCCAACGCTCTACCCCGGCGGTGAGATACGCCTGGTAGCGCGTGCTGGCAATGTCAGAAGCGGCTTCGCCCATGCCTTTGGCGACGCCCTTGATGGGCCGCTTGACGATGCTATCGAGGATGGCCTGTTTGAGTGGGTAATCGAAGACGGTCCAGGTGAACAGCGATCCCTTGCTGTAGCGCGGCGTGGCCGAAACATCCAATTGGATCACGCTATTTTCGCCCAACTCTGCATGGAGACGGCGGATCGTCTTGTTCCACTCGCTCTCCTCGTCGTGGGTGTGATGCGCCTCATCGTTGGCGACGAAGACCGGCCCGCCGCGCCGCAAAATACGCACGTCGAAGCCTTCCACCTGCGTGAGCGCCGTTGGCGGCTTAGGGCCGAGCATGGCCGTCATCGCCTCTGGCTCGTCATCCGCCGCCGGCTCCGCGCGCTCATAGAGCTGTTGGATGTTGGTGAGGTAGAGCGCGCCGCTCGAAGCCACCCGCTCCCCCTCGCCGCGCAGGTAGCAATCCAGGTCCCAGAGGAGCTGGAATTCCGGCGGGATGACCGGATCCACCTTGAAGATGCGCCCGGCGGCGAAATCCGTCACCAGCCGCTCGTAGACGATAACGTTGGGCGCGATGAGCAGGCTGGTCGCAGCGTACTGCGTCGCATCCTCTAACACGGCGTTGAAGTATTGCCAGGCAATGGCGAGCGCGAGCACTTTGGTCTTGCCGCTGCCCGTCGCCATTTTGACGCAATAGCGGGGGAAAGCATCGTATTGCAGCAAGCGCAACTGCTCTTCGGCGGGGACCTGCGCGTAGGTCTCGATGAGATCCTTGTGCCGCCGCACCTGGGCAACCTCGTAGAGGTAAATGAGCGTTTCGATGGCTTCGCGCTGGAACGGGTAATAGCGGAAGGGTCGCCCATTGGGCAGGCGGTGATCCGCGCGGAACCAGTGGTTGAGCAACACGCGGCTGGTCGGCGTTGCGCCGGGATATTTGCCGTCCTCGCGCCAGGCGCGCACCGCCTCGCGGATCGCGGGCACGCACGGCGCGGTTTTGAGCGAGAGTTCCAGCAGCGAAATCTGAGCCGGATCGGCGCGTTTCTTGCGGGGCATATTATTCCACCTCCACCCGCAAGGTCTTCGTGGTGTCATTCCCCAGAATATCAATCACCTTGACCATGATGCGGTACACGCCGGGCGCGTCGTAGGTGTGGGCCGCGCTCAGCGTCAGCGTTTTGTCTTTGCGCGTGCGATAGGTCTGCCACAGATTGTGGAACGTGTCATCGTGGTTGTCCCAATCCACCGCCCAGTAATCAATCCACTGCGACCAGTGCGTGATGGCGGCCTGCACGTCGGCGGGGACATCGTCCGGCGGGATGACGAAATCGCTGAGGCGGAGCGTGACGCCGCGCCCGGTTTGCCCCACGTCCACCGCCAGCGCGGCCAGCTCGAAGAATTTGATGTCGCCCTGCTCCACGGCTTTCTTCTCCAGCACTTCGCGCGGGATGCGCACAAAGCGCACGTTGAGGTTGGCGAGCGTGGCCTGCTGTTTGGCGATCTCGTTGAGCTCGAAGGCGAAATCCCACCCCAGGATGTCCACCCCGTTGACGGTGGGGGCGTCTTTGCCGCTGCCCATCGCCTTGCGGAACTCCAGCGCGATCTGCGTCACATCGCCGGGGCAAACCGGCGCATCCACCGCGCCCACATGCACCATCCGCCCGCTCTTGACGCCGTGCAGCCAGGCGTAGCCGTGGAGAGGCTGCGCCTGGTAGAGCTCGAGAATGAAGCGGCGATACGCCTGCACCTGCTGATTTTGGGTTTTAGATTGTGGATTTTGGGCCGCCGCGCCGTCTCGCTCACTCGCAAACTCCGCCTGTTGCCACGCCTGGCGCTCGTATTTGCCGAGGTTTTGGACGACGAAGGGTTTGACGCCGGGGATGCCGAGCAGGCGCTTGCGCGTGGTGTGGATGGCGAAGCGCCCCAGGTCGCAGGCTATCCAGCGGCGACCGAGTTTTTCGGCGACGGCGGGGGTTGTGCCGGAGCCGCAGAAACAGTCGAGGACGAGGTCACTGGGATTGGAGGAGGCGTTGAGGATACGTTCGAGGAGCGCTTCAGGTTTTTGGGTATCGTAACCAACCGATTCAGAACCCATCGAGTTTATTACGTTAATATCAGCCCAGAAATCGGGTACATAAACGCCTTTTGCCTCATGAAGATAATATTTTAATTCGGGAACACCTTCGGAATTCCAATAAATTAACCCCTCTGTATCTAATCGTTCTAATTCATCTGGGTTTTTAAGCCAGTGCATACCATTTTTGCCCCTATTACTAACATCTATTCCTCTCCATGGTTGACCTGAAACACCAGCCGTTCTTCCACTTGCCATTAAAGGAACTGTACGAAAACACCCTCTTTCATCATGTTTATTATAGTGGCGTTTTGATGATTCGGAATACTCTCCATATTGAACATTGAAAACATTCTGCATGGATTTTGAATAGAAAAGAATGGTATCATGGCTATTCCGCCATTGAGTAGTCACATTTGTAGCAATAGCTGACCTTTTCCAAACAATCTCATTTTTGAAATTATCTATTCCAAATACTTCATCCAAAACAGCCTTCGCATAATGCCCTACATGCCAGTCCAAATGCACATAAATACTCCCATCCTCCGCCAGCAGTTCGCGGAGCAGGGCGGCGGTCTCGTAGAACCACTGCAAGTACGAATCCAACCCGCGGCCCCAGGTGTCGCGGTAGGCTTTCTGCTCCAGGATGCTCGGCTCTTTCACAAACGAGGTCGCCGGCGCGTCCGCATCGTCGGGGGATTCGGGGATCGTCGTGGTAAAGGAAAAATCCGCCCCCACGTTGAAGGGCGGGTCAATGTAAATCAGATTCACCTGCCCGGCAAACTCATCGAGCAGAGAGGGCAGCACATACTTCTTGTCGCCCCAAATTAAGCGGTTGCGCCATTCTGTGGGCCGCCCCGCGCTGAACAAGTCCAACGCCATCTGGCGCTCCTGCGCACTCTCGTTCACCGTCTCCACCGTCTGAAACGGCAGGCGCACTCGCAGCGGGGCCACGCGCTTGCCGTGAAAGTCGTATTTACCTTCCCAGATCAGTTCGGTCATGGTATGGGCTCCTTGATTATCTGTCCATAGCCATCGGCTATAGGTTACTGGCCCAGGTGCGGTTGGCGCGCTTGCGCCTCATATCTTCTTCCGTAGCGACGAAGACACCTGGTATATGCTTCAACGCGTAAATCCGCAGCGTGGTCTCCTCCAAATGCACAACAAACTTGTAAAGTTTCGATGTTCTTTGCACCGAGAGTTTGGGTTTGGGATTAACCTCCCAACACAACACGGTTGGGAACTGTGGAATCAGGTGTTGATGCGCCTGGAAATTGAAGAAACGGTATTCGGCTTCCATTGTGGCGTAACGTTCAGGATTACTGGTTTCGTCTTCCTGGAAATGCACTACCAGATCGGCACCCTGACCAGAATAAGCCAGTGTCTCAAAGTTCGCAAAAGGTAACGCACCCAGAGCTTCTAGCTTCCACAGGACGGCCAGTGTATCTGTTTCATTCTCCGGTTCGCGAAAAATGCGCCTGGGTTCAGAGTGTTCATCCGGTTGCCAGTAGACCCAGGCCTGCTCCGACTTTTCCAGATCCTGCTTGCGGTGCTTTAGCTCTTGCGCCCCTTTGCGTTCTTTACGTCGTTGAGGCACCATGCGAAAAACACGGTGCTGCTCTGATTTCTCAACTTTTTGGATGGCTTCTCCTACCAGCTTCTTGAAATGCTGGCTTAGCGCGGAATCAACCAGCCCGCTACGGGAGATATTCATCTCCGTTTGGATGGCATCGCATTCAACCACTAGACAGCATTTACCGACGCCTGGGCGCGCTACAGCCAGCTCGCCGCTCCCCAGTCCGCGTAAGTCAAGAGAAAAATAGGGGATACCTCGCACCGAGAGAATTAATCCTGTATTGTAATGAACATCTGCCAGCTCATAGTCGCGCTCGTCCCAGGTATAGAAACCTTTTAACGCCACTTGAAGCGCTTGATTTGTGCCAGGTAGGTTGCGGGTGACGGCCACGGGAGGGTTAATAACAACGGTCCCCTCTGGCGCTACGACGGGCAAGTTTTGAAACTCAGGAAAACCGAAGGATAAAGATTCAGTGCGTCCTTGTACGGTCAGTATGATGGTTGGAGGGGTTAAACGCTCGCGTGTAAACCCCACAAACGAGCGATGGGTAAGATAATCACGAATCTCCTCGAAAGTGAAAGGTTGTTCCAGACGATGCGGAGGATGTCCATAAACTTCAATGCTCGTGCCTTGTTTCAGCACATTCGCAGGTAACTCTGATACATTTGGGCGTGGTTTTTTGCCATTTTCGATAGTCTGCCACGGTTCATTCACTGTAACCTGATAAGCATTCCTTCCATTGCAGGTCTTGATTTCCAAACGGCGTGAATGATAAGCCATTTTTGACCCCAAGCCCTTCCAGGCAAATTCATCTGCTTGCAACCCTACAATAGCTGACAATCCCAAACCTAAAAACCGATCCAACCGTCCAGGGAGCTGTGGGTTATTGGTGAAATTCATCCCGCACCCATCATCACTGATTTCGAAAGCGTGCCCATATTTGGGGTGTACATAATAGGTGATCTGGATATTACTGGCCCCTACCTCTTTTGCGCCAGCGTTGGAAATAAGTTCGCGTAGAAGTTCTAGCGGATGCGTCCGTTCGAGAATCAATTGCTTCATCAAAGCAACTTCTTGAAAGAAAGGATCTACATCTTGTCCTTTGGCTACCACAAAATCCCCTATTGTCATTGTTATTTACCTCTAGAAATGGTGCTTTAGCACATCGAATCGAACCAATTGCTTTGTAGGTCATCATTGTAGCTCGGAATCCACTATTAGTATAACCTTAGATTTCATAAAGCACAAAACCCCATGAGAGGATTCGATACACATTGAAGTGCCGTAAATCTCTCGATGTTGCTTCAATCTTTTATTCAATGTCATTAAGTTAAGAACATTGCGCTCGCTTGCCGTCCTCGAATTCGGCCACGAATACACGAATTTACTTGGTCTTGCACCCATTCGTGTATTCGTGAACTATTCGGGAACGGCTGGCAAACCTTAACTTAATGACATTGATCTTTTATTACCATACTTTTATATAACCAGAGCAATCTTGGTACTTCTGGATGAGCATACCGGATGATACTTGAGTATCGGCGTAGCGTAATGATACTTTTTCGATAAAAAGTATCATTGGAGCATCGCTCATCTTTAAACCATCCAAATCAGTTTGACTCCATACCCCCCTATTTGCTATAATTAACCTATACCTGGCTCTTTCCCATGCACATACCCTGACCCATCCCGCGCTCTAACGCGGGCCTTTGTAGCCCCACCGGGGCAGCTGCTGTTTTCACGCCTGACAGATTCCGTCTGTCCACGTCCGCCGCTGCCCCGCGTGGGGCTTTTGCGCGCCTGGCGCCCGCGGTCGCGGCATGAGCCTTGATTGACAAGACTCATACCGAGGCTACGGCCTCCATCCGGCGCAGGGCAACTATGCCCGGCGCATTTTGGGCAGAACCTTAACATATCCAATATTTTCTTTGAATGCGCAAGGCAGCCGCGGGGACTGCACCCGGATTACACTTCGGGCCAGCAGCCCGCAGCTGCCGAGAAATGCAATGTAAAGCGTACTGGGTACATGGAGTACCCAGTACGGCCCTTGTGTTTACGATGGATTTAACAGCAGCATCTCGCTGCTGCTGTGCAAAACACGGGTCTGCCCGCTGAGCACACGCACGGCGAGAGATAACCCGGGCCTCTCTCGATCCTGGCCGCTATCAGTCAGGCGCGAGAGACGCCCTGGCTGTGAATTTGCTAGAATTGCTACACTTTTTGTCTTGGGCCTCTCTTGACCCTGGCCGCTATCAGTCAGGCGCGA
>CAZDDI010000005.1:72431-131083 GCA_964504195.1 uncultured Anaerolineales bacterium
GGGCCTCTCTTGACCCTGGCCGCTATCAGTCAGGCGCGAGAGACGCCCTGGCTGTGTACTTGTTAGAATTGCCTACACTTTTTGTCTTGGGCCTCTCTTGACCCTGGCCGCTATCAGTCAGGCGCGAGAGACGCCCTGGCTGTTGTGACTACCATAGCGTAGGTTTGTAGCACAGTTCAACGTAGTTGTGATTCCCGAGGGAGGCGCGGCGGCTTCCCTTTGGGGAACGCTATCCCGCCGCGCCTCCCGGTGCAGGTTAGTCCATGACTCCAATCTGAAATTCAACCAGGAGGTTTAGCTATGACTTGGCAATCGCGTACAGCATCCGCCTTGCTCCAAGAGGAGTCCAGCGCGGAGTATCCGTTCATTCAATATGTCAATGATGGCGGCACGCTCGAGCCCCGCAAACCCAATGGGGGGTTCGCCTTCTCTGCCGACCAGGTAGAAACGCTGGGGGCACCCCCGCAAGGGGCCACGCCGCACACGTTGGTATTCAGCAATGGCGCTACCAATGCGGTGTTTTTCACCGACTGGCTGCGCTTCGTGCCGCTGGCGACCCGCTTTGCGTGGGTCAAAGACGGCAACCGGCTGGAAACCTTCGTCGAAGGCGCGCGCGGCAAACTGCAAGCCCTGGGCTTCGTTGAAACCGAAACTGGTTTCCGCGGCCCGGTCATGCTCACCGTCAAAGGGATGGCCTCGAAGGACCTGTCTACCGCGTTGCGCGAGCACCGGCAGGCAGTGCGCAAGGGGACGCAGGGGCAAGCGCCCAGCGTGTTTTTTGCGCTGCTGTTGCACGCGGGGGAACCCACGCTGCGCGGCGGCAAGCAGAAAAGCCGCGCGACGCCCATCCTGCGCTCGGCGGACTTCGATCCGGACCGCGATTATGTGGGCGACGCCCTGGCCGATACCATTGAAGCCGAATGGGCCGCCTACAAGCAGTGGGCCACGGCCTGGCAGCGGAACCCCGGTCCAAACGGGGAAGGGGAACTGGCGGACAGCGACGCACCCGGTGCGGACGAGCCGCCTGTGTCCCGCGATACCAGCCCGCCGGCCCCGGACAATACCGTGCGGTTACTCACGGCCTTGTTACGGGGTAAAGGGTTCACTGCCGATGTGATCAGCGCGACCCTGGACGGCATCACCGAGTCCGCCGCGCAAGCCCTGCTGGCTGATCTCAAGCAGCAGTAGCGCAGGAGGAGGCACTGATGTCTCAGATAAACCGTGTCTATCGGCGCCGGGCCTCCCGGTCCGCCGTCTCCGCGGCAGCACCCCGCCCGCGCGCCCGCCTGAGCGGTAGCGTTTGGCGGCTGGGGCGGTTGGCGTTGGGACTTGCGGGAGTGGTCTGGGCCCTCGGACAGGCACCGCGCGTGTTACCGTTCACCACACGCCAGGGCGGAAATCCGTACTGGCTCTTGCTCATGCTGCTCGGGCTGTTTGTCCTGGGGGGCCTCAAAACGGCGTTCCTGGGGCACAGTCTGGGCCGCTTGACGGGTGACTTTGACTGAGCGTTCTGCCCGTTAGTTAGTTTTCTTCAATTCCGTGCAAGCGCCTGTGTTCTCTGCACACAGGCGCTTTTGCTTATCTCACCCGTGGGGGGCCGCGCGCTCCCCCCGGAGCTGCGCGGTCCTCCCCGGTGTTCACTTGAACCCCTGAGGAGGTGTTGGATGCCTTATCTGACAATTCCCCGTGCCCCCCGGATTCAAGCCCGGGCTGCTCCGCGAGGTGCGCGATGAACGGGCCCGGCTTGACGACCTTGCAACAGCGGTTGGGCTATGCCTTTACCGACCCGGCCTTGCTTTCCCTGGCCCTGACACACAGTTCGGCCAGCCCCGTCAACTATGAACGCCTGGAACATCTGGGCGATGCGGTGTTGGAACTGGCGGTAACGCACTGGTTATACCAGGACTTTCCGCAGTTCGGACCGGGACAACTGAGTATCCTCCGCGCGGAACTGGTCTGTGCCAAGACTCTGGCGCAGCTAGCCCGCGAGTTGGACTTACCCCAAGTGCTCCGCCTCAGCCGCCCCGCGGCAGCGCGGGGCCTGCACCAGCGCCCCGGCGTGTTGAGCGAGGCGCTGGAAGCGGTGCTGGGAGCCTTGTTTTTGGACGCGGGCAGCCGGTTGCCGCCGGTGGAGCGGGTCGTGCGCGCGCTATGCGCGCCGCAAGCCCACGCCGTCATCTGTAGCAACCCGCAGTTTTACCAATTGCCCCCGCCGCGGGAGAGCGGGCCGCCCTTTACTGCGGGCGGCTGTGCTTCGCGGGGGGGATTAGCCGCCCCGGATAGCCGGGCTACCCGGGGGAGTTACCTGACCGAGGAGGTGTTTGATGAAAGCGTTTGTATACGATAAAGACCGCCAAGAGATTGGGGTCCAAGTTAGTGGTGGTACCCACATCTTACAACCCGCCGCAGTGCGGGTGTTGCTCCAGGAATTACATGCGGCGCTCGCGGTGGTGGAAACCCACCTCCACACGCAGCACGTCGTCTTTTCACCCGTCCTGGGCTGGCTGCCCTGCGTGATTCTGGCCCACAATGACCAGCTCGCACTGGTACGCGCGGTGCTCGATGGCCGCGTGGGTGAGCCCGTGCGCGTGGAGAAACGCGATGTGTTTGCGCTTCAGGATGTCAACGCGGCCTTGTTGCTGCGCTACCACATCACCCCGCCGCCGGCGGTGACTGAGGAGGGGCGCGATGCACGCGAGTATCCTGGCGTATGATCCGCAGTGGCTCATGCTCTGGGTCACGCACACGAGTTTTACCGGGGCGCTCACGCGCGCCGGTTGGACATCCCGCCATTACGCGCAACATGCCGTTACCCACTGGTATCCACCGGCGGGGGCCAAGTTGCCGCGCAATGCGCCGAAATCACTTACCATTCCTGATGAGTTCAATAGCGATAGCACCTGGTCGGCATTCACGCCCTGTGCTATCCGGTCGTATGCCCGCTTCTGCGGTGAGCAGCAGGCTATCCAGCGCGTAATCTGGGACTTGCTCCCAGAACTCGTTGCGCGCCGCCTGGCCGCGCTCACGTCGCAGATCGGGGCTGCTGTAACCGCAGCGCCGCCCCCTGCCCCGGAACTCCCGGAGTTCCTGGCGCGGGTGGTAACGCACTATCACCGCGCGCCCTATGTCACGTTTGAGACCGCGCTCGCATGGGCGCTGAATCAGGCGTTGAGCGCGCACGCGGCAGCCCAGGAAACGCCGGTAGATGAGCATTGGGTGCATGTGCAACGGTTTGTGCCCGCGGCAGAGACCCAAGATCCAACCTTACGCCGCTCGCGGGAGCAGCGTGAGGCGTGGCAAGCCTCGTTCTTGCGCGGGGGAGGTGGGTGATGCCGCCCTTTATGTATGGGTATATGCCGCGCTACTACCTGCAACGCGGCTCTACGGAGACGCTGCAAGTACCGAATGAAGAAGCCTGGTGCGTCATAGGCGAAACTTGGGAACTCCATGAATTTGCCTCAGACGACGTGCTCGTGGACATCGGGGTAGTGGCGTATTACCGCAATTACCAAGATGCGGAAAATGCCCGCTGCGATTTGCAGCGGCGTAATGTATAGGAGCAATAACCATGCGACCTGGTGAAACTATCACGGCCTACCGCATTCAACGCGGTTCCACGCGCGCCTTACCCGCGCCGCGGGCAGACCGGTTTTATGTGGTAGCCGAACTATGGGAAGACGGGCGCCGGATGGACGCCCGGATCGTGAAAGCGTTTCGCACGCGGGAAGCGGCAGTCGCCGCCATTACGCACCGCTTGCGCCGCGCCGTTAGGCAGCGTTAGCCGCCGAGGCGGAGAGGGGAATTCCATGAAAGGCCGGTTACGTTACAATTGTCCGCGTTGGCAGCGGCCTTCCGGCCAACGGCGCTCTACAGCGCCTACGCCCAATGTGCCGCCACCGGACACGGTTGAGGCGTGGGTTCACCAGGTCAACACCCTGGCCGCGGAGTTGAATGCGCGTTGCGCGACTCTCCACCCCTCGGCCTGGGCAGAGGACCCGGACATCCCGCGGTTGACCGCGCAGTACCAGGCGGTAGCCGGTACGTTCAGCGCCGCAGAAGAACGCGCGGCGCAGCCCGCGCAATTAACCTTAGCGTTTTAGCAGGCGTAGTCCTGCGCCCTCGAGGGAGCTGCACCGCGCTCCCCCTGGGGAACAAGCGCGGTGCAGCTCCTGGTTAAATCTATTCAAATCAGGAGAAAAATCATGACTACTACAGATAGGCAAGCGCCCACGGCGCGATTGGCAACCCAGTTGGAAACCCTCATCAACACCACCAGCGGGATGCACGTTGTTAAATACGAAACTGGGGCGACCGGGGTTAACCTGCGCGTCGCCGTAGACATCGCCGTAGCGGTAGACCCGCAAACCGGCGAAGAAACAACCGTTACCCCCGAAGTGGAACTGCATATCTTGTCTTTCATGGGCGAAATTAACGTGTATCGCGTTACTGCCGATGATGAACTGGATTGGGTGGTCACCTGGCCGACTGTCACGCCCAGCGTGGCGTTGCTTTTGTTGGAAGCCTTAGTCACCAATCCCCTGTTGGCCTTGACCGAGACCCCGGTGCCGGCGCCGCAAGCGGCAGCCGTGGAAACCGGGTATCTGGTTGTCAATCTCGCAGGGGGCGTGGTAAGCGAATACGGCTATGTGCCGTCGCTCTACTATGCCGGCTTGGCCGTCATGGCCCACACCGACTCGGACAAAGACGCGGTTGTGCATCATGCTGACGGGGTAATCTCTGCCAGTGATGAAAATGACCGCGATGCTTGGGCCTTTCCTGTGAAAGCCCTGGCAGACCCGGAGGCTGACTCTGGTATCCTGGTGTCTGAGGTCGGAGGTGCAGCATGAGCGGCCAACTGACTACCTATCTAGGACAATTACCCAGTGACATCCAGGTTGTGGCTTCTTTGCCCGCATTGAATCCCGAAATCCTGCACCCGTGCCTGGATGGGCTGCGGCTCAACGTCTCCGGTACACGCTTCGATCTCTACCTCACCGAAGATGATACGGTCGGCGATGGAGTTTTGGGCTTTTGCCCGGCAGATCAGCCCGGCAAACTGGAGTTCCTGGCGTTAATCCCGCCACGGCATCTCGTCACGCTCTTACGCGCCTATGCGCGCACCGATGCGGCCTACTTGATTGTGGGGTTCCCGGATTTGACCGGTGGGCCTCCGCACGTTGAGCTAGCGCCAGATCGGGAAAGCGCTGCACGAGCCATTCGTGACTACGCTCTCTCCCTCATCGATGAGGGCCACCCAGATGAGGCTGTGCTGGACTTTGCGGAGTACGGCGACGGAAACATGATGGCCCGCGCGGATTACACCGCGTATGCTATCCCCTGGCCGCCGCAAGTGCCGTTCCTCGCAGTGGCTCCGGTTATGCCGGTAGCAACAGCGCCGCCAAGCGGCGAGATACCGGGAGACATCCGCGAACTGCTGACGGATCGCATCCTCAGCACCACAGACTTCCCGGTGCCCCAAACGCCGGGCGCATGGCTGTACTGGATTCTGGACGAAGCGGCCATCATGGGCGATGGGCTGAGAGATTTCCGCGCCACTGGCGGGCGGGATCACGTTCAGCAGTGTGTCGCTGCCTGGTATCGGGTGGCCGCCGACTTGTTCGCCGCGGGCTACCGGGCTGAACCGCCCGGAGACGTGGACTTGTACCCCTGAGCCAGTCGTTACCTGGCTGATTACGCGGCAACCGCCGCAACTGACCCCAGGGCGGCTTTTTTAGCCGCCCCTAAGACCCTCCGGGAGTGGCCTGGCCGCACCCGTAAGGGTCAGACCAGGCCACTCCTTTGAATTTCTATAGCTAGCCCAATCAAAGGAGTTTTACAATGAACAAGAGTTACTTGACTATGGAACGGCGCCCGGATTTGGGAGACCAGTATATCCGGTTTGCGCTTAACGTAGGCGAAAATCGCCTGTATGACCTCGACGTTTTCCCGCGGAAATTCACCTGGAGTGACCGGCGCACTTCGCGCGCCCAGGCGGTGCAAGTAGTGTTTCATCTGCTGGGGAAATCTGGCCTCAACATTCAGCAAGTCAAGTTTATGGCTTTGCAAGAAGCCGTGAACTGGATTGCCGAGCTAGGGCTGGACTATCAAGCCTTGCTAACCGCACTGCGGGAGAAAGGTTGGGAAGAAGACTTGCTGTGCCTGGCCGCCGAACAAGCCGCGTTGATAACCCCGTCTACCTGGCTGCAACTGACCGCCAGTGAGACGCTCCATGCTATTGCAGAAGAAACGGTAGCCAACCTGGGCGATGTGTTCTATGACCCCGTGCCCGCGATAGACGGTTATGATGCCGCTACGCTGCGCGCTAACGTCGTTAGTACCGTCCATGAAGGGCTATTGCGCGCTCACCACGCGCTCGGAATGCAAATCACGCAGGTGCCGGGGCCGGTGTATCCAGTGGTGTACGTTGACACGGATACCCTGGCGTGCCCAGCGTGTGGGAGCCTGGACATTCAACTGGAAGGCACGCAGGCCGTGCCCGTGATCGAAAACTGGCTTGACGGAAGTCATCAGTGCAATGAAACCGGCGCAGGCGACTGGATCGAAGCGCCGCAGGTACATTGTTGTGAGTGTGGACTGGATTGGCAACTGCGCTCAGGCGAGGGGTTGGCAGCGACATCCGCTGCGGCACCCGCTGAACCGCAACCCGATCTGCGTCCCACCGCTTATGTATCTGCCGTGCTGGGGTTCCGGGTAGAACTGGACGCCCCGATCGAAGGGGAGCCTGAACCTGACTTTGGCCCCGATATAGACTGGGGGCACATTCACACTACGGTTTTCAGCGCCCTGCGCTCCTGTTCACTGCCGTTTGATTGGGAGATCGTCGAAGTAGAGGCTGTTCGCGTCCTCAACTACGACAATCCTAATGAATGAGGTGGGCCATGCCTGCTAATACCACAGATACCAACCCGCGCCGTTTTGCGGCGGCGGTTTCAATGCGTTTTGAACTAGACCTCCCTGCGTCAGCCGTAGAAGCTGACGGGGAACCTTACGCCGCGCTACGGCAGCGCATCTTCGAAGCGGTTTTGCCGCTAATTTTGAACACGGACATAAACTTCGAGATTAGCTCCGTTGATGACGTGCTCGAAATCGAGGTGTGTCATGCTGGTTAAACCCAAAATACACGTTTTGAACCGCGCTGGCTGGCAGGTAAAAGACGGTAAAGCCGTCCACAGCAGTGGGCGGGCTACGGTTTCTATGTCAAGTCGGCGATACCCGTATGATAGTACCGGATTCCTGGTCATTGTAGATGGCAAGTGGATTCTGGACTATCCTAACCGCTGGATCAAGCGGTTTCCTACGCTGGACGCGGCGCTAGACGCGGCTGAACAGCGCATGAAATGAGGTGTGCTCAATGAAATGCCATATCTGTAATTGCCGGGTTAGGGTAACGAAATCCGGGCATCTTTACAAACATCGTAATCCACAGCCGGAAAAATACTGGGCTTACTGGTGTCCGGGCAGTGGTAAGATGGCTCAAGCAAGCTCTGAAGAGCCCCAAGCTTCGACCGATGATGCCTCATCACCCGACAAACCTGACAATGACGGGCAGACTGACGCCTGAACCGTTAAGTCGAATGGATTGAGTTCAAAATAAACATCACCCAACGGGAACGGCCTGGCCTGCCCGTGAGGGAGACCTGGCCGTTCCTCTTAGCACCAAACAGGAGGAACCCATGAAGAATCTTAGTGCTTTTCAACAGTTGCGGGCCACTGCCCAGCAGCACGGCCTGCCCAAAGCCTATCAGACGGATTTGACCGTCCATGACCGCGCTTACTTGCGCCGGCACCAGCGCCCCACCTGCTTTGGGTGGCTCTTGCGCGAACATGGCACGGACATCTTGCTCAATACTGTGTGGGGACGCGCACTTATCGCATATCACCAGCGCGATCCGCAAGTATTGTGGTTCTGGTTCGATGGGACGCAGTTGCGGCCTTCCAGACCGGAAGAGCTCCGGCAACTGCTGGAAACACAGCCGGAAGTTACCCGGCAGACTTACCCCACCTTGTTCCCGGAGGACGACGATGCCGCAACCGCAAATTGACTTTGAGTATTGCTTAGAACTGGGGGGTACCCGCTATCCCCCGACACGCACGCCCCCGGATTGGGAGCAGGTACAGGAGTTGGTCGCGGGCTGTACGACTACCGCGCGCGTCTGGCGGCGGCTCATTGCTACCTCTGTTACCGCCCTACTACCGGGCTATACGGCTTGGCTCACACTCCCCGATGGGCGCGTCATCACGCCCTGGAGTATCTGGGCTGTATATCCACAAGAATAGTCGCACTGCGACTCCCCAGGCGATGCAGGGAAGCCCGGCGCTCCCTGCACCGGGAAACTACGCGCGCCGGGCCTCCCTGTGGCTACATCAATTCAACAGGAGGAATGACTCAATGACTACGTTAGTTTGGAAAGTTCGCGCGGCGACCCTACACTGGCCGCGCCTGGCGTGGTGGCAATGGGCCAAAATTGCGAGTATTGTGTTACTGGTGGCGGTAGCGGCGTTGGCCGGGGCCGGGGTAAGCATCCCGCGCCTGGGCTGGGCGCTGGCCGTCCACTGGTTCTTGGACTTCGGGGTGCAAAGCACGCCGACCGCGCTGGGCAAAGCCCGCCGCGATTGGAAGGTGCTGGTGTGCCACGGGTTTCTGACCGGGGGCTTTCCCGGCTTAATTGCAGGCGGTTTGGTGGGGTTGGTTATCAGCGCCCTGCTCCACGGTTATGTGGATAGCCTGCGCAAATTCGGCTTGTCCGATTGGCGCGGGATAGTGTTGGATCAGGCGGCCCATGTGGTCACCCTGATCGCACTGGGGGTGTGAGATGGCTACTGCTAACCGAACCCCTGTGCTGTTTCCGTTCACGGTCATTAGCGCGCGCCCTGGCGATTGGAGCCCGGCCGCGCTCATGGTAAATCACGTCACGGCCTACCACTCCGCAGAAGCCGCGTGCGCTGCGCTCCGCGCTCACGCGCAGGCGGCGGGCGGGTTTGCCGCTGATTATCAGATCATCAGTGTTTTTCGCGGTCATTACACCGACCTGGCCCCGGCGCTCTACCCCAACTGGAAAGCCCCCTTGTATGAGGAGGCACTGAGCGAGCCTGGGGGGGAGGTGGCCGATGAGTGGTAAACCACCCTGGCAAATGACCCTGGACGAATGGCGGGCGCAAACCCATCGCATCCGGCATTCAGGCAATGAGAGTTACTATGTGCGGCCCGCGGGCGACCGGGTGCTCTGGCCGGGACGCAGCCACCGGCGCATCGTAGATAGTCAGTATGTCTACGAGGTGCAGCTGGCGCGCCTGAACGGCTATCCGATCCCCGCTGCCATTGCCGCAGCCCATCAAGATCTCGAACAACAATTTGTCCGCGACCCGCTGGGGTTTACCTGGCCCTGGCCGCGGCACTTGAAAGTGCAAGTTACCGCTTAACCCCACGCTAGGAGCCACTGCGCCCCTAGCGGGTGCGGTGGCTCCTGGTGAACTATAGCATTTCATCAGGAGAAAAACTATGAACGCAATCACGAATACACGGCGCGACACGCTGGTGGCTTTGTTGGCTAAGTGTGTGACCTATGCCCAACTCAGTGCCCATTTACAGGCTACGGGATGGCGCGAAAGGCCCCATCGGTTTGGGCAACGCTGGACGGCCCCGCTACAAGCGGATGAAGAACCGTTTGAATTGTTGCTCACCCAGAGCCCCACGACTATCATGGCCGACTTGCGGTATACGGAGCATACGCTCCCGTTAATTGCGGCCCTGGAAAACCGCTCGCCGTTGGAGGTGGTCTTAGACCTGGTGCCGCCGGCGATCCGGGAATGGGCTCTGTCAGGTTTGGCAATACTGGAGGTGGGTGATGAGCGCGCATAACCAAACCGCAGCACCCCGCCCCTGGCAACCCCAACAGCCGGCGCTACCACAACAACTCGACCTGGCAACCGCGGCGCGGATTGCCCGCTGGGCAGCCCGGTGCTGGACGCGCGAGGATCTGGCCTATATCCGGCAGTGCGGAGAGCCGCTTATCGCGGAACTCATCGCTGCCGGCGAAGAGCACAATCCTTATCTGACTATGGAGCACGTTCGCCAGTGGTCGCAGGACATCTGGGTGCGCGAGCACCTGGAATGTCACGGCTACACCTGGGATGGACAGCGCTTCAAGCGGACGCCGGAAGCCGCACTGCACTCGCGGTGTCGTGCTTGCGCGCTACGCACTAAGCGTCAAGTCTGCGGCTGGCTCAGCAACGCCCCGTGCTCTGATTGTCCTTATCCGGGGCTCTCCCCGATGAGTGATCAGGGAGGTGCGCGATGTTGACCAGCCTGGTAAGTTATCCTGACCGGGGCGCAGGGGGCAGCGCCGCGTTTCGCGGCAACTGCTCTCCCCGGTTACTCCAAGACGTACTTGACCATTACCAGCCCCGCTTGTTCTTTGATCCGGCTATCGGCTCGGGGACTGCGCGGGATGTGGCCCACCAACGCGGGATTCAGGGCTTCTTCGCGGATCTGGCCCAGGGCTTCAATGTCCTGGAACATGAGCCGCCGTTTTCAGGCTTCGACATGGCTTTCTGGCATCCGCCGTACTGGGACATCATCAAGTACAGCGGGCCCGGCGGGCAATGGGGCGGCCCCGGTAATCCCGGCGACCTCTCCCTGATTCCTGACTATGGCGATTTCATTGCCAAACTGAACGAAGCCACGTTCCGCATCTATGAAACCTTGCGCTGTGGCGGCCGCCTGGCGGTGTTAGTGGGCGATGTGCGCCGGCGCGGACGGTTATATCCTCTCCAACGCGATATGCGGTGGTATGGGGACGCGGAAGCCTTCATCGTGAAGGCGCAGCATAACACCCAGTCCGAGCGGCAGCAGTACGGCGGGAACTTCGTCGCTATCGTGACGGAGTACCTGGTCGTCACCCAGAAACCCCACGCCTGGATCGTGCCGCTGCGCGTGACCGACCTGGCCGGCCAGGTGGATACCCGCAAATGGAGCGGGCATACCTGGCAAAGCATCGTGCGCTCCGGGCTCGAAGCCCTGGGCGGCGAGGCAGAGTTGGCCGCGTTATACGCGGAAGTGCAATCCCATCGCCGGGCGCAACAAGCGGCCCAAGCCGGCATTGACTGGCAGGCGATTGTCAGACGGGAGTTACAGGAACGCCCCCACTTCGCGCCGGTGGCGCGAGGGCGGTGGCGGGTGTGTACTCCCCAGACTAGCCATGAAGCGGCGTGAGGTGAACTATGACTAATCCCCAACGCCCCACCTGCGCCACTTGTGATTACTGTAAGAAAGCACCCTCCCGCTTTACCCAATACAAAGGGTACTATGGGTGGTGCGAAGCACCCACCCCGGCCTACTTACCCACGCGCAGCCCGCTCATTTCGTACAAAGAGATGCGCGGCAAAACGTGTGCGCTGTATCGCCCCGCGGGTGATGGAAATCCCATGATACTCCTCTACACGGCTTTGCGCGCGCTGCTATGGCAACACGATAACCTGGGTTATCTCGGCGGTCTGGCGTTGCAAGACGCCCGGGCCGCGCTATGCACAGCGCGCAGGGCATTGGGGCTATCAGAAGCGGAGGCAGAGCCATGAGCGACCGTGATGGAATCCACTTTGATGTAGTGCTGCGCCGCGATACCTTTTCGCCACGCAGCTCAGACGAGGCAATTACCGTTTTCATTACAGTAGCCGGTATCCGCGACGCGCTAACTTTTGAAGTTAGCGGTTACGGCGGCATAGTGTATGTAACCATTGCTATTGACAATGGGCGGGTATTGCACATCACCCCTAATCCCTACGCGGTTGCGCACGGTTTGCTAGATGAATACGTCCAGATTGCCCTGGCGCATTACCGCGCCCGGTTTGGACTGGACACCCCTGAAGCATGGTTACGCTGGGTCAACCAGCCCCCCGCTCCCTATCGGGAGCAGCTGGCGGCGCTGGGGGCCGCAACGACAACCCCGGCTACGAAAAGAGCAGTTGATGGCGCGCGGTGCCGCTATAACGCCCAGTGGGACACAGAACGTATCTGTGGTTACCACGGGGCAGAATCGGAATGCCGAGCGGCCACTTGCACGCATTTTGAAATAGACGATGAACTAGGAGACTAACCATGATTACAGCAACCCACATTGATACCGCGTATGCGGAACTCCGCTCAGCCATGCGTACTCATCAGGAGTGGGCGCAGCTGCTCGCGGAAGCGAAATACGAGCTGGAAACCACGAAACGGCAAGGCTTAGCCAATGGCACTATCGAAGGCAAAAATCCAGAAATGCGCGAGGCCGCGGCTCAGCAAATGCTGAGCGCGCACTATGCCGTAGTCGCAGAATTGGAAAGCGCCGTTGAGAAAGCCCAACTGGTCTTAGACCTGGCTAAACTGGAGGTGGAGCGAATTCGGTTACACCTGCGGTATCAGGAAGTCACCCTCTTGGCAGCGAGCTCGGCAATCGCCCGACAAGCGCTGTCCGCGGAGGTGGCTCATGCCTGACCTAACCGGTTGGTGGCCGATTCAGCAAGTGTTTCAGGCCGAACCCGATGAGACGTGGTTCGCGTATATGCCCGCCGCCGAAGCGCGCGAGCTCGAGCTCTTAATCGAGCAGGTTTTTACTCTGAGTCAACGCATCCAAGAAATCTGCGACGATGCGGAGGCACGACAAGAAGACGCGGGGGATGTGCTGGAACAAGATGAATCTCCAGAATGCCCCGAGTGCGGCAGCGCCAATGTATACGAAGAACATACCGACGTTGGGGCGGGCGTGCAGCACTATTGCTGTGAGGATTGCGCCAGTGATTTCGCCCTAGACATCATTGACTAGCCATCATCGAAGCAAAGGCCGTAACGCGGCGCTTAAAACCTGGCGGGGGCAACATACCCCCACCAGGGGATGTGTGTTGCTCTCGCCATTTATCTATACCTCATACAAAAGGAGTTAGAGGAAATGGCGAATGATCCACGCAAAATCTTTGTTGAAGCGGAAAAGGCTCACGCAATCCGGTTACACGGACGTAATCCTTTCCACCCCACGGAACCGCGCATTGGAGCGCAGCGGCAAACCAAAATGCGCCGCTGGGTGCTCCGGTTGCGCCGGGAAGCTCACGCAGCGGGCCATGACCAGCCTACGGCGGATGAACTCAAGCGCATCCTGGATACCAATGGTACTTGGGATGTTTGCGCGATGTCCATGCGCGAGTTGGAATCTTGGTTGCAAGTCCGCTGGAATGCCCGCTTAGGGCAATATGAACCGCGGTAGGAGGGCTGTGATGAATACTATCACCGCTTCCCCAACCGACACTGAACTGCTCGACTGGATAGAGCACGAGATACGCGCCCAGATAGGCACTGGCGATTTCTGGCAGGTAATGCAGTCCGTTCACGCGGGCCTCCCGCTGCGCGAGGCGCTACAGCAGGCCATAGCCGACAAGTCTTCGCAAGAGGCTCCCACGGCAACGATGTTGCTGGATGGCATTTGGCGCGCGCACGTTATCGCGCGGCACGCGGTTAATGGGGAAGTTATGGTACTGCTACCTGATGTGGGTAGCTGTGGCTGGGTCCCGGTTACCCGGTTGACTCCGCTAAGCGGAGGTGCGCCATGAGCGGTTTCACCGATGTGGTGACATCGAAGCAACCAGAACCCGCCCCAGCCCTGACCGACGACACTGCATTAGTCAACTGGATAGAACGCGAGATGCAGACCCAACTGGGCCAAGGCGATCTCTGGCGCGTGATGCACCAGGTTCACCGGGGCGTACCACTACGCGAGGCTGTTACGCAGGGCTTGACCACCACTGACGCGCGCCATAGCCTCTTTGAGGTCGGCGATGCCGTGCTGTTGGATGGCCGATGGCCTTGCGTGGTACTCGGCTTCAACTGGAATTACAGTGAAGTCTTGCTCTGCGATCCAGACCAAAATACGGGCTGGGCTGTGGTAACCCGCCTGACTCATTCCGCGGCTGGTGTCCCATGAGCCAGATCGCCCTCTTCACTATGGCACCGGCCAGTCCGACCCCTAGCCCGCCCCCGCCTACACCCGCGCTCACGGCCCCGCGTATAACGCTGCGCCGGGGGAGCATCTTCTCACACGCGGGGCGGCGTTACCAGATCGAAGAGATCGCGCTGGACTGGGGCGCGGACGGTAAACTGGTGGCACTGGATTTGTCCAATACCACCGTCCCGATCCGCCGCGTGTGGACGAACCTGAGCGGGTTTACCCGTACTACGGGCTACGCACTCGAGGCGTAACTCGGCTATCTTTCTCCGGGGGGAGGCGGGCAGCTTCCCCACCGGGAAAACAGCCGCGCGCCTCCTGCCGGTGCAATTTGCAGGAGGAACCCCATGAAAACCTTGTTGCCTACAGCCCTGGCCTATCAACGAGCTGGGCTATCTGTCATCCCCTGCCGGCGCGCTGCGAAGCGCCCGTTAGTGGACTGGAAGCCGTATCAAGCCCGGCGCGCGGCGACGCTGGAACTGCTCGCGTGGTTTTGTTGGTCGCAGACGGACGCGGTGGCGATTGTCACCGGCCCGATCAGCAGCCAGCTAGAGGTCATTGACTTCGACGCGCCGGAGCTGTTTCAACCCTGGTGTAACCAGGTGCAGGCGGCTACGCCGGGCTTACTCGAGCTGCTGCCCATCGTGCGCACGCCAAGCGGCGGGTACCATGTGTACTATCGCCGCGCTGCGGAAGATACTGCCGCAGCCCAGCCAGGCAACCGCAAACTGGCGGTAGACCCGGAACGGCACCGGCAAGGGGGGAAATACACGTTGATCGAAACGCGGGGCGCGGGGGGCTATGTGTTAGCCCCGCCCAGTAGTGGCTATACGCTGCTTCAGGGCGACCTGACCCAGATCCCGCTGGTGTACCCCGGAGCGTATGAAACGCTGCTGAGCAGCGCCCGCAGTTTTTCCCGTGCTCCCGAAATTGCATCCCACGGGATGCAATTTCCGCGCAGTCCGCGCCCCGCTGGCGCTCGCCGGCGGCCTGGCGATGATTACAACGTGCGCGGGAATGTGGGGTTTGTGTTGGAAAAGCATGGCTGGCGCTTAGCGCGCTACCAGAATGAAGAAGCGTATTGGCGACGACCCGGTAAACGGTGCGGCCATGGCGCGACCTTCAACTACGCGGGCTGCAACCTGTTCTACGTCTTCACGACAAATGCCCCGCCCTTCGAGCCCGAGCGCGCGTATAGCCGCTTTGCGGTCTATACACTGCTGGAGCACGGCGGCGATTATCGCCAGGCCGCGCTCACGCTGGGCCGACAAGGGTTTGGGCAGTAATTCTCAGCGAGAGGTGCAGCGGCCGCTCCCTGAGAGCTATACTCCGCTGCACCTCTGTAATTCAAAACGGAGGTATATATCTATGACAATTACCTGGCAGCACGCGCTCCAAGAGCGCGGCATTCTGCCCGAGCCGGGCTCCGCCTGGCCGGAGTTAGAGTCCGCCCGCGCCCGGGAGCAGCGCCAAACCGCGCCCCGGCTTGCCGCGCCGCTGAGCAGCGTGTTTATCTGGCTGTACCCAGATGGCTACGCCGAAGTGAGCGCGACGCCGGCAGAACCGTTCCACACGCTGGTTAGGCAGTCCGGCCTGACCCTAAACGCCGCGGATAAACTGGAAATCACCGGACTCGGTGACTGGTTACACCCGGTATATCCGGCTTCCGTGGCGGCTTTACTGGACGTTTTGCCAACGTACTATGTGCAGGGCTTTACCATTCGGTCAAACCTGGACATTGCCGGGCGCTGGAAACGCGCGCTCCGCGAAGAGCGTTGGCAACCCTATGTCACCGGCCTGGCCGCCGCAATAGCGGCCGTCGGCTTGCCCGTCCACCCGTATTACGCCTGGACGGATACGGACCCCGATTATCGGCGGTATGACTACGCCGCCCTGGAGATCGCCCTGCCAGATGCCCCTGATGCGGCCCGCCGGTTAGCGGTAGTGTTCGAGGAAGACCAGGTGCTCTTGCAACTGGAAACTCACTCGGCACCGCCCCTGACCAGGCGTCCCAATGAAGTCTTGTGGCAAGCCGAGGTGTACTCCTATCTCACCGGCGAGCACATCTTGCTGCCGGTAATCATGCAACTTTATGAAAGGATCACTACCGATGTGTTACACCGGACACTGCCTCTATGAAAATGACAATGGCGACTGCGGTTTGGCATGGGATGCCACCGAGTATCCGGCAGATGCCGGGTGCCTGGCTGAGCAGCTGATAGACCAAGCCGAGCAAGCCGCTATGACCGCGCCCGCGCCACGCACTTGGGAGCAACGCTTGTTTGTCAACGATCAAGTTCCCGCGGCGAGCGTGGCCGATTTTCTGAACCGCTACTACAAGCCCGAACGTTACCACGGACGCGGCGCAGAGTACGCGGCAATCTTGTTGGCTGCCTATGAAGAAGATTTCGCGCGGGAGGGCTATGTCATCATTAGCCACCACGATAACGTCACGGGTAAAATCGTGGCGTATTTCGGCCCGGAAGCCTAACCAGAACCCAATCTATGTCGGGAGACCCCCTGCTCCCGGCATAGGCCGTGCCGCAGGGGGTCTCTTTGAAAACTTTAGTTTAAGCAAGGAGAAAACAACGATGGGACTGCACCTGAACATGACGCGGGACGAACTGACCCGCGCGTTACAGACTGTGAAGGGCGCGCTGCCGACCAAGGCCAGCTTGCCCGTGTTGGAGCATTTTCACCTCAATGCCAATGGCGAGGTGTGGCTCGCGGCCACCAATTTGGCGGTCACGATTGCCACCGAACTCATGGCCCCCGTGGTGCTGCCCGGCAATGTATGTATTCAGGGTAAACAACTCCTGGAATTTGCCGGCACGCTGCCCGCGGTAGGCGCAGTGGAATTGACGCTGCTGGAAAAAACGCTGAAACTGGCGTGTGGAAACACCCAGGCACGGTTGAAAACCCTGCCCGGCGATGAGTTTCCACACCTGCCAGACCCGCATAGCGCGGCCACCAGCCTCAGTGTGCCTACGGCGGCCTTTGCGGCGGCTGTACAGCAGGTGCTGACGGCGGGCGGCAAAACCGATACCGAGAACTCCATTTGGAGGCACCTGCTGGTGCAACCTAATGGCGAGACCCTGACTCTGGTGGCCGCCGATGGGGTGCGCCTGGCGCGGGCCGTGGTCACTGGAGTGACCGGCTCGCTGGGCACGCTAGACGGCGATCTCCTGTTACCGGCACCGGCGGCCCACGAACTGGGCCGGGTGTTCGGCAAAGAAGCGCCGCCCCAATTGAGTCTCTGGCTGGTGCATAATCGCCTCGTGGCCGTCGGCCAAGGCGCTTACCGCACGCTCATCGCGGCGGGGCTGGGCGCGGGGCAGTACCCGGATTACACAACGGTTATTCCCCAAGCCTACCAGACGCGCCTGTTGGTAGAACGCCAAGCGTTGCTGACGGCAGTTAAGCAAGTGGGCATCTTTGCGCGGGAGCGGGAACAGCGGGTGCAGTTGAGTTATAACCGTGACCACAACCCGCACGCGCTGACCCTGACCGCTGACGCACTCTCTGGTGGAGCCGTCGTTGACGTCACTGCCGAGATCCGGGGCGCGGCGCAAGGCGCCGTGTGGATGAATGCCCGGTTCTTGCAGGAAGGCTTGCTGAGCCTGGACTGCGCGCAGGTCGCGTGGGATGTGCAGCAGCCGTACCAACCGTTGGTGCTGCGGCCCTGGCACGCGGACGCGGTAGATGCGGCGTATCTGTATCTGTTTATGCCGGTAGGCGTAGCCAGTTAGTGGTTTTACTACCTTTCACCTGTGGGGAGACACGCGCTCCCCCGGGGAAAGGCGTGTCTCCTGACTAATGTAACATTAGAAGGAGCCGAAACGATGGTCGAGATCTTGGCGCCGTTGGCGCACCTGGCAGTAACTTTGGGCACCGGCGGCGTGCTGGTGCTAGGACTCCTGGGCTTAGGCCTCCTGGCGGCCCTGGTATGGGTCGCCACATAAAGTGCCGCCCGCTTAGCTTTACCGACCCCCGCGGGCGGCCCCTGGTCGCACCCAGGGGCGGTACTCCGCAAACCACTCGGGATAGGGGTGAACCCGGGTGGCAACTGGAAGCCCCGCAACTGAGTGATCCGGTTTTGAGCTGGTGCGCACGGGGTAAGTTTGCCGTAACAGCGGGCAGATTTGCAAGAGCCCCCGTGTAAAATTACGCACCCGAGGCAGCTCGCCTCACTTTCCGTCTGCGTGACGCCAGTCACACCTTCCGCAGAGCAGAGGCTTTTCAGGCCCTCTGCTCTGATCTCTTTTTAGGGCTGGGGGGCGCAGCGGTGTTTTTTCAGGATAATATGTTTTTTCTCTGGGGGAGACCGGATAGGTTTCCCGCACCAGGGAAAACCAGGTCTCCTCCGACAACCCACAGTCTAGGAGGACGATGATGTTGTATACCCCGACTACCCCGACCATGCCAGCCGCCCTGCTGGCACCCGTTATGCCGCCTCCGGCGCTGATGCGCCGGCGCACGCTGATTCTAGAGTTTACCCAAGCCTGTCAGGGCGACCCTGACATCACGCCCGCGGGCATAGCCCTCCAGCGAGAATTTGACCCGCCTGCAGTAGGCGTGCGGTGGCGCATCCCTAACGAGTATACCGGGTATTACCTGCTCGTATTTCCGAGCGGGTGTCATACCTGCGCGCTGTACGAGGAAGATGCCCAGACTGGCAACCGCCAGCGCGTGGCAATCTGGCAATTAGCCACGCTTACCACGGGCGCCGAGTTGTTGGCGCAGTGCCGGCAGGCAAGCGCAGACCGGGCCTGGGCCGAGTTCCAGGCCGAAAACGGCTGCGCAGTTGTGTTGTAATGTTGTCCCGGGCGCCGCGCGCGGCGCTGCGGGAACTAGACCCTATAAGGAGTGAAGTAAGATGACCCAGACTAAAACTTGGGAAACTGTATTACAGCGGCTTAGTGCGGCGCAAACTGCGCTAGAGACCGCGACTTATCGTGTTATCCGCCCCGTCCCCCGGCATCCGCGCCTGGCTCAATTACTGGCCGCAGTGCCGGCAGTAACTGTTGCCAACGGCGACGGGCGCGCTTATCAAGTGCGGTATGATCCGCAGGCGCAGCTCGCCACCTGTAACTGCCCGGACTTTACGGCGCGCGGCGGGGTGTGCTGCAAGCATACGTTGATGGCTATGTTGAGCGTGTGGCCGGAACATCTGGCGGCGCACCTGGCCGTGTTAGAAGAACTGTGCCGCACGCCGCCTGAACCGCCGCCGGCGGCCCCGGGGCCCACTTGGGCGCGCGCGGCGACGCTAGGCGTGCAGTTGCAGGTAGCCGAAGATGCTGACGCAGAAGCTGCTTATCCAGCGGCAGCCCCGGCTGAGGAGGACTCCGCACCGCCCCCGTCCTATCCCAGTCATTGGGAGCAACTGGCGACGGGGCAGTTCAAGTGGTGTCGTCTGCCGATGGTGACGCTGGAACGGCTGTTAGCCTTTTCCCTGGCCGACAGCCTCACGCAAATCCTGACCGCCCGGTTGGGAGTCACCGCGCCCGTCGCCCAGGAATTGGGTGACCAGCTGCTGACCAAAGTGGTGCATAGTCTGCGCCACCAGATCTGGCTAGAAGAACGCGCGCGGTATAACACGCCGGAAAGTTATTGCTGAGGAGGGCCGGATGAGAAATCACCACGCTCAGCGGTTAGCCCGGAAGCGCCAAGCGTTCCGATATTACTCGCGGGAGACTCCCGCAGTACCCGCACTGAATGCCGCAGCGCGCGCTAAGGCCGCTGCTCCGGCTTTGCCGACACCGCCGCAGCGGCCAAAACCCGCGGCGCGAGTCTGGAACCCAGCGCTGCTGGCCGACGTGCAGCGGCACCTGGGCTATACGTTCACTGACCCGCAACTGCTCCAACTCAGCCTGACTCATAGTTCGCTGGGCCGCCCCCATAACGAGCGCCTGGAATATCTAGGCGATACCGTGTTGGGGCTGGTCGTGGGGCACTGGTTATACCAGCACTACCCGCACTGGCAGCCGGGGCAGTTGACGGAAATGCGCAGTGCGGTGGTCAACACGACCGCCCTGGCCGCCTATGCGCGGCAGTGGGAGCTGCCGTATGCGCTCCACTGCTCCCTCAGCGCCGATGCGCATGGAGTCCGCCGTAATACGCAGATCGCGGCAAATACCCTGGAAGCGCTCATCGGCGCGCTCTGGATTGACAGTGGCTACCGCTGGCAAACCGTGCTCGCGGTACTGCAAGATATTCTGCAACAGCGCTTGAACCGGTAGCCGCTGCGGAGGCGCCGGTTAAATATAGACTTGACAAACCCGGGGGACATTGCAGCCCCCTGGGGCGCGGATGTCCTCCGGTAAATTCCACTGGAGGAAGAGGCTATGAGTGACTGTGTTGAAATTCAAGAGGTGCCCCAGTCCGCTTGCGATGCGGCTGCGGCGGTGTTACAGCGCCGGGCCGTGAGCCTGCAACCGGCTGACTTGCACACCCTGGTTACGACCGTGGTGGCGGCGGCTTTGCGGGAGGGCATCGTTCTGCGACTGCATGACCACGCGGCACAGCGGCCTAAACCGTTGCTGCCGGTGCAACTGACTTTGGACGCGCAGCCCGGCCGGGTCGGCCTGGCGGGTTATGACGCGGGCGGCGATTATGTTACCGATGTGTATGTGGAATACTATCAGGGGCAACTGGTGGCGCGGACCTGGAATTGGAACGGCGTCAATGGAGATGACCCTTCGAGTCAAGACGTGCTGCTCACCCGCCCACAGGTGGAAATCCTGGCCCGCGGGGGTGCGCCATGTTGAAGTCCACGACTATCGAGGCGTGGCAGGGGAATTTCGAGATCGGCTTATTGGACGCGGTACGGCTGGGCATACTGCGCCCCGTCCGTGAGGCGGGGCAGTATTACCTGCAACTCGCGGCTAACGGCCACCGCTGGGAAATCCCCCCGCGCCACTATGTCCGCTACGCTTTCGAGTTTTTGGCCTATCAGAGCGACCATGCGGCTTTCTGGCCGTACCAGCGCTTGAAAGCCCTGGGGTTCCAATACCTGCGGGGCTTCGACTATGAGGTGTGGCAAGCACGCCACGTCACCCCGACCGGCACCTACCCAGTGCTCCCCGATGACCCGGCTGCGCTGACCGCGTGGGAAGCCGAGATCGTGAGGCGGTTGAATCAGGAGCGCGTCGCGTTCCTGCACATGAGCCGCGCCAAGTTACACGCCTACTGGAAAGCCGTGGTTGTGGGCCTATTAGGGCGGCAACCACTCCGTCCAAACGGCGCTTATCTCTGGCAACTGCTGGTGGCCTATGGGTGCGAACTGCGCGCCGGGCCGCTGACGCAGTTGCTATAAAGTAAACCAAGATTACCTACGGGCAGGCGCAGCGCTTCCCGTAGGGGAAACCACGCTGCGCCTTACCAACATCCCATATGTTGATAAGGAGATCCACATGTTCACCGATAAATTGTTGAAAATTGAGAATAACAAAGGCGTGACCGGGCACGGTTCCTATGCGGTGTATTTCGCCGAGGGGGCCGAACAGCGGCTCTACGCTTTTGATGTCATCGGCTCCGAAGCCGCCGTCAAGGCGCTGTTTGCCGGGTTTTATCAAAACCGGCAGGGCCGCTTGACCTTCACGGGCCTGCGCCAGCATCCCCTCATGCTGTTTCGAGATGAGGCGCTGCAATACCGCGTGGAGAAAGAGGCCCTCAAGACAGGCCCGACGCTGCACCGCTGGCATTTCAGGGCCGTCCCCAAAGCCAGTGATCCCTACCTGGCGGTCTACGGCTTTGCCGCCAGCGACCAGACCGCAGCGCAGGCGTTGTATAACGCCCTGCAAAACTACACCGTCTGGCCGGTGCGCCGGGAATGGGCGGCCCCGCTGTATGCGGCAGGCATGGAGCAGCAATTGCTCCAACCGCTGCGGGCGACGCAGAACCTGAGTTTCGCTTACCGCCTGTACTTGAGTGGGTGGAACACCGTGATTGATACGCTGGCGCAAGCCGGAGAATTACGCCTGGCGTAACGCTGCCACAGACTGCCTAAACTAACGGGCCACCTGGCCCACCCTATGGGAGAGACCCTGCTCCCCATAGGGGGGCAGGGTTTCTTCCTCAAATCCATAATAAATTGAGGAGGAACACGATCATGGCTCGCTTAGCCGCACAAGCACAAGCAGAATACTATCCCACCCCGGACTCCGTAGCCGCGTTGGTGGCGTCCTACCTTGAAATCCGGGCGCACGCGGACAAGTTCACGCGCCTGTATGACCCGTGCTGCGGCACGGGCAAAGCCGTAGCGGATGTCGCCGCGCTGCTGAAAGCCCGCGTCCCCGAGGCCCAGGTGCAAGTCTGGGGCTCGGAGTTGCACGAGGGCCGCGCGGCAGAGGCCGCTACGCTGTTGGATCAAGCGCTCTGTGCGCCCTTCGAAGCGGTGGATTGGCGCCCGGCGCGGGGCATCGCCTCCGTGCTGTTTCTCAATCCCCCGTATGACTGGTCTGAAGAGGGGGGGCGTGGGGCGCGGATGGAGGAATACTTCCTCAACCGGGGCTCGCAAGCGCTAGTCCCCGGTGGCGTGCTCGTTTTCATCATCCCCGTCAGCGCGCTTACCTGGCGGCTCACCCAGGCGCTCTATATGAACTATGAAGATGTGGTAGTGACGCGCTTTCCGGATGCGGAGTATGCGCAATTCAAGCAGGTGGTCATCTTCGGGAAGCGGCGCGAGCAAGCGCTCAACGCTTACGACGTGTACCACGAGGCCCAATGGCTAGAGAGTTTTGGGCATACCCGGTACAATGCCGCTGATCCGCGCACCCTGCCGCAGTTGACGCTGCAGGACCCGCCGCGCTATGTAGCGCCGAGCCTGCAAAGCCACAAGGCGCAGTTGTTCCGGCATCAGTGGGCTGCGGAAGAAGTGCAGGCCGCCTTACGCGCGCCGGCTACCCCCTTCCCCGACCAAGAGGTAGGGGCGTTGGAAATCCTGCGCCCGCTCAAACGGGGGCATCTGGCGCAAATCCTGGCCGCGGGCTTGATGGGCACCTTGACGCTCGATAACGAAGTCCTCAAGGGCTTGAGCGTGAAGCGCGTGGAGCTTTCTGAGGAAGACGACGGCGCAACGCACAAGACCATCGAGCGCACCAAGTGGGAAACGCACCTGGTGCGCGTGACGGAGCAGGGATTGGAATACTACGAAGGCGCGCAGGCGTTGCCGTTTCTGGAGACCCATGCCAACCGGCTGGCCCAGGAACTCATGCGCCGCGTAGTGCCGTACGGCGACCGGCCCACGCCGGCAGAAAACCGGATCCTGGAGACCCTCTCGCGGGGCCGCGAGCGGCCCGGCGGCGGGTATGGCCTGTACGATAATCAGCGCGAGTCCGCTGTGGCTGCCGTCCGTGCTATCCGGCGCCACGGCATAGCCCATCTGATTGCGGAGATGGGTTATGGCAAAACCACGACCGCGGGCGGGGTGCTCGCCCTGCTGGGCGACTACCCGGCCTTCGTGATGTGCCCGCCGCACCTGGTCGAAAAGTGGGCGCGGGAATTGACCGACGTAGTGCCCGGCTGTCAGCCGGAAGTGGTCAATAATCTGGCTGAGTTGCAGGCGGTGGTGGCACAGTATCGGCCCGGCGACAAGCTCATCGTGATCGCGTCCCAAAACAAGGTCAAGATGGGGCCGGGCTGGGAAGCCGCGACGGGCAAGCGCTACACGTTTCCCCGTCCCGCAAATGCTACGGCGCAGGTCATCTCCGATTACCGCCGGCCGTTCCGTAAGGCGCTGGCGGAGTATCAAGAGACGCAGGCCGCGTTACGCGCGGCTTATGAGGCCGCCCCGGAAGATACCGCGCTGCACGCCCAGTTGCGCGAGCAACTGGCGACCCAACGCCAAGCCGCCTTGCAGACGGCGCGGGCGTATCCCGTGTGTCCGCACTGCGGGGACATTTTGCCCCCGGAGGTGGACTACGCCAAAGAGCCGCGCCAGTGCCGGGGGCAGCGGGCCGATGTCAAAGCCTTGATCCTGGCCGGGAATCTCGACCGGGAGGAAGGGCGCGACTCGCCGTTATACCGCGACCATGTCCGCCAGTGTCAACGCGCTTTGTATCATAACCAGCCGAAACTGGCCCGCCGTTGGCCGCTGGATCACTATATCCAACGGCAGTTGCCCGGCTTTTTCAAGGTGCTGGTCGTGGATGAAGTCCATGAATACAAGGCCGGAGAATCCGATCGGGGGGCCGCGTTTGGCCGCATGTGCCAGGCGATCCCGCAAGTGTTGACCCTGACCGGTACGTTCTACGGCGGGGTATCCTCGTCGTTGTTCTATCTGCTCATGCGCACCCAGCGCGATATGCAACGGGAGTGGGCGCTCAGTGAGGAGGAACGCTGGATTGAGACCTACGGGCGGATCCAAAAAGTGTACTCCGAGACGAGCGACGGCTCGCGCACCAATGCGCGCAGCCGGGTCCGGGTCAATACCAAAGAGATCCCGGGCACGGCACCCACCGTGTTGCGCCATTTGCTACACACGGCCATCTTCTGCTCGATCGCCGATTTGGGCGTCGGCCTCCCGCCGTTTGCCGATGAGGTGGTCACCTTCCCAATGACTACTGCGCAACAACAGGACTACGAGCGGGTGGAGCGGTTCACCTGGAACCTGGTCCGAGAATATCGCAATCGGTATCTCTCGTCCTGGTTGCAGTGGACGCTGGCTCGCCCCAACTCCGGCTTCCGCAAGGAAGTGATCGAGGGGGTCGCAGAAGATGAAGTGCTCGTGGTGGACGCTGTGTTCACGGGTGAGGAGTTATCCCCCAAAGAGGAATGGTTGGTGCAACACTGCCGGCAAGAGCGCGCGCAAGGGCGCAAAGTGCTGGTGTATCTGCGCCAAACGGCCACGCGCGACATTCGGAAACGCTTGCTCGCGGTGTTGCAACGCGCCGGAATCACGGCGGCGGAGTTGCCCGATGGGGTGGCCCCCAAACGGCGCGAAGCCTGGGTCAACGCGCAACAGCCCGACGTGCTCATCACCAACCCCCGCCGCGTAGCGACCGGGTTGGATCTGGTGATGTATCACAGTGCGGTCTTCTACGAAATCGAATATTCGCTGTATACCTTGTGGCAGGCCACCCGGCGCGTGTGGCGCTTGGGGCAGGAAAAGCCGGTCAAGGTGTACTATCTCGTGTACGCCGGTACGATGGAAGAACGCGCCATCAATCTGATCGGGGCCAAGATGGCCGCGAGCCAGATGTTGTATGGCGATGATGTGGCCGGCGCGCTGGTGGACGATAGCGACGACAGTAGCATTGTCCAGCAGTTGATGCAGGTCATCGAGAGTGGTGCGGAACTGGTGCGGGTGACCAGTATTCTGGGCCATGACGACCACACGACGTGGAGCCCGGTGGGTTCGCCCACCCGCAAATCCCCGGTGTTGTTCTGGGCCGAAACCTGGTTACGCGAGCAAGGCTTTGCCAGCGTGACCCAGGTGGTCCAGCCCAAAAAGGCACGGGCGGCTAAGGTCAGCCCGGCGCAAATTGCGCTGTTCCCGCTGCCTGCCGCGCCCGCCGCGCCGCCGACCGCTTAGGGCGGTCCCCGTTGCTCCGACCAGGTGCAGCGGGGGCTTACCCGGCTGCACCTGGTCTTTTTTCGTTAAGCCAAGTTAAATCTGAGGAGAAAAGACCATGACCTATTTACACTGTGTTGACTGTGGGGTAATCTTTGCCCAAGCTGGTACTGCTACGGACTGCCCCGAGTGTGGACAGCCCGCGGCACAGCCGGTGAATCTGGCTGCGCTGGGCGTAACACCGGCAGACCTGGGTGACACGCGCTTAACCGTCGTGGAACCCGGTGAACCGACTTGGGCAGAGCATTACGAAGACACGCCCCTCGGCTATCTGTACGCCGATGGCTTTGAAGTGGATTACTAGGAGGTGTCAGCATGGCGATTACCCAAGGCACTCTCACCACGGGCCTGGCCGCGTTGGATGCACGCGCTGCGAAGCGCGTGGGCGCACCCGTGATCCCGCGCCGACGCACCCCGCCGGCAGCGGTAACGGCGACTCCGACCGTCACGGCTAATGCCGTGGCTGCTGTTGACAACGCTGCTGCTGATGCGTGGACCTTGATCTATGCCTACACGCGCGCGCAAGCCCTGGCCGATGGCGTCCTGGTGGATGTCACGGCGCAGGCTCGGCAAACTGGGTTTGTGTGGCCGGTGGCGGTCACGCGGACACTGTGGAGCATGATCGAGGAAATTCCTGTAGCGCACGCTTATCAAGACATCGCCGGCAGGTTGCACGATGTATTGTGGATGGCGTTCCTGGCGATTCGCCGCGACACCAGCGGCGGCACGGAACTGCTCTATACAGTCATCTTGCACACTACCGCAGCGCCGGATGAAGTGACGCTGAAACTCGTCACGGGCCCTGGCGATGAAGGCGAGCCGGTAGTCACGATCATGCTACCGGACGAAGATTAAGGTTTCTGCCCCCCTTGCGGTGTTTTATGCCGCACATTCCGAAAGCCCCAACCTGTGTGTTGGGGCTTTTTTCTTGCAACTTGCCGCCAGGCGTGCCTGGTAGCCGTTGGCGGGCTGCGGGATATGCAACAGCGATCTGGCGATGCTGGCGACCCTGCTGGGGCCTGCCAGTAGCGCCACGACGCGCTATCTGCATCCCGACGCGGCGCGGGTGCAGGAGATGGTGGCGGATTTGTGAGGGAGATCTACCCGCCTTCCCCGCCAACGCGGTGGATGTAGATGACGTTGCCCTTGTTAAAGATTATTCGATCTTCTTCTCAATGGCAGGGCTTTCATGCCAGATTACCGCGGGCTGTGGCCGGGTGTTGATCCGCAACTGGAACACATCCGGGCGGGCATAGTGGCCCACCACATCGAAGTCGAAGCGGCTGCGCGCGATCTCGCCCAAATCCAGCGTGGCGTGCAGGATCCCCTCTGTATCGTAGAGCGGGCCGGCGAGCACTTCCCCTAGCGGCGAGATGATGGCGCTGCCGCCCCGGCACATTACGTCCGGCTGCTCGGCCAGTTCCGCGATGCCGGGCAAATCCGCTGGATACATGGCTTTGGTCACGAACTGATTACACCCCAGCACGAAGCAGCGGCCCTCGCAGGCGATGTGACGCAATGTGGCCTGCCAGGTGTCGCGGGAGTCGGCGGTCGGCGCTAGATACAAATCCACGCCCTGGGCGTAGAGCGCCATCCGCGCCAGCGGCATGTAGTTCTCCCAGCAAATCAGGCCGCCCAGTTTGCCGTAAGGCGTTTCGACGACTGCCAGTGTGCTGCCGTCACCCTCGCCCCAGATCAGGCGCTCGGCGGCGGTGGGCTTGAGCTTGCGATGCTGGCTGAGCAGCTGCCCATCCGGGCCAAAGATGAGCAAGGTGCAGTAGAGCGTCCCCCGGCTGAACGTCGTATCGCACTCGATGACGCCGATTGCCAGATAGAGGCCCGTCTCCCGCGCCACTGCGCCCAGGAACTCCGTGGCCGGGCCGGGGACATCCACAGCGTTGGCCCAGTAGCGTTCCCAGAGCCACCGGCCTTCCGGGCGGCGATGTCCCACCACCACGCCAAAACTCAAACCGCGTGGATAGGCCGGGACAAAGGCTTCGGGGAAGAGCGCCAGCTGCGCGCCCTGGGCCGCCGCTTCCCGCGCTAGGGTGCGGGCTTTGAGCAGGGTCGCCTCGCGGTCGAAGAGCGCGGGCGCGGCCTGGATGACAGCGACGTTGAGGGTGGGAGCTGTATCAAGCATCATGGCTAAGCCTCCGGGATAGCTAATGATGCTAGAAGCTTATCCGAGTCTTCAGGCGTATCGGGGATATACTCAGCATTTTGCAGGAGCTCAAAGACCGGCTCCAAGCCTTCGATGCCGGCGGCGCGGATGAGTTCGAGATCTTGCAGATTTTCGGCAATCACACCGCGTGCAGCAGTGACATTTAGGGCTTGTTGATACATCTCTAGTACAGGCATCAACAAGGCTTCACGGTGTTTTGGTATTTTCCAGCGCGAGTCTTGGACGGTGCTTAGAAGCAGACCAATTGCTAGAACATAGCGAGTTTGGTACAGACGGGGTTCTCGGCCTAACCGGGCACGACATTCCTGAATCGTCGCGATAAGGATATCTGTAGTAACCACCTTTTGACATAGCCCCACAATGCTCAATAATGGTTCACTCAAATACTTGAGCCAGGGGAATCCTAATGCCTTTACTTCTCGCAAGGCGGCTTCTGCGGCAGCGATGTTTCCCTTAATGAGTTGGGTACGGCCTAAAGATAGCAGCGCATAACTTGTACCCCGGAGATTACGATGTTCCTTTCCGATCCTGACGGCTTCTGTGTGGTAGGGCAATGCCTGGTCGAGGCGTCCCTGTGCGCAATAATCTATCCCCAGGCAATTCAACCAGAGGGCAGTATTCCTATTATCCCCAGTCTGTTTGGCAATCTCCAATGCTTGTTGATGATGAGCAAGAGCTGTCTCAGTGTCACCCAAACAGTAGTAATTCCCGCCAATAAAACCCAATTGCGTGCTTTCTTCATTACGCACACCCAGTTCCCGCATAATGGCTAATGCCTGATTGTGATATAGCTTACTGCGGTTGAATTGCCCCAATAAATAGTAATCGCCCCCCATCACGCCTGCCCATGTGCCTACATACCGGCGGAATTGCACTTTTTGAGCCAACTCCAGCGCGATTCTGTGAGCCTCAAGCGCCCGATCTACATACCCCAAGTCACGGTTTAGCAAGCCCAACCGCCCATGCAAGATGCCGGCTTCTTTTTGCGCGCCAAGTTCTTGAGCGAGATGCAGAGCTTGTTCAAGATAACTGAAGGCTTGCTCCTCATTTCCTTGATCCCGGTGAATGACGCCAATATGCCCGAGCGCAACCATGCGCTCGTAGCGATTTCCCGTGCGCTCAGCGACGGCTACCGCGCGTTGGTCGCAGGCAAAGGCCGCATCCACTTGCCCTAATCCGCGATAGGCCCTGGCTAGTTGATTCAACCATGTAGCTTCCTGAGCGGCTTGATTGAGCTCGGGGAGCGCATCTATGACTTGCTGAATGGCAGTGACGGCTTGTTGGAAACGCCCCAATGCGTAATAAGCCAATCCCAGTTGCCCCAGATTGGTTATCTGCTGCGCCGGCTCCTGCAGCACGCGCGCCAGCCGTTCGCGCATTTCTGCCAGCTGGGGATAGTATCCCCATAGCGATAGATAGTCTTGGTCAATCAATTCCAGTAGCGCAAAAGCATCTTGGGGTTGTCCGCCGCGCAGATAATGTTCGAATTCGGCCAATTGCGGCGTGAGATCGCGCATGGATAGCCATGCGTTCTGTGGTTTGCGTAACGCAGCGTAATACGCCGCCGCACGCAATTCGAGTTGGTTGCGCGTGAAGTTGGGTTGATCCGTTGCAGCACGGTTCGTTTCAGGAATTTGTGCATAAGCATACTCCCGATCCAGTGGATGCAGGTAGTATTCGCGGGTTAGCCGGTTATAGCTCACCAGATAACGATTTAGCAGCCGCCGCAGCAGACTGTGTATTTCCAGCCCTGGATACCAGGGGTGCAGCAGAAAGGTTACGGCTGTTTCAGTAATCGGCCGGTTATAGACCGCCAGGGCTTCGAGTACGCGGCGCTCGTGCTCGTTCAGGCGTGTGTACCCCGCCGCAAGCAGGGTCTCGACTACGCGCTCTTCAAGTAGCGTTTGATCATCTAATAGCTCTTCCAGAGTGATGTTGCGATCTGTATGAAGGATGCCCACGAGAAGTTCCAATGCTCGTGGAATGCCGCGCGTCAGCTGCGATGCGCGTTGCAGCTCACTTTCTGGTGCATCATGCAGTCCCAGCTCCCCCTGTGGATCAAGTTCACGCAACAACGCCGCCGCATCTACCAGGGGCAGGCCATCATACAACGGGATGCTCCGCGCGGCAGCCAGTCCTGCGGGCGGCAGGTTTACCTGTTCACGGGAGGTGATGAGCAGCCGTATGCCGCCCGGTTGGCTCAGACACCGCTCAATGAAAAGTTGTAAGCCGGGATCATCGAGGTTGCCCTGTGCATCAAGTTTGTCCTCCAGGTTGTCCAATAACAGCAAGTAGAAACCTGATTGCATGGCTTCCAGCAGATATTCAACTTTGGCCGTTAGCGGGGTTTCCCGATCCGCCCAAACATGGTTCAGCCGTTGAGCGGTGGCCCCACCCAGCATCCGCCCCACATCGCTGTAAATGCGCTCCAAACCCAGGCCGGTGCTCCGCGCACTGAGGTAGATAATTCCATCTACCGAGAGTGTGCGCTCCGCTTCTGGCACAGGCAGTACGCCAGACTCCAAATCCGCCAGGATTTTGCTGGCGAGTGCGGTCTTGCCCATACCGCTACGACCCAGGATGCAGATCACGCGCACGCTGTCGTGGCCTAGATGCTTCAAGCACGCATCAAGTTCGCGCGCGCGATCTTTGAAAGTATGGGTCATATTCAACGGGCGTAGATTGACCACCTTTTGGTGCGCGCGCCGGGCGCGATATTGTTGCTCGGCGTTGTCTCGCTGTACCCGGTCCTCCGCCATTTCAGCATCGAGGCATACCTGAGCTAGCTCGGTTACTTCACAGCGTTTGTCTTCCAGTTGAACGCGCAAACTAACTGGGATTTCCAGGCTGCCATAACCTGCGGCCTGTTCCTCAAGGATCGCCAACGTGCGGCGGGCCATATCCAGAGCCTTGCGTAATTGTTGGTCATTAGCGTTCATTTCCGCAGCCGCCCCTCCATCTCCTCGACCTCCTGGCGCTTGTCTTCCAACTCGAGTTTGAGATTCACCGGAATCGTGAGCGACGTATACCCTGCCGCCTGCTCTTCGAGGGCCGCGAGCGTGCGGCGAGCGCGGACGAGGGCCACCTGGGGATCAGCGGGCGCGGCGGGAGGCGGCCCACCAAAGTGGATGCCACCCTCGATGTGCGTGCCATCCCCAATCGCGCCGACCTGCCCGCCGTGGATGTGAATCTCGTACTTCCCGCTCTGTGGCGCGGGGCCGGAGGGCGTTGGCCTGGCCTCTGTGGATGACGGGGGCAACTGGCGCAGTTCAGCTACGAGGCGGGCCAACTGTTGCTTGCACGCATCGCCCGACGCGGTGCGATCCACCAGCACAGCGAGGAACAACGCCAGGGCGGGATCGCCGGCGTCGCTGTCCTGCTCAAGCAGCGCTTCGATGAGCGCGTCCACGCGGGCGGCGCGGCTGGGCGTATTGTCGGAAATGAAGTCGCGCCAGGGAGCGAGGCGCGCATCCACGAAGACCGCGCGTAGGGAGCGGTCGCTATCGAACGGGCCGCAGCGCGTGAGGGTCTCGCGCAGGCGGCGGGAGAGGTCGGGTGAGAGACCGGGCATAGATACCTCCAGGGTAGATAGGTGGGACGCACTTGAGAAAGTGCGTCCCACCTGACGATTATTTCTTGCCACCTAAGTGAATACCACCAGTAACTTTCGCATTGGGGCCAATGACACCCACCTGGCTGTCTTTGACCTCAATATGATAGTTGCTCAACGCCTGCTGCCCGGCAGCGGTCTTCTCCAGTGCGGCGACGAGTTGTTGCGCCAAAGCGAGCAGTTCCGGGTCTTGGACGGCATGGACCTGCTCGACGCGCCCGGCCAACGTTTCTTGGTTCGGCTTGAAGTCGGGTTCTTCTTCAACCGCGTTGATGGCCTGAACAATCTTGCTGTTTTCACCATGCTTCTTCTTGAGTGCCTCTTTGAGGGCATTGTATGCTGAACCGACAGCACCTTCAGCGATGCCGCCAGCCAGTCCCCCCACCAGCGCCGCTACGATTGCCAAAGTAATGGGATCCATACGTCTGCTCCTTTGCTTGGAACGAAGATCACGCGATTCTGAAATCGCGGCTACGAGTGAACGCCACCATCCACATCAGCATCATCACCGATGACGCCGACCTGCCCACCGTATACATTTGTAACAAACGTGTTGCCTCCGCGCCGCTCACGCTCCCGCCGCGCAGAGGGTGGCTCGACGCCATCCAGCAGTTGCCGGACGCTGAACCACTTGGTAAGTCCCGGCGGAGGAAACTTCTCAATGCCTTCGCGTTCCATATCTCGCAACCACTTGTAATCCACCGGCGGAATTTGAGGATATCCTGGTAGCGGGACTTTCTCGGCGGCTTCCAGCCCCGCGAGGCTGGCATGGATGCCCTCCAGATGCTCACGGATACGGGTGAGCAGTTCGCGCCGACCCGCGCCAGGCCCGCGCACGGCGATGGCGATGCGATTGGCTGCGAGATCTGCCGTGACCAGCGCCTCATTGCCGTCGCAGGCCAACAGAACGCCGGTGCGCCAGAGCGTCTGCTCTTTGATATGCCGGTGCATCCGCACGATGAGGCGGGTGAGGATGCTGCCAGGTAGCACGGAGTAATGCACCTCGAAGCGCAGCGCGTCCCCCCAAGCGCCGGTATCGTGCGCCTCTTTAGGTAGCAGATCCGGAATGAGATAGGTATGCGGGCGATCTGGTATCTCGTAGCAGAGCTCGAACTTCTGCATCATATCCATGATGAACAGACGCTTTTCCTGATACGGTTCGTCATCCAGGATACAGGCCAGCATCTCCCAGGTAAGCACGCCCGGCTCGGTAAAGGGTAGGCGGATGTTGAGGATACGATAGACGCCCTGTGTGACCCATTCAGGATTGAGGATGTTAGTGGTTTCCAAACGCGGGTCGGGGAAGTGGAGCACGACGCCCAAATCGTGGAGAAAACCTAGTAGCACGCGCTGGCTATCGAGATTGCCTATACCTTTCTCCTGGCATAGACGCAGATAATCGCTGTAGGGGATGTGATCGGCATCGAGTGCCTCGAGCGCGGTTTTAACATCGAACCAGGTGGTGATAATGGGATCGTGGACATGCGGCATAGCAGCGATCTGACCAGCGATGGCGGCGCGCAGTTCAAGAATACCCGCGCCCGTGGCGCAAGAGGTTTCCAGAATAACCTGGACGGTGGGATACTTTGCCAACAGGCCGCGCCGGTCCAGATCAAGCGCGTGTTGGTCGCTCTTGTTGCCCACGATAAGGATAGGTGAATCTCCGCCAAAACTGCGAACAAGTGTGAGCCAGTAATCCAGGCGGTTCTCGGCTTCGCTCAGGCGGTTATCCAGTACTAAAACGTAGAGAGTGCGCTGCGTGAGGAAAAACTGATGGGTAGCATGCATAATCTCCTGCCCGCCGAAGTCCCACGCATTGACGCGGATCCCCGGCTGGTCATCTTGTTCATTTGCTTTTACGCTCCCCTGCTCGTTGTCAATTTCCCACCGATGAATTGCAATGCCTTCGGTTTTGCCAGAACTAGGATCGAAGGTGTCATAGAGCAAGCGATTGACCAACGATGTTTTTCCGACACTGCCCTCGCCGACCAAAACAAGTTTGACTTCATTGAGCGGCCGGGGTTGTCCAACACAGTAGTCAAAATAAGCACGAATAATAGACTGCGGATCATCAATTTTTGCCAAAATTTCGAGAGATAGGGGGAAATCAGAGTTACCACGAAGATCAAGGGTGTGCAGAGCAATTAACTGTTTGATCTCCAACGGGAGTGCTGTCAACTTATTCGAGCTCAAGTTAAGCCGTTTTAAAGCGCTCAATTGCCCAATCGCTGAGGGAAGAACTGTCAACCTATTCGAATTCACCTCAAGCAAAGTGAGTTTGGTTAATTGCCATAATTCTAAAGGTAAATCTGATAACTGATTGTAACTCAGGTCAAGCCTTGTCAAAGCAATCAACGCACCAATCTCTGGGGAGAGATCTGTTAGTTTATTCCAGCCTAGATCAAGCGCATTCAAAGAACTTAATCTCCATAATCCAGCAGGCAGTGAAGTCAAACTGTTATGACGTAGATCAAGAGAAACTAAGTTAATTAGGCCGCTAATCTCTAGCGGCAAAGTCTCCAATTGATTCCAATTTAACTGGAGAGTTGTCAAAGAAATCAATTCTCCAATTTCTGGAGGGAGAAACCGCAATTGATTCTTTCTTAAAGATAAGCTCTGTAACTGAGTCAATCGCCCGATCTCTGGGGGCAGTTCCGTCAAGCCTTGCTCCCTCAAATTCAATTCCGTCCACTCCTCGCGAGCGGCCTGATCAATCAATCGCAGCAATTCACCCCTATCCATCCCTTACCTCCTACATCCGCCCCTGCATATCCAACACTCCCCCATACCGCCCCTTGACCGCATCGCCGCCCTTCACAATCTCATACGTCATCCCGCTCGCCATGGCCATCTGCTCGGCGAATTCTTTCTTGGCCTGCACGACGGGATCTTCGATGCGATTGTCACCCTTCACTTCCATACTGATGCAAATCCTGTTGCTCCCTTCCGCTGCGCGGGATAATACCGCGTCGCCGTGAACGGGCGCTTCCCCTGCCAGTGCAGCATCGGATAGCCCTTGATCGGCTCGAATTCGTAGTCCTCCACGTTCGTGGGGTCGGCGGTAATGAGTTTGGGTTGGGGTATTTGGGGCATGGGGGGCTCCTTTTAGTCGGTTAGTCTTCAGTCATAGCGTCAGAATTGGTAGCTTGCAATTCTGCTTCAATGGCGGCGAAGTGTTGTTGTGCATTTTGCGTGTTTGGATGATTAGGGCCGAGTTTCGCCTCACAGATTGCCAGCGCACGTTGCAGCAAAAGTGCGGCCCCAGCGAAATCTCCCTCTTCGTAATAGAGAGTTGCCAAGTTATTTAGACTGGTAGCAGTTTGGGGATGATCTGAGCCAAGGGTGGCTTCCCGGATCACCAGGGCATGTTCATAGTAAGACCGCGCCCCCGCTAGATCGCCTTGGGCTTTCAACAAATACCCTAGGCAATTGAAACTATTGGCAGTATCAGGATGATCAGGAGCGAGGATGACTTCGCGAATCGCCAGGGCGCGCTCAAGGTAGAACCGCGCTCTTGCCAGGTCACCCAGCGCCTGTAACAGACAGCCCATATTGTTGAAACTGGTAGCGGTGTCGGGATGGATCGGGCCAAGGACTTGTTCTCGGATTGTCAAGGCACGTTCATAGTAAGACAACGCCCCCGTAAGGTCTCCTTGGGCATTTAACAAATATCCTAAATTGTTGAGGATAGTAGCGGTGTCGGGGTGATCGGGGCCAAGAATCTGTTCTCGAATTGCAAGAGCACGTTCAAAATAGGACCGTGCCCCGACCAAGTCGTTCAAGGTAGTCAACAGCCCGCCCAAGTTGTTGAGGCTACTAGCGATGTCGGGATGGTCGATGCTAAGGGTCTTTTCTCGAATTGCTAGAGCACGTTCAAAATAGAACCGCGCTCCCTCTAAATCGCCCATCGCACCCAACAGCGCCCCAAGATTATTGAAACTACTAGCGATATCGGGATGGTCAAAGCCAAGAGTCTGTTGCCGGATTGCCAGAGCGCGTTCCAGGTAAAGCCGCGCCCCGGCCAGATCGCCCTGGGACCCTAACAAAGCCCCCAAATTGTTGAGAGTAGTAGCGGTTTGGGGAAAATTGGAGTCAAGGGCTTGTTGACGAATTGGCAATGCACTTTCATAGTAAGACCATGCCTCTGCCAAGTCACCTTGGGCTTGCAGCAGCGCCCCTAAATTATTGAAACTGGCAGCGGTAGTTGGATGATCAGTCCCAAGTGTCTGTTCCCGGATTTCCAGAGCGCGTTCCAAATAAGCTCGAGATCCCACCAAGTCACCTTGAGCCATCAATAATAGTCCCAGGTTATTGAGACTGTGGGCTGTGGTAGGATCGTTGGGGCCAGAAGTTTTTTCTCGAATCGTTAGAGCGCGTTCCAAATAAAACCGTGCATCAGGGTAGTTACCAATCTCTTGTAAATGCTTCCCTAGCGCATTGCATAACAACGCTGCAAATTCATCTTCGTACACCAATGTTGCATTGGTTACAAAACGCAGGTGTTGTTGCCAAGCTAGAAGTGACATTGGATAGCCAGCCCGGTTCAGTCGAATAGCCTCAATTAATAGGGTTACCTCTACCGCTAACCGAGCATCAGAATTGGCAGCCTTTTCATGCACAAAGGTCACCAGCAAGCGGTGTAACACAGGCCGCGCGTCGGCTTTTAGGTCTAGCACTCCCAAAACTACCAGACGCATCAAGGCGTCTTCGGCGGTTTTGGGTTCTGTATTTTGGATTTTAGATTTGGTTTTTCTGTGGAATATCATTTTCAATTGCCGCCCCAGAGAGAATGGTGTTTGCGGCAAGGGAGGTGGGGTGAGGGTCGCCAGTAGCAGGTCGCGGGGAATGGGGACGCCGGGCGCAAAACAGGCGCTGCGCGACAGCAAGGCCAGGGCTACGGCGTCAGTAGGGTTCTGTGGGTCCAATCGCTCATAACTCAGGGCAAAGGTGCGCCCCACATGCCGCGCATGGGCGGTGGTCAGCGTCTCGCCAGCATCGGTCAAAGAGGGGTGCGCGAGTCCCGCCCGGCGTAAGTCGGCCAGGTACGCCTGTGGCGCGCCAAAGGTCGCGTACCGGTAGGTCGCCAGGAAGCTGCCCGCCACATGTAACGCCAGGGGCAGGTCGCCCAATTCCTCGGCGATTTCATCCGCATCCGCGTCGCTCAGGTCGGGGCGGTGTTTGCGTAGCAGCGCCACGCTCTCGGCGCGGGATAGCACATCCAGCCGCAGGGCGGTCACGCCCAGTTCGGCGTTCCACTGCCCCCGGCGGCTGGTCGCCAGCACGCGCGCGCCGCCGCCCGGTGGGAGCCAGCGCGCCAGCAAGTCTTCATCCTCGCAGTTATCGAAGATCAGCAGGCGCAGCAGTGGCCCGCACCACGCGCTCAGTACCAGGCGCACCTGGTCTTCCAGCGGCAGATTCCCGAAATCGGGCTGCAGATCGAGCGCGCCCGGTCCGCCGCAGGCCGCAATCTCGGCGGGGACGCCCTGCGGATCGGCGAAACTCAGCCAGAAGACGCCCCCGGCGAAGAACTGCCCGTAGCGGTGCGCGAACTCCACCGCCAGCTGCGTCTTCCCGATGCCGCCCAGTCCGGTCGCTGCTGCGATCTGCCCGATGGCGGCCACGCCCCCGCCCTTCAGCGTCACAGCCAGGCGCAGCAAGTCCACCTCGCGGCCCACAAACAGTGGGTTGCGGCGGAAGCCCATCCGCGAGCCGGGCGGCAGTGCACCGGGATCGGGGAGCCGCTCCACGGGCAGCGCGGCCAAGCGCGCTTGTGCGGCGGCGAGCGTGGCTTCGTCCACGCGCTGCGGGGTGGCGGCGGCATAGTAATTCCCGGCAATGTTGAATTGCGTGCCCACCTGCTGGCCCTGTTGGTCGAAGTGAACGCCGCCTTCGATGTGCGGTTGGTCGCCCACCACGGCAATTTGCGAGTTCTCAATGTGGAGTTGCTCGGTCATAGCCCCATCCTTTTTATCTCACGCCAAGGCACCAAGCACGCCAAGAAAACCTTTGTGTCCTTTGCGCCTTGGCGTAGCGGGAACGTCTTGCCTGATCCTGGCCCGGCTATGATCAGTAGCAGGCCGTCCGTCGTGGTGATCGCCCGGAGCTGCTCAGGGTTCGTGGTGGTAGTGAAGGTCATGGGTGAGTCCTCCTATGCTCCGGTACTGCATCTGCAGGCAATTCCGGCGGGAGGAGCAACCGATCGAGGATTGCATCACGCTCAGCTTCGGAGAGATTGGCTTCGTCAAGCGAGAAAATCAATGATATAGTAGCCTCATAATACTTTGTCAGAGCTGTGATTTGTGATTTGGTGAAGGCCCATTGTTTCGTCAAAACAGTATATTGGGTAATAATTGCTTGCAATGTGTATTCGAACAAATACCAATCGCTTAATGGCGCATCTATGTCTGGCAGATGCAGTTCATCCAATGTGTTACATAGTATAGAGTTTCCTTTTTTAGAGCTGATTTGGTGTATTTCTACAAAAGCCGCCACTACATCCTGGTAGCGAGAAACCGGAATCATAGCACTATGAACACGAATACGTTCTTGAATCCAACAATATAGATAATCGAGATTACTCTCAAATTTGCGAATGTAATAGACCAAAGAATCAAAGGCCAACGTCCGATCAAGGAGCGCGACAGCATTGCAAGTGGTCTTCAGAAGATCAACAACTTCTCTTTCTTTGTCGTTGACATCGTCAGATTGCCCTTCTGTACAGCTAAGGGGTCCACCTGTGCTTACACAAGTAAGATTACTGATCTCGAGCTCGATACGATAAGCAGCAGCATCTAGGCTGGATTGATGATATGCTTGATCAAGAGCAATCCTGTGATGCAAGCTTCTGACTGCCGCTGCCTTGCGATTCAGATAGATCCACGGAAGATCCGTTCGCGCTCCCCAACTAAGTAATGATATTAATTGTTTGTCTTCATACAAAACACCATCAAGCGCATGTAAAAATCTATCATAGAAATAGCTGACATTGGGAACCATACTGACAATAATTAGAACTACTCCGCGCCAATGCTCCTCATGGGCGTGAGTAAAAAGATTAGGTAATAGCGACAAACTATCGTAGTGAGTGGTATAATAGGCAACATAATACTCATGTAGAGTAAGATGAGAAAAGAAAAACATCTTCTGAGCCACTTGCACAAGAATTCCTTGCTGAGATACCAGTTCTTGTAACATATTCTCGAGCTCGAAGTCCATCATATCAGGTAGATCGGACAGCGTGGTTAGGTATTCGCCAATGAGTGCCTCAACACGTTTCTGAGAGAAAATAATTTCGCCTCGCTCAAAGGTATGGTAAGCTACATAAGCCAAAAGAGCATGTTTGTGCTTCAGCAGGAGATTGTAATGTACAGATTTTCGTTGAATACCACGCAACTCATCCCACCTTTTGAGCAAAGCATCCAACGCCATATGGTAGAGCTCAGAGCGGCATGCTGGGAGCTCGCCTAATTCATTGAAGACGATGCAAAAAAGGGCCAAGAGCAGCGGCGTCTGCGCCAACTCAAGCACGCCTTGACGCTTTTTCTTATTCAACGCGCGCCACAGCGCTTCACCTTGTGCTACGTTAAGCTGGAACCATTTACCGATGAAGGTTTCGATCTGGGACTTGTCAAAATCGGCGACTTCTACATACTGGTAGCGCTCAAACTGATATTCGGTAGCAGCGTTGCGGTAGGTGATGAATATCTTGCATTGGGGATATTGATCGCCCGCATCGCGCATGGTTGTGAGCAAGCATGGACGTTCGGCTTCCGCTACCTCATCCAACGCATCAAAGAGCAGCAGGGCGCGCCCTTGCGCCAGCAAGTCAGTAATCAGCGGTTCGGCATCAGGCACGCCACATATGGTAAACTCATGGACAAGGGCATCCATCAGCGTTCTGCCTTGCATAGCCCAATCCTTGAGCGCAATCAGCACCGGCACACGGTTAATCTCGCCCTTTGCGGCCTGAACCGCCAGGTAGCGCAAAAATGTTGTTTTCCCCGCGCCGGGTTTGCCCAGAATTACCAGCCGGTCGTGTCCTGGTGCAGTAACATAGGCTACCCCCTCCACACACTTGCCTCTGCGTTGCGGATCGCGTTCCCAGGCTCGCGGTTTTTCCAAGATGTTGAGGTGAGTGAAGATACCCTCCACGGAGACCGCTTCCGGTTGCCCAAAGATGCGTGTTGTTCCGTGTCGGCGGAGCACGCCCTCGCGGTAGCGTGCCAGGGCGGTTTCGGGATCCAGCGGCGGCGTCTGTGCGCCCGGTGCAATACCATGGAAGTGAATCCCGCCTTCGATGTGGGCATGGTCGCCCACCACACCTACCTGGCTGTTGGTGATGGTCGCGCGCGGTTCAGATGGTTGTGGTTCGCTCATCGCGTATCCTCGGAGCTGTCATAAACAAAACCCGCCAGTGCTGCGACTTGCACCGGCGGGCGGAAGGTGTATACTATTTCCGCTGCGGCGGTGCAGTCGCCGTGGTACCTGCCCCAGTGCGTCCAACCGCCTGGGGCTTTTTGTGTACCTTCATTAGTATAACCCCAAACACAGCAAAGTACAAAAAGCATTGAATCCCGATCCCGCACGCGCTTTTGACCTTCGGCAATGCTGGGCTATACTGGTATGTAACCGTGGGCTGGCCGAATCAGAGCAGCCGCGCATTACACTGAGGAGCTACCCCTGGTGAAATCCATTCCGATTGCAGAGCAGAATTTGGTCTTGGAAGTGTGGGCGGCCTGGGAGAATCGCGGCGAGCCGGGCTTGAAACTGCGCCGGGGCGCGCGCCGGCTTGATCTGCTTCCGTCCGAAATCGCCCCGCTGGTGGCGGCGCTCACGGCGGAAGCCGCGGAGTTGGCGGCGTTGCCGGAAGCGGCAGAGTGAGGGGAACGCCGCCGTGACCTGGTTTGCAACCTTGACCGGCTTTGCTGAAACCTCACCGCAGCAAGTGCGGCAGCATCTCATCCTGGAGGGTGAGACGCTGACCTCGCAGGTCAATGGGCGCACATGGCATTATGGGCGGTTGGATATCCCCACGTTGGGAGAATTGCGCGGGCGGGTGGCGGTGGGGGATGGTGGCGCGGGGCGGCTCGCCGTCCGCGAGGTCGTCGCCGATGTGCAAGCGTTGCACGCCGACGGCACCCATGCCGGCGCGCTCTTTCAAGTGGCCTCCCAATTCAACCTGCTTGAGATGACCTCTCCCCACGTCACCCCCGAACAGGGCGTGGGGATTTATGAGCACGATCCCACGCAAGGTCCGGCCTGTGCGATAGCGGCGGGCGCGGGCACCATCTATCGCAACTACTTCGTGCCACTGCCGGGGCAGCTCGGACAGTCCGCGCAGCAGCAGCTTGATTGCCTGGCCGACCTTGGCGCGGCATTGGGAAATACGGGCAATCGCCTCTGGGAGATGCGCAACGGGTATGCGCTGGCTTCGGAGAGCGGTTTGCGCGAGATTACGCAGCGCCTGGCCGCCGCCAGTGAACCGGAACGCGATGCGCTGCGGCAACAGGTGCATATCGGCATCCAGTGGGCTACGCAGGTCACGCTCGCGGGAGCGACACACCGGGTCACGCAGGCGTATTGCGCGGCCTTGCCGGTGGCGTACTCGTCATACCCGCCGCCACACTGGGAAGCCTTCGCCCGGCTGGTGCTGGAAGCCGCTTACGAGGCTACGCTTTGCGCCGCCATCCTGAACGGGCGCAGCACGGGGAATCAGGGCGCGTTTCTGACGCTGCTCGGCGGGGGGGCGTTTGGAAACGCCCCCGCGTGGATTTTGGACAGCCTCAAGCGCGCCTTGCACAGCTACGCGGCATGGGATCTGGACCTCGCCATCGTCAGCTATCGCTGTTCCAACCCCCAGGTGCAAATGCTGGTGGCGCAGTTTGCGTAACTACGGCTGCCTGCGGCTGGGGGAGCACCTTCCACACTCACCGTACCGGACATAACTGTTTAGGACAAGTGCAAATGAAACCTGGCATGACCATTAAATCTGATGCTGGTGAACTGATCGCCCTCATTGTCATCACTTTTGTGGTGGGCATTTTCCTGATCGCGCTGGCCTGGGGCGGAGACGCCGAGTATGCCGGTGTGGCCGCGCTCTGGTTTTTCATCATGGGCGTATATGCCATTTATCCGCGTGTCGCGCGCTGGCCAGGAGACGCGCCATGAAGTATCGGCAGGTGAAACCTGTAGTCACTGATCCAGCGCAGGCATTGATCCTCGAAGTCCGGATGGGCGCTGCGGACAGCGACCAACCGCCGCATCTATGCCTGCGGCGGGGCGCGACTGAAAGCGTGGTCATCTACTTGGACGAGGCGCGGCATGTAATCGGGGCCATCGCGGAGGCGGCGGCGGAATTGGCGGTCGCGCTAACGATGCCGCCGGAGGCTACGGATTAAAAACCTGTTCCGGGGGTTTGATGTGATTGTGCTTGAGACATAGAGGCTAACATGAATAGAACTGGCATCTGGATGGGTATGCTTTTGACTCTGCTCATGTGCTGTGGTTTAGCTACAGCTTCTACATCTCCCGACGCTGCTCCGCCTACGGTTGCTCTTACGGTGACCACTAGCCCCACCTATACACTGCTGCCCATAGCCACGTCCACACTGGCTGCGACCTTTACCCCAGCGCCTACCAGTACGCCGCCTGCTACCCAGACTCCCGTGCCTACACCCACCCCAGAACGGCAAGCCGCGCTAGTCGTGCGCGTGATAGATGGCGATACCATTGAAGTGCAAATTGACGCGCAAACGTACCGCGTACGTTATATAGGTATGGATACCCCGGAAACGGTGCATCCAAATCAGCCGGTTATGTGGCTCGGCCCGGAAGCCACGGCCGCGAATGCGCAATTGGTGGCGGGGCAAACCGTGTATCTGGAAAAAGATGTTTCCGATACCGATAGATATGGCCGCCTGTTACGCTATGTCTTTCTGGCCGATGGTACGCACGTCAACGCTGAATTGGTCCGCCTGGGGTATGCCCAGGTGAGCACCTATCCCCCTGACGTAAAGTACCAAGAGCTCTACCAAAATTTGCAAACCGCGGCCCGCGAGGCGGGGCAGGGCTTGTGGGGCCCCACCCCGACACCTACTTCCTTGCCGCCTACCACTCTGCCTACCATAGCCCCCACGCCCCGGCCCACCGCGATGCCCGCAACGGTCACGCCGCAGGCTCCGCCTACTACCGCACCGCCCACGGCTGCGCCTACGCTTGCACCCACCGTACCGGGGCCGGAGCTAGCTCCAGGCGTGTGGGCTTGCCCAGATGCCACGGCCGGCGCGGTGTATGTGGGCAGTGCTAAAAGCGATAAATTCCATTTCCCCGGCTGCCGCCATGCGCGTCAAATTGCCCAACATAATCGTATTTGTTTTATTTCGCGTGCGGCCGCGGTTAATTATGGGTATCAACCTTGCGGGGGGTGTAACCCATAGGCACAGAAACAGATTGATTTCAGCACTCATCAAGGAGGTGGAGGATGTTAATGCGTAACCGTCAACATGGTCTGAGGGTCTGGTTTTTGAGTATGGTGTGCCTTTGGGTGGCCCTGTGGCCTTCGTTGCTGACCGTAGCCGCGCCCCAACCGCTTCCTGCGGCGGCGGGGCGAGAAGCCTCGCCGCCAAATATGTCAGCGAGTTACTTGGAAGTGGTAATCAACGAAATTGCCTGGATGGGGACCGCTAGCTCAGCCACCGCAGAGTGGCTAGAATTGTATAATAGCACTAATGCTGCCATTGATTTGACTAACTGGACGTTGCGGGCCACGGATGGGTCACCCAGCATTACGCTGAGTGGGAGTATTCCGGCGCATGGTTATTATTTGCTGGAACGCACCAATGATGATACGGTCCCCGAGGTGGGGGCCGATCAGATCTACACTGGCGCGTTGAGTAACACCGGCGAGTCATTGGAGCTGCGGGATGCCGCCTATACTTTGATTGATGCGGTAGACAACAGCTTGGGCTGGTTCGCGGGGCACGCCGACGCCCGCGTGCCCATGGTGCGCGTGGACCCCACTGGCAGCGGCAGCCAGGCCAGCAATTGGACGCATAACCCCCGTTGCGGTAGTCCCACCAACAGCGCTGGGATTAGCCATACCTGCACCTTAACGCCCACCAGTGTCGGTGCCGATCTGGAGTATGCCGTATATTTTAACCCGCTTGCTACTACAGCGGTGACAACCACGCTGACCCCCACGCCCATGGAAACCGCGCTGCTCAATCATTTAGCGACGGCCACTAGCACGATTGACCTGGCTCTGTACGGGCTAAACCGCCAAAGTATTATTGACGCTGTGATTGCCGCGCATCAACGGGGCGTTACCGTGCGCGTGGTCGGCGATGATGACGCGGCGCTGCACGAGTATGCCGCGGGTTATCAAGCCCTGCTCAGCGCCGGTATCCCCGTGATTACGGACACCTCTAGCAGTAATATCCAACACAATAAATTCATCCTTCTTGACGGTGTGGTAGTATGGACGGGCAGTACCAATTTTACCGATACCGGTTTTACGTTCAATGCTAATAACGCGCTAGTCATTACCAGCACCGTACTGGCGGGTGCCTACGCGCTGGAATTTGAGGAACTCTGGAGCGGCGCGTTCCAGAATGGCAAAACAGATAATACGCCCCATCTGCTAGATTTCAATGGGACACAGGTGCAGTCCTACTTCTCCCCCACCGATCTGGTGGCCTTTGAAGTCTGGGAGGAGTTAGCGCACACGGCGGACACGCTCCATTTCGCCATGTTCTTCTGGACTGATGACCTGCTGGCCCAGCGCACCGTGGAGCGCCTGGCGGATGGCGTAGAGGTCTATGGGGTGTGGGACCAACTCGGCGCGGGGAACGTGGCTTCTGATGATGAGACCCTCTGTGCGGCAGGCGCGCACATTGGGATTGAAAACTTCCCCGGTAAGTTGCACCACAAATTCGCGGTACTGGATGCCTTTGGCGCTGATCCGCGGGTGATTCTAGGCTCTTACAACTGGACTGACAGCGGGGCCTATAACAATGATGAGAACACGCTCATTATCCATGACCGGGCGCTGGCCGCCGCCTATTATCAGGAATGGGTGACGCTGTGGCAAGCCATCCCCACCTACCGGGTGTGCAATCCGGTAAGTGTCACCCAAGTAACCCTCAGCGGGCCAGTGACGGGCACGGTCGGCCAGTCCGCCACCTTCACGGCGACCATCAACAGCACGGCGAATTTGCCGGTGACTTATACCTGGGCCGCGACCGGGCAGCCGCCGGTAGTTCACCCTGGAGGCAGCTGGACCGCTACCCAGGCTTGGGTCTGGGATACCCCCGGCACGCACCTGATTACGGTGACCGCCAGCAATGCCTGGGGACAGGCCGTAGCCACGCAGACCCTCACCGTGACGCTCCCGCCGCCGCCCCCGCTCTTGACCGTGACTCTGACGGGCCCGGTCACCGGCACGCTGCATACCGCCTATCCCTTCTGGGCCACGCTGAATTCCACGGCGACGCTGCCCGTGACGTACACCTGGACGGCCACCGGGCACCCCCCAGTAGTCCATGCGAGCGGGGGGCTAACCGCTACCCACACCTGGGCGTGGACTACCCCCGGAGTGCAGACGCTCACCGTTACCGTGCAGAACGCCACGGAATTCGCGGTAGCCAGCCGGGACTTTACCGTTGTGGCAGCCCCGGTCACGGTGACGCTGAGCGGCCCGGTGGCAGGAAGCGTGGGCGCAGCGCACCTGTTCCAAGCTACCGTCAATCCTACCGCGACCCAGCCCTTGACCTATATCTGGACCGCCACCGCGCAACCGCCAGTCGTGCATCCCGGCGGCGGACTCACGGATACGGTGAGTTACACCTGGAACACGCCGGGCCCGCAGACGCTTACGGTGACGGTGCGGAATAGGGTGGGGCAGGTAGCCGCGACGCGCGTTTTAACGGTGGTGACGTCCCCCCCGACGCTCCTGAGTGTGGCGCTTGCCGGCCCAGTGACCGGCACTGTGGACACCGCGGTTACATTTCTGGCGACGGTGAACCCCACTGCGACATTACCCGTGACGTACACTTGGACAGCTACCGGACAGCCGCCGCAAGTACAGCCCAGTCAAGGGCTGACTACCACAGCGACATTTACCTGGAGCGTGACTGGCTCACAAATTGTTACGGTGACGGCCATCAATCCTGGCGGAACGGCACAAGCCACATGGCACATTGTCTTGGAAGCTGCCGCAGATCCTTACTATTACCTGTACCTACCGCTAGTGCTTAGACGTTGGCCGCCGCTACCGTATGATCCTATGCTTGCCGTTATCAATAACCCTGCTGCTGCTAACAGTTATGGGCTTTCCTGGAGCGAGTCACCCACGCGCCTGGCAGATACCTACACCGTCCAGGAAGCCGGTAATCCCGAATTTACCAGCAATGTGCGGACTGCGTGTACCACAGCGGCGCAAACTTGCAGCGTGACCGGCCGGCCCCCGGGCACTTATTATTACCGGGTGCGGGGCAACAATGGTTGGGGAGTGGGAGCGTGGAGTAACGTGCATGCAACATATGTGGCACCACCGCCAACGGCAACCCCGACAGCGACCCCTACTCCCACAGCCACACCTACCCACACCCCCACCCCCACACCTACCGCAACGCCGCTGCCACTCCCCGCGCAAGTACGCATTACCTACATCGAATACAATCCGCCGGGCGATGATGTACAAGGGGAGTATGTGCGAATCGAGAATCTTGGCGGAACGGCCCAGAGCATGACCGGTTGGACGCTACGCGATGCAGCCAACCATGTCTTTACGTTCCCTACATTTACATTGCCCGCTGGCGGCACAGTGCAAGTATGGACGAAAGCGGGCACGCCTAATGCCACTAATTTATACTGGGGCAGTGGGGCTGCTATTTGGAACAACACCGGTGATACGGCCGATCTGCACAATGCCAGCGGCACCCTCGTCCATTCTTATACATATCCCTAGTTGGAGCAGTACATAGTATGCGGCGGTTCACCCGGCTGGGGTTAATGTGCTTTTGGGTCATCTTGGCCCTGGTGCTCACCAACAGGCCTGCGCCCCGCGTGCTACCGGACCCCGCGGCGCTAACTACCGTGCCGCTGGGGGCGCTGCCCAAGACCCGGCCACGGGGGGCGGTGGTGGTATTGACAGACGCCGCGGGCGTGCTTGATATGCCTGACCCGCGGTGGTTCTTGCTGGTGACGGTCAGAGATGTGGCGGGCGATCCTGTGGCGGCACAAGTGGCCCTGGTAGATAGGCACACCGGCACCGTGACCACTTATGCGCCCCGCCCCACGCACCTGCTCAATCTGCCGGCGAGCAACCGCGACCTGGTGCTGCGGGTAAGCGCGCCGGGGTATGCGGCGGTGGAGCAAGCCTTCCGCGTGGATTTGCGTGCGGATGCAGACTATGTATGGCACGTGGTGCTGGAGCTGGTCATGGAGCGTAGTGAATAATTGAATCTTTCAACCTGTTTCTCCGGCAGTTTGAATCATCCCTCAACTGGTTACGGACTGGTTGTAATTACGATCAAGTGGCGTTAAGTTGCCCCCCGCGCACGAGGTGGCACTGCGCTGGATATACCACTACGCTGCTCGACTATCCAGTCGGGCAGCGTAGTGGTTTAGTGGAAGGCCGTTAGGAAGCGCCCCGCCTTTTTGTTGACCGATGGTGAAACTGATTCACCAGATACACGGGCCAGGCCAGCCCCGCCAGCAATCCACAGATCAGCAGTGCATTGCGTAGCACCAGCCAGAGCCCGAGCTGCTTCACGTTCAGGAAGGGATAGGGATAGCTCCCCAGCCACCAGCCTTTGAGCAAGGTGTACAGCAAATAGCCCAGCGGCCAGCCCTGCACCTGCCAGAAAAAAGCCCGCGACAACACCCCTTCGGTATTAAACAGCTCCCAATAGCCCACATACAAAAGCGGGGTGACATAATGCAGCAGGATATCGGCCACCCACTGCATCCCTTGGGGCACCCAGATGTGGCGCAACACAATGGCATAAACGATGCCGGTTATGCCAATATAGAGCAGCACCGCTGATCTGATGACAATTGAAGGCAGTCTGTGGGTTAAGCAGGTCCACCCGGTAAGCAGCGCAGCCATGAGGTTGCTGAGAATCGTGAAGTAACTGAAGAAGTTGAGATTTCTCAACCAGAAATGGGCCCCGCCTTGACCCGCGAACACCTGATAATACATCAGGGCCACGCCTAGCAGCGCGCTCGCGCAACATAACCCGGAAATGACTGGTTGGACAGGATCGCGTTTCAGGGGTAACCTCTTGTAAGGGCGGCTAATCTCAAGGGCTTTCTCGGCACGCCGCCAGAAAGGTGGCAACCTGGGCTAACGCTTCCCGCGTTTCCGGCAGGAAGGCAGCCATCTGGAAAACATGGAACAGCCCCGCCCAGGTCTGCAACGTGACCGCAACCCCGGCCTCACGGGTGACGGCGGCCAGACGGGTGGCATCATCGAGCAGGATTTCCGCGGTACCCACCTGGATTAGCAGTGGTGGGAGGCCGCGCAAATCTGCATAGAGCGGCGAAATCAAGGGCTGTGTCAGCGACGCGGCAGCGGCGTAGGCACGGGCGTAGCGGCGCAGGCTGGCGGCATCCAGTACCGGATCGGCGGCGGCCTGTGTCTGAACGGAATCCCCGCTCAAGGTCAGGTCGAACCAGGGCGAAAAGCACAGTGCGGCAGCGGGGAGCGGCGTCCCCGGCGGAATCCCCGGCCAGTACGCTGGCTTCCGGCGCGTGTCCCTGCGCCAATAGCCAGCGGGAAGCAGTCGTCGCATCTTCCAGCACCGCCGGGAAGGGGTGTTCAGGGGCCCGGCGGTAGTCAATGGCGAGCGCCCGGTAGCGCATGACCTGGACCAGGCGGGCAATCCATTCCCGCTGGGTCGCCACCGCCCCCAGGCAATACGCGCCGCCGTGCAGGTACAGGAGCCCCCTTGCCGACACCTCCGGGGCCTCAATCCACTCTGCCGGTATCCCGGTCACAGCCACCGGTTGAGAGCGCGTGTGCCTGGGAAGGCGGGCGAAGCGACTGGCGGACGCTTGCGGGGCGCGCTGGTGGGCAATGTCGCCCGCTGCCCAGCCGGCCAGTTGTCGGCGGAGCAGTTTGCACGCCAGGCGTGCCGGTACGCTAGGCAGGGCCTATCTCCCCTCCGCGGCCCGGCGCAGCACATCCAGCGTTGCCGCCAGGATTTGCTGCTGCTGCGCCTCACGGCTGATAGTTGCGTGGTGCTCATCCGGCTGGCTAACGTAGGAGCCGAACTGGTGATGATCCCCGCCCGCGATGCGCACAAAGCGCGCATCCTCCGGGAAGAGCCGCCGCCGAGGTAACACTTGTTCATCATTGGCTGCCGGGTCCAGACTCCCGTAGATGAGGGCACTGGGGATGTCCAGGGCGGAGAGAGCGGCACTATCCGCTGGGTAGGAAGCCCAAATCACCAGCCCCGCGATCTGCTGGCTATTTTTACTGGTGTATTGCGCCGCCATCGTGCCGCCCACCGAATGCCCGGCGATCACCCAGTGCTGGATTTCCGGGTATGCGGCGATGATCGCAGTCGCGGCATTGGGATTCATGGCCGCGATGTTCAACGGCATCTGGGGCGCTACGACTAGATAACCCTCCGCGGCGATGGCGCGCAGTAAATCGGCATACCCCAGGTAACTGATGCGTCCGCCGGGGTAGAAGATGAAGCCGGTCGTGACTGGCGCATCTGGGGGGGTGAAGGTCAACCAGGGCGTCAGGGTAACGGACACCGCCGCGTTGCTCTCCAGAGCCGCCAGGGCCTGGGGCAACGGGGGGCGCGCGTAGGTAAGCCAGCGCACGCCCAAGCCACCAAGCGCGATGAGGAATAAGAGGAACAGCCCCAGCCAAAGTTTTTTCCGCTGCCAGTTCAGGCGTGAGCGCTTCATAGCTGTTTCTCCCTCTCTACGATTTATACGCACTTGGGCGTGGGGGGCCTAACTTGCCCAACCCTTGCTGGCCTTGCCGGGCCGGTCACTGCCAGGGCAGCTTCCCGTAACAGGCCCCTGACGTTAAGCCGCGTCGGTTTCCGGCTCGCTCGCTGTTCCCGCCGGGACGCTGCCCAACAAGATGGCGCGGCGTAAGTCCTCTAGTGTGACCAACACGAGCCACAGTAGCACCACCAAGAGCGGGATAACATACCGCAGGTTCGCGGTTTGCCCCAAGCCGACGCATAGAAAGCCATACCCACTCCATAAGCCACTCAAGGCCGCTAACCCGCTAACCCGCGCGGTTAAGCGAACCACCGTGACCCACTCCTGCGGTGTAACCCGGAGCCGCAAGCCTTCTTCGTCGCGCGGCCAGAGGGTTTTCATCAACCACCCATAGCCCGAGCGCCAGCCGGGCTCATGGGCGGTTCCCGGCACGGTCGGCGACCACCAGGGCCAGTCCGCGGCGGCGGGGCGCGGTAGGGCCGGCCACCACCAGCGCAAGGGCCGCTCCAACGGATAGCGCCAGACCCAGCCGCTAAAGCGGAGTTTCTCCCCCCAATTCCACTGCCGGGCTTGCTGCTGTGCAAACTCGCGTACTAACCAGTGTAAACTGTATTGATCCGGTGTGCCGGGCACCCGGCACACCAACTGCAAGGCGGCCAACGTGCGCCAGATAACGCGCGCTTGTGCAGCGGATACCTGCCAGGCCGCCTGCCCACTTGCCAAATCGTAGGTGCTGAAGAACGGCAATTGCCCCAGGGCAGCCAGCGCATACCGGTGGGGGGAAGACAATTGCGCCCAATCCATGTTCAATGACGCCCAAATCCCCTGGTTCTCAGAGGTCACCGCGGTCAATACGGCGGCGCGCGGTGGATGCTGCAAGGCGTGCAAAGTTTGTTCCCAGGTCATTTGGAGTACCTGGACCGTACTCGCCGTTAATTGAATGGCGTAGGGATGATAAGCCAGCAACGCCAGCGTTTCCTGAGCGGCGGCGGTTTCTGCCTCTGGAATAGGGGCGAAATGGTGTGCCAAAGCCCAGGCTTCGGGCGGCGTGAGTTCCCCGATAGTCAACCAGGCCGCTTCGGGAATCTGCAAGGTGGCAGGCACCGCGAGCGTGCGCGTGGTCAAGACGACCACCACCTGTGGGCCTAACTGGCGCACGGCCTGGAGCAACGGGGCCGAGACGACGTTATCCAGCAGTAAGAGCACCGGGGTCTCAGGCAAGCCCGCCCGCAAGACGGCTTGGGCTTCTGTTGTAGTAGTGACATTGTCGGGCCAGTCCACCTGCCAGGCTTGGGCCACCCAGCGCGCCAGCGTTAGCGGCGGCTCGCCCTGCTTCACCTCGCACCAGCAAATTCCCCCAGCGAATGCGGCCTGGATCTCCGCATCCTGCGCCAGGGCGGTCATGAGGGTGCTTTTGCCCACTCCGGTCATACCTAAGATCGCAATCCAGGCCCCGTGTCCTTGCCCCGCTAAGACCAGGGTTTTCAACGGTTGTAATTTGCTATCCCGGCTGACATAGTGCGCGGGCAACTCTGGGGGGAGCCCCGGGAGGATGACGGGGGTTGGCGAGGGGCGCGCGCAGGCTGCGTCTGTGTCCGGCTCGCCACCCAGAATTTCTGCCACGGCTTGATCGCGGTAGCCGGCCATCCGCGCATCACGCAACAAAGCGCTGAGCCAGGGTTCCCCTAGTTCGGGCGCTGCCTGGATGCAGACGGCGGCAAACCGGTTGAGAATGTCGTAATCTACTGGAATCACATCTCGCCGCCACGCACTAAGCGTGCTAAAAGCGATCCCGACGTCAGCGGCGAGATATTGCATCGCCGTCGTTAATTGGTTCAACCGTTGCGCCTGTTGATAAGCGCGGACCCCTTCATCTACGCGCCAGGCAAAGGGAGTCTGTGGGCCTCTGGATTTGGCTGTTGTTTTCATGGGTCTGTATCACCTATCAGTACGTTTCCAGGCGAGTTAGGAATTTTTACTAATGTTTCCAACAATCTTATGGCGCAAGTGCGATTAAGATACTTTTATACCCGGCGGCAGGGTCAGTAGGGGCAAGGATAACCGCATCCTGGACCGCTAAGTCAGGGGCACTTTAACACGCATCCCGATAACGGTCAAGTGAGGGCATAACTCGCAAATTGGGGCTTGACAGTCCTAATAATTGGACTATAATAAGAATATGGAATCGGATACTGAATCGCCACCCGCATGGACAGCGAGCTCGCTTGGATTAGCTGCTGGGCTTGATTTTAGCTATATCGCTCGTTTATGTCGCCAGGGTAAAATTAAGGCACAGAAGTTTGGGCCAGCCTGGATGATTCCATACGCAGAGGGGCTACGTTGGCTAGCAGAACGCACAGCGGAGTCTGAAACAGTAGCAACCACATTAACAGCAGAATGATACTTTAGGGCGCATCTGGTGGGTGCTGGAAACACCCACCAGGTGCTAACCTGACCGTTGTCTTAGCCAACGGTAGGCTACCCTGATTATACCATAGACGTATCAGTGTGCTATGCGCAGCCGCGTATGCGGCCGCCGGGCAGACTGCCTTGAGGTATTTCCAAGGGCGTTTGTGGGGCAATCATCTAGCGGCCTACCTGAGCCAGACACGGCAAGGTAGGCCGTTTTTTGTTATGGTTTGCCCATCACATTCCCCTTTTTCACATAAGTAACTCAAGGAGGTTCGTATGCACACTGGAATTGACATCGGCTACAATGCCACCAAAGCGGTGACTGACAAGCGCCGCGCCACGTTTCCCTCAGCGGTCGGCACGCCCGACCGCGCCCGCTTCGCCCTCTCCGGGAATAACACCCCAGCCATCGTGTTGACCGCGCCGCAATCGGTTCTGATTGGCGATGAGGCGGTGTTGCAATCGCGGTTCCTTAACCGCCGCGAAGACCGCCGTTGGATTGAAAGCGCCGAATGGCAGGCGTTGTTCCTCGCGGCTCTCACGGAACTCACTACAGGGACTCTGGTAGACGTTGAAGTAGTCACCGGCTTGCCAGTAGCCTTCTACTCCGACAAGGAGCAAGTCCACCAGCGTTTACTGGGCGAGCACCGGGCCCAACGCGAAGGCCGCCGGGGGCAATTGCTGCGCGTCACCCATGTGCGCGTCATTCCCCAGCCGTTCGGTTCGCTCCTGGCGGAAGTCCTCGATGAGCGCGGGCAAATTCAACGCGCGGACCTGGCGCAAGCCGCGGTGGGCCTGATTGACATCGGCGGCAAAACCTGCAATCTGCTCAGCGTCAGCCGCCTGTCCGAAATTGGCCGGGAAACTGTCAGCGTCAACATCGGCGGTTGGAACCTCGTGCGCGCCGTCCGGCAATGGCTGGCGCACCAGTACCCCGGCCTGGATGATCTGCGCGACCACCAGTTAGCCGCCGCGATCCAGGCGCGCACCCTGCGCTATTACGGTGAACCCCTCCAGGATTTCCCCACTATCGTCAATGATCTCACGGCCGACTTAGCCCGCCAAATTCTCGGCGAAGCCTCGCACCTATGGAACGGCGGCGCGTTGCTGGACGCCATCTTGATCACCGGCGGCGGAGCGTTACTGCTGGGGGAACATATCCGGCAGCATTGGCCGCACGCGCAAGTGGTGCGGGAACCCATCTACGGCAACGCGGTTGGCTACTGGAAGTTTGCGCACCGGATTTGGGTAAAGTAATACCAATTCATACGCGCAAGCGGACACAGTATGAAAAAGTATGCTGAGAAAGGACAGGAATATGTTAGTACGCCGGTCATTTAGTTTGCACACGGAACGGGACGCGGAGTTACTGGCCTGGCTGGACGGGCAGCCCAACGCCAGTGACGCTATTCGGGCCGCGCTGCGGGGGTATAGCAGCGCTTCAGCCATCACCCTTGAGGAGGTGTACAGCGCCATAAAAGGATTGGAAGCCCATATCAACAGCGGGCCGTGGTTGGCGCAGGTGGGGGCATCGCCGCGCCCGCCCGCCGAAGACCCGGACTTGGCGGCCCAATTGGATCAGTTAGGCTTGTGAAACACAAGGCCGGGGCTGACGCCCCGGCACAGTGGTGAGGCTCCGACTCGCTGCCCAAGCACGCGGAGACCTCACCCCCATTATAACATACATCAAAGGGGGATTTCAAAATGGATTTGCCCATCAACCATATGCGGTTAGTAAAGACTGGCCCCAGTTTGGCCGGGCATTGGGAACGGTTGGTCGCGGCCCAGCAGCAGCGGGCGATGGTCACGCGCCTGACGCGCTTTCGCCAGACCTTGGAAGCCGGGGCCGCGCCAGATTCCTGGACGGTGTTGGATGCGCCGCTGGTCCTGGTATTAGCCGATATCTGCGATGTGCTTGAACTCACAGATGCGGAAAAGGCGCAAGTGTTGGGGACAACGGGACAAGGGGCGGTGGCTGAGGTTTTGGAAACGCAGGTCACGGTGCGCACAGAGCCATTACTCAATGAGCGGCAAGCCCAAGCCTTGAAGTATGCGCGCCGGCATGGCACCATCAATCAAGGGGCCTACCGGGAACTCTACCCGCACTTTTCCAGTGAAACGCTGCGATTGGATTTGGCCGACCTGGTAGCGCGCGGCTTGCTCCGCAAGCATGGCGATTGTCGCGGGACATATTACACGGCGACGGTGTGAGGTGAGGAGCTGCCCGTAAAAAACAGGCTATTTGTTGAGATTAGGCTTTAAACTACCTTTCATGCTCAACAAATTGGTGTTTACAGTGTGCGCTTCTTCTAGTAACGCATCAAAGCGCACATTGTAAACAAGATTTAATCGCTTGAAGGAGAAGATGAAAAATGGAAGAACGGCGATTTGGTGGACGTTTACAACCTAAACAAGAAGATAAAGCAGTTGATTGGGCAAATCTGGTTGAGTTGCGTAATGAAAGAATGGCTTTCATTTATCAACGATTATCTTCGCATGAACAGCTCCGACGTAGTGTATATTCCATCAAAGGTCAAGATGCACTCGAAGATTTAGCTAAAGAACATGGATATGCACAAAAGCAAGTCTACATAGAGCGACGCGATCTTGGTATTTCAGGTACAAAAGGGCAAGAAGAACGAGAGGGTCTAGCTTATTTGATTCGTTGCATAGAGCAAAATTTGGTTGAAAGCGTATATGTGGTTCACATTTCCCGTTTGTTTCGAGATCAAACTTTAATAGATGCTTTTGCGTTTGGTGAGCTGTGCAAAAAACACGGTGTAATCATAGTCACTCCGCAGATGCGACTTAATCTCAGCGATCGTATGCATATGAGGCTCTATCGAATGGAAGTAGAGAGGGCAGCTGACGAGCTGGAATTAATGCGTTCACGGCTTGGTGGTGCTGTAAAAATAAAAGCACAACAAGGTTATTATGCTGGCGGTAGTATTCCACCGGGATATATCCTCAATGTAGATAAGCAAATAGAAATAGATGGGAAATTAGTAAATAATCCTGATTACCACAAATTGAAAGTCTATGAACCACACGCTGCAGTAATACGCAAAATCTTTAAGCTAGCATGTATTCCAGGAATGACGGCACCACAAATCCTTCGTATACTTAAAAAAGAAGGAATAACCCTTCCCCCCTTCCCGGAAGAGATTGCCAAAGTTAGAGCCAATACGGTTTGTTTTAAAAAATCAGAAATGGATGCTGATGGCAATTGGATATTTACAGTCAGCCGTATACGCAGCATTCTTCAAAACCCTACTTACATAGGTTGGTGGATTTGGGGAAAAGAATTGGTAAAAACTGACAATCACACTGCTATTGTCAGCGCAGAAGATTTTTTCGCAGCTCAAAATCTTTTTGACGACCGCCCTCATCGTCCAAAAAACGAATTCCCGCCGTGTGCTCTCTCCGGGTTGCTTTATTGCGGGCTTCATGACGTTCCAAATAGATTTATGTATTCAAACGCTACTAAAGTAGATAAATATGATTATGCTACTTATATGTGTCGAGATATTGCTAACGGGATTCAACATGTGGTAATTAGAGGAGATCACTTGGATCAAATCATTGGTCAAGCTGTTATCTCACAATGCAGTTATCCTGAGTTAGCAAATGAAGTTGTGGCCCGGTTGGAGGAAGAATACAAGGAAGTTAAAACACGCGCTGTGGCTCACGGTAAAGAACTTCGTCGTTTGAAACAAGAAATTGATAACTTAGAAAGCAACTACTATACTATGCGCCTTAGCGCAGAACGCGCCGAGAAAATTGAAACGATGATTCAAGAAAGACTTGCGCGATTAAAGGAATTAAGTGAATTTGAAAACACAGAAATCAATAAATTAGTAGGTACTTCAATTACTCCCGAAGAAATCCTAACCGTGAAAGAGTTCCTCACTAATCTATCTAGTGGATGGGACTTACAACCCTCTGATATTCAAAATGCTTTTTTTCGTTTAGTACTTAAGCAAGTCACTGTTTGGCATTCACCATCTGATATTCTAGTATGTTTAACATGGCGTACTGGGTTAGAACAATATCTTGTAATACATAAACTATATCGTGAACCGTATAGAATGTGGTCAGAAAAAGAAAGTGCTATCGTAAGGGAACATTTTCCTAATATGCCTCATGATGATTTGATGGCTTTACTTCCTGAAAGAAGTTGGCGAGAAATTCGTTCGAAGGCAGAGAGATTAAAAGTACGAAGAGAGATTCAAGATGCAAAACCAGGAGGAGGGCGCATTTATCAATCCTGGGAGGATGAAATCATAGAAAAGCACTATCGCGGAGAGTTAAGTATGGGAGAAACTGTTGCAAAATTACCGGGTCGTACTGAAGAAGCAGTTAGATGTCGGATGCATGCATTGGGCCTAACACGAGACTTCAGCAAACTACCTGAATGGGAATGGACCGATCCGACTTTTTTCACAAAAGGACAGGATGCTGAAAGGGTAAAATGAGGAAGTTGGTGAGCAACGTCACCAGCGATAGCCGCCCGAAGACCGCGACGATGATGGGGGTGGTAGTGATTTGTGCCGCCAGCGTGACGATGAGCGCGTCGCTGAACCAGCCCACCAGCCGTTCGGCGGTCTGTTGGCTGGTGATGCGGGTAAAGAGCGCCAGGAACAGGCGCGTAAGCGGCTCGGTGTAAAAGATAAGGCCCGCTGTGGCGGCAAAGCTCAACAGGAAGCCCACGTCCCACAGCACCCAGGGGTTGTGCAGCGACATAAGCCACGCCGCCGCCGCCAGTGAGGTCGGGCCGTGAAGCCGCCGGGCGCCCCGGCGCGCGATGATTGCCAAACTGCCCATCGCCGCAGCACGCACCACCGCTGCCGATGCGCCCACCAGCAACGTATAAACCCAAATGCCCGTGAGAGCAATCGGCAGCTCGCGCTTTTCGCCGCCGATGCGCCGCGCCAACGCCGCGAAAATCCCGGCAATAATGGTGATGTTGAAGCCGGAAATCGCTACAATATGGCTGGTTCCGGTGAGGGAAAACGCCGTGTTGAGGTCATCGGGGATGCCGCTCTCCACGCCCAAGAGAATGCCCGCGAGCAGCGCAGCTTGCGGTTCCGGCAGCATCGCCAGCAGCCGCTCCAGAGCGTAGTCCTTGAAGCGCAGCATCAGCCCGGTGAGCGGGTTGGCCTGGTTGGAGGCGCTGACCGTTATCTCGGCGCGGCGGAGCAGGGTGTGGATGTTCTGCCGTGCGAGGTAATCCTTGTAGGAGAAGGAATCGAACGCTGGCGGCTCTTCGAGCAGCCCGGTAGCCAGTATCCGGTCGCCATAGCGGATGCGTGGGTAGGGCGGTGCCTTAACCAGGACCTGCCCGTGCAACTCCAACAGCTCGCCGTCGGGGAGATGCAGCTGCTCAACGGCGACACGCAAGTTGGTGTAGGTGGGGCGGCGATCGGGTTCGCCCACCACCACGCCCTCCAACGTCGCCTGCCCAATGCCGTTGTAGGCGGCGATGTGGCGCGCATCAATGCGGGGGCGCGCCAGCCAGAAGCGCCCTGCGCCCAGTAGCAATCCCGCGCAAACCCAGGGCGACCAGCGCCAGAGGGGATGGTCGCGCCAACCCCAACCCATCACCAGCGTGATGGGCAGAGCTAGCAGCAACCACACTGGGGGAAACAAAGCAGCCTGGACAAGCAGGATTCCTGCTGCCCAGGCCGTGGTAAACACAATGAGCGGAGTCATTAGCGGCGCTCACAAAAGCTAGTGTCAGATTACTAAAGTGCAATACCTGTCTTTATAAGAAAACAGGCAAATTTCATCCCCAAACCATTTGGAGTTCCGGTATCCGCAAGACCCGTGCCTGTACAGATTCCATAATCGAATCCCGAATAAAATGACTGGCTTCTAAAATCTCGATGCCAATCATTTCCCCTTGAGCATTCAACTCAACGGTAATGTTAGGGGCGAGCTCAAAGCTGCCGGCTTCTGGTTCATCTGAAATAACCAGATGTAGCACATCTTCTTGCTCAAAATATGTCATATTCTGTGTTTTACTCATGGGCAAGTCTCCCTGTCTTGAGCCGCAGATTGAGTTGCTGACGAGTTGTGGCATGAATGATAATAGGTGTAACATAACCGTGAGTGGTCTCATACGGAATCATTACCAATAAATCATCCATACGCCCCACTACAATTAGACGCTCAGTTACAGTATCAAAATAATGTTCAGTTGAATATCTCAAAATATACTCTATCTTGTCAAGATCAAATCCTCGCAATTTGGCTCGATAGCACATATAATCTGTCCAGATTATTTCGATGGGGCGTTCCGCCATTGGCAGATCTCCTCAAATCACACGGAGCTATGTTTTGCCTATCAATTGTCAACCGCCTAATTTTTGATAAGCCATGACAATATACGGTTTAGCGGTTTCAAAATCTTCTATGCTCTTTATTGAAATTTCAAAATCGCCTGTTCCATAATGACCTTTGCCCGTCATGTCTCTTGAAATTTTGGGTGGATCATTAATTCCTTTCGGATTCAACTTCAAATATAGCAAAACTCGCTGAGTTTGTAATTCCACACAAACAATATTCTGAGAAATTTTGTAGGCAATGTAATTCTTTTTGGGAACTTCCTGAATAGCTGAGTCTAATCCTGTAATAAACTCCTGAATAACAAAAGCTAATTCTTTGACTTCATCGCTTTTGCCTTTGAGATGCTCTTCAAACGTATAAACGCCCGTTGCTCTCGTAAGTGCGGCTTTCTTGCCAGCCGCAACCATAACAGGATTTTTAATATTTGCTTCAGGTTGTCCCTCATTGACGGCTAGCGGGGAGTAACCTGTCGATAATACTTTTTCAAGATATAGAAAGCGGTTTTCAAAAAGATGATATGACTCCCCTGAAAAAAGGTGGCGCTAGGCATGAAATATGGTATAATATACC
>CAZDDI010000006.1:0-115804 GCA_964504195.1 uncultured Anaerolineales bacterium
GCGCATTAAATTGCACAAGCTCTATCCGACAATTGATGTTTGCTGAACTACTAGCATGGCACGCAGACGGCGCACCTATGCGCTGCCAGTTCACGTTACATTTTCATCCCCACTTGCAATAAAGTGAAGTACCGCAGACTTTTCTTTACGTTTCACGCAACACGTTTCCAAAATCTAAAATCTAAAATCGCGCCATCACACCAGCGCGAGATTGACGCGCCCGCGCTCGATGTCCACTTCTATCACTTCCACATCCACCACGTTGCCCACAGCGACTTTCTCGTGCGGCGAGCGGACGTAGCCCGGCCCCATGCGGCTGATGTGGATCAACCCGTCGCGCTTGACGCCGATGTCCACAAAGGCGCCGAAGTCCACGACGTTGCGCACGGTGCCCTGCAGGCGCATCCCTGGCCGCAGGTCTTCCATCTTGAGCACGTCACCGCGTAGGATCGGGCCTTCCAGGTCGTCGCGGGGATCGCGCCCCGGACGCGCCAGCGCATCGAGGATGTCCTCCAGGGTGGGTCGCCCTGTTCCCAGATCGGCGGCGAGCGCGTCCAAATCCATGCCCCGGCGGACTTTTTCCGCCTCCCGCACCAATTCTGCTGCGCCAAGCTCCGCGCCGAGCAGCTCCAGCAGCGCGCGGGCAGCCGGGTAGCTCTCCGGGTGGATGGGGGTGTTATCGAGTGGCTCTTCGCCGCCGGGCACGCGCAGGAAGCCCGCTGCCTGCACAAAGGTCTTCGGCCCTAGCCCGGACACTTTGCGCAACGCCTGCCGCGAGGGGAACGCGCCTGCCTGATCCCGATAGGTCACAATGCCATCGGCCAGCTTCGGCCCAATGCCGGAGACGTAGCGCAGCAACGCCGGCGACGCGGTGTTGAGGTCTACGCCCACACTGTTCACGGCGGATTCCACCACCACATCCAGCGCTTCGCCCAGCGCTTTCTGATCCACATCATGCTGGTACAGCCCCACCCCGATAGATTTCGGGTCAATTTTCACCAGCTCGGCCAGCGGGTCTTGCAGACGGCGGGCGATGGAGACCGCGCCGCGCAGCGATACGTCCATATCGGGCAGTTCTTGCCGAGCCAGCGGGGAGGCCGAGTAGACCGAGGCGCCCGCTTCGTTCACAATCGTATACTTGACCGGCAACCCGTCTTGAATCAACCCAGCGACGAGCAGTTCTGTCTCGCGGCTGGCGGTACCGTTGCCGATGGCGACGATGGTGACGTGATGCTTGCCTACCAGATGCCGCAGCGTGTCCTGCGCCTGTTCCGCGTGGCGGTCGGGGTAGATGGTGCGCGTGTCCAGCACCTTGCCGGTGGCATCCACCACCGCCACCTTGCAGCCGGTGCGGATGCCGGGATCAATGCCCAGCACAACCTGCCCCCGGAAGGGCGGTTGCAACAGCAGCGCGCGGAGATTGGTGGCAAAGACGCCGATGGCATGGGCGTCGGCCACCTCGGTGAGCGCGCGCCGAATCTCGCGCTCGATAGCGGGAAAGAGCAGCCGGTCGTACCCGTCGCGCCGCGCCGCGAGCAGGTCATCGCTGAGCGGGCTGCCGCTATCGGCGGGGTAGAGCTGTGCCACCAGCCCCAACGCCTCCGCTTCGGGCAGTTCCAGCGTGATTTTGAGCGCGCCTTCACGCTCGGCGCGGTTGAGGGCCAGCGTTTGGTGCGGGCGCAGGTTGCGCACATCGCCAAAGAAGCCGTAGTACATCTGATAGACCTTCTTGGGGTCTTTTTCCGCATCGGCGAGCGCGGCGCTAAGCGTGCCGCGCCGCTGTGTCAGATTGCGCAGGCTTTCACGGGCGCGCGGGTCATCAGCGACAACTTCGGCCACAATGTCGCGCGCGCCGGCGTAGGCATCTTCCACCGTCGGCACGTCTTCCGTGAGGAACGGCTGCGCCAATGCCTCGCGCTCCCCATCGAGTGGCTGCGCTAGCACCAGGTCGGCCAGGGGTTGCAAGCCCTTTTCTTTGGCGATGCTGGCCCGTGTCCGCCGCTTGGGCTTGTAGGGCCGGTAAAGGTCTTCCAGGCGTTGCAACGTGTCGGCAGTCGTCACATCGGCGGCCAGCTCTGGCGTCAACACCCCCTGCTCTTCGAGGCTGCGCAGAATCGTCTCGCGGCGATCCTCCATATTGCGGCGATAGGTCACGCGCTCGGCGATCTTCCGCAGTTCTTCTTCATCCAACGTGCCAGTGACTTCCTTGCGGTAGCGGGCGATAAAGGGGATGGTGTTGCCCTCATCCAACAGCGTCACCGCTGCCGTGACGCGCGGCGATTCCAGGTGTAAATCCGCTGCTACAGCGGCGATAATTTTGATTGTGTCCAAGTTGCCTTCTCCTGTTATTTCACAGTTTGCTCAGTTTCAAGCCACAAGCCGCAAGTCTTAAGCCAGAAGCCAGATATTGCTTGCTGCTTGCTGCTTGCTGCTTGCTGCTTGCCGCTTGCCGCTTGCCGCTTGCCGCTTGCCGCTTGCCGCTTGCTGCTTGCCGCTTGCTGCTTGCCGCTTGCTGCTTGCCGCTTGCTCAGTCCAACTTACTCGCCAATGTGCGGGTGGCGATAAGCGCCATGACTACCCCAATCCCGGCGATTGCCAGCAGGTGCGGCCAGAGATGCTCCGGGCCGGAGCCTTTCAGCACCACGCTGCGCACGATGATGAGGAAATGATTGAGCGGCACAAACTGCGCCACCCACCCCATCAGCGCGGGCATATCGCGCACTGGCACCAAATAGCCGCAGAGGGCCACATCCACCATCGCTTGAATGAAAACGAGCAGGATAGCCTGCTGCTGATTGGCCGCCAGCGACGAAATCAACGTCCCCCACACCACTTCTACCGCGATGAACAGCACGCTCGCCGCCAGGAGAAACGGGTATGAACCGCGCACCGGGATGCCAAAGACAAACACCACGAGCAGCGTGAGCAGGAAGAAATCGAACAAGCCCACCAGCGTAGGCGGAATCACCTTACCTAGCAGCAGCTCAGGCCGCCGCACGGGCGTGACCATCAGCTGCTCCATCGTACCCATCTCTCGCTCGCGGGCCAGCCCTAGCGCGGCCACGCCCAACGTGATCTGGTAGGTAATGAAGCCGAGCTGCGCGCCGATGCTGTACGGACGCGAGGAGACATGGATATTATAGCGCATTTGTGCTTCGATGCTGATGCCGCCGCGTCCCATCCCGCCCTGCTGCTGCAAGAAGCGCTGGATGACCTGTTGCCCGGCGCCTTCGATGACGCGCGCAATGATGACATTGCTCCCATCAATGATGGCTTGCACGGCGAGCGTATCGGTGGGATTTTGCACCACAGCGGTCATCCCCGCCGGGATGATGAAGACCGCGTAGATGCGCCCGTATTCCAGATCGTCCAGACTCTCATCCAGCGCGTTGGGATAATCCACTACCGCAAGGGTGTCCGAGGCGTCGAAGAGCGCGACCAGCGCGCGGCTGGCGGCGCTGCGTTCCAGATCGAGCACGGCAATCGGGATATCCTGAATCCCGCGCCCGGTGGCCTGCACCAGCAGCGCCAGTTGCAGCAAGGGGAGCAGGATGAGAAACAGCAGCATCGTGCGGTCGCGCACGAACTGCCGTATATCTTTGTTAGCAATGGCCCAGACGGTGTCAAAACGCATAAAGATTCGTCAGATTGAAACGTGAAACGTAATGCGTGAGATTGCAAATTTATTCGGCGTGGGCTTGAAAGTCCACGCCGAATTGAGTTGTGGTTGACTACTGGTACAGAAGTCGCTGTGTTAGCTTGTGGTTTCTGTCATACCATCTTCATCAGGCAGATGCTCTACGTCCAAATCTTTGATGGCACTTATCAATACCTCAAGATCGTCCGTGCAAACGCGCCAGAGACGCTCGTAATGTATGTCGCCATATTCATGTGCCAACACATTGCGCAAGGCAATGATGGAGCGCCAGGGTATGTTCGGACACTTGTCACGAGTCTCTTGCGTGACCCGCCGCGCGGCTTCACCAATAATTTCCAAGTTGCGTTCAATCGCATTGCGTAACATGCGCTGTTTAAGCAAGTCTGCAAAGCTTTGGCCTTGCGTAAAATCCATAATCGCCTGCGCTGCATCCAGCATATCCCACAGACGAGCTTTATCTTTACGCTCAAGCCACATAGAGCACCTCGCTGGTGGTCAGGATCTCCTGTCTGCGCCAGGGGTTGCGCAAGGCTTCTTTTTCAACCAGATCTACCGAGCGCCCGAAGTAGCTTTCCAGCTCCGCTTTCATCTGCATCAAGTCAAGCAAGCTCCATGGCGCTTCCGGACGGAAGCTGACCAGAAAATCCAGATCGCTTTCGGGGCTGAAATCCTCGCGCAGCGCCGATCCGAAAAGCGCCAATTCGACCACTTTCCAGCGTTGACAAAATGCGGCGAGCTGCTCTGGGTTGATCAAAACTCGTTCCATACGTATCGTATCCTGTGCTTTGCTTGCTTTCACTATACTACAGATTTACAGCAGAGTCAAAACTTGCCGCCTAACCATATAGCCAGAGAAATCTTCACGTTTCGCGCCTCACCCCAACCGTTTTTTGAACGTTACCACTGCGATGGCGAATCCGCCCGCAGCCATGAGCGCAAGAACGCCGATGGGACGCAGGAAGGCGTCAGGGCCTAGTCCGCGAATGAAAATGGCCCGCGCAATTTCGACGAAATGCGTGGCCGGGAAGATGTCCGAGGAGAGCCGATCCGCGCCGGTCGCCAGGATGGGCACAACCAGCCCGGCGTTGAAGAAGGCCGGGATGAAGAAAATGGTCAACACGGTGAAGAAGGCCAGCTGCTGCGTGCGCAGGATAGGAGCGAGCGCCGTCACCATACCGATCGTGGCGGTGAGGTACAGACAGGCCACCAGCATATAGAGGGGGAACGAGCCGCGAAACGGCACGCGGAACCAGAACAGCGCCACCAGCCAGGCGACGAAAACGCTGCCCAGTCCCAGCACGATGTAGCCCAGCGACTTGCCCAGCAGGTATTCCAGACCTTGCACCGGCGTGGTAATCAGCCCCTCGAACGAGCCGAGCTCCCGCTCGCGGGCAAGCGCCAGCCCGTAAGCCAGCGCGGGCATGGAGAGCACCACCCCGGTCAAGCCCGGCACCATGCCCACCATCGCGCTCCGTTCAGGATTGTACCAGATCGCCGAGCGCAGCTCCAGCGCGGGCCGGGTCAACACACGCCCCTCCAGCAGCACGGCTTTGCTGAACATCGCCGAGCGGATCATCAAATCGCCCAACACCTGCGGCGCACGAATGGCGTCGGTGGCGTCGAAAACGGCCTGCACCTGCGCCGCGCGCCCGACGATGAGATTGCGCGTGAAGTCAGCCGGAATGATGAGGACAAAATCCACGCGCCCGGCGAGCAACAAAGGTTCAATATCCGCTTCGGAGGCAATCATGGCGAGAAGTTCGAAATCCTCATCCGCCGTGAGGCGCTCGATGTAGCGGCGGGTATACGCGGAGTTTTCGAGGTCCCAGAGCGCGAAGCGCGCGCCCTGCGCTTGCACGGCAAAGACGTTGGCTAACAGAATGAGCAGCGCTGCCGGTGCCAATGTCACCAGCAGCAAAGTGCGGGGATCGCGCAGGATGTGGCGGAATTCTTTGCTGAGGATGGCGCGAAAGCGGCGGGGCGAAAAGCGCAGCGCGCTCATGCCAGGTCTATGAAGCCCGCTGCGGCGGGGAAGCTGTGCCCATTGGCGCAGGCCACGCTGTCCGCCGTACGGCGCAACGCAGCAGCGCAGATGGGGCATTGCAGGATGTCCTCCAGGCGGCGCAGACTCACCGGCTGCGGCACGCCCGACTTGACAGCCCACACCAAATCATAGTCCTCTTGCCAGGGCTGCGTGCGGATCATCTCCAGCGGCAGGGTTTGCAGCAGCGCCTCAAACGCTTCCGGCGTGTAGCTGCGGCCCGGCAACAGGCGCGCATCCCGCCCAATGCGGTTGGTGATGAGGAAGATGCCGCCGGGGCGTAGCACACGCGCCAGCTCGTGTAGCACCGCTTCTGGATGAGGCATGAATTCCAGGGCTTCCAGACAGGAGACAACATCGAACGTAGCATCGGGGAACGGGAGCTGCGCGGCGTCCTGACGGATGAACGTGAGGCGGTCGGCCCAGGGCTGCGTGGTCGCTACGGCCTGGCGCAACATCTTGCGGGAGTAGTCCACGCCGATGATGCGCCCGTGGAACCCGGCTTGCGCGCAAAGCGTGCGGGCGAGCCGCGCGGTGCCGGTGGCTACATCCAGCAGCAATGGATCAGGATACGTCGCCAGCGCGCGGCTGAGCGGCAGTCCGAGAAACCACTGTTCGTAGCCAGGTTCATAGCTTTTGATGTTATCGTAAGCTTTGGCGGAAAGATCGTAGAGCCAGGCCACTACCCGGCGGCCCAGGTATGCGCCTTCGGCGATAATCAGCTGCCAGTAGAGAAAGGCCGCCAGCGCCACCAATCCCAGAGCTACCCATAGCCAGGTCATGTTATAGCACCCACGCCATGAGTAGTAGCATCGCCAACACCCACAGGCCAATCGCGCGCCGGTAATCAGGCAGCGGGGTGCGCTGTAGCAGGTGCAGGCAACCCGGCAAGGCAAGCAGGAGCAGAATGCCGGCGGCCAGGTGATTGCCATGCCAGATCAGGAATCCGGTCGCCAGCAGCGGCCCGCCGAGTGTCAGGTACGAGGGACGGCCATACAGTCCCACCAGCAGCGCAAGCACGAGCGCGGAAAGCGCCGGGAGTGTGTTTGTGCCCTGGCCTAGCGTTGCACCCAGGAACCAGGGTAATCCTACCAGCGCCAATCCTTCCCAGCCGGGAACACATTGCCCGCGCCCTTCACACCAGAGGGCCGCCAATTGGGAGCAGGCAAAGAACAATCCAGTGAGCATGAGCGCATCACGGCCTAGCGCGGCGCTGAGGAGCAGACTCACAGCGAGTGCAAGCAGCGCCGCGCGCAACGGCGCGGCGAGATGTGCGGCGCCCACCTGCTGCCACCAGGCGCGGGCTTGCGCCACCCGCTGATGTAGTCGCGCGCCGGGCGTTTGGGGCAGGGTATAGGGCAACGCGGGCGTGGGGAGTGCAGATTGCCAGTCACGCCAGCGGCGCAAGGGCGTGGCCCAATCGGTGGCGAGGATTGTATACCAGAGCGGCCCCCAACCGGCCAACACCAGCCCCACTGCCAGGAGCAACGCCGGGAGCTGCTCGGAGGTGAACGGGCGAGCAAAAGCCCACGCGCTGCCTAACACGGCCACGAGGGGCAATGCACCCCAGCCGTGATTCCAGCTCCAGGTAGTGTAGGGGGATGTGCTCAAATCTATTGTGCGTTCCATTGTGAAAGCATTATACCTTAGTGTACGTTCTGGCAAAGCAGGGGGGAGACGACGGGCCACCGACTACAGACTACCGCGCGTGAGTGCTTGCCTATCGTTTATCATTCGTCGTCCGTAGTCGGTGGTCAATCCCGCTGAGGTTTCTCTGGCTCTACATGCACATAGGCACGATCCACATCGGGTAGAGCTTCTAACCGCGCCTGCACCTCATCGGCGATGTGATGCGCCTCATAGAGCGTCAAACTGCCGTTGACATCAACATGCAAGTCGGCCACCAGCTGCGGGCCGACATATTCCGTAATGACCTGATGGACATCATGGACACCGGAAACGCTTTGTGCGGTTTCGGCAATCACCACGCGCAGTTCCGGCGATGCGCCTGCGCCAGTAAGGTATTTGAGGTTTTCACCCCACGCGCCAAAAGCAATGCGGAGAATCCACAGGGAAACGGCCATGCCGGCCAACGGATCCAGAATCGGCCAGAGGAAATTCGATCCCAATACCCCGATAAAGGCCGCAATAGAGGTCAGTACGTCGCTGAGATTATCGCTGGCGGTGGTTTCGAGCGTGGGACTGTTCACCTGCCGCGCGATGCGCCGAATTGCAACAAACATACCAGCCTTGATAGCGGCGCTGGCAAGCAGGACCAGGGTCGGCAAACCCGGATTGACCGCAATAGCACCCTCGATAAACCGCATGATAGCGGTACGTCCGGCTTCCACCCCTGCGTAGGTCATCGCGGCGGCTACCAGTAGCCCGGCCACCGGCTCGAAACGACTGTGCCCTTGCGGATGGCCCAAATCGGGCGGCTGTTGCGAAAGCCGCAACACCAGCACCATTAGCAGCGAGTAGAAAACATCCGAGACCGAGTTGGCCGCATCGGCGTAGAGCGCCACGCTACCGGAGAGGTAAGCCACTACGCCTTTACCTATCGCCAGCGCAATATTCCCAATCAGCGTAATAATCATCGCCTGCCGGAACAAGCGGCGGCGGTCAAGGTCGGGCGTGTAATCGCGCACCCATTGCATGATGTTTACTCCTGAAAAAAAATGGCGAATGGCAAACCTCAAAATTTTACCTATCGCGGATCTAGCGATCCGCTTTGAGATTCCCAGCTCTACAGAAAAAGAGGCAGAAAGGATAACTGTGTTAGCCGCTCTGCCCCTTTGCTAATTTGCTTTAACGCTGGGTTTCCATCGCTAAAGGCAAAAGTATTATACCATACCTACACCGGATCACGGAAATTGTAGATTGCGCCGTCTTTACGCCAGGTTTTTCCGCAGGTGCAAGCGAACTCGGTCTGCGGGGGCGACCCCAATGGAGCGCGACAGTCCGGGCAGACGAAGAAGACGCCCGCAGGAGCAGCGGGCTTGTCTGCCGCCGCCCGCGCGCGGGTGAAGATACTGGGCGATGCCTGCATCCACGCGCCGGTGGGTTGCAGCAGGCGATCCAGCCCCACCAGAAGCGCGGTGGGGAGCAGCCGCTTGAGCACGCCCACGCGCAAGTGCGAGACGGTGCGCACAGCCTCGCGGCGCAGTCCGGCTTGCGCGAGCTGCGCCCACATCCAGCGGGGGTGAAAGTCGAAGTTGAGCGGGACGAACTCCACCGGTTCCAAGTCGTAAGGCGACCAAGACTGCCGCCGCAGCAGGTAGCGCGCCAGCGCCTTGAGGTTGCGCTTATTGGCGAACTCCAACACGAACGCGCCGCGTGGAGCTAGCAGATCCGCGACGCCCCGCAAAACGGCGGGCGCATCGGCGGCATGATGCAGGGTGCGGATCATCGTCACCGTATCGAACAGCCCATCAGCGAAGGGGAAGCGGTAGAAATCGCCCTGGACGTAGAGGTAGGTGGGCTTGTCACCGGGCGCGCTCTCGCCCCAAATCTCTACCGCTTGCTGGAGCTGGGTGCTGGCATAATCGAACAGCACCACCGTATCATACCCGGCGTAGAGATCCACCACCCGCCCGAATCCCGCGCCGATTTCGACCAGCGTGCCCCCCTGCGGCGGCAACAGCACGCGGAGCGCCGCGCGCTCCGCGCCATCCTCATACGCGCGATCAGCATCCCAAAACTCGGTGCGGTAACGCGAGCCTTCGTAACTGCAAATAGGACGTTCGTTCATGGGTTGGGACGTAGTATCTCCGCCGGAGAGTCAGGCAGCGATTGAATCGTCGTCTGAATCGGGCTAAAGACACCGCGCAGATTCTCAATAGCCGGCCCCATCCCCGCCTGATCGAGTGGAATCACCACCGGCACCTGCATCACCACCGGCACGGTTGTACTGACCGGCACCATCATATCGAGGATAATGGGCAAGCGCATCCCAATCGGCAGATTGAGGCTCACTGTACCATTGATCGCACCGCCGCCGCCGGGCAAATAGAAAGTCGCCGGCGCGGAAAGTGGCACGGGTTCGGTCAACACCACAATCGTCGCTTGTTGCAACGGGAGGTCGAATATAACTGGCATCGTATCATTAATACTGACGACAGTCTCAATACGAGTCTGGCCTAGCCCAGCAAAAGCGCTGTCCAAATTATCGAGTAATGGTTCGACAATACCCGTCTTCGCCATGAAGAGTGGTTGAATCGCCAACAAGAGCACGAGCACCAGAATAATGTTGACGACGAACGAAAAAATGATAGCAATGTTCTTGAATGATTCCCAGAACTCGTATTTACGGCGTGCCTGGGGTACTTCGGGAATCTGAGCTTCCTCAACATGATCCACTTGCATATCCTCTACCATCTCGCACCTCCGCATATAGGTTGAAGTCATACAGAAAAGATAAATTTATCTTATCACGGGTTATGTAAATTGCAAAGTCCCGATACCTTCAGGAAATTGGGGTATAATAGCGAGGGAGTGATAAAGTTGAGCGTGAAATGTGAAGAGAGCCTCACCTTTCCCCCCTCAATTACATACAAGGAGCCAATCATGGAACGTATCTTAGCCATTGACATCGGCGCAGGGACGCAGGACATTCTTCTGTACGACCCGGCACAGCCAATGGAGAACAATGTAAAGATGGTGCTTCCCTCATGGACGACCGTCCTGGCAGCACGCATCGAGCGGGCCACAGTGGAAGAGCGACCGATCTTCCTCACGGGGACGATCATGGGGGGCGGCCCGTGCGTGAGTGCGATGAAGCGCCACATCAAGGCCGGGTATGCCATCTACGCCACGCCGCAGGCAGCGCGCACTATCCGCGACAACCTCGACGAGGTGCGCGCGCGCGGTATCGAGATTGTGGACACGCCCCCCGCGCTCCCCAATCTGTTGACGCTGGAGACAAAAGACGTAGACCTCGAATCATTGGGGCGCGCGCTAGCCCCCTTCGATGTGACCCTGCCGGAGCGGTACGCGATCGCAGTACAGGATCATGGCGACGACACAGGTGAGAGTCAGCGCAAGAGCCGCTTCCGCCTGTGGGAGCATTTTTTACATGAAGAAAATGGCGATCTTAACCGTCTAATCTACGCCGAGCCGCCCTGCCACCTCACGCGGATGTGCGCGGTGCAGGAGTATCTCCCCGGCGCGCTGTTGATGGATACAGGGGCAGCGGCGATCTGGGGTATCTTGCAAGACCCGGTCCCCGCAGCGCACCGCGAGGCCGGCTTTGTGGCAGTGAACGTGGGTAACAAGCACATTCTGGGGATGCTAGTACAGGGCGAGCGCATCCTGGGCTTATTCGAGTATCATACGGTACTGTGTGATACCGCAAAACTAGTTGAATTAGTCGCCGGTTTACGCGCTGGAACGCTAGACAACGATACGGTACGCACCAGCGGCGGGCACGGTTCAGCCTACCATCCCGATTACCAGCCCGGTGCCGGGTTCGATTTTATTGCGGTAACAGGCCCACAGCGGGCAATGGCACACGGGCAGGGCTATCACTTCGCCGCGCCTTATGGTGACATGATGCTCACCGGCTGCTTTGGGCTGGTCGCAGCGGCGCAAGTATTCAAGTCGTAACCGCGCTTTGAAAGCGCGATCTCCAAGCCGCGAAATAGATTTCGCGGCTACTTGTGGCGGCAGCATAGCCTTTACAAACGCTTCAAACAGGGTATACTTTCTTGCGTTTTGGCTTTGTGAAGTACGCAACATAAAACGTAAAGTGTGAAGAGCTTACAAAAGTTATGCTTGATACTTCACACATTTCGGAGGCAAATAACATGATTGAACAAAATGTGTGGACGGCGCAGCCGCGTGAGACAGCGCAGATTACGTTACCCGATGGCCGTGTTTTTGAGGGCGCTACGGGAACGCAACTTGAGGTATTTCTCACCGCTGCCTATCCCAATGACCAGGACCCGCTCATTGCGGCGCTGGTAGATGGAACGTTGCGGGAGCTAAGTTGGCCTGTCGTCCGCGATACACCGGTGCAACCCGTTCATCTCTCGCACTCGGAGGGGGTGCGCATTTACCGGCGCGCGCTCAACTTCCTACTCATCGCAGCAGCACATCGGCTCTTCCCGAAGGCCGAGGTGTATGTGGATCATTCCATGCCCTTCGGCGCGTTCTTCTGCGAGGTGCGCAATCGGGCACCGTTCACACCGGATGAGGTAGCACGCATTGCAGCGGAAATGCACCGGCTAGTGGAAGCCAATCTTCCCATTGTCCGCGAAGAGGTCCCTCTGGATGAAGCCGTTGCGCTTTTTGAGACACTGGGCTACACGGATAAAGCCAATCTATTCAAGGGGCGTAGGCTATACAATAAGGATAAACCCACCGTGCGCCTCTATAACCTCGATGGCTACCGCGATTACTTCCACGGCTACATGACCCCTTCCACGGGCTACCTGCGCTACTTCGAGGTGTTGCCCTGGGACAATGATGGCTTCATCCTCCGCTTCCCCCGGCGCCACGAACCCGCCCAGCTGCAAGCGGCGCATGATTCCCCACAACTCACCAAAGTTTTCCGCGAATATGGCTCGTGGATGCGTCTGCTCAACATTGAGAACGTAGCCGAACTAAACGCCGCCGCCGAAAATGGGCGACTCCACCGCATCATCTTAGTTTCTGAGGCACTGCATGAACAGCGCATAGCTGAGATTGCCCGCCAAGTTTGGCAACGCCGCGAGCAGGTGCGCTTGATTTCGATCTCCGGGCCTTCCTCTTCGGGCAAGACAACTTTCTCACGGCGGCTGGCCGTGCAGTTATTGGCACATGGCCTGCAACCCTTTGCGCTGGAGCTGGACAATTACTTTGTAGAGCGCGAACAAACACCCCGCGATGAACATGGCGAGTATGACTTTGAAGCGTTAGTAGCGCTCGATCTGGAGCGCTTGAATAGTGATTTAGAAGCATTGCTGGCCGGCAAACGTGTGCAATTGCCGCATTTCAACTTCCGTACCGGCCACCGGGAGCTGGGCAAGGTGGTACAACTTACACCAGATCAGCTCATCATCATTGAGGGTATCCATGGTCTCAACCCCCAGCTGGTGCAAGTACTCCCCGCCGCGGCGTTGTTCCGCATCTACGCGTCGGCCTTGACCCAGCTCAATCTGGATCGCCATAACCGCGTGCCCACCACCGATACCCGCCTGATTCGCCGTATCGTGCGTGACGCGCGCACGCGAGGATACAACGCACTTGATACTATCGCCCGCTGGGACAGCGTGCGGCGCGGTGAAAAAAACTACATCTTTCCCTTCCAGGAGAACGCCAATGCCATGTTCAATTCAGCATTGGCTTATGAATTGTCAATCCTCAAGCCGCTAGCGGAACCGTTATTGTTGCAGGTCAGCCCAAACTCACCGCATCACGTTGAAGCCAAACGGTTGCTGACATTTTTGCACTGGTTTGCGCCCTCCGATACCGTACTGGTGCCGGAGAATTCCATCCTGCGCGAGTTCATCGGCGGACAAGCGCTGGAGCATTTCCACTAGGAGCAGCGCGTCGGCATGATATGCTGTCCTCAATGCCAAAAAGAAATTGAAAATCCGGGCTTGCTTTGCCCCCATTGCGGCGAGACGCTTACACCAGCTGCACCGGAGACAGCGCCGCCTACATCTCGCACGCTATTCCTCCGGCGTTTGTTGCCTTTGATGATAGGATTGGCCTTATTCCTGGCCGCGCTCACCGCCTCTGGTTACGCCGGACTATATTTCGGCGAGCGTGACCGGGTCACCTATCGGCAAGCCACTCTCGAAGCACACTATCAAGCCGGGGTGCAAGCACTCAACGAGGGACGTTTTGAACGTGCCGCGAGCGAGTTCCAGTACGTGTTGCAACTTGAGCCACACCACACGCTGGCCCAACAAGGCCTTACAGAAGCCCAGACGCGCTTGATTGTAATCCCAACCCCCACCTCAGAGGCCGGGCAATCACTATCCGAGTACCTGCTGGAAGAAGCACGCGCGGCGTATGCCGAGGAAGCCTGGCCTACAGTTATCAATCATCTAACCCAGCTGCGCCGCCTGGACATTGATTACGAACGTGAGGAAGTGGAAACGCTGTTGTTTACCAGCCTCTATAACGCGGGGCGCGCGCTGCTGGATTCGGACAACCCCGAACAGGGCATTTTCTATCTGGATCAAGCGCTGGCCTTGCGCCCGCAGGCTGTGGATGCCGAAGCGGTCAACACGCGCAATCTAGCGGCGCGCTATCTGGCGGCGCTAGATTATTGGGGCGTGGATTGGCAAGCCACAATTACGGCCCTGGAGCGCCTCTATGAAAGCGCGCCCTACTACCGGGATGTAAGCACCCGCCTTTATCAGGCGTATCTAGCGTATGGCAACTATTACGTCGAGCAAGGTGAGATGTGCCCCGCTGAGCAGCAGTTCACCCAGGCCTTGCGGCGCTTCGGCGATCCGCACGGCACACTGGAGCAACAACGCGCTGAGACCGCACAAGTCTGTCTCATCGCCACCCCAGCGCCCTTAGACGGCACTGGGGCGCAGCTCACGCCGCAGCCTATTCCTGGCTTTACGATGGGCCGACTCGCATATCCGGTCTACAACAGCAATACTGGGGGCTATGATTTGTACGCGCTGTATATCGAGGGCCGTATCTTGCGGGTGGCCTCTATGGCCGATCAACCCTGGTGGGAATGGGGTACTGGGCGCGTAGTATATCGCAACCGTTCTGCCGGAGGCATTGCGATGATCCTGCCGGAAGAAGGCGTCCCATTACAGTTGCACAGCCCAGCGGGACAGGCGTGGCCAGCACTCTCGCCCGATAGCCAACGGCTGGCCTACGCCGCGCCCGACCCTAACGGGGTGTGGGGAATCTACATCGCCAGCACCAGCGGCGGCGGTGAATCACAATGGATAGGGCGCGGTTGGGCACCCGCCTGGTCACGGACCGGTTGGCTGGCCTACACCGGCTGCGAGGCCGACGGCATCACCTGCGGTATTTTCATCAAGAATCCTGACGAGGCCACACCGCCACGCCAGCTTACAGGCAGCACGCAAGATTCCGCCGTGAGTTGGGCACCTGGGGGCAATCTCATGGCCTACATGAGTAATGTCACCGGCAGCTGGAATATCTTCCTGCTCAATCCTGAAGGGGGCGTGCAACAAGTCACCTTTGAAGGCAGTGATGAGGGCTTGCCCACCTGGTCGCCCGATGGCAGCCGCCTGGCCTTCATCAGCAACCGCAACGGCAACTGGGCAGTGTACGTGATGACCCTGGACGGTCAAGACGTGCGGCGCATCGTGGATTTAGGGCCGCAGCTGCCGGGCTGGGAGAACCAACGCCTTTCCTGGTCGCCTTGACGATTATAGGAATTGGGGTATAACAGCAGTATACGGGGCGTAGCGCAGTTTGGTTAGCGCGCACGGTTTGGGTCCGTGAGGTCGTGGGTTCGAATCCCACCGCCCCGACTGTAGCCCACGCGGATACTTGCTTCGGCAAGCCGTGTGGACTGTAATAATGCACATTTTAAAACGCATAGCGACCGCAGCCCACACTGGTAAGCACTTTTTGAATAAAAAAAACGCTATCGAAGATTATCGGAAGATATCTTGTCATTTAGCGGAACATTATTCGGAAAGGAGACCATGCGGATGAAAAGTTTTACTATCTCTCAAGTGTTCGAAGGCTTCATCCTGGATAAGCAAGCTGCGTCGAAGAGCGCCTCAACGATTAGCAACTATCGTGTTACCTTCAGCAAAGTCACGCTTTGGCTTGAAACCACCCGGCCCAAAGATCCGGATCCAGAATTTATAACCCTCACCCGTCAAGATTGGGTACACTTTATGACGTGGGTGCAGTCAGATTTCACCAGCAACCCCGGAGGTGTCGCCCCGCGCGCCAGCAAACCCCTCTCACAAAAGAGCCTGTTGAATATCCATACCGATCTAAGCGCACTCTACACCTGGGCCACTGCCGATGGTGTCAACCTGGTGGAGAAACACTTGTTTCGCACCATCGAACGCCCCGAAGCAGATACCCCCATTATCGAAGTTTTCACCCGCGACCAGGTGCGCGACCTGCTCAAAGCCTGCAAAACATCGCGCCCCTGGCACAACGATGAAAACGTATCCAACGCCCGCCCCACATCCGTGCGCGATCAGTGTATCATCCTATTGCTACTCTCTACTGGAATTCGGGCCAGCGAGCTCTGTGAAATCAAATTCAAAGACATTGATATGACAGAGCGCAGTATCACTGTGGCCGGTAAGGGGCGCGGCCAAGGGAAAAAACAGCGTCTCGTGCGGTTTGGCAAGTCCACTGGGCGTATGTTATGGCGGTATCTATCTCCCAGCCTAAAAACCATTAAATCTGATGACGTTATCTTTACAGTTGGCCCAGACGATGCCCCGCGGCCTATGAACCGCGATATCCTGTGGAAGCTCCTACACCGCCTGGGCGAGCGCGCCGGCGTTGATGCTCACCCTCACAAATTTCGACACACATTTGCTACCAATTACTTACGCAACGGCGGCGATCTGCTCACTTTGCAAGCGCTGCTCGGTCACACCTCACTCGAAATGGTCAAACGTTATACGCAGATCGTCTCCACAGATTGCGCGCGCGAGCACGAAAAAGCCGATCCTGTTGATAATTGGAAGATATAACCGATGCAGGTAAAAGAAAACGCGGGCGAAAATTAGCCCGCGTTTTACTTCCCCTAATTGCCGTTATCGGCACTAATTGAAGTGCAACATTGCCAGCACCAAAACATTTATACCAGCGAGCGCGCTTTCGAGCACATGTCCACATTCCTTGAAATGCGTGTCGGTACCTGGCAATCCGCCTCCAGGATTGGCGATGTCAATCGCGCGCCCATCGGTATCGGCGGCCAGCAAAATGTTACCGCGCGTGGCTGCCACAGCGTCCTTGTAGAGCACCTGGCAGATGCTTCCCGTGACCCAAATCCACATCACTGCGCCCGCAGTTACGCCAGCCTGTGCGACTACCCCAATCGTATCATACTCATTGGCTTGTAAAATCGCTGCATCATCGGCGCTGGTGCTGGCGCTGACCAGACTTCCCTTAACGCTCGCACTTCCAGTGCCGTTCGTAATCCGCACCAAAAACCCCCGTTCACCGGTTACAGAATCATAGCCAATCGCTACATCGCCAATCTGCACGATGCGCAATGTTCCCACCATCAGCAGCGGCAACTCGCGTGCCAGCAGATCGCGCAGCGTCGCGCGCACTGCTGCCAGTTCGCTCTCTATCACAGAAATGCGCGGATCATTCATGGAGTCTCAGTCTCCAGAGTAATAGCTTCCCCGCGCGCATCGATAGCCACCGTAGCGCCCGTGATTTTATGCCTTACCCCAACGCCATCGTGACTCCGCACCACGGTGACCAGGTCGCCTAGCAGACCCTCGACACAGTAATCCGCACCATACCGCGCGCCATCAACCTGGCGCGAATTGAATGCCGCCACCTCTATGGCCCGCGCCGCATCCAGCGCCTCATTGCCCTTTGCCGTGCGCCCGGCCACAGTGTCTTGATCCGTGGCATTGATGAAAATCTCGCGGTGATTACTGACTGCATAGTCACTGCTCGTCACCACAGTGATCTGTCGTTCCTCGCGTTCGCCAGGCCCGCCCACAATCGCCACCGTCGCCTGCGCGGACCTATGACTGTATCTAAAATCCGTAAGGTTGCCATTCTCACGGCTGAAAATCACACTCGCGCTCCTGTCAGTCCCGCGTTGGCCTGCAAACCACCGAAATTCCCACGCCAGCGGATTGCTGATATCGCGCACCAGGTCGAAATCTCCCCCACCTATGCGCGCCACATCGCGCAGCGTTTCGAGGAGCTGCTTCCGCGAGCATGACTTGGTAATCGCATTCCCGCCGCTGCCATCGGCCTCCACCGTGATCGTGAACGGATCAGACGCAAACGTCAGATCGCGCCCCGCTGCCGCAGTCGCCGCCGCAGTCGCGTTATACGTCACTAACGTCTTCAACACCGTCTCAGCCGCGCTCGCTGAGAATTCAGAGCGATCCGTGTAACCGGCAGACCACGCGATCACCGTGTCGATGATTCCCAGCGGGCCGATAGCATTCCCCTGGAAATTCAATCGCCCGCGATCCTCATACTCCGTATCTGTGCGATAGATGCCTACAAAATCGCAGTACCATGTAACACCGCCAGTCACAGAACGCCATACCTCGATCTGATAGAGATCCTCGAGCAGTCCCAACACCGGGTGCTCACCATCCAGGCCAAACCACAACAGCCCCGGATAGTGCAGACGCTTGGTGTACCCCAAAAAACGCAGCACACTCGCGTCTCCGCCAGGCCCGTACCCAATGCGTCCGCCAACTTCCTGCCCGGAAGTGTCACGAAAGCGCAACTCATACAGCGTCTCAGTCTGCATCCTTACCCCAGGGTACGCCCCATGGCACCCGCCACAACGAGTTTTCTGCTGGCGGTGGCGGTGGATAAAGTCGGCGGATTAACAGCCTCAACCAGACAATCAGTAGATGGATGAGTTTGCGTAACATGGCTACGAATCCGCTGTATATGAAACTAACCAACCCGCAATCCGCACTTCATCACCGACCGTGTCCAAAGCATCGCCGCCGGTGCGCGTAAAACGCGCCTCAAATAAATCTCCGCTCGCCGCCGCCGTAATTGTGACGCTGGCGATCAGGTTTCTTTTTCCTGATGTAATCCCAATCGCGGATGCAGCATTGGTATCTGAATGCGTGACCACGTTCTCACCGTTTGCGCCGTATACTACTGCGGGGGTGCAGTAGACCTTCCCTGATGTCTCGGTTAGCAACAGAGCCGCTACAGTCATACCAGAAACAAAATCGTGCGGTATAGCAAAAAACCCAAAGGCCAGGCAGGTCTTGGCATCGGTGAGCACCAACCCCCGTCCAGAGCCGGGATCACTAGCAGTGTAAAACTCCAAATCCAGGCCATCCGAGTCGTTGTAACCGCCTACAGCGGGCACAAAAAATGAACGGGTGCGATTAGCAATTTTGGCCGCCGTCACCGCTGAGTCTTGGAGCATGGTCGTCTCCACCTCGATATTCGGATGGCAATACACCCGGTCATCCGTCACGCCCGCCACAGTCTTCGTCGCATCCGTCCAAATGTCGCCGCCCGTATCCACGACGCCCTGATACAGCGGGATGTCCCAGGTCGTATCCGCGACCTGTGTTAGGGCGGGAATTGCGGCTACCCCGTCCGTGTTCATCACCACAGTCAGGCGCACGGTGCGGGTTGGTGCATAACTGGCGCGGAGCACAATGCGGAAGCCAGTATCCCCTACTACCGGCAAGGTCAAGGCCACGTCTTGTGCCGCGTCCTGCCAGTACGGGAAGCCGTAATTCCACGCTCCGCCCGTGTCAATCGTTACGTCTGGCGCCGCCGGATCGTTATTCGGCGTAGCACCCAGTGCATTGGCGTAGTTTTTCAACACGCCCTCATCGGTTAAATCGCTGATCAGCGTCCGATGAAACAACCCCGTGGTTTGATCTTGCGTATACCCGGCGACTCCCCCATCGCCGGTGGTCGAAGTCGTCCATAGCATCGAATACTCGGTCATCTCTTACTCCTTGCTAAATGCCACTGAATGCGGTGTAGTATGTCACCCACACGCTTGCCAGGCTGGAGACCCCCGTCCCCGTCACCCGCAATGTATTCGCTCGCGTCTCAGCCCCATCCTCAGCCGGTTCGAGCGCGAACGTACTCAAATTACTGCCATCCGTCAATTCATAAATCCGGTTATCCGTCGGGTCGCCATTCAGGTACACCCGCTTATACGAGCCGCTCAGGTCTATGGTATACGTCGTGCCTGCCGGGATGGTGACGGTTGACCGGAATTCCAGTGATTTACCCGTCGTCTGATTCTCGATCTTCGCTGCCGTGATCGGTCCTGTTAGATAGATAATGGGGAACGCCTCTGCATCCCCAGCGTATGTGATCGCCTGCGTTTGATCCAGATCGCCCTCGCCAATCGTCCAGGGAATCTCCCAGGGGATCTCCCACGCGCCGGTCGTATTCGTCAGTGCAAAGACCACACTCACCAGCGCCGGGTCATAGAACGTCGGACGGCGCGCGCTGAGCTGTATCTGTACCCGCTCCAAAAACCCCTTGCGATGGGAGCTGGCAAACTGCAACCCACCCACCGTGTCCGCTTCAATCGCTCGCGTCCCCACACAATGCGGCGCAGAGAAAGTCAGCGTCACCGGGTCGAGCCGCGGCCTGAACAACCGCATCAACTGCGCCCGCCGAGCCTTGATGTCCGTTACGCTCTCTCCAGGCACATCCAGGAAAATGCTAAACACTCGCGCGCCATACCGCCACCCGCGATCCGTCTCGCCGTCCTGCAACGGCCCGCTATCTCGATACCGCACCAGGTCAGCCAGCCCCAGCCCATCCTGACCCACATAATACGATAGCACGCCATTACTCAAACTATAGTTAGTCACGCCAACGGTCACATTTAATGCCATGAACCCTCCGATAAGATCAATTAGCGGAACTTTACGCCTGTGTGAGAATTTGCAACCCGCGCACTGTTTGCGCTAGGCTCGGCTGACTTTCCCGATCCATATACGTCGGATTCAGATAGTAGTTCACATTACTCACCGTCTGCTGCGCGGCTTGGGCGCCCGCGCCCAGCGTCTCGCGCACCGCAGCCCCAACTTGCGGGATGCTGCTCAACATCCGGTTAGTGAATCCGCTCACCGACATCTCTGCAATCCAGTCAAAGACTTTAGAAGGGGAACTAATTCCCAAGCGTTCCTTAGCGGCGTCAATCGCACTGCCAATCACGCCGCCGACAGCGTCCACCACCGCGCCGGCCATGCTCTGCACACCAGAGATGAATCCTTGCAGCATGTTGCGTGCGAGTTCGCCCAGGTCAATGCTGCCGATAAAGTCCTTGATCTGGTTAAAAATCGTGGTCACGATCTCTACTGCCATTTCCCAGTTGCCGCGCCACACGGACACAAACTCCTCCGTATTGCTGCCAATAGTATTGAGTATCCCTTCCAGGAACTCGCCCAGGATAGTCACAAGCCCTTCCCAAATCGTCACAAACGCCGTTTGAATTGCTAGCCAGGCCGTATCCCAATCCCCGGCCAGCACCGCAAGCCAGAATGTAACTTGATTCATCATCAGCCCCAGCGCCGTCTCTACTATCGTCTTGATGATATTCCACACATTATCCAATGCCGGAGCCACATGATACTGAAAAAACGCCACCACATTCGCCCCAGCCTGCTCCATCAACGGCAAATTTGCCTGAAACCAGGTGACTACCTGCGCCACGAGGCTTTGAATCCAGGGCCACACGTCATTGAACGCCGTTTGCAATACCACCATCGCTTGCGGTAGCCGTTCTTGCAACCAACTCGCAAACTCCAGGAACTGCGTCGCCGCCTCTGGCCCTAGCACACTGTAGATAATCGCCCCAAAATTGGCGATACTGGTCTGCATATCCCCGCCGAACAACGCCAGCAACCCCTCGATGATCCGGGGCAGATTCTCCTGCAATTGCGTGCCGATCTCTAGCATAATCGGCTGCAACCCCTCCAGTATCCCCTGCAAACTGGGTAACAGCGCCGTGATCATCGGCGTCAAGGCCGTGACCAGCCCCGTCACAGCGGGCAGCAAGGCCGTGCCGATCGTCGCTTGCGTATCCTCCCACACCGCATTCAGGATGCGTTGCTGATTCGCCAGACCGTCGCTGGTGCGCGCAAAGTCGCCTTGCGCCGTGGCGGATTGCTCCATCATCAACGCAAAGCGCGCCTGCACCTTATCCGAGTCGGTCATCGCCTCGCCTGTGCGAATCAGCCCCAGTTCCAACGCCTTTGCCTGCACCGCCGCCTCGTTGATGTTCACCCCCAACGCGCGCATCGGTTCAGCTTCGCCCACTAACCCTGCCCGCAACTTATCCAGCACCTCTGTGGGATCCAGGTTATTAAACGAGGCTAGATCAGCGGCGAGCTGCACCAAGTCGGTGGACATCTGCGCCGCCGGCCGCTGCCCCAAGCCCAGCGTCACAAACAGATTGCCGAACGTGCCCGCCGCGGCGAGCGTGGCATTCTCAGAAATCCCCATCGCCTCCGCCGTTGTCTGAGCAAAGTCCCACACATGTTGAGCGTTATCCCCAAAAACCACGCCCACTTTAGACGAGGACTCATTTAAGTCGCTCGCCGCGCTAATCATCTCTCCGGCATTCGCTACCACCGCCTGGGTCAGATTCTTCACCGCATTGACGGCTACCGTGCCAATCGCATACCCAAACGCATTCGTGATGACATCCCCCACGCGCCCCATCCACCCGCGCGTGGCCCGTTCGCTCTGCTGCTGCGCCTGCTGCAAGGGCGTCTGATCCGCCTTGAAATATACAATCGCATCCGCTAACTTAATGGACATCTTCCGCTCCCTTTAGCAGCACAACGCCAACGCCGCCTCTGCCCCGATCTCCCGATACGCCTTCCCGCTATTCCCGCGCCACATCACCGCGCTAGGGGCAGCCGGACGGCCTCCCAACGCCATCGCCAACGCCTGCACCAGCTCTGCCGCCTGTAACTTCGCCTCAAACCGCTTCCGGCGAATATACGCCAGCTGCAGCTCTGCCAGGAGGGGCGCTGGAATTTCATCGTCCCAGCGCCCCCACGCGCTCAACGCTAACTCGGCGCTATCGGCGGCGCAGCCGAACCAATCTTCCGCAACGCCGCCCACAGGCCCCCAAAAGGGTACGCCAGCCCCAGGACAGCCGTAAACGCATCCAAGACCTCGCTATCATAAGCCTCATCCAACTCAGCGGCCAACTCCGGCGCATACTCCCCCAGCAACCCGGCGATGATGTCTACACTCCCGATGACCTTCCCGGCCATCGTGCGCACCAGCCCGGCAATCTGTGCCCCGTCCGTCAGTTCGATATTGCCCGCGCCCTCCAGCACCCCGGCAATCTCCTGAAACTCTGCTTCCAGCCGTTCCCGCCAGGCTTGATTCGCGCGCCGGCGCAACTCCTCCACCTGGATGGTCTTCCCGTTAAGTGTGACACTAACCTTTCTCAAGTCGCCCCCCTCGTGCTTACGTCGCCGGAGCCGTCACGCGCTGGAACGTCCACAGGCGATTGCTATTGTCCGTATCTGCCAACGCTTTCACCTGGAGCGGAATGCCCACATAGTCATCCGTCTTCTTGGAGAATTCCAAGTCACCATTCAGCAGCGCCACCCCCTTGTACACAAAGACCCGGATCGGCTGCTCAACCCCGGCGGCGGTAACATACATCCCCTCAAACCCCCACCGCTTTTCCTCGATAATTACCTCGTCGCCGAAGGTCAATTCTTCATAGCCTTTTTGCCCCGCGCCCGCCGCGGTGGTACTGACCGTGCCTTGCCCCCCGGCGGCCAGTTTGAGATAGGTCGCCGTGAGCTCTGCGAGCGTGGTCTCAAACATCGCATTTTCAGAGATGCGCCGCTGCAACACCGGAGCGAGCACCTCTTCGACAGTGATGTCCGTCCGCTCATCCTCGTAGGTAAACGTCAGCGGTGCTTTCGTATACCCCACGCGCGCCCAGTTCCCGCCCCAGGCCGCGCCAAACGCGACGCTAGTCTCATCGGGCAGCGTCTCGCCCGTCGGCGCATACCACACCTGCGCCCCACTCTTGATAATGTTAGCCGCCACTGGATTTGCCATTGTCTTTTACCTCCTCAACTCTGGCGTATCACTGCTAGAAAATAACACAACACAAACCGCCAGCGCGTATCCGGCTCTTCCAACGGCTGGCCCGTCACCTCTACCTCCGCGTGCAAAATGTTCTCATTGAAACCATTGTGCAGCACATCGTAGAGCGCGCGATACACCGCCATCGCGGTATATTCTGAATCCCCGTAACACTTGAATTGCAGACTGGGCCGCAATAGTGCATCATCATAATCCGGGCTGCCGCCCCGCGACTTAAAGACCACGCACGGCCCATCCGTCGGCAGACTATACCCTTCCGGGGGCACATCCCGCCCCGCATAAATGCGCGCGCCAGTCCACGCCACCAGGTCACTGCTTACCAGAAAATCCCGGATAATCTGCTCTGCGTCTATCATAGTTTGCTCCCTACCTGCTGGATGATCTGAGCAATCGCCGCAATCGCCTTCTGCACCCCATTGTACATAAACCCGAGCTCGGTTTCCTGATAGATGGTATACGCCGCCGCGCCATGCAACGCCGCCTCATGCTTCTTCAAACGTGGTTGCGGTGCCAGCGGGCGATCTGCCACCGCCAGCGCTTCTGCCACCGCCACATCACGATTGCTCTCCCCCGCCCCGATCCCATAGATCGCATTCCGCATAAAGCCCGTATCCACCGGCGCATTCGGCTTCGCTTCTGCCTCCGCCTGGAACGCCGCCAGCGTCAGGATCTCGTCGCTCACGTCCTCCATCGCGGCAAGCAGCTGCTTGCCATACCAGTCTAACCGCGCCTTAGCCATTACACCACCACCGCAGCCACCTGAATGCTGGTTACATCCGAATAATCTATGTATACCTTGTCTGCATCCGCGCCACTGGGTTGATTGTAGACACTCGGAGCGCCGCGCCACACCCATATCTCTTCGGGCTGCACCTCTACCTCACGCTCGGCAATCGCCAGCCCGTCCACCGTCCCCGGCGTGTTGATAGTCACCGTCAGATAGTTGGGAGCTTCCCCACCGCTGGCATTCTTGATGATCAGCAGCGTGTGATCTGTATTGGTGAACTTGTGCCCATCCGCTACAGCATCCGTAAACACTACCTCCGTGCCGCTGGAAATCACCGCCTGGGGAATCAGTGTCTCGCGGGCCATACTACACCTCCTGCCGGCACGGCCACCGTGCGCTCGGCGATCGCTAACCCATCCACCGTCCCCGGCGTCTGAAAGGTCAACGTCACTGACCCGCCGCTCGCGTTCTTCACATGAAACAGCGTGCGACTGGTGTTATTGAACTTATTCCCGTCCACATGCGCCGCGCTATACGTCGCTTCCAGACCGCTTGACGTTATCGCCTGCTCTGTCAAAGCTGTTCTCGCCATCCCTATGCCTCCTCACTACTCCGATGCACTGCATTTACTACTTCCACCACCAGGCCGCTTGGCCCGCGCTTTACCGGCCCTACGATCTCATAATCCTGGACCGTCTCCAACTCCTCATTGTACCGACTGCTGACTCGAATCCGGTCGCGTTCCTCCAACACCGTCGCTATCGGCAACCGAATATGCGCATCAATCCGCGGCACATCCCCGCTCTGCTGCGTCTCGCGCGGCCGCACCGGCTCGAACCCACACTCCACCGGCTCACCGGCGATAAATACCGGCTGCGGATTCCCGTAGGCATCCGCCACCCCAGTATACACCAGCACTCGGCACATATCTTGCATCGCGCCGGTCTGTGTTGTTCGCATCTGGGAGAGCTCAGTGGCACTAAAAGGGAGCATAAAAAACCTTCCGCTAATTGCCCTTATCGGCTAATCCTCATCATCATCGAGGTCTGGCGGCGTGTAGTAATCTGCATACGTCACGCGCGTCTTTTCAATGACCAGTGCATCACTGTAGGCCAGCGCATCATACTCGGCTTGCGCCAGTGCCGCTCCGATGGCCTTACCGATCTGCGAGCGGCTATATGAACCGCCATCCGCGCTGAAATCAAAACGCGCTGCTGCGTCGTGAGATGCTTGTCGCCACAACGCCACACGCCCTAACGCGCGCAACTTGCGCAGATTGTCACGCCCCGTCACCTCACTGATGTCATCCACGCCGTATGCAAACAGCGTTTCGTTGACGATCTCGTCATAATCGCCGCCAGCTACAGACCACCCCAACACTGAGGCAACGTCTCCAGCAGTAGCGTGGAGATACGTCTTGAACGTCGCCTCAGTGTATGCGGTAGGCAGCGCCATTACCCCAGCCCCTCGCGGAGCGCTTTCAGCGTTGCCGGGCCAACGCCTGGCAACGCTAATAGCTCCTCATCACTCGCGCTCCGGAGTACATCTACGAGACATGGTTCAGGAGCGGCGATCTCAACACAAGCAATTTCATCGAGCAAGTCCGCAATCGCCTCACGTTGTTTCATGGCGATCTCTGCGACCGTGCCCCTATGTCCCTGTGTGATTCCGAGCGGGAGATCCACCCCAAAGCGCGTTGCGATCTGCATCGCTGCTGCTACGATCCGCTTCTGTGCGCGATCATCCCGGGCTGCCATCACTGAAATCTTCATGCGCTGCCCCCTAATTGGGCTGACCGATAATCAGCCAGTTTACCAGTGTCGGAGACACCGCTTGTGTTCCAGTGAGATCATACACAGTGAGCGTCACCGTGCTCGTACCCGTGATAACCTGCGCCATATCCAACGTACAGAACGCATAGCTTGCACTTAACTCAGTCAACGTACACAGACCAGCCCAGGGAATGCCGGCAGAACTGGTGAAAACCACCGTCCCAGTAATCGTCAGCCGCCCACCACCCAGCTGGAAACCAGGCAGCCCCACCCCCAACGGATAGAGATTGTTACTGCCATAGGTAACCTCTCCGCCGACATCGAGCGTGCCAGTGATGACCGCGTTATCGTTAATCTGCACATCACCGGTGCTGTTATAGTAAGCGTCACTATCAATGCTCAACGTGCTAATAGAATCAAAGTCAGCGTTTGCATTGACCTCCATCGCACTCTGGAACTTAGCTGTACCCGTAACGACTAAACTCCCACCGATGGTAACATCACCGGTCGCCACAATGTTCACCACCCCCAGGTCGCCAGAAAGGGCCGCGTTGACAGCCGTGACGTCCCCAGAAAGCAGGGCATTAACGCCGGTGATGTCACCGGTCGCTACGATATTCACCACGCCCAGGTCTCCAGAGAGCGTCGCATTCACAGCAGTCACGTCTCCAGAAAGTAGCGCATTGACGCCCGTGATGTCACCAGTCGCTACGACGTTGACCACGTCCAGGTCGCCAGAGAACACGCCATTTACGCCGGTGATATCGCCAGTCGCCACGATGTTCACCACACCCAGGTCGCCGGAAAGCGTGGCATTGACCGCAGTCACATCCCCAGAGAGCAGCGCGTTGACCCCGGTAATGTCACCAGTTGCTACGATATTCACCACGCCCAGGTCTCCAGAGAGCGTTGCATTGACGGCGGTCACATCTCCAGAGAGCAGCGCATTAACCGCAGTAACGTCGCCCGTCGCCACGATATTTACCACCCCCAAGTCGCCTGAAAGCGTCGCCCCGCCATCTTGCAGTAACACGCCATCAATCGTTACCCCAGTCGCGCTGGTGTACTCGTCTATCGTATCCACATAAAACACATCGCGCACCTCAGCATCCTGCTCGAAAATCCCGTAATCCGTGAGGAGAGTACCGGGAAATCTGTGGCGCGCGCCGATAGGCGTCACTCCTTGTGTCACAGTGACATCTAACACTCCAAACCACAGCGTTATTAACGCTACGGCAAGGGCCAGGCTGGCCAGAATCAGGGCCGCGCGAGTCCCCTTATTGCTCTGGGCTGCCACGCGCACTTGTACCCACCCATCCTCATCGAATTGCATATTCATACCTCACCTCCATGATGAGTTTGCTAGGGCGAGTGGGACTCGCCCCAGCTACACTATACTGAAAGCGGCGCATCGTAACCGGTCGGAATGCCATACGCACCATTGCCGACCCGATACACCAGCGCTCCGATGCGATTGTTGATGCCCAACCCAGCGTAGCGGATCATCCGGGTCTCGTTGAGATTCCCATCTGTGCTGAACTGCTCCATGAAGAAACCTTGCAGTTCAGGCGCCGGATATTCGCGCATTTTCAGCACCGGCTCAGCCGCGCCGCGCGCGTGGGCCAACATGTAGTTCGAGGGGAGCGCTTTCCACTCCACGATCCAACACTTATCCACCTTGCCCAGGACCGCATCCCCAAAGCCGCGAATGGTGTCGTCGAATTGCCCAGGATTACCCTGGATGCGCGTCACACTGCCACCATACTGCAAATCAGGGTCGCCAACTTCCACAAACGCGGTCAATCCAGTAACGGTAGGCTTGAGATTTGTTGGGACGTACACTACCACCGGATCAGCATTGCTCGGGTGCTCGATCAACTCATCATAGATGTCATCGAAGGGATTGTTGCTGTCATCAATGCTGGCTGCTTGCGCCAGATAGTGCGAATCCGTGCTGACCGCACCCCCACGTCGCAGATACGTCACTGCGTCGCCATTCGCCAGGGGTTGAATCGTCAGATTGCCGTGCTCCTCGTCCTCGTAGGTCCACGTCGCATTGTCTAGCAGCGCGGCCAGAATGTGCCGCCGCATCCAGTCCTTGTCCCGTCGCATAGATTCCAGCGTGCGCCGATTAGCCTCGGCCACCGTCATCAGCGCCCGGCCCACGCGATTCGCCCCGAATGCCGTACCGCCTCCCTGGATCGGGAACGCCACATCGTAGTAGCCTTCCTCGCGCACCGGCAGCGGATTGCCATTTTCATCGAGGGGCTGGAGCGTGCCGCCGCCAGGCAGTTTCACACGCACCTGGTAATCAGTGGTGCGTTGCACCATCCCCATCATCAGCGCGTTAACCTGGCGATTGTACTCTGCCAGCGATGCCTGAATCATCCCATAGACCTCTGAGACGCCCACATTCTCAACGCGCTCGTCGGCCAGATGCGCATATTGCACAAACCCATAAGCCAGTTCGTTAGCCATGCTATACCTCCTACAAATCCAAGCGGAGCAACTTGTCCGCTGTGGTATGTCCCCAGCCGGGCACAACCGTGCCTACCACAATGCTACCGCCCGGATTGGCTGCATCAATCTTGCCTGCAGTGGCGCTCAAATACACCACGTCGCCAAAAGACAGCCCGGCCAGCGCATCACCTAAATTCACAAGGCCCTTGCGCATGACGGTCACCGTAATACCTGCCTGGTTACCGTTGCGAATCGCCATGCCCACGAGCTGCGCCTGAACAGTATGCACATCCTGATCTGCCAACTCGTACTTGCCGGTAGTGGCATCGTAGGCCACCATTTCACCGGCATCCACGGCCTCTTCAACCGGGCCAGTTTCTTGCTCCAGCACCTTCACCGCTGCTACATCAGTAGCCGTAATCGTCAAATCAGCCATCTCTTAGATCCTTCCTTTGCTATTCTTAGAATCCACCCTGGCGCACATGCCAGGCGCGCGCTTTGCGCTCTTCGTCCGAAAGCTCCCCCTCACCGCGTTTCTTGGGCGTTTTTGGGGGGCCTTCAGCACCGCCATTCTTTGCCGTGAATGCGTCTGCGTGCTCGCTCAGATAATGTAGCTGATCTACTGGATCCATTTTCTCCAGCAGCGGGCGCACAAAATCAGGCACCTCACTCGCCGCAGATTTCACATACTCTTCCAGGGCCACCCGATAGCGCTCCAACTGCTCCTGAATCCCCTCTAACTGGGGTTCAATCGCATCTATCTGCGCCTTACGTTTGTCAGCCAACTCCTGAAACTTTTGCTGCTCCGCGAGGCGCGCTTCCTCAGCCTGCCGCTCTGCTTGTTGGCGCGCTTCATCAGCCTCAGCCTTCAACTTCTCGCTTTGCCGTTTGAGCCGCTCAGCGATGATCTGATCAATCTTCGCCTGCTGCTCTGCGGTAAACGCGATCTCAGCACCGCCGCCCTCTCCATGTTTTTCAGCGACTTGCGCTTGCGCGCCATCTCTGGCGGGTGTGTCTCCCTGTAGCTGCGGTTTTTGCGGCTGCTCCGGCTGCTTCGCCGCCGCATCTGGTTGCTTATCGTCTTTCCCTGCCATAATAACCTCCGTAAATTAACCGTTCCGTCGAACGTAAAAAACCTTCCGCTAATCACACTAAGCGGAACTCAACCGACCAACTCAAACGTATCAATCCCGTCCACCACGCGCTCGATAGCCATCCCAGCGCGTAAGCGTCTTACCATAAGGTTGCCAGCAGTCCCCGCTTTACCCAGCGTAAACCGCTTATCGAAGGTCTCATCCCGGCTGGCAAACACTGCCGCTGCGCCGCGCTCTTTGAATGCCTGCGGAAACGGCGTCTTTGCCCCATAGCAACCCTCCAGGATCACGACCGCCCCGGGGCGCATATCTGGGCCACCCGACACACCATGCACATCCAGCGCGGGTAACATCTCATCGCCCCACAACACCCCTTTGCCCGGCATGCCATGCAACGCAATATAGATCAGGTCTGCATTTGCGAGCCGCGCATACGGGAACGACTCCGCATCCAATGGCGGCGAGGTGAACGGGCGCGTCACCACTCCCGCCAGCGCCAGACCCAACACGTTATTTATCAAACCCGATTTGTAACAGTACAGTAACGCCCGCATAACTACTCATCCTCTGCGAAATTTGACTGCCTGACCAAAACGATCGCTACCACCAGCAGCCCTATCACCACCCATAGCAACCGGGACTTCTGCGCACTATCCAACGCCAGCGGCCACCACGCTGCTGCGGGTGTCTGCGCTACCTCCACCCCCCGCCATGCCTGTAACGCCTGCGCCGAGTTCATGCCAAACGTCGCGCGCAAGGCACTCTCGAAATCCGCGCCAGCATCTATAGCCGCAAGGATCGCGGGCAACCCGCCAGTCGTGTTCGCGTGCAGCCAGTCTACCAACGAACCTGCCTGCGCATACCAATCGCGCATCTCCTCTGGGCTGGCATACGCGCGATACTGCAATGCGCGCCACTCCCAGGACTGCTGCGGCAGTTGTTGCCCTTGGCCGGTAGCCATCTCCGCAAAGCCCTCGGTGAACCACACCGGTAGCCGTGCGCGATACGGTTGCAACCACAGGTGCGCGAGCTCATGCGGTAGCACATAATCGAACAGATACGCGCTACTTCCTGCGCACGGCCAGGCCACAATCACCCCCGTATCATGCGCTTGCCCACCGCTATTGCCGCAGATCTCCCCGCAGTAATCGAACTGCTGCGAGTAAATAACCACGCGCACTTGTCCCGGCAACCCGCGTCCCAGCTCGCGCTGTAACGCTGCGCTATGCGCTGTCGTCGCAGCCAGCACCGCCTGCCCAAACGCTGCCGGCTGCCCATACCAGAGCACCATCGCCATCGCGTTCTCCACCCGCTGCCAGTCACGCGCGCCCCAGGCCAGCACCTCCACCGTACTCTCCGGCGTGGCGAACATGGTCATGTCTACCCGCGTGCCTTCCCAGTAGTACCGTAACTCCGTGAACGGGGCAATTTCTGCCGTGTCGAAGCTCACGCTATACCCGGTGTGGCCCCGCGAGGGGCTGATTTCCCAACTGCCCCCGCCCGGCCACGTCGCCGTGATGACCAACCGCGCGGCATACACATCCTCTAACAGCGCAAACTCGATTCGATCAGGATACGCGCGCGTCTGAGTTGCTGGCGTGTCGCTCGCAGCAGTCACCGGCAGACTCAGCAGCCAGCATAGCGCAACCAGGATGCAAACCCGCTTCATGCCGTCCACTCCCGTGCCAGCGCACCGATGGCACGCCGATAACGACTCTTCGCCGCTTCCAGCGAAATCCCCAACGTCTCAGCACACTCTGCGAACTGCAACTGGGCATAAAATCGCAACCACAGAATCCGCGCATAATCTGGCGGCAAGTCGCGGAGGATAATGCGCAATGCAGCCATATCCTCACAGCCCATGATATCCAATGTTTCTGCGATGGCGTAGGGGAGCTCGCAATAGCCACGCTGCTGGCGATAGTAATCCGCGATCTTATGCCGCAGAATCGCCTGCACCCACGTTGCTGGGGCCGCTTCGCCGCGATAGCGCGCCGTGAGTGCCCCCAGCAACGCCTCCTGCACCAGGTCGTCAACCACGTCAGGCGGCACTTTGCGTGATGCATGGCGATAGAGACCGGGGAGCAGGTCAGGGTACTTGATAGTAGAGCAGCCGAACATTCGTCAACACCCCTGTAATGGTGATTGGCGCGGTATAGGTGAACGTCATCCCATCCACAATCACCGGCCCATCCAGCGTCAACCCCGCGCCGGAGGTCGTCATCCGCACCCCCCCCTTCGCACGGATGTTGAAACTATCCGCGGCGAGGCTTTCATAATCCGCGTCCGTCGAATCCGCCCACACCCACGCGCCCTTGTGCAGCGCACGTGCGCGCACCCCGGAGGCTGAACTGTACTCCCCGGAGGCCAGGTTCAGTTTACCGCTCAGGATACTGCCGTATGCGCCAGAGACGGTGTTGGTGACGCCGCTCCCCACAAATCCGTGAATGGCTGTGACTGTGTTCGAGATGCCATTCACCACGCTGGCATATTGCGCCGGCGCGCTGATCGTGTTTGAGATGCCATTCCCGACCAGGCTATACCCGGGTTGGCACGCCACCACCACGGCGGGCGTGATTGCGCTGTAAGCCGTGATGATCTCCGTGAACGTCATCACCTGCGCGTTCGCAATCGTGTTTCCAAAGCCGCCCAAAATCACATTCCAGGCGGTATTGCAGGTCGCTTGTTGTGTGGACGGGTTATACTGGCAGTAGGTGGAGCTGGGGCGAGTGTTGCCGTACAGCATCAGGTATGTAGTATCGTAAGACGTGAACACGCCCGGGACGGTTTGCACGTCTTTGTCAGCGATCGTGTTGTAGAAGCCGTTGCCGATCCAGTCCATGTACCCCGCGACCGCGTTGCGGTCGCCGTTGATGATGGCGCCATAGGTTGCCGAGCCGCCATTGATAGTGACCCGGTTGTAGTCCACATTTCCATCCAGGCAGGTATTTGTCGTGCCGAGCGTATTACAGTTCCCGCCGAGAATACCGCCGTATGACCCTAGCGAATGGATTTTGTTATACCATCCCGAGCCAATCAGCGAGTATTGCCCCGCTGCCTCGTTACTGGTGCCGCCGCCAACAATGCCCCCGTTGTAACTGCGATTGCCAGTCCCTGAGAGAATCCCCCCGTAACCCTGATAGGTACGATTCAGGCTCCCCCCGCCGATGAAGGAGTACCAGTTATCTACACGATTGCCAACCCCTGAGCCAATGCCTGAGTAATCAGCATAGATTTTATTCTGTGCTCCCCCGCTGACCACAGAATAGTTTCCACTTACCAGGTTCACACCTGAACCGGTTGAACCAACGGTCACAACTCCCCCACTGAGCACCGCTGACCCTGCGCCCGTCACGGAATTTCCCGTGTACCCGGCGATGATATTGGCACTAGCCGCGGCCCCACTCACGGTCAGCCCGCCGCCCGTCACCTGGGCGCGCACAGTTTGATCGCGCGTATCCCGGATGACTCCCGTCCCATACATATCCAGATCGCCGCCGACCGTCACATTATCAAAGTAGTTGCCGCCGCTTTGAGCTTGCGCGGTCATCCCCCCCAGCGATACGCCCCATAGCAGCAGGGCTATCCCTATCAACGCACTGATACGTTTCACGGCGCACCCCCTACCATCGCTTCAATCTCCGCAATCACTGCTGGTCCCCACACCTGCCGGATAGCCTCTTGCAAAATCGCATACTGCTCAGGCGTAATCTCTGCCGACCGCCCCTCATTGAACAAGCCAATCATAAAAAATATCTCCGCCCGTTGCCCTTCAGGGGACTGCGGATTCATCAATTGATACCACAGCGCATCCTGAATCACCCGGCGTACAGTTACCTGCTCTAGCCCGATCCCCTGAAGCGGATCTTCATATTGCAGGAACACCTGGCTCAAATTTACGCGCAGATCATCGCCGCTCTGCGCAATCTCCACATCCGTCGCAACCCACACCGCGACAGCCAACCCCAGTGCCGCGCACGCCAGCAGCAAGGCCGCCACTACTGCGATTTTCCACCTGGTCGTCATCACGTCGGCACCTCCAGCAGCGTGTATTCAATCAGCACATACCCCGCGCCAGCCGTTGCCCCTCCCTGATCCCAAGTAAAAATCACTGGCGTTTCCGCCGCCACATAAATTGGCCCGCCCGTAATCTCTGTCGCGCCAGCGAAGGCCAGGGAAAGATTGTGCTGGAAATTTTGCACGAGCCAATCCAGATCATCAGCCTTGCCCGCCGCGAACAACGCGATGATGTTCCAGGGTGTGGTGCGCACTACTTGGCGGCGCGTCACCAGGCAATTCGCCGGCAGCGTCGCCACCACCCCGCTCGTATCCGTATATGCAATTGGAATTTTCAACTGCACATGCTCCATCGTCGCGTAGCCAACGATGGTAGTCTCGATTTCTGTATGCCGCTGCGCGCCGCCTATCGGTGCCATAGTCAACCTCCTACCATTCCAGAGTAATGAGGACCGTCGCATCCGCGACCGCGCCCGTGTCCCGAATAAAGATCAGGTTATTCAACGTCCTATTTTCGTAGGCCTCCAACGGCGGCGAGGCGTCCTGGGGCAGTAAATGCCCAAGTGCTGCTGTGGGTTCAGTGCCATCAAACATATAGCGCACCGCTGCGCCAATGCTGGTCACATACGCCCGGCGCGCAGCCGCCAGTTGCGCAGGCGTGAATCCAAAGTCAGCATCATCAATGCCTTTCGGCGTCGTCGAAACAAGAGCACTGCCGCTAACGGCATCCTCTGTATCCTGACTCGTCTTGATGCCATACTGCGTTAGCACATCGTACAGCCACTGCGCGTTCTTAAATGTGATTTGATTGTTCGCCATAATTCCTCCGCGTACCCTAATTAGCGGAACCAATTAACGCCGCCAACGGCGCTGGTTGCAGGCTCTCTCCCCAGACCGGGTGATACTGCCGCTGCGTCAACTGCCCAAACCCAAAGCGTCCTACGCTCCAGGCATCCCACCGCTCCGCGCCCAAAATCTGCCGCTGCGTTGCCTCTGGCTGCTGCTTGAACCACGCCTCGCCGCTCAGCCATTGCACTTCCGGCAATCCTCTCACTACCGGCACGCTGGTGCAGCGCCCCTGGGGATGGTCCCCTATCGGAGTCCCCACAGGATACACCGTCCCCTCATCCGCGAGGCAGGCCGCACACACCCGCGCATCATGCGCTGATAAGCGCTTATGCCCCGTCACCACCCCGCTGGCCTCGTATGCCATCGCAGAGCTGATTCGATATGCGCGGAGTTGCTCTGTTCTGGCTATGGTCATCGCCTTCCGCAACCCCCCGGCTAGATCATCTCGCATTTGGCGCGCCGTCACGCGCGGATTGATACCCTTCGCAGTCGCATTGATGAGTGTCTGCGTTAACCGCTCCCATACGCCCGGCAACGGATTCCCCGCTGCGTCGCGCACCATGCGCTTTCGCAGCAGATCACCCACCGGGCCGCCATCTCCGGCCAGTCCCGCCATCACCTGCACCGCTTCCACCGGCAGCCGATTGAACGTCACCCGCAGCACCCCGCCCTGCCAATACGTCAACTGAATCGCCTCTGCCGCATGCTCGATACCCATCTCTGTCAACGTGCGTTGCTCAGCAGTGATACGCTCGCTGGCCCATGTCGAATAGTCTCCAAATTGGGCTTGCGTTTGCGTCAGCAAACTTCGCCACCGTTCTAACTCTAACAATCGCCATTCGCTAATAGTTTCTCCGCGCTCGCGCAACGCCTTTACTTGCGCAATCGCCGCCTCGATCTCTGCCGCGAGTGCCCGCTCTATCTCCACCCACCTGGCCGCCATCTCGCGCATCTGAGCATCTTCGCGCGCCAACAACGCGGACTTGAACTCCCGCGCGCGGATCACCACCAATGGATCAGGCGGTCGGCTCGCCATCCTCGTATACTCCTGTGCCATCTATGGCCCGCTGCTGCGCCAGATACGCCCGCGCATCGTCGAAACTACGCTGACGGTCTGCGGCACGTTCTGATAGTGCGCGCTCGATTTGGTCTTCAGTGTACCCTGCGCGGCGCATCGCCGTTCCCAGCGCGAGACCAGCATTAACACCAACTTGCACCACATTCATGCGCTGCAGCTCTGTCATCGGCAAGGCCTCGCGCACCGCGAAACGATGCTCAAAAGACCCTGCTCCGTATGTGCCAATCTCATTTTTTGAGAATCCGGGCAGCCCCATCGCTTGCCCAATGCTCAGCCCCATCTGCTGCGCGCGCACCAGCCCGGCCTCGGCATTGCCGCGCGCCTCTAAAAGCCGATCCTTCGCATCCGTGAGCAGCAGATCAATGGCCGTCCCGCTTAAATCGGCGCCGCGCATCTCGTAATAGGCAAGTTCCGGAAGATCGCGCTGTAACTCTTGCATCTGGGCTTCCACTACAGCCAGATGATCGGCAAAGTTCAAGTTCGGGACGAGCGCCTCGAGCTTGCTCATCCCTGGCAGCCGCAAAATCTCATTTTCAGAGAGCGCCAAGTCTCCATTTGTCTCATCAGCCAGGCGTGGCGCAGGCATCGGCCTGCCGGCCGCGTCAACCATATTCGCCAGCGCCGCCCACAGCGGCTTATTGTGCCGAAAAATGATCTCGTGCAACCTGGTTGCCATCCGGTTAGCCTCATCAATCTTATCCATCTGCAACTGGAACGCACCCACGCCCAAATCTTCGCCGACGTCCTTATGTTTCGTGTGGACGACAGGTACAAAATCACATCTAGTCTGTTCGCGGATCGAACGCTCTAATATCGGAGCGGGGAGTGCTGCTACTCCCCAGCCACGTTGATGCTCATATACTCGTAGCCGATCAGCGACCTTGTCCCAAATTTCTGTATATGTGTATGTTTCCTCATCGCCTTGCGCGGTGCGTCGCTTCATCGGCGTATCAATGCGAATGTAAATCACCGCGTCACGGTCATCGAGATCAAGCGCCACCACATGACGCGGGTCAATTACCTGTAAAATGATCTGCTTCCGCGCGCTATCCCCAGCCACCTTGATGAACGAATTCCCATAAATCGCCTGCCAGCGCACAAGCACTTGCTTCCGCGCGTTCCAGTTAGACCAGGTCCACACATCCCAGATACGCCGCTCGATATTGGGATTGGCGCTCTCCAGCATCTCCATCGGGAGCGCATCAGGTAACATTCCCGGCCAGATCTTCGCAGCGTAAAACTCCACCACCCGATAGGCCGGATTGCGCAACGCGCGCAAATTTGCCGCTTCCGCAGCCACACTGTAAAGCGCTGCTCGCAGCGTGTCATACAACCCGTTGTTCAGATAATACACGCGCTGGAGATCCATAATCTCCCGCGCCTTACCTTGTGCCCAGTACAGCCCGGCCAGCGTGCTGTACTCAGCGCCATAGGTGCTGCTACCAAACCTGATCGAAGTGCTAACTCTGCTCACTAAATTCTCCGCGTATGCTCATTAGCGGAACTATCCCAACATCGAACGCCAACCCTCAGCGAGATAGTTTTCAAGATACAAAATCATCATCGTAAATTCGTCCACCGTATCATCGTGTACCACGGCCGGAAAATCATACAATACCTTTTCCCAGTCCATCAACCACGGCGCTGCATCGCTGGGAAACGGTAATAACACCATCCCCCGTTCACACCATAAACTCGCTTGCCGAGCGCGCTGTTCCTTCGAGCCTTTCGGCATGAACTCAATCAACATCTCTGCGATATCGCGCTCCGCACCCTGCCGCAGCGTTTGTAACGCGCTCGTCCCGCTGCCGCGATCCTCGATGATGATCCCCTTAAGCTTGCGGTCATAGTTCCACCGCCCCGCCAAATCTTGAATTTGTTGCGCCAGTTGTGGGAACTGTAGCCGCTGCCAACCCGCGTCGCGCTTTGCCAGCCGATAATCACGCCACAGTTCGTAAATCCCCCAGGCAGTGTAGTCGTTTGTTTGCTCGTCCTTGAGCGCCGTATCAATGCTGATCCAGCGCCCTACGCACAAATGACTCCACTTTTTATCTAGCGCATCCCAGCGATTCTTATCCTGCCACCATTCAGTCAAGAAGATATTCCCGCTGTCTGGGGCTGGACGCTGCTGCAACTGCCCGGCGATGACCCGCGTACTGCCTAGTTCGTTTTTGAGCGTCTCCAGTTCCTGCGCATCAAAGCGCTCCGCCCACAACAGTTCCCCAGGCTCAGTGCGTGGATCAGCGAATCCAATCGCACTCACATATACGCGCGGCTCATATTCTGCGGGCAGGCAGAGATGCTCATATTGCAACCCGCTGGCTTCCGCCTTGCGCAACACATGCCCGGTCAGGTCTCCATGATGCAACCGTTGCATGATAATGAGCTTCACTACAGTCTTGGGATCATTCCCGCGCGTGCTCATCGTCTGCTCCCAAAAGTCTATCGCATCCTGACGCGCGGCCTCACTGTCGGCCTCGGCAGCCTTCAGCGGATCATCGAAGACCAGGTAGTCGCCGCCTTCGCCCAATCCGCTGCCAGAAGTGCCTACCGCGATACGATGTCCGCCACGAGTATTCTCGTAGCGCATCTTACGGTTTTGGTCCCCACTGAGTTGAAACCGCTGCCCCCAACGGGCTTGATACCAGTCACTCTGGATAATGCGGCGACTCTTCACCGCGTCGCGCGTTGCGAGCTCAGCAGCGTAAGACGCCGTCAACCACTGCGCTTCTGGCTCAAACGTCCACGACCAGGTGGGCCAGAAAACCACCGTCAGCAGCGATTTCATGTGTCGCGGTGGAATATTGATGATAAGGTTCCGGATCTCCCGCCTGGTGCAGGCTTCGAGATGCTCGCAAATTGCGTCAATGTGCCAGCCATGGGTATAATCCCGCTCTGGCTCCACAATGCGCCATGCGGCGCGAACATAAGCGCTCAGCCTGCTGCTGAGCCGCTCAGCCTCCTCCCCCAGTTCCCCGTTCGGAGTCTGATTCCGTTCCTGAAGACGGCGTAACAGCGTCGCCTTCGCCGCTGGCGGCCAATCGCGCCAATTCGTAGTCAATGAGTTCATCCAGCCCTTTTACCTCGACCGGGAGCGGCGCGCCCTTCGTCACCATCGCGGGCGCGGCCAACGCAGGATTAAACATCGCCACTAACCGCATACTCGCGTCCGTGCCATCAGCATTGCGATTTTGCAACGCTGTCTGACGCAGCCCCGTCACGGCATCCAGCGCGCCATCGGCAATTTGGATACGCAACTCATCCGCGATTTCCGCCTCATGTCGTTCCACGCGCGTGGATCTAAATGCCGTCAGCGTTTTAATACACAGCAGCAGCGCGTCCGTAACCCGTTGGTCGCCGCCGTGCTGCTCATCTCTACGCAGCTTGTACCATGTCGAACGCGCCACCAGGTCCTTGTCACGCTGCGCTGCGGGGAGCAGCTTCTCACGCTTGAAAAATGCGTCCTCGCCAATGTGCTCCATCACATGCGCCCACGCCACGCGCCTGACCGTGTGCTGGCGTTTGAGCGCATTTCGCGTCAGTGCTGCGCCTTCGGCGTCCACAATCTGCGCCAACGCCGCGCGCACCTCTTCAGTCATCCAACCGAGTGAATTTACGTCCATTTCACTACCATTCGACTTCAGACCCTTCTAGGCATCTGCTCTCGTCGGTCAGTTTCGCCTCGTTACCGTTGCCTTTACCCAGCGTATTACTACGCGAAAAACAAACCGCCCGGCCAGCGGATTCCCCCATCTCTGGATCACCTCCTCTCATTTCCGCATCCTGCGTGCCGTCGCCATCTGCGCCCCTGGCATGTCCGTGATCCTCTACTGTAATCCCACGCCATAACACTGCTGAAGCACCCACACGCCTGCCGCTACTCCCCTCACTGCGCCGGCTGTTATGCCGCTTCGACTTTGGCGGATAGCACTTCGAGCACCGCGCCGTCACATATTGCTGCCCGCAGGTCTTGCAGATGAAAGCCCTAGTGCGCGGCATCCCCGTCCACCCAATCTACCAACACCACATATACCAATGCCAGCAATGCCAGCAGCCCTAGCGCCGATCCCCAACAAGCGGCGCAAGCATCAAATGTGCGCTGGCAGACTGCTTCACACATTAGCCGTCGCTGCTGTCAACGCCACATCAAAATCCGGCTTCCACCCACAGCCAACTGGAGGCGCATACCAACCAGGACATTCGGTGTTCACCCGCGCGGGCAACGCCACGTCCCGATGGCCCACGATGCTGCTCATGGGCAACTGGTACTTATCCAGCAGATACGCGCAAATCCGCGCCAGGCCGGTGATTTGCGCGGGAGGTGGGGGAGTTTTGTGTAACCAACCTGCCAAACCGATGGAGATACGGAAATTCCTATAGCCCCCGTGGTCGTGCCAGAAGGCTACCGCGTCATCCACGCATTTCAGCACCTCACCGTTAGCCGTCACAAAATATGTGTACTGCGTGGTGGGCAGGCCCTTCGGCCCGGTGCAATACCGCGCCAGGGCCAGATAGTCGTGGGTCCCAGTGTGATGCACGGTAATCCCGCGAATCTCAGCGGGCGTGCGGAAGGCCCAGCGGCCCGGCGTGGCGGGCGGGTTCGGCGCGTGGGGGTTGACGGGGATACTGGCAACGATGTCCTCAAAAGGCAACGCTGGTGCAGGCGGAGACGGAGGTGCTTCTGGTACTATTTCCACGGCAAAGTCAATCTGTACCTGCCCCGTTGGGCCAGTACGTAGTACAATCCGATCCCCGCCGCCAACAATAACTTCAGCCATAATTTCACCTAAATAGAATCTGTGAGCTCCCGGTAATAAGCGCCCAAATCAGCCCAATGACCGAAATGCCCAGCACCCCGCCAATCCAAATTACTACCTTGATAGCCGGGGCCAAGCGCTCTAACGCATCCAATCGTATCTCGTGATCGTCAACCTGCGTCCGCATCGTATCCTGTGCTGCACAACGAATCAGATTATCCTTCTGCAACTCGCGGATATCCCGCGCCTGCTCTGCCAAAGTATTGGTCAATGTCACTTCGATCTTCGCCACATCCCCGCGTAACGACTCTACCGCCTGCTGTAGTAGCGCGATTGAGGTACAGAGATCGGCTAACGTCGTTCGAGAAGACGGCGTATCAGCCATAACTTACTCCAAAATCTTGCTGACGCGCTCGCGTTCAGATGCCGGCTTAATCAAACCAATGTATGCCGCCTGGCTGCCTGCCCAGCCGATAAACCCCACTGCAAACGCCTGCCAGTACGGTTCAAGCGTCGCCCATAGTTCAGCAGGAACCAACTGTAACAGAATTTGCGCCACAAGTGGCAATCCCAGCGAAATCCCAAAAATCACCCACGATTTCACATCCGACCGCAGCCCTTGAAACCACGGCGAGCGTTCCGCTAGAAATGCCAGTACCAGCGCCACACCGGCACCCTGCGCCAGCATCGAAAGCGCATCTACCAGACTCGGCGCCTCAACCACACCATCCGCGGCTGCTACAGGTATACCCCACAGCAACGCGACCAGCAGCACCAGCAACAAAATCAACCAGCGATTTTTCATCCTCTAACTCCTATACGCGGAATAAAAAAAGCCCACCATCACGGTGGGCTTTCGGCAACCGTCAGGTGGGCGGGACTACAAACGTAGTGCGGCCAATTGGAGCGGCTCAATGCGACAATTTTGCCGCTCCAGGTCATCATCATATATAGCGCAGGTCAGGTAGTGGATTTCTGCTTGCCCGGTGTTAATGGCCCCGGCGCCATACGGTTGAGTCGCATCTCCCCGTAAAAAGCCCTATGGGCATCATCCCCCAACCCGCTCTTTGGCATCTGGCAAATACCGCTGTTCAATCGCGCGCGCCATCATCAGCAGTGCGCGGCGAATCAACTCCCAAAAAGTGCGTTCACGGTCGGCCTCGCTCATCACCACTATCATAACAAATCAACTCAGGAAAGGCAATACTAATATCTATCAACGTTATCAGAATAGTGGCAATTGTTCCTCAGCATACTCAAACGTTACGGGGAATCCCAACTCCTCCGCAATGCTCTGCACCAACATCTCTACTGCGCCGCGACCACGCTCAGGCAAGTGGCTCAGACTGAAAACCAGCCAGTGCCTATCAGCTGGACGGCTCAACTCCAACTGCGAAGCTAGATCAAACAAATCCATCCACACTTTTCCTAGCCGCATAGAATCAGGCACGAAGACTATCTTTTTCGGGCTGAGTACCTCCACCTTATTCGGACATTCGCCCTTGTGATTAGGACGTGCATATGTGTATGAGCGATCTACATGGAGCGCGATTCGCTCCCCGTCCACCTCTGCGCGTAATTTGATTACCGCTTCAGCCGTCCCTCGCATATTTCGAGTGGTTGCCCCCATGACTCCTCCATCATCAATCATCCATTCAGGACTGAAGCCCAGCCCTTATATGTCCTGGGCTTCAGTCCCGAAACCGACACACTCGGTTAGAGCGAGTGGTTAAGATTGCAAACCGCAACTTTAATCCACATACGCGACCTTTTCCAGTTCACGCTTGATATAATAAAATCCATCACATGGCGTTGGGGTAAGGCTCTCACTATATCCCGCGCGCTGTAACAACGTAACTGCCACATCACGATCAACTGCCCAATGCCAATCACTGGCCCAGGCTTTCAGCACTGGATCATCACCGCGATAGTTCATCTTCCCCAACACCACCCAGGGCATCACGCGCTCCCATGAGATCACTTCGCGCACCAATTCCGCAAGAGTCACGCCGGGCAGAGGCGGTTCGATGCTGACCCAGGTAGGATACCCTGCCTCATGCGCCGCCAGCAGCGCCGCAATCCGCAGCACAGCAGGTTCTGCTCCGCACTCATATTTACTTGCGCTTAATGATGTAAGGCTGATCCCAAAACGTGGTGCCATCGAATGGCCTGGACTCCGCCGCAACGCTCCCAGGGCCTTTGCTGGATGTTTCGTCAGCACCAGCGTACTCTCCACCAGCCCCCACTCTCCCAGCACGTCCACCAGCCCCGCCATCTGGCGCGCAATTTCTACCGTCATCGCCGGATCATGGGACGTGCTCAGCATCAACGTACCTGTCGGTTCGGTAACCTGCAGCCGTTTCCTAAGTGCTGCTACCGGATCATCAAAACGCGCACGCGGCGCGCACCACTCTACAGACGAATTGAAACGCCGTTGCATAGATTCCATATAACAATAAGCGCACCCAGATATGCACCCCTGTATCCAATTGATGCCCCAATCCACATATTCAATTCGTGAACGTGTCAACATCTTCACCATCCTCCACCTCCATCGCTGCCCTTAACCTCCCCAACGCCTCTTGCAACTTCTCGTCTGGCAACTCCGCCAGCCGCATCAACCCATCCAGAATCCGCGCCATAGTTTCCTGCTGCTCCACCGGCAACCGCAGCAACTCATCTTCCATTCACCCCCTAACTACTTGTTAGCAGCACATCCTGGTTTACAAACAACCCCAGTATTGTTCTAACCAGTAACAATCATCACAGTAAAAAACCTCCACCTCGTCATCGCAAAAGAAAACCCCATCGCTTTCATCAAAGAATTCATTGCAATTCTCGCAAATCAGCTTCTCCATATCACCACCCCTCGCGTCCAAACAGAATCTCTTGCACACTGCCATTGCTGTGGATCAACGGCAACAGCACATCCCCGCGCGCTTCATCTCCCGTCCACTTTCGCGGCCAGGTATTCTCAGCGACCAACATCTTAATCCGCGCTGCTTCATCAGCATTCAGAAAGTCAATCTCTGGTCGCCCCTGTTCCCTGGCTACTGCATTGATATCATTCTGGATAGCTAACACTGTGCGTAACCCATACCCGCGCGCCTCCATCGTCAAAGGTCCCTTCCGATTCGGGTGCTTCGATAATCGCCCATCAGCATTCCGCTCCCCATACTTCTGCAACCGATTCCTGAACTGCCGCAATTCACGATACAATGGACGCAACCGCTTCAATGGCTTCAGATACCCCCACTGCGGCAGGCTGAGCACATAGTCTAATGCCGCGTCATTCTCTGCCAGGGGACATCCCACACACCCCGTTCGCGCATTGATCTCCTGCGCTTCATCGCCGCCGTACACCTCGGCTACCAACTGTGTAGGGAATCCCTGCGCCGGCGCGTGAAACATCAGCCACTCCCACACCTGGCATACTCGCCAGTGGAGCAACGGAGCCAATGTATCCGCAATGCCGCTGGGCGTCGTCTCTTGAAACCATCCCTGCCCACACTCAGCCCCGTCACGGCTACAAGAAAGCGTGATTCGCTGATCGCGCACGGCGCTTTCCCCTAACCTTACTCCGGTCAACATAAGAAATTTTTCACCAACAGCCGCGTGTAAATTCTCTAGCGCCGCTAACATTGGCTCCACCTTGATTTGGGGAGTACACCAACGCAGCGTGCGATTGTTCGGCGGAGGTACACCCCGCCCCAACATGTATACAAAGAAGCGCTCATCCACAGATGGCAATACCACCTGGGTATTCACCCCCCGGCGCGTCAACTCTGCCAACATCTGTTGCGCCCCCATCTGTAATGGCGGCAACTCCATCCGGGTGTCGGCATACAAAACCGTAAGCGACTTAGGCTGGGGCACCCGTCCCTGTGCGATCAACCATGCTACTACACTGACCGTCGCCGATGAATCTTTACCTCCAGAATATGCTACGGCCCAATGCCGCCCCGCGCCATACATCCGTAGTGAATCCACAGTTAATTCCATTGCCTCTTCCAATGTCCTGCGCTGCCCAAAAAGCGGAATCTGTTGACTGCTCATCCCCCCCCCTATCAATTACTAATTATTTCCGCGTAGACATCTTAGCGGAACTACTCTTCAGCATCATCAACCTTGTCGAACTCCAAACACGCTTTTGAAAGCACAATGACCCGCTGCGTGCGGTTATCCTGCCACAGCGTATCCGTGTATCGCCCATCGCCAGTCTTAATCAACCACCCAGCCTCAAACAGCATCTTGCGTAATGTTGACTCCTTCACAGGAAACACATCCCCGCGCTCGGAGTAGTATTGATACACCCGGTTATACGCTGTGGGCAGTAGGTAAATTTTTTGCGCATCATACCAGCCCAGCCGCTCCGCGTGCTCCAGCGGCCCGCCAAGCGGAGCACCGCCATTCCGTGCCTCAAGAAAGACTTGCCCACCGGTCAACAATGCCGCCAACGCCCCCACGAACAAATGCTCCGGCTTCTCCTCGCGCGCGCGCTGGGATTGCTCAGACGCCGATTCAACCAACACTTGCCAGGCCTCAGCGCGCAACTCCGTATACTGCTCCGGTGTAATCGCGCCGGATTCACGCGCGTATATTAGCCCCATCTCCGCACCGAGGAACAAGCCGGCCACCGCTTCTGGCAAGCGCAAGTGAATCCCATCCTGAAACGCTGCCTGCCGCGCCTTACGCCAACGCTCTGGGGCCTGTTCAGTCAACCAACCCCACTTCTCCGCGCACCAGGTCAAATAGCCCGCCATAGCACGCGCGAGATCCCCCCGTTTCAATTGCAGCGCAGTCAGCCGCGTTTTATCCACCTGCCCCCTACTCATCTCCACCACAAACAACCGCCCCACCACACCCTCAGACGTGGGTAAGTCCTCACCGGTGATCATCACCAGCGAGCGCGGAACGTAAGTCCGCCGCGCTGTAGCATCGCTGCGCAAGCGTCCCCGCCCGGCCAGATTCCCCGCCGCCCGAATAATCCGATGCGCCGCGTTGACATACTCCTGATGCGACCGGCGATCTTTCTGCGGCGCATAATCATCAATGACCAGCGGGCAATCCTTCGTCACAAACGCCTTTTGCTCCATCCGATTCCCACTATCAATAAATCCCCCCGGCAGGTGCTTGTCGTCGAACGCTACCCCGTAATGGTTCATTGCCAACGCTACCAGCGTTGATTTCATGCTTCCCGTAGGGCCGAATACCCACTCGACGAAGGCGACCGTCACCAGCGAGCGCAGCGGCGCGAGAAACATCGCTGCCCAGATCGGCCAGGTAATCGCGCGCGGTGCTACATCCAGAAACTCCAACGATGCCTGCATCGCGGTCTTCGCTTCCCCCACCTCAGCCGGAATGTTGTAAAGTTGCAGGTCTGGATCAAGTTCTACCGTCACCGGAGTATCACACGCCGGCACAGACCCCGCGCACGTCAAGAAAACGCGCTTACCCTGAATCTCGCGCCAGCCCGTGTGAGTAAAAACGGTCTGCTGCTTGATCTCATCGCTGAGATATTGAATACATGCCCGCAAGTGGTCTTTGGTAGCCGCCCCGGCCTCCACAATCGCTTTCGCGCCCCAAGCCTTCGCTACCCAGCCCATCGCGCCGAAGTCCTGCGCTGGCACCCGGGCCGGAGGCAGCGGAATTGAATTCTGCGCTCCCGCCAACACAAATTCGCGGTGCGTATCCTCACCATCGTCGAGAAGCACCTCCTCGACGATCTGCGCCTGGAAATTCGCCAGCGGATCTAGCACCTCATTGCCAATGCGATCATAGTACCTGTGGCAGTTCCGCCCGCCCACAATCATATAGCGCGGCTTTCCGTCCTCAGCCTGGCCCGCCTCGCGCCGCGCTATTCGCAACAGCCCATCAAACTCTTGTCGTCGAATGCCCAACGCCTCGGCCAGCCTCTCTCGCATCCGCGAGACTTCAAACGGCTCCACATGCGTCAACGCCGCAAAAACTTCGCGCACCAGGTCTTCGTCGGGTTCCTCGCCCTCTGGATGTGCCAGCGCGACCAGATAATCAATCCAGGTAGGAGATTGCTTCACCAGCGACTTGATCGCAGCCGTGCCCAGTCCCTGCTGCAACGCGCCATTCGCATCCTTCCCCGGCCATACCAACACCCGCAAGCGCGTGGGCTGAAATTCCTGCTTCAGCAACGCATCCGCCAACCCCACCCGCCCATGTACGTCATCGCTGCGCAACATGGTGCGTCCGGCGTCGTCGTCATCTAGCCCTAGCACCAAGCCCCCCTTCTTGCCCACGGCTTTTACCAGTGAGGTCAACGCCTCAGCCGAAGCCGAATCCTGCGCCCGCGCCAGCTCACACCCGGCCAGCGCCACCCCTGGCAACCCCCACGCCTGCAAACTCAACGCGCACATCTGCCCCTCCACCACCACGCGCGGCAAAGTCTCATCCCGCGCATCGAAGAGCAAGTTGTAAAACGGCTGCTTCTCACCCACCAGCGCGCGCTGTGGATTCCACGATTTTGCCCCCTCGTCGTATGGCGGCAACATCCTCCCGGAAATGTACGCCACGCGCCCCTTCCGCCAATGCGGAAACACAATCATCTGCGGGCGCATGGCAGGGATTTTACTATCCTGCACCCACTGCCCATCTACCGCGATTCCATGCCGCTGCCCCCAGGCCGCCACATCACCGCGATAGCCCACCAGCGCTACGGCCGCGGGTTGCTCAATGTCCACCTCCGCGCGTAACAACGCCGCGCGCAACTGCCCCCAATCCTCGCCGAAAAACCCAATCTTATAATCGCGGATCACCTCATCAGAAATTTTCCGCACCTCCCGCAAATAGTGCAGCGCGTCAGGCGACTCTAACAGCCGGGCGTGGAAAAAACCCGCCGCCGCCGCAAAGATCGCCTCGCGGGTGCGCTTGATCTCCCGCGCCGCGCGCTGCTCCGGCGATTCGTGAATCTCTACGCCCGCCTCGCGGGCCAGATCCCGGATCGTCTGAGTCATATCCCATTTCTGATACTGCATCACAAAATCAATCACATCGCCGCCGATTCCACAGCCAAAGCAATGCCACCGCTGTGAATCCGCGAACACAAAGAACGATGGCGTAGCCTCAGTGTGAAATGGACACAGTCCCTTCTGCGACCGCCCCGCCTTTTTGAGCGTCACATACTTCGCTACAACATCCTCAACCCGTAATTTTTCCTTGAGTCGTTCGATAACCGTTGTCATGGATTTCCCCTTCTGTAGGCCTCGTAGAGCGGAAATTTTTTATACCTATAGCAATACACTCGCACGCGCACAAAAACGCCCACAGCGAATTACACGCGGTCAACTTTCACCATAAACGGTGTTAAAAAGGGTGACGTAGATAACACCATAAACAACACCATAAATAACACCGTTAAATATCACCGTAACGCTTAAAAGGTGCGCAAAGTCTCGATAAACCGCTGCGGGACATCAATGTTGTAGGCAAACTTAGGTGTGCGCGCCAGGAAACGTTCTTCCTCGAAGAGCGCGCGCACTTCTGGCTCTCCCGCGATATACGCCCGCGTTGCCCAAGACAGCAGCAAGGCCGCCACCTGCGCCATGCTCGTGTCCTCGTGCTCCATATCCGCGATCTTCTCCAATGCGGCCTTCAATTCCAGGGGCACATCGAAATTCACCCGTACCCGCTTCCGATCCTGCCGCTGCTTCCGGGTCACCGTCTGCGGATTCTGCGCCGCCCGCTTCTGAAACTCTACTACAGCCGGATCGAGTTTCCCCAATCCCCCCACGCGCCCGTTAGCCATAGAGCACCTCCAACATGCGCTTCAGTACCCCGGTCACGGCCAGCGTCGCGGGATCGGTCGGGCAGTGCTCAAATAGCGTCTTCCCATAGGAGGCCGCCTCAGTGACCTTGATGGTCAGCGGGATGGGCGACCAGACGGCCTGTCCGAACGCCTGCACCAGATCGGTCATCTGCGCCTGATGCTCGCGGGTATGCACTCGCGTCATATTCGGCACCACCCCCATCAGTCGCGGGCCTTCGATCTCCGCCACCGTTTGCGCCATCAGCCCAACGCCCTCCATCGCCATCCGCTCGAGCTGGGTCGGCACGATGACCCAATCCATCGCGCTCAACATCTCCACAAAGCCCGCGCTCCGGCTCGGTGGCATGTCAATCACCACCAGATCGGCCACCTGCGCCAGCGGCTTGATCCGGCTGGGAATCTCCGCCAGCCGCCCCACCGCGGCCAACATCGTTAATGCCTCGCCCGTGCGGAAATTCCCCGGCACCAGCCCCACGCCCCACCGTGAAAGCGGACGCACCGCGCGCACGGCCTTCTCATTCAGCACCAACAGCCGAAAGACCCCTTCATCCATCTCGCCATCAAGCAACCAACTCGTGGAATTTCCTTGCGGATCTGCATCAATCACAATCACCCGCTTCCCACTCCGCGCCGCACCCACGGCCAGATGAATCGCTAACGTGGTCTTACCCACACCCCCTTTTTGCGTCGCCAAACCCACAATCGTCCCCATACTCCACCCCCTTGATAATTTATGCTTGCGCAGCCTCTTGCTGCACTGGCTCTGCTGGCAGCGTCTCATCCACCGGCCCTACCAGCAACGCGCCGCCAGTCCGTAACAGCTCCACCGGCTCGCGCCCATACCGCTTCACAAATGCCGCCCGCGCCTTTTCATCTTCGCATTGCGGTGTAAATCCCATATAGGTTGCTCCGATCATTTCTATCTCCTTCCGCGTATCCCCATTAGCGGATATTTATTCAATATCCCGTGTCACCACCGTGTCACCGCTTTTTCCGCCGTGTCACCGCGTGTCACCCGTGTCACCGTGTCACCACCCCCGCAGCCTGGACGGGGGTGGTGAGCAGCTCCGCCAACTCCGCAGTCACATACCGCGCACTCGCCGCGTCCGCCTGCCCCGTCAACCAGCCCCGGTGCTCCCATTGCCGCGCCAGCTTCGCCAGTTGGCGCTTACTGATCGCCCCCTGGAACTGCTCCGCCAGCCGGTTGATGATGAAAGCCCCATCCAACTGCAAAAGTGCATAGCGCACCAGTTCCGCCTCCACCGTGTCCAATCCGGCCCGCTGCTCCGGGCACAACGCCAACCCGCCCAGCAACGCCTCCCGCGCGGCCTCATCCACATAGCAAGTCTGCACTTCCTGCCAGTCCCCGCCCACAAATGTCAGGCAACGTCCCTTATCCCGCAGTTGCTCCGCCCCAGCGCGATCCAGAATCACCCGGCTATCACTATTACTCTTCGTGCGGAATGCAATCGCGGTCGGCAAATTCGCCTTCACTTGCGCGTCAATGACTTTGGTCGTCGGATGCTGCGTTCCCACCATCACACTGATCCCAAACGCCCGCCCCTTCCGCGCGAGCTCTACCAGCGTGTCCATCGTCGGCGTCCCCGCGAAGTCCGCCGCCTCATCTACCACCAACAGGATCAGCGGTAGCGTCTCATCCGCGCCCGCGTTGTACTGCTGCCAGTTGGGGACGCGCGCCCCGGCCAGCAACGCCCGCCGCCGTAATAGTTCCCCCATCGTCTGCTCGATAGCGCGCTCGCACTCTTCAATCTCGTTGGCGATGGGATACAGCAGTTGCGGAAGTTCGCTGTACATCGTGAAATCCACTAACTTCGGATCGAGCAGCACCAGCCGAAACTCGTTCGGCCCATGCTTCGCGGCGAGCTGCACCAGCACACTCTGGATGAACGTCGTCTTCCCGAAGCCGCTTGTCCCGCCCACCAGAATCGCCCGGTGTTCGTCGCCGATGTCCAGCGTCACGGCCCCCTGCGCCCCATACCCCAGACATACTGCGTAAGGCGCAGCCGGGAGCAGCTCGGTCGTCAATGGCAGATGCGTCGGCACCGTGCACGCTGCATTTCCCAACGCCTGCCGCTGCATCCCCGGCTGACGGCTCACCGCCACCGCCAGGCCACCCGCATCCACCACCCACACCGGATGCCCCCCGGCCATGATACTGATGCTCTCCCGCAACTCCCACGAAAGCCACCGCTCCCGCGTGACATTTCCCAAGCGTTGCATATCCAGCGCAAACACACAATACTCCGGGAAGACAAACCCCGTCGCTTCTGGCACCACATACCCGCCCTGCTGCGGCCGCTCCAACAGCCACCCCTGCGTGCGCAGCGCCCGCAACACCGCTTCCCAATACGTCTCGATCTCACGCATCATTCACCCCCCGTCTCATGGCGCATCAATGCGACACTAATGCCGCGCCCTCTATGTCTTTAGCATCAGTGCCACATTGATGCAGAGCGTCTTCCACAACGACTACATCTAGGCGAAGACCGGCTTTTGCGAGTGTCCAGCGCAGAATGTTAGCACAACTGCGCTCACCCCAAATCATATTTGATTCCTGCTCCAAAATCGGCACCATTGCCTCGGCTGCTTTCTCAATCATTTCCTCGTTGTTCATAGTTCCTCCAATTCCGCCTAACCGTTAGACTTCAGCGGCGCGGCGTCGGTAACCGGTTCGCTGAGTGTGCCTGCTGTAGCCGCGTCCGCTGCAACTAGGCGAAGCCGCATTTGAAAACAATCTCGATGCGGATGAGCACAATACAGATAGTGATGTACTGGCGTGCGTTGCAGATACTTACAGCCCGTAGACGCACAACCTAAAACCCGCCAACCAGTTACCGGGCAGATTTGTGGAAATACTGAGTGCTCATCCATAATGATTCCGCCTAACACGCGCTTAACCCGCGTGCCCCCCGATCACCCGCCACTCCGCCTCAATCGCGTCCGCGATAGGCGCAGGCAACACCCCCGCCGCTTTCGCGTGGCGGATGCTCCGAAATTCCCGTACCTGGCCCAGCCCCGGCGCGCGGCGCTCCGGCTGGGACTCGCTCACCGTCTTACCCGATGGACGGCCCGCGCGCACCAGCATAATGCTCTGATCGCGCTCCGTCACCGCCGATTGCTCTTCCGGCGAGGGCAGCGCCGCCTGCGTATACTCCAACACCGGCCCCCACGAGCGTCCCGGCAACGCCACACCCCCATTCAACATAATGATCTCCCGCTCCTGCGGGCCGAACTTCACCACCCGCGCCCGCTTTTCTGCGACCCCCAATAGCCGCCATACCCCTACCAGCAACACCACCGCCATCAACCCGGTGAATACCAGCGGCGCCCACGCCTTCACAGAATTCACCTGCTCCGCGCGCACCAGCGATAACTGCTCCTGCTCCACGCGCACCGCCTGGAGCGTGCCCACCGCCTGCAACGCCTGCACCGTCGCCGTAGCCGCCACCGCCCGCGCTTCAGCCGTGGCCGTGGCCTGCTCTGCGAACACAATCGCCGAGACCGTCGCGGTAGCCTGCGCCGCCTGCGCCGTAGCATAAGCCTGTTGCTGCTGATACCACGCCGTAGCGGTAGCCTGGGCCTGCTGCGCCTCCACCGTCGTCTGCCATGCCGTAGCCGTAGCCTGGGCCTGCTGCGCCTCCACCGTCGTCTGCCAGGCCCACGCCTCAGCCGTAGCCGTAGCCTGCACGGCAATCGCCGTAGCCGTTTGCAGCCCATACAACGCGGCGAGCGTGGCCTCCGCTGCGCGCCGCTCCTGCTCCGCGCGCACCGTATCCACATACAAATCCACCTGGGCTTGCTCAATAGTAGGTTGCAGTGCCGCCGAGGTTACGACAGGCGGCGAGATCATAGCCGGCGTCAACGTCAACGCGGTATCATTACACGCCATCAGCAACCCGATCAACACGCTCCACACCAGCCCCACCCAGCCGCGCTTTGTCTGCATCACCTCATACCTCCGGATACCACACCGCATCTTCACGCGGCGACACCGGGAGCGACCGTTGGGGATGGGGTGCTTGCATATCCCGCAACATACTGAGCACCTGGAGCTGCACCAACTGCTGCACCAGCGCTTCCGTGCCCCCTGCGGCGAGTTCTGCGCGCGCCGGGTTGTCTCCAAGTCGCTTCCAGCCCGCATTCGGCCCAGACGCCCACTGCGCCCGCTGCGCCCGCTGCACCCGTAGACGTAGCCAGACATACCCCCCCATCACCGCCAGCAACCCGACAATCACCAGACCCAGGGTCAACACCAACCCCGCGCTAGAAGCCGCCGCCGTGTGCTGCGCCGTGAGCGCCACCTGCGCCTCCAACACCCGGGCGTGATTCGCCTGGATGCTCGCCACCGCGAACCCGCCACCCACCAGCAAAGCCAATACCACAATCAGCCCAATTAAAAATGTCATCTATCACCCCCACCTGCTTGCCTTTCCCCCGGCCCTGTGCGATAATAAAAGTGGATCAGCGACCACCTGTATCCACCCCCCAAGGCCCACCGCCCCACCGGTGGGCCTCATTCTTTTTCTGCCAACCGTACCAGCGATTCAGCAATCACCGCCAACAAGCGCACCTGCACTTCCGCCTCCGTCGCCCCGTCATCAAACAAATCCAGGGCTATATCAATACGCCGAATTTGTCGCCCACCCCATAACGGCGGCGCTGGCTCATGCTCATCTACAATCCGCTCCTCTTCACCCATCGCCACGCACCGCACCGCAACACTCTCCGCAGCCTGCGCCAACCACAGCGCCACATTATGCCGCGTCGGTACAGGATAAGTATGCTTGTCCAACTCCACCACAATATCCCCACCATCAGCATCACGGTGTAGTTGCACCTTGAACACGAATTTCTGATCGAACGCCCGAAATTCCACGCGCGCCCACCACCACTCATCCAGGCAATAGAAAACTTCTGGATTCAATGCTGCTAACTCCGCGCTAGATAACTCCATCTCGCACCGCACAAAGTCCAGAATAACCGCCTTCATCGCAGCCACCTTAGCAGCCGCCTCCGCCTCTTGCGCCATCAAATACGCCTGCTCTTGCGCCAATAACTCCCGCCCCTGCCGTAAAATCTTATCTAACCCTGCCATCGTGATCCTCCTATCCTAAATCTTCCGGTCTAATCGGAGCGCCCACATTGCTCAGCAGCCAGGCGATCCGCTGCAACTCATGCAACGCCTGCGCCTGGCGTCGCAACGTCTCCGTCCGATCCAACGCCATCCCCTCCACCAGCGGCGTCAGCAGCCGGATGCCGCGCATCGCAGCCTCGGCGGCCTGATCGCGCACCTCCTTCGCTGCATTCGGCCACGGCCGGCGTCCGGTCATCGCCCCTCCCGCGCCAACTGCTGCGCCCGGCGGCGCCGCTGCACATGCCGCCACCACGAGCCGAGTACCATCCAAAAGCCAGAGGCCGCAAACGCCCCTAGCATCCCCAGCGCACACGGCCACGCCACCACCGCCATCGCGCCCAGCGTTACCGCAGTCCCCACCACCACGAGCAACGCCGTATACCCCTCGTCATAGCCATGCTGCTCCAACCACGCCACCACCAGGTTGTAAATAAAACCAAAGCCAAAAAGCAGCCCATAAATCAGCCCGATCTTGTCCCAATTTGTCACAGATTCCATGTTTGCTCATCCTCACCTTACAATGAATTTAACCTGAACGCTCGAACAACTGCCGTTGCGCGGGAGTCTCATTCACAAACTGCAACACATACGCATCCACTCGCCGCTCCAACTCCCTGGCCCGCGCCAACGCCGTGCGCGTGCGAACCGTAAAAAACTCTTGCTGCGCCTCGCGCATCTCACGCACCAGAGCTACAAACTCGGTCTGCTTCATCCCCTTCCCCTCCGCACCTTAAAACCTTCCGCTAATTCCCATTAGCGGAACATAATTACCGCTTACCGCGGCGCTGCCGCGGCGCCGCCGGTTGCGCCTCTGCGCTGGCCGTAGCCGCCGCCAAAATCTCCATGAGCGGCGCGCTGGGATTCTCAGCCGCCATATCCACCCAATCAATATACGCGCCGGTGATCTTAGAATCCGCGTGCCCCATGCTATACGCCAGCACCTCCCGGTTCACATCCTTGCCCTTTTTCTCCACATACAACGTGGCGTAAGTGTGCCGGAGCGCGTGGCAGCTCACCCCCTCGCGCTTCAGCCCCGCCGCCTCCAGATACACATCCACCCGCTGGCGAATCGAGCGCTGACTTAACCGCGTGCCCCAGTCATCCCCGCGATGCAACGACACAAACAACGCGGTCTCATTGAACTTGTACAGCGCCCGCATCCGCAACCACATATCCAGTTCCGTCTGCATCTCCGGGCGCAGAATAATCGTGCGCGGCTTATCGCCCTTGCCCAGCAGCTGTAGCGTGCCCTGCTCGCCCCGCGCATTGGGTTCGTAATCTTCCAGATTCAACCGCTGCACCTCAATATTCCGCAACCCATGCAACATCATCAAATCAATCATCACCCGATCGCGCACCGCTGCCGCCTTCTTATCGGGATTGTCGGCGTTCAAATACACCCCCACCACCGTCGCCAGCAAACGCTGGGCCTGCCGCTCAGTGAGCGCCTTGATCTTCTCCACTGCCGACCGCTGATCTTGCGGCATCCGCACCACCGTGTCCATATCCTCCAGCGGATTCCCATAAGTGAGCCGCCGCTTCCTGGTGAAGGTGAAAAATGTGTTCAGGCTCGAGCGCTTCTTGCCCAACGTGGCCGGGCTATAACTGCCATCCGTGGCGCGCGGATTGCGCGAACCGGTATACTGCGCGTGCCCCGGCGCTACCAGATGCTCCATGAACGCCTGCGTCACTTCGGGCAACACCAGCAACAGCGGAATCCCCTCCGCCGTCTCCTGCTCCAAGCGCTCCCACAGCGCCCACAACGCCTCTGGGCCAGCAAACCACTCCGGGAGGGGCGGCAACTCCTGCTCTACCAGCCAGCGCAAAAACTGCTCGGCATCGCTCAGGTAAGATTCCACTGTGCGCGGCGAGGGGCGCCGCTTGCGCGGGGCTACATTCTGCATAATCCAGGCTTCAAACGCCTCTAAAATCTGTGGAATATCCGCACTCGTCACCGGCGTGGTGGGGTTGATGCCCTGCCAGACCTGCGGCGTCCCGCTGGGGCGGGTGGGGCGTTCGGCCAGCGTCGTCACCTCATCGCCGCGGGCGGGCACATCCACCACCCCCGCCGAGCCGAACAAGTCGGTAGCTGCGACCTCGACAAACTCAACGTCTATCACATCCACATCTGGTTGCTGCATCGTCACACCCCCACCAGGGGGAGAGCGTCACCCCAATGGACGCTCTCCCCAGCCACAAGGAGGAAACCCGACCCGCGCAACGCGAGCCACGCCCCGCTTGGAGACTCGAACTCCACCCGGCGACCCTTGCGGAGCACCCGTACCAAAGCTGCCTCAAAAGCGGTCTGCATCCCGCCGCTCCCGTCTGCCAGCGCTCACCCACAACGCCGCATACAACAACACCGCTACCGCACCCACCACCACCCCCGCGCCAAAAGCCAGCAGCAGCCCGCTCACTGCACACCGCCTGCGGTGGTCGCCGCCCCGGGAAACGCCCCCAACGGTAACGCCCCGCGCTGCTCCAAAGCCTCGCGCAGCAAGCGCACCGCCATAATCCGCGCATCCTCAATCCCCTGGCGCCGCGTCTCATTTCCCAAAGCCACTGAAATTTCCACATCAAATCCAACAGATCGTGAAAGGGTTATTTTTGCAGGGATTCGCCATACATCCTTCATGTGTACCTCCCGTAATGCTTACAACTGTAAGTAGTATATATCCACTTGCAGTTGTAAGCACATGATAAATGACCCATATTTTATATGACATTCATCCATCGCTTACCACTGTAAGTGATTAAAAGTGTAAACTATGATTATGTCAGACTTTACAGATTGGATAAAAGAAGAACTTACTCTTCGAGGATGGACTCAAAACGACCTTGCGCGAAGAGCTAATATATCTTCTGGGGGGTTGTCATTGATTATGACAGAACAACGGGGGATAACCGCAAGTGTATGCAGGTCTATCTCACGCGCATTGAAACTGCCAGAGGAGGAAGTCTTCCGCCGGGCGGGGCTGCTCAGCGACAAAAAAACGCCCATCGTTGCCGATGAGCGTGAAAAACTAAGCGTGAAAATAATGCTGGATCTACTGAAACACCTTAGCCAACTCGATGAACGCGAACAACAAGATGTTCTGGCCTACGTTCTACGATCACAACAGCATACGGACGCGCGTGTACCACAGGTGCGCGGCAAATCGCGCGATACCGCACCCACCCACAAAACCCTCGCGGCCACCAGCGATAGTGAATGAGCAAGACCAACCAAATTGTCAACGTATGCAGCCAGTGTTTTATAGAACGCATGACCTAAGTATACCCTAAATTGATCAAAAAGACACTTACAAAACCGTTAAAAATCTGTCTACACCTGTAATGAAAACTAAAACTAAATCCCGCATCCCACCCAAAAAGCGACTCACATTAGGCAATGCGCTCATCATCCTCTGCACTCTCTGTTGCTGCATCACCTGCATCGGCACCGCCATTGATAACAGCCTGCGCAGCGCGGGGCTGCTTCCTACCCACACCCCCACGGCCACAGCTACCAATACTGCCACGCCAGGCCCTACCCGTACCCCACGCCCCACCCGTACCCCACGCCCCACCCATACGCCGCGCCCCGTCCCCACCCGCATCCCCACCCGTACCCCTATCCCCACGCCCACCCCCATCAGCGGCCCCTACGTCATCATCAGCGCAGTCAACAAAATCGCCGAGCACGTCACCCTCAGCAACCTCGGCGACCAGGCGCAAGACCTAAGCGGCTGGGTACTCGTCAGCGAACGCGGCAACCAACGCTGCCGGCTCAACGGCATTCTCCAACCCCAAACGACCCTCCGCATCTACGCCCAAACCGGCGTAGACGGCTACAACTGCGGCTTCACAGACAACATCTGGAACGACTCCGAACACGATCCAGCCGTGCTCTATAACCCAGCAGGCCAAGAAATTGATCGCTACTAATCATTTATCTCCCTATAGGAGACTCTTATTTGAAAAAGTGGTGAGAACGGTGAGAGTGGTGTAAATCGCAATTCTCACCGGTCTCACCGGTCTCACCACTTCGCGGGATAAGATACCCCTATAGGAATAAAAGAACCCTCCAAAAGTGACGCCATCCCTAAAAATGGCCTAAAAACAGGGGTAAAGTGGGGGAAAAAGCCCAAAAACAGGGGTAAAATGATGGGTCTCGCTTAACCCCAAAACCGGCGATTTAGATTCCTCACCACTTTTAGCGAAAATCCTCACCACTTTTGTGGTAAGAGCCTAAAAAAGTGGTGAGGAAAATTCCTCACCACTTTTAGGCTGCGCGGTCACAAAAGTGGTGAGGAAACCGGTGAGGCCACCGGTGAGGCAACGCGGGAGCAGCAAACAACTTCCGCGTAGTCCCATTAGCGGCAACAAAAAACAGCCCCCAACAGGCTCTCAAGTACCTTGACACAGACCACGCGGCCTGGAAAAATCCAGACCACGCGGCTATAGAAAACCTCCATCCGTGAGGGCTACCCTACACCAAACCGCAACACGGTTTGGGTCCGTGAGGTCCGGGGTTCGAATCCCCGCGCCCCGATTGTCAGGCACAAAAAAACAAAATGCGTGGAATGTGATCTTTATTCACATTCCACGCATTCTGTTTTTGACGGGGTTATGCTGGTACCCGTCAGAAAATTCCACTATCAGCCGAGACATGGCACTAATTTCTACCAGCACCACTAACGTCATCATGAATTTTCGGATGGGTTCTAAGGCAAACCACCTAACTCGAATGTAAAGCCAAGGATGTTAATCAGTACAGTATCCACATCATCCGGCCAGGAAAATTGCAGTTCAAAACGTTGCGTTCCCCCTGGGTTAATCGTCCAGGGCAGAAGCGGCGTGGAGGCACGTAATTCGGTCTCGCCCCGGCTAGAAGTCAGCTGGACATCACTGAGCGTGACGTAGAGCGGTTGCTCACCTACATTGCGTAATTCACCATTGACCACAATGACATCGCGAGTGCTATCGGCGAACGCATCGGCAAGCGAGACCTGCGGCTGCGCCGGCTCCGGCTGCGCAGGCTCGTAGGGAATGGGGAAGCGGGCCATATTCTGTGGCACGGTAGGATCAGCCCGGAAAATCCAGGTAAGCGGCAACTTGAGGTCCTTCGGGACCAGGTAACCGACGCTCACATCGGCGCTCTCACCAGGGGCCAAAGCATAGAGTAACGGCCCATAATCACCATCCTCTGAAACCCCGCGACTCTCCGACCATTGTTGACCATTCCCATCTTCCAAGATCATATTGAACAATGCCGGGTTGATCTCAGTCGCACCAGTATTAGTAACGCTGAACTCAATGAAAAATTGTAGGTTTTGGCTATCTTCAGGATCTTCGGAATCCCAAAAATCCTCGACTTCCACATTCAACCCCGTAAGATTTTGCGCAGCTCCCTCAGCCACGCTCTCCTCAGGCAAATAGCGCGCCTGCACCACCAGCCGATTATCCCCTGTATCACTCAACAACACCAGAGTCAAACCTGGTCGCTGCTGCGCCATCACCTCGGCAGTAGCACTACTGCTCACCCGTCGTGATTCAGGGCTACCGAAGACCAGAGTCACACCGCTGCTCAGGGCCATGGTGAAGCGAGCGCTGCTGTCCAGTCCAGCAAGCCGGGCAGCGGTATACTCTGTATGCGGTAAGCCGATCACATAATTGATTACCGTCCCGTAAACCCAAACCGCGGTATCCTTATCGGCAGGCATGGGCCAGCGTCCGGCTTCGGGTATCACAGCCACCACCGGGTAGTCCACGTCATCTATGGTAAGTAGTGCTGGCGTTGCAGAGTGTAGCGGCGAACCGTTCTGTTGCAGGATATATTGATCAGCAGGAATGATAGGCGGGGAGAGAAAAGTGCTAAGTTTGCTAATGGAAAGTGGTTCAGCGTCGCTGACAGGGCGTGCGGAAAAGCGCGAGAGCAGCGCAGCCAACCCCAATACCAGCACGATGATACAGCCCAACATCAAGAGCAACAAAATCCACACGGGAAAGCTCGGCAAGGACTTGCGCGGGGACGCAGAAGGAGAAGCAGAGACTACTGGTGAGACTGTGCTCTCAGGTAAGGGCGCGGCAAGCAATACAGGCGGAGTCTCTAATTGAGGTAGCGGCGGTTCAACCGGCATCGCAGGCATGGGTTGGGAATCTGGCAACGCCTCAGAGGGCAAGGGCTGAACCGCACCCGCCGACGGGGGCGCGGGCAGCGGATCAATCGGCTCAGGCAAAACAGCTCCTCCCGACGCAGAAGCAGACTCCGCCGGTGTCTCTAAAGTCTCCAGCGGTGGTGATTCTGGCAAGTCTGAGAGTTCAAACAAAGAAACAGGTTCTTCTTCACTCATCAATAGGCCTCTTGATCAAGGGATAGTGGACGGGACCGGCAACGGACTGATACGCACAATCAATTCCGGCGTGCTTGCATCCACATAACGATCCATGCCGAGCAGCGGCACGAGGACGCGCACTGGGCCAACTGTAGGCACACTAAAGGAAATTCGCCCTTGCTCATCAGTGTAACCGCGCGCCAGCTCTGTACCATTAGTAGTGGAGAGGGCGCGGGCAAAGAAGCCGGAAACCCCTTCACCGGCGCCCGGCTGACCGTCCTGATTGGCATCGTAATAAATGAGCAAGCCAAAAGTGCGTACCCCGCCCGGCGTGGGAGTAGGGGTGAGAGGAACCGGTGTAGTAAGTGGACGAATGGACAGCTCAACAGTACTCCCCCCCGTGCCGTTACCATTTCCGTTATCAGTGGGAGTAGGCAACGGCGAAGTGACTGGCGTCGGGGTAGCAGTAGGTCGCGGCGTGACGACTGGCGGCGTGATGGGATCCTTGCCTGGAGCTGGTGTGACGGTCCCCACAGCGCCAGGCGCGGTCATCTGACAGCGAAGTTTGTACTCGCTATCAGCAATGTCGGAAACCGACAAACGACCACCGTGCCCCACCTCAACATAGAGCCAACCCTCGTAAGTGCTGTAATACGAGTAATAGCTGCTATAATCGCCCAGCGCCCGGTCATCGTTACCTCCGATAGGATTGCGATTACCATCAAAGAAGCGCATGTTAGTATCCACGCCAGGGTCCAGATCAAACGTCTCGCAGCTAAAGACCAGGCCCGGCTTAGCCCAAAGTTTAAAGTAATCATTGTCCACTTGCGCCCCTCCCCAGGGAACAAAGTTGAGGTTATAGGTCATGCTAGGAGCAATGATGGCCGCAGTGTCAAAATCGTAATTCGGCTCATAGTCATCATGATCCCGACGCGGGGTAGGCGCAGGCCCGGGAGGTGTAGGCGAGGGCGTAGGTGTCGGGGTAGCCGTAGGTGTAGGGGCTGCGGCCCCTAACACCAAACTATAGGTACTGGCCCGGTTGGAGCTCCAGCTACACTGACCACTACGTTGAAATACCTTAAAGTAGTAAGGCCCAATATCAGTTGCCTGAAAGGTAATAATCGCCGAGTTACCATCGAAGGGATTACTATCTGTATAAACAGCAGTGCGGGTGCTGTCGTACAGCACCATGCCCAGGTCATAATTTGTGGTAAGATCCGGCACAGCACGCACCGTGTAGAGGTACCCCACGCTGGCATTATCCAATCGGTAATAATCGTCCCAGGCGGTGGCTAATGTAGGTGAGGTCACAGTACCAGCAGTGCCTTGAATCAACGTCTGCAAGGTGTAATTGGAAAGCGGGGCCGCGTTGTTAATATCATTACGATTGTAGGTTGGCTCAGCATCCCAAGTATCATAAAAGATGATACAAGTAGCGGGTGCAGTGAGAGGCGCTGGCAATTCGCTCGCCGCTTGCGCAGGAGACATGAACGCCCGCTTGCCACTTTCAGGAAACAAGGACAACCACAAGAACGAGCTCGCCAGCAGCAAGGTTCCTGCCAGCAGCAACCACGTTGTTTTCAAGGCTTTCATACCAGCCTCCTAAAGCAAATCAGTAAAAGACTTGTCTACCGTACATTTTCCAAGTGTATTCAGTTTTAGCCACGAATTAGCATGAATTTTACGAATTTCTTATTGTTTTCGTGTTAATTCGAGTGAATTCATGGCAAAAATCTACAAGTGTACGGTAGCAAATAAAAGACAAATCAAACGTAACTACTCAGCCTTGTCATTACGAGCCGCGTCTCCGCGGTATCCGTTCGTCTCCGAACGGCGCAATCTTGTTCATGGTTGCGATTGCTTCGCCGCAGACGGCTCGCAATGACAAACACAGTCTTAGCCTGAGTAGTTACAATCAAACAAAAGAAATATCAGTAATCACAAAGCCGCTCGTAGTAACCGCTGTAGCGGTTCTCTCAACGGCTAAAGCCGTCACTACAAACTTAAATCGTGTCTACTAAACATCAATGCTGCGACACCGCTTCCAAGGGCGCGTGCGTGGCCAGGAAGGTACGCTCCCCTGCGCCTGTATCAAAGAACAACACAGTGACCAACTCTTCGCCGTGTTCGATAACACTCTCGCGCACCACCCCATCGCCAAAACGCCGATGACGCACTGCCTGCCCCGGAGCAAACCGCTGGGCTACGGCTGGCGGCTCTGGACGCTTCTGTCGCCACGCCGGAACGTTCCAGTTAGTAGCGGGCTGCGTCAACACCGGGCGCTTGCGCACGACGCCGAGCATGGCTGGCGGAATGTCATCTAAGAAGCGTGACGGAGCTGCCGGAGAACTTTCCCCATACCAGCTACGCCGGAAGGCATGGGTAAGATACAACCGATCTTCGGCGCGGGTCATGCCCACATAGAACAAGCGCCGTTCTTCAGCCAACTCGTGCGGCGTATCCAACGAACGGCTATGCGGCAATAAGCCCTCTTCCAAGCCAGTGATAAAGACAATGGGAAATTCCAGCCCCTTAGCACTGTGCAGCGTGAGTAACGTCACCGCCTGCACCTCGGCCCCCAACTCGTCCACATCGGCGACCAGGGCTACATCGGTCAGAAATTCCTCCAACGCCAAACCAGGCGCTTCCGCAGCGACCGCGCGGAGCGCCAATACATTCTCCCAGCGTGCCTCACCCTCGTCAGTGCCGTCGCGCAAGTAGCCCTCGTAGCCGATAGCAGCAAGCACGGCATTAGTCAAATCGCGCACATCCGCACCCTGCACACGTAGCGCGTGCCACTCGGCCAGCATCTCGGCAAAAGGGCGTAAGGCCTTGGCGCCCCGGCTGCCCGCGTCGCTTTGCAGCAAGTGCAGCATCGCCTTATAGCAGCTACCGTGCGTCTGTCCCAGCGTCATCAACGAGGCCAGCGTAGTTTTTCCAATCCCCCGCCGGGGGACATTGACCACGCGCTGAAAGCTGATGTCATCATCAGGATTCAAAATCAACCGCAGGTACGCCAGCAAATCCTTGATTTCCCGACGCGAGTAGAACCGTGTGCCACCTACCAGCCGGTAAGGGATGGTTGCATAGACCAACGCCTCTTCTAAAGCGCGCGATTGCGCGTTGGTGCGGTACATCACGGCACAATCGCTGTAAGCATGACCGGCGCGACGCAGCGTCTCGATCTCCCGCGCCACGAACGTCGCCTCCTCAGCTTCGTCATACGCTTCATGTAAAGTGAGCGGGAGACCCTGCGGCTTGCGCGTGAAGAGCCGCTTGATGGTACGATCCGGGTTCGGCGCAATGAGCGCCTGGGCTGCATCGAGAATTATTTGCGTAGAGCGATAGTTCTCTTCCAGCAGAATCTCCACCAGCCCCGGATAATCCCCACGCAGACGGGTAATGTTACGATAGTCCGCCCCGCGCCACGAATAGATGGATTGATCCTCGTCTGCAACAGCGTACAAGCTGCGATGCTCGCCCGTGAGCAGGCGCAACAACAGATATTGCGCCATGTTGGTGTCCTGGAACTCATCCACCAACACATAGCGATAGCGCTGGCTGTATTTCTCGCACAAATCGGCGTGCTCTTGGAAGAGCTTGACCGTTTCTACCAGCAGATCGTCAAAATCCAACCCCTCGTTACCGCGCAGCGTCTCTTGATACCGCGCGTAGGCGCGCGCTACTACCTGGTCGTAGTAAGTGGCGACGGGATACGCAGCGGGCGACGTTAGCTCGTTTTTGGCGTGGGAAATCGCGTTGAGCAAGGAGGCCGGGCGGTAGCGCTTGTCGTCGAGATTGAGGTCTTTCACCACCTGCTTCATCACGGCAAGCTGGTCATCAGTATCGAAGATCAGGTAGTTACGCGAAAACCCCGCTGCATCCGCCTCGCGGCGCAACAAGCGCGCACAAATCGCGTGAAACGTGCCGATGCTCATCTGGAGCGCCGTATCGCCCGCCAACATGCGCGCGAGCCGCTCACGCATCTCGCGGGCGGCTTTGTTGGTGAACGTCACCGCCAACACCTGCCAGGGTGCGGCGTGCTGCTCCTGCAACATCCAGGCGATGCGGTGGGTCAACACGCGCGTCTTGCCTGACCCAGGGCCGGCCAGGACCAGTACCGGGCCATCAGAGGCCCCCACCGCAGCCTGCTGCTGCGCATTCAACCCCGCCAACAGCGGGTGCGCGGAGTTATTCATAATATAGCCATTTTAACATGGAGCGGGCGATAAGCAAGGTATCACTTTTCTCGCTTGCGCCGCACTTTTTTATCTTCCCGATCCACCTGATGTCCCCGGAAGGTAAGCCGGATGGGCGTGCCGGGAAAGGGGAAGACCTCACGAATACGATTCTCAAGGTAGCGCTCGTAAGAAAAGTGAATCAGGGCCGGGTTGTTAACGAAGAAAACAAATGTGGGCGGGGCAACCTCTGCCTGAGTGACGAAGTATAGTTTAAGGCGACGGCCTTGTTTAGTGGGCGGTGGATGCGCAGCAAACGCTTGCTTGATCATATCATTGAGCAAACCAGTGGGCAAGCGTTGATAGCGGGACTCCACCACCGAGATCGCAGTAGGCAGAATGCGATCCACGCGCTGCCCAGTCAGTGCTGAAACGAAGAGCATGGGACTTTGCGCCAGGAATTGCAAGTCGTGTTGCGCCTGGGCCTCAAACTGCTGGCGGTTCTGCTTGATTTCCGGATCCACCGCGTCCCACTTGTTGATAACAATCACACTGCTAACGCCCTGCTCCACAATCAAACCCGCAACGTGGGTATCCTGCGCGGTCACGCCTTCCACAGCGTCAACCACCAATAGCGCCACATCAGCACGCTCGGCGGCCTTGAAGGCACGCAGCACGCTATATTTCTCTACGCCCTGCTGCACCCGCCCCCGGCGGCGAATGCCCGCCGTATCAATCAACACAAGCTTTTGGCCCCCCCACTCCATCTCCGTATCCAGTGCATCGCGCGTAGTGCCGGAAACCGGACTGACGATGGCGCGATCATGACCAAGCAGACGGTTGAGCAAGGAGGATTTGCCCACATTGGGGCGCCCCAGAATGGCAATGCGAATAACATCCTCATCAATTTCAGATTCCGGTTCCGAGGGCGGCAACAGTTCCACCACCACATCGAGCAGGTCGCCCACACCGCGTCCGTGAATCGCCGAAATCGGGTACACTTCGCCCAGCCCCAGCTCGTAGAACTCCAGGGCCTCCTGCTCGCGCGTAAAGTTATCCGCCTTGTTAGCGACCACCAAGACGGGCCGTTGAGCGCGACGCAACAATTGCGCCACTTCGCGGTCGGCGCCGGTCAAGCCGGTGCTGGCATCCACCAGGAACAACGTTAAATCGGCCTCTTCAATAGCCAGCTCCGCCTGTGCGCGGATCAGCGGGATGAACGGGGCAGAATCCTCCAGCAACGGTGCCGGGCCGGGACGGCGGCCCGCCTCGACCGTAGCGGATTGCATTTCAATACCGCCAGTGTCCACAAAAATCAACGGCACACCATTCCACTCCGTCTCACCAAAGAGCCGATCGCGTGTGGTGCCGGGAATATCACTGACCACCGCCCGCCGTTCTTCGATCAGGCGATTGAAAAGCGTGGACTTACCCACATTGGGACGTCCGACAATAGCAACAACAGATTTAGGCATGAAACTCCTTGAAAAATCAGTGAATCGCAAATCAAAACTAGTGTAGCGCGAAGCGTCGGCTTCGCGCCGCAAACAGCGCATTATGCACTGACAGGTCGTTCTCAGGTCGTCATTTTCATTATCATAGTGAGCCAGTGGAAACTTTATCGTGAAGCGTAAGAGCTAACCCGCCACTACATCGGCAGTAGATTCGAGCGCGGGCAGGATAAAAGAGAAAGCGCTACCTTTGCCTGGAGTACTCTCGACCCAGGCCCGCCCCTGGTGCTTTTCGACAATGGATTTAACGATAGCCAATCCTAGACCGCTGCCGTAGATATCCTCCGTTTCCGGGGTAGAGACACGATAGAAACGGTCGAACACCCGCGCCTGCTGATCCGGAGGAATACCGATACCATTGTCACACACCTGTACAATAATACAATGCGTATCACGTTGCACGCGCACTTCCACCCAACCACCAGAATGGTTGTATTTGATGGCATTGATGATGAGATTATCCACCACCTGCCGCAAGCGGTGCGAGTTGCCCTTCACCCAAAGATCGCCGGTGACAGCGGCTAAACGCAAAACGACTTCATGCTGGGCAGCCAGAGGCTCCAACGCTTCCACGGCCTGCTCCAGAACGTCACTAAGCAGACAGGGACGCATCTCCAAATCATAGCCGGTCTCAATCCGGCCCATGTCCAACAAATCGCTAATCAGCATAGTGATATGCCGTAGACTCCTAAGAGCCTTCGCCACAAATTCTTCCTGATCGAAGTTCAATGGGCCAACCCGATGCAACAGCTCGACATATCCTTGCACCGTAGTCAGGGGGGTACGCAAATCGTGCGAGACCGTGTAGACAAATTCAGACTTCAGGCGATCAAGCTCTTTCAAGTGCGTGATGTCCTGCATCACCAGCACCCGCCCGACCCCGGCAACAACCGTAAGCTGCGCATTAAAGGTGCGCCCAACATCAAAGACAATCTCAGTATGGGCTAACATGGCATCAGTTGCGCCCTGCGCGAAAAGCTCCAACACTTTTTCATGATGCACCACGTCCGCCAACGCCGCCCCCGGCACAACATCGGCAATCCCTAACAGCTCACCAGCAAGTTGACTCCATAACAACAAATGATTATCAGGATCGGTAATCAGAACAGCATCAGTTGCATTTTGCATAATTGCCTGTAAGCGAGATTTCTCTGCGCTAATAGAGTCGAACAACCGCGCATTTTCTACAGCGATGGCAGCAAAATCTGTCAACGCCGAAAGCGTGAAAAGTTGTTCCTCAGTGAAAGCATCCTCACGCTGCCGATTGACCACACATAGCACACCCACGACGCCCCGCCCAGGAGCATGTAACGGAAGATACAACAGCGCACGCACCAAATAGCCGGTAGCAATCCGCACATCGCGCCGCAGCATGGCCGGACGCCCGGAGCTGACCACCTGCCAGGCAATCGAATCCGCTGCCTCAACATTAAAACGTTGCACTAAGGCTTCACTCAGATTCTTAGAAACGCGCAAATAGAGACGATTATCCTCATGCAAGAGAATAAAGCCCTCATCGGCCTGCGTGAGATTGACCGAAGTATCCACAACGCGCTCTAACACTTCATCCAAATTAAGCGAGGAAGCAACAGAACGCCCTACTGTGTAAATGGTGTTGATCTCCTGAAGCCGTTGATTGAGCCGACGATTGGCTTCACCCAAATCCTGCTCTAGCCGCCGGCGCTGCGCCAGCGCAGCAAACCGTTCCAATGCGCGCAAGAGCAAGGTCTGTTCTGTTTCTGGTGCGTTCAACGTAAGCAATGCCAACACAGGATTTTCGAGCATCAATTGGCTGGCCGCAAAGCAGGGTTGTGCCGCGTGTGGATCAGCTAATAGCACCAACGGCAAACGCGCTGTCAAGCGCAACAGCTGATGTTGTGCCACAGAATCCACAGCTAGCGCCAGATCAACAATAACCAGCGCCAAGTCGTCCCGACGCTGCAGGGCCACTTCCAGCCCCAGCAGCGTAGATACTTGTTCCAACTGATAACCCACCGGCAGCATGGCGCGCAACTGCGCCACCGGCGACTCAGCCTCAGTCAAAAGCAAAATGCGTGATGGATACATAACACGTTCTCTCTATTGGGCGACGATCTATGAATACTGAGGGGACATTGCTTTTTCACAGCAACTTGCCATTTAGCAACCCATTACAGCGGGCTTAAGCTACCTATAAAAACGGACCTGAGCTCCTATAAAAAATGTTGCTGTCAGTTGAGATGATCAAGAGCCGTAGTTGGCTTCGATAGCTTCCACCAGTGACTTTGTAAATTTGCGGCAAATTCCTAACTGTTATTCCCTCCCCGGCGCACACTGGGGAAGCGACGCTAATCCCAAAGCCGGACAGTTTCTCTGTGCAAGAAAAATGATACATACCCATGCACACCCTTACGCTTGCAATAATAACCCATTTAGTGTAAGATGCAAACGCAGCAGACTCAAAAAACTGGTTGGCTATTAAATGTAACCATTTTGAGGAGAAAGTATAATGAAAAGTGGATTTTTATTTGGCTTACTTATGATAGCTATTTACATCATAAGTGTAATCGCCATCATAGGTATAGCCATAGGCTGCGGCTGGGTGCTGCAGCTCCTGCTACCATTTTCTTTATTCGAAGGGACATTACTCGCCCTGCTCGCTATGGGAATGTGTTGGGCAATCTGGTCCAAAATAGTACAGGGCTTAATGTCTCCGCTCAACCTCCCGAACAATTTGTATGATGAAGAACTTGATGAAGATGTGTTTCCGGAAATTCCACAGACCCGCTTCTGGAAAAAGCCACATGCGCGCACCTGGGAGAAATGGATTACCTATACGCTGGCAAACACCATCTATGATGCACTGCTGGACTTGCCAGAAGCTACTGCGTCCATGCCCGACCAAGAAGTGCAAGACATGAGTGTCAATTTGGCAGAAGCAGCTATGCACGCGCTAAAGACAAAGCAAGGTCGCAGCAAACAACTGCGCGTGAACCGAGGTGAATTGGTACAACAAATGGCACGTTTGGGACACCCACCCTACGATGAAGAGATTCTAGCTCTAACCATCAGAACGGTTAATGAAGAACTAATCTATCTCAACGAGCCGGTGCTTAATGTTATCAAGCATAACCTGTGGCAAGATTTGTCGGATATGATATAAACTTGCGCCGCTGAAGAACCGCACGCCACCAGTCACAAAAGCCCACCAACGACAACACCCGTCTGGGAAATACTCCCAGACGGGTGTTAACGATTTCCCGACTATGCAACTAACAGCGGCATATCCCGGCTGGCGATGACGTTGATGCCCTCGCCCAGCACATTCTCCAGCACGACCTGGTTCATCGTCACCGGCGCTTGCAGTTCCAGCTCGCGGAGCTGCGCCAGCAGCTCGAAGATGCGCGGCTTAGGGACGGGCGCGGCGGTGTAGACGGGCAGCAGCGGGTGGATGCCCCCCCGCACGCGCACCGTGCTCGCCACCATCCGGCGCGGATCGGTGAGCTCTTCCTGGACATATTTCTCACCGCGCTTGCAGGTATTCCCCTCTACGCTGAGGAGCGTTTGCCCTTCACGGGTCACTTCCAACGTACACCCCATCGGGCAGGTGATGCAGATCATTTTTTCAGTGATGGACATTGCGTTTTACCTCTTCATATTTGGGTCAAATCTGACGCTTACGTTAAGAGCGTAAAACGTACTGCGTACTGCGTAAGGGAGAAGGCTCTTTACGCAGTACGCAGTACGCATTATTTCGGCACCACACTCACTTTTAATTCCTTCGCCTTCCGCACCGCGTCGTACTCTTTCGCCTTGAGCGTGATACTCACCATCTCGCCGGGGCGAGCGTAGCGCTCGCTCTTCTTGACGATAAGCGTATCGCCATCGGTGACTTGCACGGTGACGGGCTGCTCCAGCGGCTTGGTGACGCGCATTTGTAACATGATGCTATCTTGCGTGAGCGTTTCGGGATCAATCTGATGCGGCACGACGTAGCGCACATTCTCGCCGGCCCTGGTTGGCACATAGACCGGCTCCAGATTGCAGCAGCCCTGAGCGAACAGCGCCGCACGCTTGCCCGCCGTGCGCCCGGCGGACGTAACCCAATCCACCAGATCGTAGACGTGGACGACGTTGCCCGCGGCGAAGATGCCGGGGATATTGGTGGCAAAGCCGTCATCCACATACGGCCCGGCGGTGACAGGATCGAGCGCGACGCCGGCCTTTTGCGAGAGCTCGTTTTCGGGAATCAAGCCCACAGAGAGCAACAGTGTGTCGCAGGGAATAATCTCCTCGGTGCCGGGGATAAACTGCCACTTATCATCCACCGCCACCGCCTCGATAGCCTCCACACGGTCTTTGCCGATGATACGCTTGACGGTGTGTTGCAGCTGCAAGGTGATGTCGAAATCGAGCAAACACTGGACGTAGTTGCGGCTCAGGCCGCTGAGGTAGGGCATCACCTCCAGCACGCGCTCGACTTTGGCACCCTCGAAGGTGAGGCGGCGGGCCATAATCATGCCGATGTCGCCCGATCCCAGGATGACAAAGCGGCTGCCAGGCATGTAACCTTCGACGTTGACCCAGCGCTGCGCCGTCCCTGCCGTGAAGACGCCTGAGGGACGCGGGCCGGGGATGCGGATCTGCGCGCGGGTGCGCTCGCGGCAGCCCATCGAGAGCACAATGGACTTGGCGCTGAGCTCCTTGAAGCCTGTGCGCATCCCGGTAGTGTAGACCTTGCGCTCCGGCGTCACATCTAGCACAATGGTATCGAGTAGATAATCAATGCCCACCGTTTGCGCCTCGTTGATGAAGCGTTGCGCGTAGCTAGGGCCAGGCAGGTCTTCCTTGAACGTCTCCACACCGAAGCCGTTGTGGATACACTGGAGTAAAATGCCGCCGAGCTCCAGGTCGCGGTCAATCATCAGCACGTCATCCGCGCCGTGCTTCTTAGCCTCGATGGCGGCGGCCAGGCCGCCCGGCCCCGCACCGATGACGATGACATCGTAGTGTGATTTGAGTGGGTGGGTCATTATGCCACCTCCTTCGTCTTACGATATAAGAACTCCGACCCCCCGCCCTTCTTGCTGATCTCCAGCACAGCCTGCCCCAGCTCACGCGCGAGGATTTCGACGACGCGCGGCATATCGAAGCCGCCGAGGCAGCGGCCCGTGCCGAGCCAGGTGCGGCGCTTGATGGCGTCGTAGGTGGTGGCCGGGATGGGCGCGTGGATTTCGGCGACGATTTCGCCCTCGGTGACGTACTCGCAGCGGCAGATGATGCGCCCATAGCGCGGATCCTGCGCCACCAGTGCCGCCTGTTCGTCCTTGGTGAGGTGCCGGAACACAGGCCGCACCGGGCGGATGGGGTTCCAGTCCGCTTTCTCACGCAAGGTCTCGCCCGCGCCGTGCAGCAGTTCCACCACGCGCTCGGCGATGGCGGGCGCGGCGGTCAGCGCCGGGGATTCCATGCCGCCGAGGTTGACGAAGCCATCCACCTCCGCCGGAATCTCGATGATGAAGTCGTGATTGTAGTTGATCTCCGGGTTGACACACGGCGCGTTGCCGCCGGGTCGCAACCCCGCAAAGACAGCAATGACATCCCGCTGCTTGAGGTTTGGCACGAGCTTCAGCGCGCCCGCCCAGATCTCCGCCATGCCGGCGGGGGTCACGTCTACGTCGGTCTTGTCCTCGATATTCTCCGCGTTCGGGCCGACGAGCGTATTGCCGTGCAGGGTTGTCGTCACCAAGATGCCCTTGCTGATCTCGGTGGGCACGGGGAAGAGCACGGTGTTGATCTCCACCTGGTTGCGATCCATGACAAAGTATTCGCCGCGCCGGGGCGTGATCTTGAACTCCGGGCGCACACCCGCCTTGTGCATCACCTGATCCGCGAAAAGACCAGCGGCATTGACGACCCAGCGGGCGTGAAAGTCACCGGCGGTGGTGTGAATACCCACAATTTTAGATTTTAGATTTTGGATTTTGGACTCGTCTTCGCGCTCACTCACCTTTTCGCTGACTCGCTGATTCGCTGACTCGCCTTCCCAGATAAAATCCAGAAACTCCGTGTTGAGCCGGAGCTCCACGCCGTTCATCACGGCGTTCTCGGCGGCGGCGATGGTCGCCCCCCAGGGATCGCAGATCGCGCCGGTGGGAATGTGCAGCGCACCGCTCACGTCTGGGTTGATTTGCGGCTCACGTTGACGCATCTCTTCGCCGGAGATGATCTCGGCGGGTACGCCGTTGGCTTGCGCGCGATCGCGTAGCTGCTCCAGTTTGGCGCATTCCTCCGCGCCGATGGCGACGACGTAAGCCCCCGTCCGCCCGAAGGCAAACTGGAGCTCCTCCGAGAGCCGATCCCACATCGGATTGGCCTTGACGTTCATCTCGGCCTTGAGCGAGCCGGGGATGGCGTCGTGCCCGGCGTGGACAAGCGCCGAATTCGCCGCCGTCGCGCCGGTGCAGATGTCGCTCTCTTTCTCGATCCACAGAATGCGCAGATCGTAGCGCGCCAGGGTGCGGGCGGTCATTGCCCCCACAATCCCCGCACCGATGATAATGATGTCGTAAGGTTCGTGCATGAAGTCCTCCATCTACTCCTCCACCCACTCGAACGTCCGCTCGACGGCCTTTTTCCACCCCGCGTAAAGCGATTCTTTCTGTTCCGCGTCCATCCCAGGCTCGAAGATGTGATCCACGCCCCAGTTCTGGCGCAGCTCGTCCGTATCCTTCCAGAAGCCTACGGCCAGCCCGGCGGCATAGGCCGCGCCGAGCGCCGTGGTCTCGGTGACGGTGGGCCGCACGACCGGCACGCCCAAAATATCCGCCTGGAACTGCATGAGCAGCGTATTGGCGACCATGCCGCCATCCACTTTGAGCGCCTTGAGCGCCACGCCGGAATCCTTCTCCATCGCCTCTAGCACATCGCGGGTCTGGTAGGCGGTGGATTCGAGCGCGGCGCGGCAGATGTGATGCTTGTTGATATAGCGCGTGAGGCCCACCACGACGCCGCGCGCATCGCTGCGCCAGTAGGGGGCGAAGAGGCCAGAAAACGCCGGGACGATGTACATCCCGCCGGCATCCGCTGCCTCGCGCGCCAGCCCTTCGATTTGCGGGGCGCGGTCGAAGAAGCCGAGGTTATCGCGCAGCCATTGCACCAGCGCGCCGGTGATGGCGATGGAGCCTTCCAGCGCGTAGACGGCGGGTGCGTCGCCGAACTTGTAGCCGAGTGTGGTGAGCAGGCCGCTCTTCGAGGGCACAATCTCCGTTCCAGTGTTGAGCAACATGAAGCAGCCCGTCCCGTAGGTATTCTTCGCCTCGCCGGGACTGAAGCAGGTCTGCCCCACGAGCGCCGCCTGCTGATCGCCCAGGTCGCCGGTGACGGGAATCGCCTCGCCGAAAGGGCCGGTGGTTTCTGTGAAGCCGTAGGGCCGCGCGGCGCTCGAAGGGCGAATCTCCGGCAGCATCGCGGCGGGAATCCCCAGCGTCTTGAGGATGTCCGCATCCCATTGCAACGTCTTGAGATCCATGAGCAGCGTGCGGCTGGCATTGGTCACATCCGTGATGTGTGCGCCGCCCTGCACACCGCCCGTGAGCTGCCAGATCACCCAGGTATCGGTGGTGCCGAAGAGCGCGTCGCCCTTTGCAGCGGCTTCCGCCACAGCAGGGACGTTATCCAGCAGCCACTTGAGCTTCGGCCCGGAGAAGTAGGTCGCCAGCGGCAGGCCCACCTGGGCGCGGAAGCGATCCTGCCCCAGATCGCTCTCGCGGGCGAGCGCGTCGCAGATGCCCTTGGTGCGCGTATCCTGCCAGACGATGGCGTTGTAGAGCGGTTTGCCAGTCTGACGATCCCACACCACCGTCGTCTCGCGCTGATTGGTGATGCCAATGGCAGCGATTTCGCCACTGGGGATGTTGCCCTGCGTGAGCGCCTGGCGGATGACCTTCTGCGTCTTCTCCCAGATTTCCGCGGGGTTGTGCTCCACCCAGCCGGGCTGCGGGTAGATTTGCTCATGTTCCTCGTAGGCCCAAATCGCGGGCTTGCCGCTATGGTCAAAGAGAATACAGCGGGTGCCGGTGGTACCTTGGTCTATGGCGGCAATGTATTTGCTCATAAATGCCTCCTGCAAATTAGGAAGTTTACTCCGATTATACTCTCGGCTAAGTTTTTGTCTAACGTTGAACAACAAAACCCCCGACCATGTAGGTCGGGGGTAATAAACTCAAAACGGTCATGGAATACGTCGTGGAGCTATAACATCTTCCGCTAATGTGGGGGGAAGTGGAATGCTCTGAAGCATCCCCGTAGCCCGAAATTCTACATCATCAATAAAAAGATTGCTGTTGAGGGATTCATCTGTCTCAACACGGAATTGTAAAGCAACGCTTTGTCCAGCGTAAGCACCAAGATTGACAGAGTGAAGCACCCACCCTCCCGTATTATTAGTTTGACAAAGATCATAACTAGACACCGCATCCCCATTGACACGCACACTAGCCCGATCAAAGCCACAAACGTCTTCTGAAGCAATCCAACGATAATATGCCAGATAGGGGTGGCTAGCCGGCACTATGACTTGTTGTTGAATGTAGGAAACATCATTAACCTCACCGCCAAGCCAGACAGCCAGATTACCGCTATGGGGCGAAACCATACCCGGCTCATTAAAACTAACTATGAGCCTCCAATTATGCGAAGAATACTGGGTCCAACCGGTTGCACCTTGCTCAAAATCCCCATTGACAATGAACACCGGCACGGGAGGGGTAAAATTACGCAGCACCAGCGGCAGGTAAATGTAGCTGGTAACAACGGCAGTTTGCCGCGCGCTCCACGCGGAGCTGTTGCCTCCCGATGTAGCCCGCACGCGATAGTGCCAGGTGCCGCCCGGTTTATCTGTGACGCTATACTGTAATCCCGCGCCAGTGTATACCTGCTGCGGCGCAGTGAAATAGGGAGAGCGGCTTTCTTCCAGAACATAGGCGGTTGCGCCGCCAATCGTGCTCCAAGTGACAATGTAGTCACCGTCACCATCATTGCTCTGAATAGAAAGGGCGGGCGCAGCAACGCTATAGGCGTTGACCGTAGCGCTGGCTAAACTGCTCCATCCGGTTTGCTGCGTGCCGCTTGTGGCGCGCACCCGATAATACCACATTCCGGCAGGCTGCCAGGTAATATCATAGCTGGTCGCGCTGCCCTGATACACCAACGTAGCACCAGTAAAGCCGCTGTTGTTAGCTTCTTCGAGCGTGTATCCGGTCGCCAAAGCGCTACCCACCCAGGAAACCGTATAGTTGCCATCGTTATCAGCATTGCTGATAGGGGATAGTATGGGGGTATTGATCACCGTAGTACTGCGAGTTGCACTCCAGGCGCTCTCTCCCACCGCATTGCCCGCACGCACGCGATAATACCAGACGCCTTCGGTTTTGCCAGCAATGGCTTGTTGGCTCGCAGTAGGGGTATAGGTCTGGTTGATCGTGATAAATGTGGCTGAAGTAGATTCTTGCAGCTGATAGCTGGTCGCATTGATTGCATCGCTCCAATCCACCGTAAAGCTACCGGAAGCCGTGGGGTTGCTAATATCATACAACGTAGGAATGCCGGGCACAGCGACCTGCGCCACCGCTGCTTGCGCATTGATACGCCCCCAGCCGAAGGCCTGGTCTTTGCCTGCTGCGCCCAGATCAACCGCTGAAGTCTCTATCACCTGGCGCACTTGCGCAACGGTGAGGCTCGGATTGGCCGACCACACTAGCGCTGCCAGTCCCGCAACGAAAGGCGCTGCCTGCGACGTACCACTCAAATAACCATAAGTGTCGTTATAGTCGGTGCTATAGATGCTCTGCCCCGGTGCAGCAATATCCACCTGATTACCCTGCGTTGAAAACGCAGCGCGCGTGTCTGTAGAAGTAGTCGCGGCGACCGCAAAGGCGTTTGCATAAGCGCCAGGATAGCTGGGCTGGTTTTGATAGGTGCAACCGTTAGCTGCATAGTTGCTGTCGCCACAGTTGCCCGCTGCAGCCACAATAAGACAGCCTGCTGTGTGCGCGTTATTAACCGCGTTCTCCAACGTAGCATTATTACTTGGTCCCCCCAGGCTCAGATTGATGACTTTTGCACCGTTTGAGCAGGCCCAAGTAATGCCATTAGCAACATCCTCTAAATAACCAGAGCCATTGGCATCCAACACCCGCACCGGCATGATGCGCGCGCCCCAAGATACACCTGCCACGCCGCCCCCGTTGTTGGTAAGAGCTGCGGCGATCCCCGCCACATGCGTCCCATGACCATTGAGGTCTTGCGGGATTGTGTCACCCTCCACAAAATCGTACCCCGCAACGATTTTCGCTGCCAGGTCGGGATGATCCAGATCCACACCCGTATCCACGATGGCAATCGTCACGCTGTTGTTGCCAGTGGTGATGTCCCAGGCGGCCGGGGCGTTAATCTGGGGCAGCCCCCACTGCGAGCCATACGACGGATCGTTCGGGGTCAGCTGGATACGGTAGATATAGTTGGGTTCGGCATAATCAATCGCCGCATCAGCATTAAGCGCCTGCATAATGGCGAGTTCTTCACCCACTGGAACCTGCCATAACTGCACATCGCTAGCATAGAGATTGCTAAGATATTGCGCTCCGTAACGGCTCCGCACGGTCTGCGCTGTAGCAATGCTTGCGCCAGGGCTGAAGCGCACCAACAGCTCGCCCGGCTTATAGTCACCGCTCACAGGCGGCAGATAAATCGGCGCAGAGCGCGCCATAGGCTGCGTCGGCATGAACGTCACCCCTAACACTAACAACATCACCATACTGATAATACGAAACCAAACTTTCATGTCACCTTCCTTAACTTTTCTGCACAACACACGTGAAACCAACCACACCCGGCCCAATGTTCGTACCTAACACGGGTGTCAAAGGTACCACAAGCACCTCCTGATCAGGCAACAGCGCATCAGCAATGGCAGCTTTAAGCGCCGCAGCCTTTTCTGGTGCATTGGAATGCACCAGAGCCACCTTTTCCACTGGAGCGAGTTCATAGAACTGACTGACCACCTTTTTGAAGGCCCGCTCACGGGTACGAGTGCGCTCGGCGGTGGGTTTGCCTTTGTGCATCCGGAGCAGGGGAATAATACGCAGCAAGCGTCCTAATCCGGCAACCGCTGCGCTCATACGCCCACTGCGCCGGAGGTACTCCAACGTATCCAGTGCCGCGTAAGTATGCGTGCGGGCGACCTGATCCTCAAGCAGCGCGAGGATCTCCGGCATGGAGCGCCCCCCACGCGCCGCCTGCGCTGCCGTGAGCGCCAGAAATCCCGCGCCCATCCCCAGTTGCTGCGAATCCAACACGGTCACGGGAACAACGGATGTCTGTTGTGCCGCGATACGCGCCACATCCACCGTAGCACTCAAAGTGATAGAGATATGCATGGAGAGAATGTGTGTCGCGCCATCTTGCGCCAACTGTTCGTAAACTTCACGGAACATCTCAATGCCAGGCGCGGCGGTGGTTGGTTGCGATGGGTAATACGGTAACTGCTCGTAGAACTCCTGCCGCGACAGCTCCACACCGTCCAAATATCCCCGCTCCCCGACATTAATGTACAACGGGATCACAGTAATGTCATTTTCGGCTCGCAGTGATTCTGGAATATCAAATGTGCTATCCACGACAACTTTGATAGTCATACAAAACCTCCATTCTTGATAGGCGTAAATGCAAAAAAGCATGAGCCGTAGTTACGCGGTTTGTTCCATCAAACACTCTTTAGTGATTTCTAAGAGCATTTTTAACGGCTTTAGCCGCCAAGTTCGCTTTGAGCCAACGGCGCAGGCATCACACGTGTATATCAGGAGAAAAGACTACCACCGTTGCCACCGGCCAGATCTTGATCCTGCTCCGGCGACAAGCAGAAGTCAATCAACCGCAACCGCTTGCGCCCAGGACGTTTGCCCGTGCCACTGCCGCCATCGTAACAACGGGGCACCTGCCACGAGCCATTACACATCCGCCCCAAGTGGTTGTGCCCAAACAGCAGCACATCTACGTTGCCGTGTTTCTGAATAACCCGCCGCAGCTTGCGGGAGTCTTTAAGCGCGCTCAACGGGATCGAATCGAAAGGGTGATGGTGTAAATACAACACACGGTGCGCGCAGGAGCATACGATACTATCGCCGAGCAGCGCATTCAGGCGTTGCAGCTGCAATTTCCCCAGCTCGCCATCAGCAAACATACGATCGTACCAGTTAAACTCGGCCTCAAGCGAATTCAAGCCGATGAAGGCTATATCGTCAATTACATTGAGTGTGGGATACAGCAAATGTGGATCACCGCAAAAAGTTTCATTGAAGCGCGGTAAAAAGCTGGGGTCTAACACAACTCCGTTATTGAAATCGTGGTTGCCGGGTGCGGCCAGCACCATGAACCCGGCACTTTCCAAACGAGCCAGCAGGTCACGGGCCTGCTGATACTGATTCGTACCCACCGGCTTTTCCACCAGATCACCGGTAATAACGATGATATAATCTGAAGCGGGTTGCAACTGGGCAATCAAGTCTTGCGTGAGCTGCTGAAAGCTTTCTTCCATCGCTCCAAAACCAATGTGTAGATCGCTCAAGTGTAAAATTTTCTTCATGTAATTCTCATACCCTCAAAGATAGCGCGTACATCAATCTTAAAATTACATAACTTACTCACACTTTATAGTGTAACATGATTTTCAAGTTTTGCTATCTATGACGGGTGACGGGTAACTCTGCCCAAGTATCGCTTGAAAAAACATGCATTCGGGCGTATAGTCAGAGTCAGCGAAACAGCGAGTCAGCAAGAAAGCGAATCTTGCGAAATTTACGCATTACGAAGTACGCATTAGAAAGGAGCACACTATGCGCGATTTTTTGTTCCGTGAACCCTTAACCGAACTGGATCCCGAATTAGCCCAGCTGCTCAATTACGAGACTGAGCGGCAGGCCCGCAAACTGGTGATGGTGCCTTCGGAATCCCTCTCGCCCCACGCCATCCATGAGGCGCTGGCCTCTTCGTTCTCCCACATCTACGCGGAAGGCTACCCCGACGAGCGCAGCCGGAAGCAGACCCAGGCCGAGCTGCTCGATTATGAGTTCGAGCTGGGCCACTATCGCCGCTACGCCGACCCACGCTACTACAAGGGCGTGGAGTACGCAGACGTGCTGGAATCGCTGGCCCGCCGCCGGGTGGCCGAAGCCTTCGCCACGCCCAAGACGCCCGCCGATAAGCTCTTCGTCAACGTGCAGACGCTCTCCGGCGCACCCGCCAATACCGCCGTGCAGTACGCGCTCCTCCAGCCCGGCGATACAATGCTGACGATGGCACTCCATGTGGGCGGGCATCTCAGTCACGGGAGCAAGGTCGCCTACTCCGGCAAGACCTACACGGCGGTGCATTACTCGGTGGATGAAGCTACCGAGCGGCTGGATTACGACGCCATCCGCGCGCTGGCGCTTGAGCATCGCCCCAAGATGATCATCGGCGGGTACACGTCGTACCCCTACGCGCCGGATTGGGCCAGGTTCCGCGCCATCGCCGATGAAGTGGGCGCATACCTGCTCGCCGACATCGCGCACGTTGCCGGGCTGGTGATCGCGGGCGATTTCCCCTCCCCCATCGGCATCGCCGATGCGGTGACGTTCACCACGCACAAGACCTTCAACGGGCCGCGCGGCGCGGTCATCATCACCCACAAGCCACTGCTAGGCCGCAAATTCGACCGGGCCGTGTTCCCCGGCTTCCAGGGCGGCCCGCACATGGAAAATATCGCCGCCGTTGCTGTGACCGCGAAGCTGGCTATGACCGAGCAGTTCAAAGAACTGCAACATCAAACGGTGCGCAACGCCGCCGCGCTGGCGCAGGCGTTGGAGGCCGAGGGTATCCGCGTGGCTTACGGCGGCACGGATACGCACATGGTGCTCATTGACTGCAAGACGGTCAAGGGGCCGGATGGCACGCCGCTGATGGGCGATGCGGCGGCCTGCATCCTCGATCTGGCGGGCATCGTGGCGAACCGCAACACTATCCCTGGCGACACAACCGCTGCCTTCCCCTCCGGCGTGCGCTTCGGCACGCCCTGGATCACGCAGCGCGGTCTGGATGAGGCGGATATGGCGACGCTGGCCGGCTCTATCGCCAAGCTGCTCAAAGCGTGCCAGCCCTACAGCATCGGTTGGCGGCGCAAGCCGGATTATAGCGCGCGTGTGGATTTCGACACGCTGGAAGAGGTCAAGCGTGAGATTGCCGCGCTGGCAGACAAGGCCAGCGATCCCTACAGCCTGGAGCAGCGCACCGGCTACCCGCATTTCTACGGCCTGGATGAGCCGCTGCTGGGTCAGGGCGCTTACGAGCGCATCGAGCTGCACGGGGAGCAGGCGAAGGCGTTTGTGGATTGGCTGACGCCCTCCAACACCGCCGATATGCAACCCGGCGACGCGCGCCCCATCACGCTATTAGAGGGGGATGGCGCGCTGCTCACGGCGGGCCTGCTCACGCTGCACGCGCCGGGCGCGTACTGGCTCGATGTCCCCAGCGATAAGGCCGTCCGCACGCTCACCTGGCTGCGCCAGCTGGTGGATGGCTACGTCGCCACAGATGATGTCTACGGGCGGTTGCCCTTCCTCACAGCGGTGCGCGATTTGGGCGCGGCCCCTGCGCCGGCCAGCGCGCCGCAGCCGGAGACCGGCGGCTTCACCAAGCCGTACTTCATCGGCGCGTGGTCGCACAAAACACCGGCGGGCGAGCCGCTGCCCAAGTTCACCTGGGAAGAGCGCGAGCCGGAGAAACTGCTCAAGACGCTGCTCAATGCCACCCACCGCGAGCTGGGCGCGCGCATGGTGCCCTTCGGCGGGTGGGATATGCCGGTGTGGTACACGGGCAACCTGGAGGAGCATCGCGTCGTCCGCGAGACGGCGGGCCTGTTCGATGTGAGCCACATGGGGTGCTGGGACATCCGCGGCAGCGAAGCGGCGGCCTTCCTCAACCTCATCATGGTCAATGATGTGAGCACGCTGGCGGTGGGCGAATCGCAATACTCCGCCCTGTTCGATGTGGACGGCATCCCGCTGGATGATCTGCTGGTATACCGCATGGCCGAGGAGCATTACCTGGTGGTGGTCAATGCCTCGAACAACGACAAGGATTGGGCCTGGGTCAACGGCATTCTCAAGGGCGAGGTGTGCATTGATCCCCAGCGTCCCTGGGTGAAGTGGGCGGGGCAAAATCTGGAACTGCGCAATCTGCGCGCCGAATCTGCCGGGGCGGATATGCGGGCGGAGCTCGCGCTGCAAGGGCCGCGCTCCACGGATATCCTGCTCGCGCTGGGCGGCGATGCCGCCACGCTGGCGCGCGTCAAGGCGCTGCCGTGGGCGGGCATCACGCGCGCCACGCTGGGCGAGTTCGACATCATCATCAGCCGCACCGGCTACACGGGCGAGCGCGTGGCTTACGAGCTCTTCGTCCACCCCGACCGGCTGGTGGATTTCTGGAAGGCGTTGCTGGCAGCAGGCGAGCCATTCGGGATCAAGCCGTGCGGGCTGGCGGCCCGCGATAGCCTGCGCACGGAGGCCGGGCTGCCGCTCTACGGGCACGAGATGGCCGGCCCGCTCAATCTCTCGATGGCCGATGCCGGGTTCAAGGCGTACATCAAATACTACAAGCCATTCTTCATCGGGCGGGAAGCCTACCTGACGCGCGAAGCCAAACGCAAGGCCGAAGTGGTGCGCTTCCAAGTGCCGGAGAAGGGCCAGCCCAAGCCGGAGCAGCTCGACCGGCTGGTGGATGAGAAGGGCAAGGTGGTGGGCTATGTGACCAGTTGCGCGCTCGATGCTGAGGGCTTCCTACTGGGACAGGCTTATGTAGACCTGCGTAACACGCAAGAAGGCACGCAGCTCTTCGCGCTGGTGACGCCACGCCGCGCCCCCAAGCCGCAGAATGAGCTCAAGCTGGGCGACCGCGCCCAACTGCCCGTGCCGGTGGTGGTCTTGAGCCGGTTCCCGAAGCGGAAGTAGGCACGGTAGACAGTAGACGGGGAAGTGGGAGAGAGGGGGAAAGGGGGTGAGTGGGAGAAAGAATCGTTTTCTTGCTTTCTCGCCTTTTCGCCTTTTCGCTGACTGCCCCCTAACGCAACGTGGTCGGCAAGCTAAAGCTTGCCGACCACGTCACCCCAAAGGAACCAACAGTATTGTTACTACCCGACGTTGTGTCCAAGCAACACTATTTCCACAACGCCGCATCCCACCCACTTAACCTACGCTATGCCTGTATTTGGCCTCGTTGTGTCTGCCAACACTATTTCCACAACGTCCTGCCCAGCCACTGAACCCACGTTAATTGTTCCAAGCAACGCTGTGTCCGATCAATGCTATTTCCACAACGCCGCATCCCACCCACTTAACCTACGCTATGCCTGTATTTGGCCTCGTTGTGCCTACCAACACTATTTCCACAACGCCCAGCCAACCACTGAACCCACGTTAATTGTTCCAAGCAACGCTGTGTCCAATCAACACTATTTCCACAACGCCGCATCCCACCCACTTAACCTACGCTCAATAGCATTAAGTTTAGCGCATAGACCTGGCAGGTTTGAAGATTTTAACACTGTGCCAACCTCTTGTTCACCGGTAAAATACGCCTAAACACACTTTGTGCGAAACCTGCCAGGTCTTAACTTAATGGCATTGAACCTACACTATACCTGTATTTGGCCTCGTTGTGTCTGCCAACACTATTTCCACAACGTCACGCCCACCATCAAGGGATCGCACGAGCCGGAGCCAGAACCGCTCCCAATACCATCACCCGGCTGGATTTGCCCCTGCCCGATAACCGCATATAGGAAAGTACCACCAATGGTTTTGTTGTTCCCGCTCCCGCAGAACTCCAACCGTGCCGCCATGAACCCTACAATGTGATAGAAATGTGCATTCGGAAACTTCAGCGGATTGGGCGGTTCGTTATTGCCCGGAAAAGCCGCGCGCATCTCAGCCCGCTCATAGATGTAATCGAAGACAGGCAGATAGACCGTTTTGTTCATGTGGGTCTCACAGATAGTTGCGCGGGTAGATTCACGCGCACCCGGATCGCCAACGATGAAGTCCCCATCCAGCAAGTAGGGCGGTAGGCCGCCGCGCGTCCCAGCAAACAGCGGGTGCGGGCAACCAAACTCTCCCCAGTACTTCAGATCAGCGTTACTAAAGTTAGTGCTGATGACCCGATTCAGTGGCGAACTGTAGCTGTTAATGTGAATTTGATTGTTGTAGATGTAGTTGAAGTTGAGCCAACCGCGCTGCGACTGCGCCGATGGATCGCTAGGACAATCTACGCCATCAGCGCGACAAATTGCGCCACTGCCATCAAACATCTCAAATTCCATCGTTCCGCTATCAATGATGTCTTCCACGCTCTGCACGGGGAACCCAATAGGCAACATCCCGCCGCCGGCTTGCAGGATTGGGCCAAACATCGCCGTCGCTGCACCGCTCGCCGACATATCCTCCTGACCGGTAATGCGCATGAAGGTGGTAGTCTCTGTGATTATTGTTGCGACCTCAATACCGGTTGTGCCGTTCGGTACATTGCCTGCGCCCACCACACCCAACCGCGTTTCGTCCTTATTGACGTACCATGCCCAAATGCGGCCAGTCATCAAATCGTGTTCCAGGCCGTTTTGTGCCGCAAAGTCCACGATTTCAGTGGCAACCATGCCATCCAGATCAGCGCCAGGTTCGCAGCGCTGGGTGGCAAGCAAGCGCGTCCCGGCTAACGCCGTCGCATCCGCGACGTTTTGCACCTCGCGACGCTTTTGATAGAGTCGGCCCCCATCAATTGCCAACCCCGTGATCGCCAACAACGCAATCAACGCAAACACAACCAATACTATCGCTTGTCCGCGTTCTTCCTTTGACGTATTCATCTTCTGCCTCCTTATATGGATACTAAAAATCAGCCCTGGTATAAGCCCTGATTCACATGCAGGCACTGCAGTTGAACCTTGTATCGTTAGCACTCAAGGTGTCGAGATAATCGCAGAGGTTGCCTGCCCGCGCAAAATCAACCCATTGGGAGCAAAGGTCTCACCGATGAAAGGCGTTAGGAATTCAAAATTGCGTATCACAGTCACCGTAATAGGTACACCCGTAGCGACCCCGCCCCCGACAGATGCCGTAGCAGCCCCGCTGTTCCCCATCACCACACTCACTTCGTCTGTGGTAATGTTGACCAAAGCATCCTGGGCCGCACTAGCAGCGCGCAATTTGATGCCATGCTCGTCGTTAGGACGAAAACCAGCATAAATAGCACCCTCCATAGCCGCGTCATTAAGCGTCACTGTGACGTAATAGGCTCGGCCAAAATCCAGCAGACCCATCATCAAAAGTATTAACAACGGCAACAAAAGCGCAAACTCAACGAGACTTTGTCCCTTCTCGCGTTCATGTTTAGTATTCATGACTTTCCTCCTAAAAATACTTTTGTTCCAACAAACAACTCGCGGTGTTATTCACCGTTCGCCATGCGCTGCTGCCCCGTCTGCGTAACGGAAAGCACCACCCCGCTGGTCGCATCCACCAGCACTTCAAGTTCTACCCCGCGCTGAAAAGCTGCCACCACCCAAACCGGGCCGCTCTCCTCTTGCCGAAGTCGAAACTGCACCTCTGCTCCGGCATGTTCCTGCAAGAATGTCTCACCTCCGGCAGCCCGGAAGGAAAGCCAGGCCACATCCGGCCCATACGGCGGCGGGAAGGGAGCGATCTCTGGAAGCGCCTGCGCCAAAGGCGTCGGCGGCGACCAGAAGAGCTGTTGATCCCGCACTCCCACAGTAGCCACCATTTCGTGAGATGGAGAATAATAATAGAAGTTCCAGGCCACCAACGGGTAAAAAGTCTGCACCATCTCTGCTGGCGGTCGCCAGGAAGCGGTCAACCACACCAACCGGCTGTCTTGACTCCACCCCTGCGCCCGTTCCTGCGAGCGTTGATAAGCCTCCTGCAACATCACCGGAGGCGCCACCCCCGTCCAGAGTTCCCCTAACGTCGTCTGCACAACCGGCTTATCAGTCGCCTGCCCCAACCATAGCCAAAGCAGCATCAGGCTCAAAACTAAGCCCAGACCCGCAATAGCCAATAACATCCAGCGTCGTGTACGCGTGTTCATGGATACCCCCGCATCACTAATGGCAACATGATACTATGTAAGACGGCCCGTCCGGCACGATAAACGACTTCTTGCTTGGTTCCCAATACCAGCTCTTCCCAGACCAAATGTACCGTGCCATTGGTAGCACACGCCACCTGTGGAAAAATAGATAGCTCGGCACTGGTGTTCGCTGCATTAAAAACCGGTGTATTCCAGACCTGCCCGCGCTCCGTAGCACACCGCAGATAAATCTCTTCAGCGGCATTAGCCTCCAACCGGTACCCGTGCCAAGCGACGCACACTGTTTCACCGCCAGTAGCAATGACCGGATAGGTCATAGTCGGGAGTTGCGCATTGATTTGTACGGGGCGGTCATCCACGTACCCTTCTGCTGAAAGGCCGCCGCCCGGTGTCACCTGCCGATAGCGTATGTACCCCAATCCTGGCGCAGCCAAATAAGAAACCTGTCCCCACACCACATGGGCTGTATTAGTATCATCCACCGCGATTGACGGGCGCACGCTAAATCTATCCGCTGTAGAGAGGCGCTGTGGCGTTCCCCATGTCACGCCATTGCCATTCCACGTCCCGCGTAGATACCAAATGGTGCGCATGGCCCCCGGCCCTTGGATACTGGCGTGCTGTTCCCAAACTACATGTACCGTATCCCCGTCCGCGCTTAACGCCATATCCACCCATTTGATGCTGCCAACTGTCGGTGTGACCACCTGGGTGCGGGTGATAACGACTTGGGTAGCGGCCCAGGTTACATCACCCGGGCGTTTGAAGGTATAGTACAAATCATTCGAGGTTCTTAAATTAACTTCCGAATTCCGGTTCCCACCCACAATCAGGTGCCGTACATTGGCAGCGCTAATTTCCATTCGTACAGCACTATCAAAAACATACAAATCTGAAATCGCTGCAACCGGAGCAAGTGGAGTGCTGGTCATATCCCGCACCATCACGGTCGCCGTAAAGGGATCGGTATACGCGCCCTGCAACCACACCGCCACTGGCGTCGCTCCGGCATAGGCTACTTGCGGCTGCCAATAGTCCTGCCCGCCACTCGCTACAGTTTGGGGCGTACCCCAAGTCTCTGCAATAAGTGCGCGTTGGCGTAGATAAATACCCTTGGGCGAAGTCCCCGACCAAACCGCCGCCACTGCCAAATCGCTGAGACTCATATCAGGGCGCTGGGCATTGGCACTGAGCAGAACGAGCGCCCCGCTCCCCGGCCACTCCGGGTCACCGGCCAGGGCCGGCCCGACCAGGGAGAGAACGAGTAACAGCCCGACTATGCACGCTACCCAATATCGCTTTATCATCTCAGTATCCTACAGCCTTCAAAAGCAACTCTACGGTGTCACCTGGCGATGCAATCTTGAGATCCTCATAACGGGTGTCTCCCAACCGCAATGAGCCTTCTACCGAATAACACGGAGCATCTGTGGTACAGGCCGCCAAACCGGAGATAAGATAGTAGCCCGTGATATCAGAGAACGTGCTACCTGCCGGACGCCCAATAGCATCCATCACCACCACAAAGACATTGGATTGCAAGGTCTGTGTCAGATAAGTGAACCCATCAATTACCCCTGTGCCGGGCAACGGGGTAGGGGTAGGCTCCGGCGCCGGATTCGCAACGGTCAACGTAACCGTAAGCACTTCACTGGTATTGTTGGTATCATCGCTTTCCAGGATAATGTTGTAACGGTCTACTTCAGCCATCAACACATGCGTTCCCACTGTGGAGAAACCTTCCAGCACATACATCGTGAATGTAATCGTCTCTCGCGCGGGCAACCCGGCAATCGCAACATAATCCACGCTCAACGTCCGGGTGGTAGGCTCGGTGGTATCGTACAAATCCACCCAGAACAACGAAGAAACGGCCACATCACTGTCATTTTTGACCGCCACCGAAACGTAGATCGGCGCGTAAGTCCCATCGGTGAACGGCTCCTTGAACTCCAGGTTCGTGATAATCAAATCAGGCCGCGCGAGGGGTGTTGGCGTCGGTGTAGGAGCCACATAACAGGGCGCATCGAATGTCACGCTGTAAGTCGCCAGGGCCACGTCTGGATGTTTCTTATCGGTGGCATCCATCCGAATCGTATGCGTCCCAGCGGTGATATTGCGCGCAAAATCCAGCGTAAAATTGGCCGTGCCGATTTTGCCATGATCCTGAATCACCGGGGTAGGGCCATCATCATAGAAGACCTGAATGTAGTTACCAATAGGCCAATTGTACGCACTCAGAACAAAAGTCTGATTACCGGTGGGATAACATACCTGATTCAATGTAAAGTAAGGGCCTGTCGGAACTGGCGTAGGCGTAGGATTAGCCTGCGCCTGCACTACCGCCAGGTCTTGCTGCCCGTAGCCCTGCACCAGGATCGTGTAACCCGCCGGCAGCGCCGGGACGCCGGAGAACGTGAAGCGATTGTTCCCCGCCACCGCCACCGATTGCTGATAGCCGCTCTGCACCACCCGCAGCGTTACCATGTTGCCGCCCTGCGCATACCCCGCTACCGTCGTCGCCCCGGCCAACACGGGCTTATCAATGTTGATTGGGACAGGCGTGGGTGTCGGGTTGCTCGGATCGGGGGTGGGCGTAGGCGTAGCCTCCGGACAAGGACTTACAAACGTCCGGCTGTACGTCGTCACAGCTGCATCCGGATGTTTTTGGTTGGTGGAATCTATCCGAATCGTATGCGTCCCCTCGGTAACATTCACAACAAAGCTGGTTGTAAAGTTGGGGCTACCGAGCTTGCCATAATCCCGTATCACCGGGTTCGTCCCGCCATCATAGAAGACCTGGATGTACTTGCCGACGGGCCAGTTGTACCCGTAGAGGATAATCGTCTGCGTACCGGCAGGATAACAGGTCTGGCTAGTCGTAAAATACGGGCCGGTGGGTGTTGGGGTAGCTTCCCCACCACCGTCGCCCGGCGGCGCAGGGGCCGGAGCCGGGTCCCCGCCACCTGGCGGCACAGGGCCTTCCGGCGGCGGGGTCGTGATAATCGTTCCTACGGACTGAATTGTGCGCGCTGCCTGCGTATCGAGCAAAATCGCCCCTACCAACGGATCGAACAAAGGCGTAAGCGGGCGCACCGGATACTGCACGCGCACCAGCACCCGATCCCCCGGCGCAACCGCCATGTAATCCGTATGCGGGTCTTGATCTGGGCCGGCATCGTATTGCACCCACAGGTTGAAATCCGGATCGCTCTCCGCCACCAGAATCACATACTCCTGCGCCCGTCCACGAATACCCTCATAGTCACGCGGATTGGTGATCCCATACCGCGTCCCTTCGCGAACAGCATTGTACAAGCTAGAGTAAATCACAAAAATACGCCCAAACTCCAAAATCCCCACCACAATCATCAAGAGCAAGGGCAAAATCAAGGCAAACTCTACCAGTCCTTGACCGTGCGCTAATTGCTTGAGCTTTTTCATTGTGTCCACCCCTCTTCCGGTTAAACAAATATCACATGCACGAGCGCCCTCGTGCATTCTTACTGTTTTCTATCTTTAGAATCGCATCCCATAGCAGAAAAGTCACGCCCTCTTTGTCAAATTAGTACAATAGTACTATTAAAACATATTCCACGTGACTAGACGAAGTTAAGAAACGATTATACAATTGAGGGTACACAGAACTTCCTATAAGGAACCCTTTATGTACCCGGCAATTGACATTGACGAGCAACAAATTATACAAAAAGCGGTTAAAGGCAACCAGGCGGCACTCGGAGCGATCTATGAGCAGCACGCCGACGCAGTCTACCGCTACATGCTCTATCGCACCGGAGATCATCACATTGCTGAAGACATCACAGCTGAAGTCTTCGCCGATATGATTACCGCAATCCGCAGTTACCGCGATATGGGCGTGCCATTTCGGGCCTGGCTGTTTCGCATCGCGCGCGCACGCCTGGTAGACCACTGGCGCAAAATGCAACGCCGGGTTGAACAACGGATTACATTCTCAGAAGACGTTGAAGAATTCTTACTTGGGGACTCGCTCGAAGACCGTCACGCTTACGATGACTTACTTGAGGCTTTGCAATACCTGACGCCGGCAGAACGCGAAATTATACTGTTGCGCTATGCCGCCGATATGGACAACGACGACATCGCCACCGCCGTGCAAAGCAATGCCAATGCGGTCAAAAGCATGATGTATCGCGCTCTTAAAAAACTTCGTACCATTCTACATAACAAAGCAAAAACGCTGGAAGGTGGAACCAATGATGAGGCAACCGAATAATGTAAGCCTTAGTTCAGAAGATAGTAGCATTCAGGCGCAGTTGGAGGCCTTGGGACGCCCGCAGCTATCGCCACAACACCGGCAACGCATCTGGCGCGAGGCCCGGCATCGCGCGCAGCTCCAAGCCGCTCCCAAGCCAGCCCGGTTCTCTTTATTCCGGCTGGTACCGGCACGTTCATTGGCGGCACTTGTTCTAGTGCTGACGCTTTTGCTCGGCTCCAATGTGACCGTACTCGCTGCCGGTAACAGCGTTCCCGGTGAGGCACTGTATCCGGTCAAACGCGGCCTGGAAACGATGCAACACTCGCTGACCACGGCAGAAGCGCGTCCCATGCTCACCCTGAACTTTCTGGATCGCCGGGTGCATGAGGCCGTCCGGCTGGTCGGCACATATCGCCCCGTGCCGGAAACTCTGCTGGATGAGATTGCCCTGCTTTTAAACGAAGTGACCGTCTACTCCGACTTGTGGCAGCAGACCGATGTCCTGGCAACCCTCTCCGCGATCAACATCCAACTGACGGTAGTGGCACGCCAACATCCTGAAGTACAACAACTGGGCACCCTGGCCGGTAGTTCCCGCGCACTCCTGACCCGCGCCATCGAAGCAGCCGGCGTCACCTTCCCCGCAGAAGATGTGCCACCTATCGGAGTATCACCCACAGCGGCAGATATAGATATTACAGAACCCAACGAATTAATACCGAAAGAGAACGTCACGCCCCATGCACCGACTCAGACGGCGCAACCGCCAGCCCCCCCCACCCCCACCGCTACCGGTGTACCCCCTGAGAAAACAGCCACACCACCACCAACGCCTACCACACCACCCGCCATTGGCGAAGATAACCCGCCGCCCGGACTGGGCGGCACCCCGCCGGGCCAGGGCGATGCCCCGCCCCCCGGACAGGGTACACCACCCGGACAAGAGGAGATTCCGCCGGGACAAGTTGATCCACCACCCAGCCAGGATGAGACCCCGCCAGACGGGGAAGATAATCCGCCGCCCGGACAGGGCGGCACCCCGCCGGGCCAGGGCGACGCCCCGCCCCCCGGACAGGGCACGCCACCGGGACAAGATACCCCCCCCGGACAAGATAAAAAAGATTAAAAGCGTAAAAAGAACCTCATACAATCTCCCGGAAGACCCAAGTCTCCGGGAGATTGCTTTGCAACTCAGGGATATTGCAGCGGTGAGTGAGCCTGCCGAACCCCACCACCTGCGGAATTTTCGGACAGGTGCTTAACTGAACCGTATTGATGTTAGCCCGGCTTTGCAACTTGGCAAAGTGTAGATGCGTAGTATCATAGCAGTATGTCATTCAATGCCGTAGAGCAACCCGGAGAAGCTGCGGCGGCTCAGGCTTCGGCAAGCTCAACCACCGGACTTCTTCGATACCTGAGCCTGTCGCAGGCCTCTGCGCTCGGCACAGGCCGTACCGCACACAACTAACCCTGTAGAATGCTCAAAACACTCCTATTGACGGCTTTGACAGGGTGACTGTTGCGCGATTGCGATTTTAGATTCACCAGGAGGTTACCATGAAACTGGTATTACGTTGGATTATTACCGGTGTAGCACTATTTGCAGCAGCGTGGATAGTGCCTGGCATCAGGGTAGATGGTGACGGCTGGATAGTCTACGCCGTCATGGCCGTGGTGCTGGGCCTGGCTAATGCCTTCATCCGCCCGCTGCTCAAAGCGCTCACCTGTTCCTTGATTGTACTGACCTTGGGACTATTCACCCTCGTCATCAACGCGCTGACGCTGTGGCTATCAGCCTGGGTCGCCCAGAACCTCCTAGGCGTCGGGTTCTACGTCAACGACTTCATGGCCGCGTTCTGGGGCGCGCTTATCGTCAGCATCGTCAGCGTGCTGCTCAACGTGTTCGTGCGCGATCCGGACAAACACTCACAGCGCAAGCGCAACTAAACACCACATTACCCTTTTTTCAAACTTGTGGTATAATTTAATTCAGGGCTGATTAGATCGCGACTGTCGAGCAGATTCGGATTTGAGAAGCCACACCAAGTTTCTTTAGTTTCAAGGAGTGGATAGGATGAAGAGTATTTACGTTGGTAACTTGCCGTACAGCGCGGGCGAAGCCGAAATTCGCGAACTGTTTGAACAGTACGGGCCTGTGAATGCCGTTCGGTTAATCACCGACCGCGACACTGGCCGGGCGCGTGGCTTTGGCTTCGTCGAGATGGAAGAACCCGGTGCTGCTGCTGCCATTGCTGCGCTTAACGGCGCAGAGATGGACGGTCGCACCCTGCGCATCAATGAAGCGCAGCCCCGCGAAGACGGCGGTGGTGGTGGTGGGCGTGGCTTTGGTGGCGGCGATCGTCGCCCCCGCGAGCCTCGGCGCGATTTCCGTCGCTAATCAGCCATTAGCATAAGCTTTACGGCGAACCGTCGCATGATTACATCATGCGACGGTTTTTTGTTGTCCCAGCCAAGCGCGATTTTTGCAGAGATAGGTTTGGGAGTATAATAGCATCACAATGCCATTAAGTTAAGACCTGGCAGGTTTCGCACAAATTGGGTGAGGTAGTATTTTACCGGTGAATAACGATGTTTTGTAGACTGAAGGCCTGGAAACCTGCCAGGTCTATGCCCTAAACTTAATGACATTGAATAGCATCACATTTCAGGCAAAACAGTAATTTCACCGCAGAGAACGTGAAGTTTGCAAAGACTTAGGATTTCCACGGGCCACCACCCCATCACCAACAATAGGAAAACTCGGGAAACTGACGTTCCCTTCAAATCTAGTAGTTAGCACGCGCAATATCATGGGGAGGTGATAATGAAACTCCATGCTTGGCTTTGCATAGTTTTTTTCCTTGCGCTTGCAGGATGTCAAAGTCCACGTTTTGTGAACCACTCACAACCAGAATTTGATGTGGACTTTAGCATCTTTGAAAACATCGGCTGTCCTCCCAATCAATACGGCTTTCGGCGTTGCGAGACAGATAGCCCTATGGCCGATTTGGGTTGTAACGTAATTAGAGAACCATCCAATCTTCTTGGGGCACTTGACCCATCGTATCCTATCGCTCTTTGTCTTGTCATTCCTTCCCTAAACGCGCAAGAACAGGGAGCAGAAAATGCCCGTATGCTCGCTGAGGGTAGATATTTCTTCAACATTGGGGGCATTATTCCTACATACGTCCGCTATGTAGTATTTCGGAATAACCAATTCGAACTTGTAGAAACAGAGGACGAATTCAGAAGCATTTTTGCTCCTATAGCAGGGCCACAAGAAGCACTCAGTTATGCGTTGGCCGTGAGAGACTTATCGGCTTACTACGGCCTTGAGGTGGATTCTAGGTATCAGTACTTCGTTGACAAAATTGAAGATACTCACGTAGAAGAAACGGCGGACGGCTACCTGGTACACTTGTTCTTCTATGAGGGGTTTGGATGCGGGCCACACCTCACATATGCTGTAAACGTAGAGGTCACAGCCCACGGCGATGTGAGGGAAATCAACAGGGAACCAGTTTACAAAGATCCATCCAAAGATAACTTGTGTGTCGATTAACAGTGGAAAAGCGCGTGCTAACCCGGCTTGCACTCGACTTGGTTGGGCGGCACGCTTATGAGTATAATAGAATTGAATCCTCCACAGATCCGCGACGGATTAAATTTTGCAATTCACCATTCGCTATTTTCAAGGGAATTCCTCATTAACTGGCGTTCACCAGCGGTTGGATGAAAATGTAACGCGAACTTTCAGCGCATGAATGCGCCGTTCGCAACCACGCGAAGCAGACGCTTCGCGCTACACTAGTTTTGATTCGCCATTCGCCATTTTCAAGGGAATTCCTCATTAACCGGTGGTTCACCAGCGCTTGGATGAAAAATAAGGGAACTGGCGTTCCCCTCAAAGCCAGCGTGCTCAGAGCGGATCGCCAGATCCGCGATCGGTTAAGTTTTGAGATTCGCCATTCACAATTCGCCATTCGCCATTTTCAGAGGAGGCGCAAGCGTGACACAGAACGGACGCACGGTTTTTCCTTTTACGGCTATCGTCAATCAAGAGCGCATGAAGCGCGCGCTCATTCTCAACGCGATCAACTTCCGCATTGGCGGGGTGCTGATTCGCGGGGAGCGCGGCACGGCCAAATCCACCGCCGCCCGCGCCCTAGCTGCGCTGCTACCGGATATCGAAGTGGTCGCTGATGGCCCGTTCGGCTGCGATCCCGATCAACCGGCGACCTGGTGTACCACCTGCCGCGAGCGTGCTGCGCGCGGCGAGACGCTCCCCCGCCTCACCCGGCGCGTCCCCTTCGTAGACTTGCCCGTTGGCGCAACTGAAGACCGCGTTGTGGGCACGCTCGACATCGAACGCGCCATCCAGAAGGGCGAGCGACACTTCGAGCCGGGCATCCTCGCCGCTGCCAATCGCGGCATCCTCTATGTGGACGAGGTCAACCTGCTCGATGATCACATTGTAGATGTACTGCTCGATGCCGCCGCGATGGGCGTCAATATCGTCGAGCGTGAGGGCATCTCGTTCCAGCACCCCGCGCGCTTCATTCTGGTCGGCACAATGAACCCTGAAGAGGGCGATCTGCGCCCGCAACTGCTGGATCGCTTCGCGTTGTGCGTGGATGTGCTGGGTGTCCACAGCGCGCCGGCCCGCATGGACATCATGGAGCGCAACCTGGCCTTCGAGCAGGACCCGCAGGGCTTCTACACACAATGGCTACCGCAGGAGCGGGCGCTGGCGCAGCGCATCGAGGAGGCACGCGCGCTATTACCGCAGGTGCATTATTCGCGCGGCGATCTGGCGACGATTGCGGTGATGATGGATGATTTGGGCGTGGACGGCCATCGCGCCGATTTGGTCATTCTCAAAACCGCCGCCGCGCACGCCGCGTGGGAGGGGCGTATCCGCCTCACCGACCATGACATCATGCTGGCAGCGGAGCTCGCGCTACCGCACCGCCTCAAGCGTAAGCCGTTCGATGAAAACCAGACTTCACTGCAACAGATCGAAAGCCGCGTGGGAACGGCCCGCGAGCAGGCTGAACAAGAACAGCCTACCGATTCCGCGCCCGCCACGCTGTCTGCGCACGAGGGCGAGTCAAAAAAAGCCTGAGTCCTGAGGCGCAACCGGACGCCACGCAGGAACCGGGCGCGCCTCAGGGTGAGCAAGCCGCACAAACGCCCCCCACCTGGCCCACCGATGGCAAGTGGTGGGAGGGCGGGCAGCCGGTTGCCGTCGGCGATATCTTCGATCCGCGCCGCCTGGATACCCCACTCGACCGGCTGGAGCGCTCCACTGGCGGACGGCGCAGCCGCACCGTCACCACGCGCAAGCGTGGACGCTACATCTACGCGCGCCCCTCACCCCGCAACGCCTCCGATCTGGCCCTGGATGCCACGCTCCGCGCCGCTGCGCCCTTCCAGCGGCAACGCCATGATGCCGACCCCGATGGCCCGGCGTTGCGCCTCGGCCCGCAAGATTACCAGCGCAAAGTGCGTGTACGCCGGGCGGGGAACTTCATCCTGTTCGTAGTGGATGCCTCGTGGTCTATGGCCGTATCTGAGCGGATGGAGGCCACCAAAGGCGCGATCATGTCGCTGCTGACCGATGCCTATCAGCGACGGGACACGGTGGGCATGGTCGTATTCCACAAGGATCGCGCGCTCGAAGTGCTGCCGCCCACCAACAGCGTGGAGCTGGCGCAGCGCCTGCTCGCCAACCTGCCGGTGGGCGGCAAGACGCCGCTGGCGGCGGGGCTGTGGCTCTCGCTGCAAATCGTCCAACACGAGCGCCGCCGCTCCCCGGAGGTCGTCCCCCTCATGGTCATCCTCACCGACGGCGCGGGCAATGTCTCGCTGGGAGAGCTGCCCGCCCAAGAGGAAGCATACCGTATCGCCGCGCAAATCCGCGAGGCCAAAATCCGCGCAGTGGTCATCAACATGGAAACCGCAGCCTTTGATCAAGGGTTGGCGCAATCGCTCGCCGAGCATCTGGACGGGCCGTGCTACTCGCTGGCAGGGCTACAGGCGGATACGCTCCTGCGCACCGTGCAGGAGGAGCTGGCGGGGCGGTGATGGGGTGATAACAAACGCAACCATACACGAACTTTGCGCGCGGGTGGGCGCGGGGCTGCTGCAGCGCGGCTGGCGGTTGGCGGTGGCCGAATCCTGCACGGGCGGACTGGTGGGGCATTGGATCACGCAGCAGCCCGGCAGCTCGGCGTACTTCGTGGGGGGCGTGATTGCCTATGCCGATGCGGTCAAACAGGGGCTGCTGGGCGTGTCCCCGAACAGCCTGGCACAGTGGGGCGCGGTAAGCGGGCCGGTGGCGTTGGAGATGGCGCTCGGCGCGCAACGGCGGCTCGGCGTCGAGGCGGCGGTCAGCGTGACGGGCATCGCCGGGCCGGGCGGCGGGACGCCGCACAAGCCGGTGGGGCTGGTCTTCGTGGGTATCGCGCTACCCGGCGAGCGCTGGGTCTGGCGCGCACGCTGGGACGGGAATCGCGCGGAGAACAAGCAACACTCGGCGCAGTTTGCGTTGGAGCGGCTGGCGTGGCTGTTGAGGGTGTGAAAACAGTCGCCAAGCCAAGAGCCACGAAGCAATGTGTCCCCCCTTCGGCAGGCTCAGGGGGCAGCAGGCTCAGGGAACGCCACACACGTGAAAATTCACAAGGCCATTGTTTCCGCCCAGCGCTACTTCCGGCAATAGGCTAGCCTTTACCGCTCCACCACCTGCAACACAGCCGGCACCTGCGCAAACGAATCTATTTGCGCTGAAGTCTCCTCCGCTAACCACAGCCCCGCAGATGCGCCGCCATCAAGGTTGAGCGCAATATCCACATCCAAATCGGAATCCACCAACCACACTGCCAGTTGGTGCAAATTGAAGTACCCACGCGGCGCGATGAGGAACAACAACTGCCCGGCGCGGTCTTGTGCGATGACCGTACGGCGCGCAAGACGTCCATCATCACCATCGGCAGGGAAACCCATGACCCCACCGGGTTTGACCAGCACCGGGAAGCTCTGTACTGCATAGGCCAGCGGTTCATCTGCGTCATAGTGCCACTCGCGGAGCCAACGCACGCTGGCATCCCCATCATCACGCACCGCTACCATGCCAGCGAAGTCAGCATAACTCACACCCTGCGGGCGGCCACGCAACACAAATAACCCCGTGAGGACATTTTCCTGCGTGAAATACCCTGCATTGACAACGAGCAGTCCGCCCGCTTTATTCTCCCACGCACTCACGGTCATCGGGACTTGCGGCAAGTATTCCAATTGCAACGTGAAGCGCGTCGGGTCTACACGCACCACCGTCACCCGTTCCAGACCACCGGGCAGCGAAACATCCAGGCTGCGGAACTCCAATCCGGAGCTGCTCACCTGCCAACCGGTATCGGGCGGCAAGGGCGTCGACGTAAAAATGCCAGTAGCGGTGGAAGTCAAAGTCGGTATAGCAGTAGGTAACGGCGCGGGCGTGGTAAAGATGGGCACGGCGCAGGCCAATGCCAACAACAGCAACGCCGCAAGCCAAAGCACAATACGGCGGGATTGGGACTTGTAAGCATCAAAAGTCATAGCAACACCCTTTCACTATGTTGAGAAGCAACAAGCAGCGCTATTGTAACACATATCCCAGCTGATTACCAAAAATTCGTGTTGCCACCTGGATGGGTCTGGAGAGTAAGGATACGGATTTTACGAATCAGACGGATTATCTTTTTTGAATTCGCCCACTCCCTCGCGCTTGGCATCAGGGCTGAAGGTGATATAATTAAACTAAGAAACAGAAACGCTCAAAAAGCAGCAACATCATTGACGGAGGCAGGGTATGAGCCCATCCCAAATCAGCGGCGCAGACCGTAAAAAAGCCGAGCAGCTCTATCAAGAGGCGCTAGAAGCCCATGAGCGCTGGGACGTTGAGGTTGCCATCAAAAAGCTGGAGAACGTCCTCAGCCTGACGCCTAACAAACCCGCCTATCACATGAGCCTGGCGCAAGCATTAGCGCGCTCTGGCGACTTCGACCGTGCGCTACGCGCATTGGCGAATTATCTGCGCCTGGCGCCTGATTCAGCCGTGGCCGGTCGCATCGAGCAACTTTTTGCCAGCGGTATGGATCAGGTAGAGGAAATCCTTACCGCGCACATGACAGCTGAACAGTTACCACTAGAAATGATCGGGGCAGCGATTCAGATGTGGGTAGAATTTCGCATCGCGCTTGGCGAAGAGCCACTTTCCATCCCCAAGCCCGAAACCTGGGCCGCGGCGCTCGATTATACCGTCCGTAAGGTAAACCTACGCGATGTCTCCCTGGACAAAATCGCGGCTAGCTACAATGTCGCGCCCACAACGGTACACAAGCACATGGATGAGCTTATCAAATTGCTAGACATCATGCCCTGCGATTATCGCTATTTCATCGCCGAGCAAAACCCGCTCGATAAGCTGGTCGAAGCGGCGGAACTGCTAGAAGAGCTTGAGAGTAAATTCCGCGCAGAGGGCTAATCCGCATCTACACACAAACGGAGATAGAGTCAATCTCCCCGTTTGTAGACTCTTGAAGATGCTATTTCTAAGACCTGGCAGGTTTGCAAACCTGCCAGGTCTTATCTGAGGGACAGCATGCAAGTCATACACAGAGACGCACATTGGCAATTCGAGGAAAGTTTGCTAGTCAAGCAATTGTTGGAACGGTTAGAGCTGCTTCCGGAAAGTGTGCTTGTAGTGTGTAATGGACAGCTAGTAACAGAAGATCATCGCCTGCAACCCGACGACGCCGTGAACATCGTTAGCGTGATTTCAGGAGGCTGAGGTGCGCTGTCGCAAGTGTGGGGAACGCGCCGCGATTAATCTCCGCCAGCACCGGCTGGCACTTTGCGCGGAGCATTACCTGGCCTGGTTTGAGGAACAGACCGCACGCACCATCCACAAGTACCGTATGTTCGAGCCTGACGCGCGCATCCTCGTGGCCGTCTCTGGCGGTAAGGACAGCCTGGCGCTTTGGGAAGTGTTATTGCGGCTAGGCTATCATGCTGACGGCCTCTACATTGACCTGGGGATTGACAAGGGCCTGCACTACTCAACCCATTCAGGAGAAAAGGCGGCGGACTTTGCAGCACAGCACCCCACCGCGCACTTACACATCATCAACATCGCCGAAACGTATGGCGAGAGCATCCCCCAACTAGCGCGCCGTAAGCGCCAACACCAACGCCCCTGCGCACTCTGCGGCCTCATCAAACGTCACGAGATGAACCGGATTGCTCTGGAAAGCGGTTACGATGTTCTGGCGACCGGCCACAACCTTGACGACGAAGCTGCCACCCTCTTCGGCAACACGCTGCACTGGCAGGCCAGCTACCTCAAACGGCAAGCGCCCGTACTGCCCGCCGATGGCGAGGGTCTGGCGCGCAAGGTTAAGCCTTTTTGTCGCTTCTACGAGCGCGACACCGCCGCCTATACTTTACTACGGGGCATTACATATATCTACGACGAATGCCCCTATGCTATAGGCGCGACCAGTATCCAGCACAAGCTCACACTTACACAATTGGAGAGTCGCGCGCCGGGGACCAAATTGCAATTCTATGTAAGTTTTCTCAAAGCTAAAGAGGAAGGGCTTTTTTGTCGCGAAGAAATGCCGCCCGCAGACTTGCATCCTTGCAAGGAATGTGGACAGCCCACCCTCGCGCCAGAGCGCTGCGCTTTTTGCCGCCTCTGGTACGCAGAGGATCAGGTGGAAGCGGAAAATCTGCAATCCACCAGCTAAAAGTCAAGGAGTTAGCAATGCAAATAGTCACCGATACTGGCATGGATTTACATTTTCCCAAAGAGATGATGCCCGACGTGAAAATTCATGTCATGCCCCAAATCATCACCATTGAGGGCGTCTCGTACCGCAGTGGGGTAGATATTACACCCGAAACGCTGTACCCACTGCTAGAAAAGCAAGGCGTGTACCCGACCACTTCACTGCCCTCAGCAGGTGAGTTTGCGGAGCTCTACCGCAAAGTGGCGGCTGAAGACCCGGATATCCTCTCGATCCACATGTCTTCTGGACTGAGCGGTACCTACAATGCCGCCTGCGCCGGAGCGGAGATGGTTCCGGAGGCGAACATAACGCTCTATGACACGAAGACCTTGTGCGCAGCGTTGGGCTGGCAAGTATGGGCAGCGGGTCGCGCCATCGCCGCCGGGTGGAGTGTAGAGCAAATTCTCGCGCTGGTGAAGCAAGTGGGCGACGCTACGGAAAGCATGTATACACTCAAGGATCTCAAATACCTCATCCACGGGGGCCGTATCAGCCACATGAAGGGATTGATTGCTTCGGCGTTACGCATCAAACCACTAATCGGCGTGGAGAAAGTGGGAGGGACGTACACCCAGATGGGCATGGCCCGGAGCTTCAGTTCGGCGCTAGACGGACTGATCAAGCAAATGCTGCGCTACCATCCTGCCGGGTCGGCATTACGCACCCAAGTGTTGCACTCTTACAATCCTGAAGGGGCAGCGATGTTGCGCGAGAAAGTCGAAGCAGTATACCAATGTGATTGGCTACCGACATTCCCCATGTCGCCGCCACTGGGTGCGCACACCGGACCGACGATGACGGGCGTAGCCTTCGCCGCTGCGCATGTGTTTACCAACATACCCTAGTACGTCCCTGAGAAAACCAGATTTCATCAGAGCCTGTCTGGCAATCCAACCAGATAGCAATCTGAAAGGTAGGTACGCCGTGAAGACACGTCGCACTTGGGGCATGGGCATTGCCCTGCTTGCTTTCCTACTGACAATAGCCTGTGGAGGAACGTCTACCAGCAACGCCGATTGGCAGACACCATTAAAAGCCCTGTTAACGCTCCACGCCACACAGCATAACGCACCCCGACATTTACTCGACGGGGAACAACGCCGAGAAGAGGATTTCGATCCTAACACCTACTTCACGGCACTGGAACGGCTCAGCCTGGAACCGGGTTATGTGCTGGACTATGTCTACTATGCAGACTTCCTTGGCGGCGCACCGGTGCTGTACGCACGCGCTACAGATCAGCCCCCCTACTCCAGCGAGAGTGCGCTACCACGCACGCTTCCCCCCTACCTGGACTCCATCCACGCGGAAGACAGCATTGAAGGGTTCTACCAGCTGGCGTTATTACGAGTTTTGGGGGGGCAATTCTATCTCTACTGGCATGCCGGTTACAATGACCGACAAGTGCTAGTCACGCCAGCAGCAATCACAGCATTGCTAGAAGCAGGAGATGGCTTCGAGCAGGCCTTCCCACATGATATGCACCGCGAGGCCCAAAATCTCAATCCTACACCGCAGGTAGTACTGAACGAGACGACCGTCACCGTTACCCTACTCACCTTCACCAATTGGGGCGGGTTTGAGCAGTATACGGTCACGTTCCAGCGTGCTTTTCCGCATACCCGCATTGAAGAGACTATCAAAACGCTGGTAGAATACGATTGCGGGGTAGTATTTTAATGCGCGTGTTACCTGGGCCAATTCAGAGATTCAGGACACGGATTTTACGGATCAGAAAGATTTTTCTGGTTTTTATCCATGAAATCCGTGTCCTATAAATATTTTAGCGAATAAATAGCAATTTTGATTGTTTCAATTCGCGAGGTGCAATATAGACACACAAATGCTTTATGAGATCATCGGCTACATAGCTTCAGGTCTAGTAGCCGTGTCACTGATGATGAGCTCGCTATTGCGGCTGCGGCTCATTAACCTAGTAGGTGCGATTTGCTTCACGGCTTACGGACTGCTCATCGGCGCCTACCCAGTGGCGGCAGTCAATGCGTTCATTATTGTCATAAATAGCTACTACCTCTACCAGATGCTGCGTTCCCGCGAGTATTTCACCCTGCTGGAGGTACTGAAAGGCTCGCGCTTTTTACATTACTTTCTCAATTTTCACCAAGCCGAAATTGCCGCATTTTTCCCCGGCTTTATGTACAAAGAAACGGAGGAACAGTTAGCGTTCTTCGTGTTGCGTGACATGGTTCCCACCGGGCTGTTCATCGCACAGCCTGCGGGTGAAGGCATAGCGCGCATCTTGCTAGATTATGTCGCCCCCGGCTACCGAGACCTACAAGTGGCACGTTTCGTCTATCGTGAGCATGCACATCTATTCCGCGAGAAAGGCATCCACCGCCTTGTCGCCGAGGCCGCAACCCCCAAACACGCCCGCTATCTGGAGCGGATGGGCTTTCGGGCCGGAGATGACACCGCCAAGACTTATACCCTCAACGTCCACTAACCCTAAACATGCAGCTGCATCGCTTTGATACGAATCGCACATAGTACAATAGTTACACGATGACCGTTTGCGCCACCGGCTCAAAGCGAACTTGGCGGCTAAGCCCGCCCCCGCAAATCACTCTTAAAAATCACTTTTTGAGCTTAAAGAACGTTTGATGAAACAAACCGTGTAACTACTGATAGTACATATTTCCCATCTGCTCAGCATCTCAAAAGGATTGCCTAAAGCACTTTTCTGATGTACAATGTAATAAGTAAGTCAATGTCATTAAGTTTAGGGCATAGACTAAGCAAGTTTCAAGGCCTTGAGTCTACAAAATGTCGTTATTCACTGGTAAAATACTACCCAACCCAATTTGGATAAAACCTGCCAGGTCGTAACTTAAGATATTGCTAAGTAAGTACTCAGTTTGAACTATATAAAGCAATGGAAATAGGCGAGCATAGATGAAAACAACCAGAATGATTGCCAGAGCCGGGCTGTTTCTGAGTCTCGCTCTCATCATGCTTGTTGCAACGCTACCCAGTTTAACTCAGGCACAAGAGGACTCCCGTTATTTTCCAGAAACGGGGTTTACAGTACGTGGCCCCCTTTTGAATTTTTTCGATACGCGCGGCGGCCTGGCTATTTTTGGGTATCCAATCACCGAGGCATTTGTTGAGCGTGGGGTACAGGTGCAGTATTTTCAAAATACCCGGATAGAATGGCGCCCTAACAATCCCGACCCCTACAAAGTGCAGTTAGGGTTACTTGCCGACGAGCTGCGGTATGGACAGCCGCGTGTACCTGCGCCCACACTGCGCTCTCGCCGCCGCATCTATTTCGCAGAAACCGGACACACTGTCGCTTATGCATTTCTCGATTACTTCAACGCTAACGGCGGGCTAGACGTTTTCGGCTATCCTATCACCGAAATGCACTATGCCGATGGCATCATTGTCCAATACTTCCAACGGCTGAAGATGGAATGGCGACCGGAAGACAGCACCAATCAAGTACACATTGGCAACCTCGGTGAACAGTATGTCAACCTATACCGTGATCGCATCCCGGCTGCGGCACTAACCCGTACTTCCCCAATCATCAGTGTCACCCCCATCCCAACAACTGGTAGCAATATCACTGCGCTCCGAGCAGTGGTCTCGTTGCGTTTTTCTGTATTGGGACAACCCAACGCCACACAAACCATCTCGATCCTGGTAACCGATAATAACGGTAATGCTATTGAAGACGCAACCGTCAACATCAACCTGGTTGGTGCTGGCGGAAAGAATTTAGGCGTACTTACCGCAAGAACCGATACGCGTGGCTTTGCACGTCTGGACACCCTGGTAAGAGAAGGTAAAACCGGAGATCAGGTAGTGGTGCAAGCGACCGTAACTTATGGCACGTTGGTCACATCTGCACAGAATGTGTTCCTGCTCTGGTGGTAGTAGTAGTCCGAAACATAACCCCATATCCACGTAACTCAAGGACGTCGTTATTCACCGGTAAAATACTACCGAACCCAATTTAGGCGAAACCGGTCAAGTCTTACCTTAATGGCATTAGACTCAAGGGGAATTACGTCACAAAAAATCACGCGGGACTTGTATCCCGCGTGATTTCTGTATTCCTGCATCCGCTCATTCAGTAGGGGTATCGTTCTTAGGGCCAAGCCCCAGGCGCAGCAACAAGCTCGCTTTGAAGCGTGCCCACAATGAGGGCTGTCCCGGCAGCACCTGATCCCCAGAACGTAATCCCCGCAAGCGATCTACAGCCCGCCGCAACTTCTGCATTTTCACAACCCGATTTTCCGTAGGAACACGTTCTTCTTCCATGTTGCTTTTCCTTTTCCCTAAAGGTCTCACTTCCAATAACCCTATTGTACCGTAAATCAACACGGCACGCAACCGCGCAACCGCTACTCTGGTGACGTTTCCGGCGACACCGAAGCGAACATGTATCCCACTCCGCGCACGTTCAAAATATAACAGGGGTGTTCAGGGTCTGGCTCCAGCTTGCGGCGCAAACGCCGGACATGTACGCGTACAATAGAGCGCGCGCCCCACGGGTCAGCCTCATACCCCTGCGCACAACGGACAAGATTCTGTGGTGTGCAAACCTCGTCCACCCGCATCATCAAACACTCTAACAGACGGAACTCAGTAGGGGTAAGTTCTACCGGCGCACCATGCAAAGTGACAAGATGCTTGGCTCGATCCACGAGCACAGCATCTACTTGCAAAAAACGTTCGGTTTCCAGTGGTTCTGGCTCCAATGGAACGCCCGTCTCGCGTGTCACTAACTCCTGGAGCGTGGCTTGCAACTTACCCATCAACGCGCGCCGGTGGCGTTCCTTTTCCAAATCCGTCACTCCGCGCCGCACAGCTGCCAAAATTTCCTCAACCGGGCAGGGCTTGAGCAAATAATCATAAGCCCCTTTGCGCATAGCCTGGATAGCCGTTTCTAATGTGCCATAGCCGGTAATAAGTATGACTACCGTTTCCGGTGCGAAAGCGTGCAAATGCTCCAAAACCTGCACGCCATCCATGCCAGGAAGTCGCAAATCCAGCACCACCACATCAAACGGGCCATTCTGTTGCGCGGTGAGCAAAGCCGCTTCCCCCGAAGCTGCCAGCTCGACACGATAACCTTCCAAGCGCAACACTTCGCCCAGCGTAATACGCTCGGCGGCCTCATCATCCACAACCAAAATACGCACGTCAGGCATGAGACTCCTCCTGGTATCGAGGCAGGCGCACAATAAACGACGCACCGCCACCGGTGGGACTTTCCACCTCAATCACGCCACGATGGCGCTCAACAATACCGTAGCTAATCGCTAAACCCAAGCCCGTACCAGTGGGTTTGGTGGTAAAAAAAGGCTCGAAAAGATGCTCATAAACCTCCGGGGAAACACCCGCCCCACTGTCGCGAAACGCCGCTACGATCTGGTTACGCTCCTCGTGATACGCAGTTCCCACCCAGAAAGTGCCGCCCACAGGCATCGCTTCAATAGCATTAATGATGATGTTCAAGAAGACCTGAGTTAGCTGATTGGCACTACCCCATACCGGCGGCTGGTTGGCGGAAAACTGCGCCACAGTCTGGATGTCAGCCTGTTGCAAGCGTTTGTTAGCGATAACCAACGCGTTCTCGACCGTCTTATTCACATCCACCACTTCCATCATGTTGGAGGAAGGGCGATAGAAATCCAGCATCCGGCGCACAATCTGCACCAGCCGATTGATTTCGTCCTGAGCCATCCCTAGATAGCGCCGCCGCCCACCCTCGTCCAACTGCGGATGAAGCGACAAATGCAGGCTATTCTGAATCGCCTGCAACGGGTTGTTAATCTCATGGGCGATAGAGGCCGCGAGTCGCCCTACTGCTGCCATCTTCTCAGCTTGCACCAGCTGGCTCTGCGAACGTTCTAGCTCGTCGGCAAACGCGGCTAACTCGCCGTAGAGCCGGGCGTTATCCACAGCAATAGCGATAGTCGCCGCAATATGCTTCAACAGAGGTATCGAATCCTCACTGAGGGTCCCATCACGTCCAATGACCACCAACAGACCTACTGGCGTTTCATGAGAAAGCAGCGGTACCGACAACAGATCGAGCGGCGCGAAACCAAGCGCATCCACCCAAAAGCCCTCTTGCTGCTGGGTAAGTAACAAGGGTTCCATACGCGCCAACGTGGCTGCAATCGAGGGGTCTGTAACTGGCGCTACACGGCCTTCCAGCCACGCGCCTTCTGGAGCGCGCGATGTGCGCACCATCCATGTCCCCGATTCCTCGTCATTAAGCACCAGGGCTAACGCATCAGCCTGCATCAGTCGCTCCAAACCCGCCAACGCCGAAACCAGCACTTGATCCAGGTCAAGACTGGCCGAGACCATTTGGTTGATTTCGTTGAGCGCGGCCAGCTCCTGGTTGCGCTGGCGTAGCATCTGCTCAGTGCGCCGAATACGGAAAACGGCCCCGATGCGCGCCAACAGCTCTTGGGGATCGAAGGGCTTAGTAACATAATCATCCGCCCCCATTTGCAAGCCGCGCGTCTTATCTACCACCGAACCCAACGCAGTGATCAGGATAACCGGCAATTGTTCCAGGTCAGGATCGGATTTCAGCATTTGTAAAACACGAAAACCGTCGGCACCCGGCATAACCACATCCAGCAATACCGCATCCACCGGACGCCCAGCAGCCTTTTCTTTGCGCAACAACGTCAACGCCTCTGCCCCCTGCAAGGCGGGTAGCACGCTACAATCAATCAGGGACAGCACTTCGCTCACCAGCTTGATGATCTCTGGATCATCATCCACCACCACCACACGTGGCTCGGTGAACTGCGTAGTATGCGCCGCCAGGCCTACGAGTTCCATGTATGACAACCTCCCACAGCAGCACTTATAACAGTTTACAGGATGCGGATTGCATGTTCAACATTGTAACACCGGGGTTAGCACGCCCAAATCAACGGGTTTTATCACTGCTTTTAGCTCCGTCTCACATCAAGTATACTTGATTTTGATTAAATTGTGAAGAGACAGCAAGATTTATCAGGGATTTGCAAGCGAAAGGTTCTCATAGATTCCAGGCTATTCCCAAAATAATCCTGCCCCTTACTCTCACTGGACGGCTAACTCCAGCAGGTTACCAGACACTTGGTAGTCCAAAAATGGAAACTCCACAATCTACGCCGAGCACGTGTATAGAGGTTTTAAGTTTTGACAAGGCCCTTAAATACACAGGGCGAGGAAATTTCCTCGCCCTGTGTCAGATGCAAATTTATGCAGATTATGTACTTACAGCCACTTTACCGCTGCAAGTCAAAAACCTCGATGTTCCAAAGATCCGAATCTTCGGTCGAATCCATGATAAACCCAACAACCTCAGGACGATAGACGGCAAGTTTCGCGTGCAGGAAAAGTGGAATTACCGGTAGCTGCTCGGAGAAAATACGTTGTGCTTCTTTATGCCCTTCGATATAAGCATCAGTGCCGGGTAACGACTCCAAGGCCCTACGACAAGCCACATCATACGCCTCATTACTAAAGCCAAGGATATTATGCCCCCCCCACACATTCTCTGCGGAGGGAATTTCCCAGGAAGCGTAGAGATGGCAAGATGGCTCAACATCTGGGAGCCAGGCAAACGAACTTACATCAAATTGCCGCCCGAACAATGGGCCAGTAGGGCCATCAGCAAACCACTCAGCAGCAGAAAAATTCTGGAGGTCAACCTGGATGCCACAGTCGGCCAGGTTCTGCTGGAAAAGTCGCATGTATTGTATGCGCAAAGGCAAGGTGGTAGAGGCCCAAATGAACGCCAGCTGAGTGCCATCAGCAACCCCTTCAACCTCCTGGGCCACCCGCATCCCAGTGTCTGCATCAGCTACCCATCCCATTTCGTCAAGTAACGCCCTACCCTGATCTGGATCATAAGCATAGGTGGTCAGACGGTCATCGGCATAGAGGGGATGGTCGGGAGGAATATAAGTATCAATGACTTGAGAGCGCCCGTACATAACATCATCAACCACGCTCTGCCGATCCAGACAGTAGGCAATCGCCTGACGCATACGGACATCTTCAAAAAAATTAGGACGCTCGTAAGTTTCCACTGGCGTAATACCAAAGTCCAGATGTTCCCAAATAGCATTCGTGACAAACTGTAGATTCAACACATTATACTCTTCCATTTGGAGGAGTAGTTCGGCTTGATTTGTCAAAGCCACATCTTGTGTAACAATATCACAATCCCCGGACAACAGTTGCACCACCGCAGCATTCACATCACTCACAAAGCGGAAGATGACCCTATCCACATACGGTAAACCCTCAGCCGCACGGAAGTAGTAAGGATTCCGTTCAACAGTGATATGATCGCCAGCTACCCACTCAGTGATGAAAAATGGCCCCCACCCTAACGGCAAACGCGATGATTCCTCAGCTTCGACCAGGTCTCTGGGCATATAGCCCAAGAGCTCCTGCCACTGGTGACGGGGCAAGGGCGGCCAAAAGTTAGTGAAATAGACATTATCAATATAACCCGGCAGCCCAGTCCAAACAGTGGTACGGGCATCCCGGGCCTCATAATAAGCGGTACGCTGATGGGTATACGTATAGCGGGATACAGGGGTATCAGGAGCGCCGACCAGCTCAAAGCTGTACACCGAGTCGTCGGCAGTCAATGGTGTGCCATCCGACCACTGTACCCCTTCTTGGATGACAAAGGTTGCTGACATCTGATCCATCTGCAACGGCTCACCGAGAAACTCGACCTCACAATCAGCATTGCGACAACCGGCAGGACGCAGCTGCACACCCGTCACCAATTCAACAACCTCATCCGCTGCATTGACGATTAAATCACCTGCCTGCACAATCACCACACTCAAATCAGCATCATCATCGGCAAGACTGGGGAGCTTCTCAAGGATAATGGGCTGATAGGTATATGTACGATTATCAATCGGGCCATCATATATGGCCTGGTGAATGTGTTGTGCAGCTGGCTGCGCGCCGCCCCACAAATACAGATTGTCCGGCTCCTGACTCTGGCACACAATCAAAGTTTTAGGTTCAGGAAGCACCTCTTCCGGTGTGGGGGTAGCAAGCGGCACCGCATCCATCGTAGGCTCGCTCACTGGAGACTGTGTTAAAGGTATTTGCGTTTGATCAGGCCCACAGGCAGTCAACACCAGACCTGAAACAATTAAAAGAGCAACCACAAGCATTAACTTTCTGCGAAACATACACTCCTCCTCAGGAAATCTCAAATCAACAAATCTCAAAGCAAAACTAGCGTAACGCGGAGCGTCTGCTCCGCGCGCGTGAACGGCGCGCATCTATGCGCTGACAGTTCGCGCTACATTTTCATCCAATCGCTGGGGAACCACCGGTTAATAGGAATTCCCGTGAAAATAGCGAATGGCGCATCTCAACTGCTTATCCAATCGCGGATCTAACGATCCGCTCTGAGCACGCTGGCTCTGAGGGGAACGTCAGTTCCCCGAATTTTCAGATTCTTCATCTTAATGGCATTGACTACTGTATTATAAACGACTTTCCTAAATATCAAGCTATTCTTAAACCGCCACACAAGTACAGAATAACAGCATTGGGCCATTCAAAGCAGCCCGTACGCATACACCCTACAACGCAAAACGTGAAACGCGAATGAATTCACGTTTCACGTTTTGTGCGTTTCATAGCGCACGAACAGGCAGAGACTAGACTCCAGACATTGCCCGGCTCAGCCAAATCCTTAGCAATTCACTTATCCTGTTCGCGCTTGTGAGTTTGAACATACAAAACCCCGCCCACAAAGCCCATAACCATCCCCGCCAAAGAGGCGGCATACGAGGCGAAGTTCAAGAAAAACGTGGATTCTAACAGGCGCAAAACCATCAGCAAAGGGCCGAGAAATCCTAAGATCACCAGCACCATGCCAACAAGAATCAATCTACCGGGCGACCACCACATCACTTATACAACCAACAAGCCACCAGATGATCCGGCTCCGTCTCAAAGTGCGGCGGCTCTTGTTCATTGCACAAGCCCGCAATCATCTGCGCACAACGCGGATGGAAGCGGCAGCCCTTGGGGGGCTTGACCAGGCTGGGCGGTTCCCCAGGCGGCACATCTCGGAAGCGGGTTGCGTTGTCTGCGTCTGGGTCAGATGTAGCCGCCAGCAACGCTAGCGTGTATGGATGATTGGGATTGCGAATCAAATCCTCGATGCGGGACTTCTCCACGGCCTGCCCCGCGTACATCACAAAGACCCGCTCGGAGAAGTAACGCACGGTGGAAAGGTCATGCGTGATGTAGATGAAGGCCAGGTTGTGCTCTTCCTGCAAACCGCGCAGCAACTTGAGAATCTCGACACGCACCGACGCATCCAACATCGAAACCGGCTCGTCGGCTACGATGAGCTTAGGCTCCAAGAGCATAGCCCGTGCAATCACGATACGCTGTTGCTGACCGCCGCTCAACATATGAGGGAACTTCTGCAAGAAGTCCTCCGGCGGGGACATCTTCACCTCACCCATTACCTTGTTAATGCGCCGGACCCGTTCTTCTTTACTCTTAATACCATTGACGATTAACGGCTCTTCCAAAATGCGTTGGATGGACATAAAGGGCGCAAGAGCGCCGTAAGGGTCCTGCTGCACGAAGCCAATCTTGGAGCGATAGATGCGCAAGTTCTCGCCACGCTGTGCGGTCAGCTGATCCCCGCCAAAGTAGATATCCCCTTTGGTCGGCGTGTTCAAGCCCAGGATCGTCTTCATCAGGCTCGACTTGCCGCAACCACTTTCACCAACAATGGCAATTGTTTTACCGTAGTGCAGATCAAAATCCACCCCATCCACTGCACGTACATAACCAGCGTGCCCAAAGCCAAAGCGGCGCAGCTCGAACCATACGCGCAAGTTCTGCACCGACAACAACACATCATCCGCTATTTCTCTGTCCATTGCCAATCCCCCATTCTGGGCTTTCCCGATTACATTTTGCTCAGCCATGTGTACCTCCTGCACCTCAGCTGTACAACCAGCACTTAACCAGACGGCCATCCTGTTCGGTAATAGGCGGCTCTTGGGAACACCGGTCGAAGCGCTTGGTGCAACGCTCAGCAAAACGACATCCCGTAGGCGGGAATAGCAAGCTCGGCGGCTGCCCAGTGATAAAGTCCGGCTCCTGATGTCCACGCAAGCGCGGCACACTCGCCATCAGCTTTTGGGAGTAAGGATGCAACGGTTCATGGAAGAACCGGTGTGCGTCGCTGGTCTCGACGATCTGCCCGGCATACATCACGGCCACGCTATTCGCCAACTCACTAGAGGTAGCGATATCATGCGTGATCAGGATAAAACTGATCCCCAGCTCACTTTTGATACCCTTGAGCACGTTAAAGATATTGGCCTGGGTCAATACATCCAGCGCCGAGGTCGGCTCGTCCAACACGATCAGGTCAGGCGATGTAACCAACGACATGGCAATTGCGACACGCTGACGCATCCCCCCACTCAGCTCGAAGGCATAGCGATGCAGGAAATCCAACGGAACACCCACATGCTGGAACATCTTACTCGCCTGCGCCAATGCTTGCTCTTTGTTTAGGCCGTTGTGAATGATACAAGGCTCGGCAACCTGATCACCAACTTTCATTACCGGGTTGAGCGAGTTCATTGCCGCTTGAGGAACCATGGACATGCGCAACCAGCGCACCTGGCGCCGGTACTGCTCGTCACTCAGCTGCATCACATCTTCGCCGTTGAGGTACACCCGGCCACTATAGGTACTGACATTCTTGGGTAACAACCGTAGAATAGCCTTCGCCAACGATGTTTTACCGCACCCCGACTCACCCAAGACCACAACGGCCTCGTCACGACCCAGACGGAAATTTACCCCGTCAACAGCCCGCACATCACCTTTAGAAGTACGGAAATGCAACACCAGGTCTTCTACACTCAACAAAATTTTATCGGTCATCGCTCTACACCTCTCGCAAGCGTGGGTTGAAGACGCGATCCAGGGCAAACCCCACCATCGCAAACGCCAAGCCAGTCAACATCAGCAACACAGTCGGCTGTAAAATCCAGTAGTATTGCCCATTGTACAGCGCCCCTTGTGAATGCGCATCATTAATCAGCTTGCCCCAAGTTGGCAGCACTGGGTCACCCAGACCTAACACAGCCAGCGCGGCCTCCAGGAACACGAAACCAGGGATGCCGTTGACCAGATTCGGGATCAGCACCGGAATGATGCGCGGAATCAGGTAAAGGGTAATGATGCGCGCGTTACCGGCACCATACGCCTTCGCCGCCTCGATGTAGGGCGCTTCTTTGACCTGGAGGAAAATCGCGCGGTACCCTTTGACTGCCCCCCCGAAAATGCTCAACGCAATAATCCAACCCAACATGGCCCAGATACTCCGCGATTGGAAAGTCCCCACCATAATCAGAATGGGTAAAGTGGGTAAGAGCATGTTCACCTCGGTAATGCGCTGAATCAGTTCATCCAGCACGCCGCCGAACCACACACCGATAGCAGCTATGAACATTGAGAGAATCGAGGTACCCAGTGCGCCCAACAGCCCGAACGAAAGCGCAAGAGGAATACCCCAGAGCAACGCCACACTCAGATCGCGCCGCCGATGATCCGTGCCGGCCAACCCATGCACCTGCCCGTACAAGACGAACTTCGCATCCAGGTCTGCATCTGCCTCGAAAAGCAATGCCTCGACACGCAACGTATAGGTCCCTCTAAGCGGCTGCTCACCATCAACTTCAGGATCATCGAACAGCGCAACTTGCGGTTGTATCCCCCGAAGGCGGCGCATCAGCCGATCATCCTGATCGAAGCGGTAAGTCTGTGAAGGGCGTGAAGTAAAATCACCCAAACGAATCTCACGTCCATCTGGCGTCACCCAGAACATTGCCACATACGGGGCAAGCGACTCATATTTAGCGGTATAGAATACAATTAAATCTCGGGGGAAAGCATCGTAGTTATAATCGAAGGTATATTCTAGCAATACATCTGTCATACCATCGCTCATAGCCGTCATCTGCTTGCCCACCAGCTCACTCTCGTCAGTCAACACGACGCTCTCAGGAAGCTTCTGCTGACGGAAGAGATTAGTCCAGGCAGGCGGCACAGCGCGCGGATTATCGCCCCACACCTCCTCACCACCACGCCACAAGCGAATGGCCTCACTGTACGGGATTGTAACGATGGTATAGATAGACAACAGCACCAGCGTAAAAATTATCAACAACCCGACTACTGCGGTAGGGAACTGCATCACATCCTTAAAGGCCCGTCGCAACCCACTCATAATTTCGCACCTCCGCTACCAACACGCACACGAGGATCTACCAGCGCATAGATGAAGTCCAACAAGAAAACTGTGATTACCAGCATGTAAGCATAGATAACCGTCGTGCCAACAATCACGGGGGAGTCAAACAGCCCAATTGCACGCTGTATCAAGCTTCCGAGACCCGGCCAGTTAAAAACTGATTCCAAAATGATCGCGCCCTGCCACAAACTAATCAACATCAGGAGGAAGTTGGTGATGATGTTGGGTAAGGTGGGGCGTAATACGTACCGGCGCTCGATTTCACGCGCGGATAGGCCCTTAGCACGCGCCAACTCCACATAGTCTTCCATTGAGAAGATCAGAAAGAAAGTGCGATATCCATACGTACTAGCGAAGAACCCGCTCAACATCCAGGCTGTCACCGGCAAAATCAAATGGCGCAACAAACTAAGCGTATACTTCACAGGATCCTCGGGCGGGGGCGCTGCTACCATGCCCCCAAAGGGCAACCACCCTAATACCGCCGAGAACAATAGTATCAAGAAGATACCGTAAAACCAGGCCGGTGCGGCAGAGAAAGGCGACATGCCAATAACCAGCTTATCCAGAATGTTCCCGTAATTACGCGATAAATATAAGGCGAAGAAAACACTGGTGAAGAAGAGTAAGAGGTTAGCGGTTGCCATCAAGAGCAAGGTAGAAGGAAGTCGCTCCAAAATGATATTACGCACGTCTCTGGAACCGCTATCACTAGACATGTGTTGCGCCCGTCCCAGATTTAACGATAGCGCACGGAAAAGGAATCGAAAACTACGCAACATGAACGGCTGATCTAAATTCAAGCGGCCTTCCTCAACTGCAATATACTGCTCAACGAGCTCATTGCGCTGCGCCGCAGGCAACCGGCGAAATTCTGGATCCATGTTAAGGCCAACCGTAATTTGCTCACGAATTTGGCCCTTGAGAATCTGATCTACATATCCGCCCATATTAGCAATCAGAATAGTCAGGTAAACACCAATCGTCAGGGCGATTAACAACATCGCCATCTTCGTCAGAGTATAACGAGCTAGTTTGACGGCAGCATTAGTGGGGGATTTCTTTATTTCTGCCGGCACTGCATCCGATGGTAAAGGCAAGGAAGCGTCATCAGCCATAGCATCTCTCGCTTTCTAAAGTTTAAGGAAAAAACCAGGGGCGAGGCTGAACCTCGCCCCTGGAGAACAAACCAACCACTATGCCACTAGGGTGCCGTTACAAAGGTCATGGCATCAAAGCTGGGCACAGCCACGAGCTTGGAAACGACGACGACCTCTAGCCGGTTAGAACCTGCCGCGAGTTTGCCGGTCACATCCGCGCTCAACGTCACTTGCCACAAACCATCCTCAACAGCGGTCGCGGCAGCAACTTCAACCACTGCTCCGCTTGCGTCGAAGACCAAGAACTTGACATTGTCAATGTCATCAATAGCATAGGGATCGCCATTGGGTAAATTGACGAAGACATCGTACACGGCCTCAGTGCCGATGGAGACGCGCCCCGGACCGTCAAGCTCGACGTCGGCGATGGGAGCCTCAGCGAAGCTCATCCACTTATCAGCCATATCGGGGTAGTCGCGGTTGCGCTGTAACACCACCGTGCCCTCGATCGGGAACGCGCGCTCCAGATAGAAGGGGCCAGTGCCGATCCAGAAGTGATTCCGACGGCGGAACCACTCGGCATAGTTCTCGAAACGGGTCTGAATTTCGGCAGCATCCACATACTGGCCCATGGTGGGCGCATAGGGGATCTCGCCAGATTCGAGCACCGCATCCAACTGTGCCTTGAGGATGTCAATCGTGGGGCCAGCGATGTAGCTCAGGCGCTCCACTTCTAGCGTATCCGCCTTGGCGGAGCTGAAGGCAGCCTGACCCTCAGCTTCAGCCATGAGACCCAAGGTCAACATGTGCCAGGAACCTTCACCCTGCAGGAAGTAGGGGAACCAATCGCTAACACTATTCTCCGCATCCGGCTGGAAAGTATCCGAGTAGGTCTCAATGATCAGCGGGTTCTCGGAAATGATGCGCACACCCCGGAAGGCGGCCATGAAGGAGTTGAACGCGGGCACCTTGGCCTCATCGTAGTAAAGGCTGGCTTCCTTGGCGCGGTCGAAGGAGACAATCATCCCCATCACGAAGTCGCCAATCGACATGGGGCTACCATCGTGCCACATACTGGTCTCGAACAGGTCGGCTTCGTAGTAAACCACGCTCTTGCGCACCGCGGTCTGAGTCTCGGTATAAACTTCGCTGGCGGTGAGGAAGCGCTGCTCCTCGGCATCCCAGTCCACCCAGGCATCGCCGGGAACTTCGATACTGTCCTCGAAATCCAAACTTACCCAGTCCAGAGTCTTAATGATAGGGGTACCGGTCTGGACCACCACTTCCGCACGCTCGATGCGCTGCGGCATATACAACCCGGTGAAGGGGTTAGGCAGAGCCGCCATCTCACCGGTCGCCCGAATCAACATCATATCGAAAATCCAGTTGCTGCCGTCCAGCGGGTTCCACGGCTCAGTAAGGATGCTGGGCATCGCAATGGTCATAGACCCACCGATCTGGCCCTCGCGCTGAATAGTCACCGGCCACAGCCAGGAACCACTCACCGCACCATACAGGTCAGCCGCCACGCGCACTTCGGTGCGTTTGGGGGTCAAAGCACCGCGATCAGCCAGCCAAATGCGGTTAGAGTCATAGAAAGACAGTTCCAGCGCGCGCGCCAGCATGTCACGGCGCTCTTCAGGGGTCTGGTAGTCCGAACGATCCAGACGGTCAGCCAGTTCATAGAACTCCGGGTCGTTCTCGTAAGCCATCCACAACGGTACAGCCATACCCATGTCGGTGTAGAAGAACAGGAAGTTGTCCGCCAGGTTGCGGGGAACTGCCGTAGTGATCCAACCACCGGTGTAGATGTGGAAAAGGCCGTCCGCGGGATTACCGCGCAGCCAGATCGGGGAAGCATCTGCAGCGGTCTTGTAATCGCGGATGACGGTAAAGCCAATGTCTTCCAGCTGGTTACCAACGTAATCGCCGATGTCTCGGCGCTCGTCCTCGGTGCGGATAAGGATGCTGATTTCCACCGGCGCACCATCATACTGCCACTTGCCGTCCACCAGGGTCGCCCCCAGGGTCTCCATCTCCTCAGCAATCACTTGCTGGGCCAGGTCTCTGTTATAAGCGTACTGGAATTCCAACCCACGGATCACATCCGCCATCGCAGCATAATCGCTGGAGGCGTTGTTGAAGGGGGTCCACCGAGGTGAACCCAACCCCCCCATGATTTCCTGGGCGATGTAGTTGCGGTCAATAAGCCAGTTCATGGCCTCACGCACACGCGCTACAGCGAAGGGGTTGAGCTTGCCGGTGCCCTCAAAGATCGGACCAACGGGGTTGAAGCTCAGTTCATTGTAAGAGCCATAGGACAGGTAACCGTCAAGAGCGGGGGAATCGGAAACCGTGCGGGCAGTTTCGGGATTGCTCACCGTGTTAGCAAAAAGGTCAATCTCCCCAGTCTCCAAGCGAGTGATCGCCTGATCTGTGTTAGGCTCCTCGATCACCACAATGGTGTCGAGCCAGGCACCCCGCCGATCCACAGGGGGGGCCACAACGTCTGTTGGTTCAGCCGTCACCGTCACGATGACGGGATCAGCGGGCACTTCAACCGTAACCGTCTCATAAACCGTCACAGGGGTCGGTTGGGTACAGGCAGACAGGGCCAGGGTCGCGATCATCACGATGGCGAGCACTGCCGCCAACTTTTTCTGGGTAAACATAGTCTCCTCCTTAAAAACAGATATGGTTTTAGTTTCGGGTCAATACTTAGCAAAACTTATCGGCGCTCTTCAGATAAGCATCACCTCCTTATCTCAACGTCTTAAAAATTCTTAGCTATTCCAAACCCTTAACAATCTTACAACGAACCCAACATAAAGTCAACTGCACAGGCAGGGGGGGTGTCAGATTTCCGCAAAATGCCGCCACGCGGTGCGTTTATGAATTTTAAGAAATTAATCCGTAATTTTCTACCGTACATTTTCCAAGCGCATTCAGTTTTAGCCACGAATTAGCACGA